>NZ_NWUO01000011.1 GCF_002895925.1 Mixta theicola | reverse complement strand
AAAGACCAACATCCATAGCCTTAGCAGCGTCAGAGACGGTGTAATTTTGATCAACAACCAGCTGAGCGGATTCGCGTTTGAATTCAGGACTGAAATTTCTTCTTTTCATTGGGGCACCTGTATTGTTCTGAGGTGAGCATATCACCTCTGTTCAGGTGGCCAAATTCAGTAAACCACTACAAACCGATATCGCCCATACCCATATTGCGCCCACTATTACGCCAGATTGCGCATTGACCGACTTTGCTCCCGCCCATGTAGACCGCGCAAGTGAAGGCGTCTGCATCACGCTGTTGAAAATCGACCTCTAACCCGGCATGGCGTTTTTTGAGTTCAGTCAGCGATCCTTCAAAGTAACGGGCGACATATTCAAAACCATCACGGCAGGCACGATCCTTATCAAGGTCGGTAAAACACTTTGGCAGCGAAAGATTGCTGGAGCGAGGAGCCCAAACGGTATCCGTTGCCTGGAACATTGGGTTCTCTGGTGCAGGGGAAGGGGCATAAGTACTCTGCTGCGGTTTCTTCGCTTCCATATTAGCAATGGCGCGGGAGACTGCGTTGACGACCTGAACGTAGCCTTCATCATGGCTGGCAAACTTGGTTATGGGTTTACCATCAACGGTCGCCGCCATAATGCTGCCGAACGGTAGCTGATGCCAAGCACACTCCCTTAAGATGACCGGAATGACCACCGCCTCGCCCCGTTTATGCCGCTCCAGAGCGTTGGTCATTTCTACCTGATAGCAATAATCAGAAGCAATGAAATCACTGCTAATCAACAACAGGATGATATCAGCCTGAGAAAAGTAGTGATCTATTTGGTTCTCAAACTCTTGTCCTGGAATGATGCGACGATCATGCCATGTCGTGATCTTGCCCATGCGCTTCAGGGGGGAAAGATGCTTCTCAAGCTCATTGCGCAGCGCTTCGTCTGCATGAGAATAGGAAAAAACGAGAGTGGTCATAGCGCGTAAGATGCTCCGGTAGGAAAATGAAAAACACCGTTATTTTGCGCCTATAAGTGTTAAAGAGTCATCCCCCCTTGCCACTAGGTATTGATGCGGAAATCAGCCCTTCATCTTGGTATCGAGCTGACGTCAGGGTATGATCCTTGGTACTTTCCCTGATTTTACTCAACCTGGATACCGAACCAGGCACAGATGATTTTTTTGAGGTTTTGATGGACAACGCTGAACAGCAATTTCTGAACGATCTGGATACTAAGTTCTGGAAAGCCGCAGACAAGCTACGCGCCAATATGGACGCGGCCAACTACAAGCATGTGGTTCTGGGGCTTATCTTTCTGAAGTATGTTTCAGATGCCTTTGACGCCCGTCAAAAGGAACTGAAAGGGCTGTTTGAAGACAAGTCCAACCCGGACAACATTTACGCGCTTTCTCGTGATGATTACGGCACGGAAGAAGCGTACCAGCAGGCGATCGCAGAAGAGCTGGAAGTTCAGGATTACTACACCGAGAAAAACGTCTTCTGGGTGCCCAAACTGGCTCGCTGGGAAACGCTTAAAACCAATGCTGCTTTGCCTGTAGGTACGGTTCTGGGGAAAGACGATAGCGGCAAAAATATCATCATGACGTCAGTATCAAAGCTGATAGATATCGCTCTTGACACTATCGAAAACAGCAACCCGAAACTGAAAAACATCCTTAACCGTATCGGGCACTATCAGCTTGGCAATGACCTGTTAATCAGCCTAATTAACGTTTTCTCCGATACCAGTTTTAGCGAACCTAAATACAACGGTGTGAAGCTCAATCTGAAGAGCAAAGATATTCTCGGTCACGTTTACGAATATTTCCTCGGTCAGTTTGCGCTGGCGGAAGGCAAACAGGGCGGCCAGTATTACACCCCAAAAAGCATCGTCACGCTGATTGTTGAAATGCTCCAGCCCTATAATGGCCGCGTTTATGACCCTGCGATGGGTTCTGGCGGGTTCTTCGTGTCCAGCGATCGCTTTATCGAAGCGCACGCTGATGAAAAGCATTACAACGCCGCTGAGCAAAAGCGCAATATCTCCGTCTATGGGCAGGAATCTAACCCTACTACCTGGCGTCTGGCTGCGATGAACATGGTGATTCGCGGTATTGATTTTAATTTCGGCAAACAAAACGCTGATACGTTCCTGAACGACCAGCACCCGGATCTACGTGCCGATTTTGTTATGGCTAACCCACCCTTCAATATGAAAGAGTGGTGGAATGCGAAGCTGGAAGATGACGTCCGCTGGCAGTACGGCACACCGCCACAGGGTAACGCCAACTTTGCCTGGATGCAGCACATGATCCATCATCTGGCCCCGAAAGGTTCGATGGCACTGTTGCTAGCAAACGGATCGATGAGTTCCAATACCAACAGTGAAGGTGAAATCCGCCGGGCGATTATCGAGGCGGATCTAGTGGAGTGTATGGTCGCGCTGCCTGGGCAACTGTTTACCAACACCCAAATCCCGGCCTGTATCTGGCTGCTAACCAAAGATAAATCGGGTGGTAACGGCAAAGCGCACCGTAAAGGTGAAGTGTTGTTTATCGACGCTCGCCAGATTGGCTTTATGAAAGATCGCGTATTACGCGACTTTTCGTCGGATGATATCAGCAAGATTGCAGATACTTTCCATGCCTGGCAGACGGATAAAGATTATGAAGATGAAGCTGGTTTCTGCTTTGCTGCCACGCTGGATGATATAAAGAAAAATAATTTTGTCCTGACGCCAGGGCGCTATGTTGGTGCTGCTGAGCAAGAAGAAGATGATGAATCGTTTGTAGATAAGATGTCGCGTTTAACAACCCAGCTTAAAGAACAACTATTGGAAGGTGTGGAACTGGAGAAGCAGATTAAAACTAATCTGGAAGGGTTGGGATATGAGCTTTAGTTTCTATAAAACAAAAATTGGTGAACAAGTTATTTTGCAGAGAGGCTTCGACATCACCAAAAAAGATCAAGTGGAAGGAAATATCCCTGTTGTTTCTTCTGGAGGTATATCCAGCTATCACAATGAAGCAAAAATTTCAGGTCCTGGAGTCGTATTGGGACGAAAAGGAAGTCTTGGTACAGTATTCTATATTGATGGTCCCTATTGGCCGCATGATACAACTCTCTGGGTTAAAGACTTTAAAAATAACAACCCAATTTTCGTTTATTATTTCTTTAAAAATATTAGTCAGTTATTGAAAGATATGGATGTTGGTGCAGCAAATCCGGCATTGAATCGCAATCATGTTCATCCACTTGAAGTTTTTTGGGCGGACAGGAAAATTCAGGATCACATCGCTGGTATTTTAGCTTCACTAGATGCAAAAATTAATAATAATACGAAAATAAATCAAACGCTCGAACAAATAGCACAAGCCCTGTTCAAAAGCTGGTTTGTTGATTTTGAACCGGTAAAAACCAAAATCACGGTGCTGGAATCGGGTGGTTCGCAAGAAGAGGCGACGCTTGCTGCCATGACGGCGATTTCCGGGAAAAGTGCTGACGCGCTGGCGATTTTTGAGCGTGAGCACCCTGAGCAATATACTGAGTTAAAGGCCACAGCAGAACTGTTTCCGTCTGCAATGCAGAAAAGTGACTTAGGTGAGATTCCAGAAGGATGGGCTATTGACAATTTGGGAAAAATTATCGAATTCAACCCAAAAAGAATATTAAAAAAAGGAATTAATGCTCCGTATCTTGATATGAAAAATGTTCCTGTTAAAGGACATTCAGTACAAGAAGTTGTTTTTCGAGAAGTAACTAGTGGCACAAAATTTAAAAATGGCGACACTCTCTTGGCTCGCATAACACCTTGTCTTGAGAATGGAAAAACTGCATTTGTAGACTTTCTATCCTCTAATGACACAGTCGGTTGGGGATCAACTGAGTTTATTGTGATGAGGGTAAAACGGGATCTTCCTTTATCTATAAGTTATTTTATTGCCCGCTTAGAATCCTTCAGAATAACGGCCATTCAAAGTATGCAGGGGACCAGCGGAAGGCAAAGGGCTGATGCAGGAGTGCTTCAAAATATGCCATGGGTAATACCTCCTGACGAATTATTAGTGAAATTTGGTAAGTTTAGTAATTTTGTCATTGATAATAATCGGGTAAAGCACAATCAAAACACACTGCTTTCACAGCTACGCGATACCCTACTCCCCAAACTCCTGTCCGGCGAAATCACGTTACCGGAAGCCGAGGAAATAGCCAAGGAAGCTGACTATGTTTAAAGTTGATCAGCCCAGCAATAGCCTGCAACCGCTCCAGGAAACTACCTTTACTAACGCGGGTTTCACCGAACGCTATCACTTGCAGGAATGGCTGGCGAAGCATCCGCAGGCATTGACTCGCAACAGTGATGATGAACTACTTATCATCCAGAAAGAGTTTGCCGGGTTTGACGACACCAAAGAGCGGCTTGATCTACTGGCGATCGACAAAGACGGTAATCTGGTGATCATTGAGAACAAACTTGACGATTCCGGTCGTGATGTCGTCTGGCAGGCGCTGAAATATGCGGGTTACTGTGCGAACCTGCGCAAAGAACATATCGTAGAGATCTTCCAGCGTTACCTCGATCAGAACGAACCAGAAGAAACGCGTCCTGCGGCTGACGTGTTGGCTGAATTTCTTGAGCACGATAGCCTGGAAGAGGTGCAAATTAACCAGAATCGTTCACAGCGCATTATGATGGTCGCAGCAAATTTCCGCAAAGAAGCAACCAATACCGCACTCTGGTTAATGCAGTTCAATATTCGCGTACAGTGCTTTAAGGTAACACCTTACCGTTATGGTAACGATGTGTTTATTGATATCAAGCAGGTTATCCCAACGCCGGAAGCGGAATCTTACATGATCGGTATGGCGCAGAAAGAGGCTGAGGAGCAGTCCACGACTGGAGAATCCAAAGCTCGCCACCATTTACGTAAGGCGTTCTGGACCCAGGCTCTGGAGAAATTCCGCGTTAGCTCATGTTCACTCTACAATAATATCAGCCCGTCAACCGACCACTGGTTAAGCGCAGGTTCTGGCATCAGTGGCGTTTCGTACAATCTTATCTTCAGCAAAAAAGAAATTAGGGTTGAGCTTTGGATTGCCAAACCGTCAGCACAAACCAATACATTCGCGTTTGACTGGCTTCATGAACGCAAATCCGCTATCGAAAATCGCTTTGGGCATGAAATTGTTTGGCAGGCCTTACCGGATAAGAAATCCTGTCGTATTACTTACAGAAAACCCATCAATGGCATCGCAGATCAGGAAAAGTGGCCGGAGATGGTCGACTGGTTGGTAGAACATATGACGGCATTTGAAAAAGCCTTTTCAACATGTCTACCGGAACTTAATCAGTTGATTAAGCGAACCTTTAACGGGCATGATGAAGCTGAAATTATCACTGAAGAAGCCGAACACGTTTAACACAGGACGTTACCGATGCTAACCGAAGACGACTTAGAACAGCTTTGCCTGGGGTGGTTTGCCGAACAAGGCTGGGAAATTCATCACGGGCCGGATATTGCTCCTGATGGTAGTAACCCGCAACGCGCCAGCTATCATGATGTATTCCTGACACCCGTGTTGTCCTCCTGCCTGCAAAAACTCAACCCGCATCTGCCCGCAGACGTCTTCGAACAGGTTATCTCCCGTATTACTCGTGCTGAAAGCCCGGATCTGATTGCCAGTAACAAAGCCTTCCATCACTGGCTGCTGGAAGGTGTACCGGTTCAGTACCGCCGCGACGAAGAACTTATCCACGATCACGCTCTGCTGGTGGATTTTAACCAGCCGCAAAACAACCGTTTTATGGTGGTCAATCAAATGACCATCAGCGGAACGAAACAACCTCGTCGCCCGGATATCATCTGCTTTATTAACGGACTACCGCTGGCGGTTGTGGAGCTGAAAAGCCCCATCGACGATAAAGTAGATATCTGGGATGCCTACCACCAGTTACAGACCTATAAAGATGAAATTCGCGATTTGTTTATCAGCAATGAAGCGCTGATTGTCAGCGATGGCTATCTGGCACGTGTGGGGTCCCTGACGGCTACGGAAGAACGTTTTATGCCGTGGAAGACCATCAGCAATGAAAATGATAAGCCTCTACTGGAATGGCAACTGGAAACTATGGTGCGGGGGTTCTGTAACCGGGAACTGCTGCTCGACTATATCCGTTACTTCGTTTTGTTCGAGAACAACGATGAAAGGCTGATTAAAAAAATAGCCGGTTATCACCAGTTCCACGCGGTGCGCGAGGCCGTGCAGGCGACAATTGTCGCTGCTACCGGTAAGCAACTGGCCCTGCACAGCAACATTCAGCCTGGCAGTAATAAAGCAGGTGTGGTCTGGCATACACAGGGTTCCGGTAAAAGCATCTCCATGTGTTGTTATGTCGGCAAACTGCTACAACAGCCGGAGATGGGCAACCCAACGATTGTGGTCGTGACCGATCGTAACGACCTGGACGGTCAGCTTTACGGTACGTTTTGTCAGGCGCAGGAACTGCTCAAACAGATGCCGGTGCAGGCAGATGATCGCGAAGCACTGCGTGAACTGCTTGCAACCCGCGATGCCGGCGGCATTATCTTTACTACCGTGCAGAAGTTCTCACCGGAGGAAGGGGAAAACGCCCATCCGATACTCAATGGGCGCAGTAACATCGTTGTTATTTCCGATGAAGCGCACCGCAGCCAGTACGGCATGAAAGCTAATCTGGACCGGGAAACCGGCGTCTATAAATACGGTTACGCTAAACATATGCGTGACGCGCTGCCCAACGCCTCGTTTCTGGGATTTACTGGAACACCGGTTTCGGCAGAGGATCGCGATACCCGCGCTGTATTTGGCGATTACGTCTCGATTTACGATATTCAGGATGCGGTGGACGATGGCGCAACAGTGCCTATTCACTACGAATCCCGGCTGGCGAAACTCGATCTCAATCATGAAGAACTGGCGGCGCTCTCCGATCAGGTTGATGAACTGATTGAAGATGATGAGTTGGAGCTGCGTGAAAAAACCAAAGGTGAATGGAGCCGTCTGGAGAAACTGGTTGGTGCTAAACCTCGTCTCCAGCAGGTTGCCGCTGATCTGATTTCCCACTTTGAGAAGCGCAATACCGTAATGGACGGCAAGGCGATGATTGTCGCGATGAGCCGAGAAATCTGCGTCCATCTTTACGATGAAATTATCGCGCTACGCCCGGAGTGGCACAATGACGATCCTGAAAAAGGACAAATCAAAATCGTGATGACCGGTACAGCGTCCGATAAGGCAATGCTGCAACCGCATATCTACAACAAGCGAACTAAAAAACGACTAGAGTCACGCTTCAAGAATGTGAACGATCCGCTGAAGCTGGTTATCGTGCGCGATATGTGGTTGACCGGCTTCGACGCCCCCTGCTGTCACACCATGTATATCGACAAGCCGATGCGCGGCCATAACCTGATGCAGGCCATTGCCCGCGTCAACCGGGTATTCAAAGATAAACCCGGCGGGCTGGTGGTGGATTACATCGGTATCGCCAATGAACTGAAACTGGCGCTTAAAACCTATACCGATGCAAACGGTAAAGGTGATGCGACCATTAATGCTGAAGAAGCGCTGGCAATCATGCTGGAAAAGCTGGACATCATCCACGGTATGTTTGCCAAAACAGCAACGTCAGCGGGTTTTGATTATACCGGATTTGAGGCGCACGCGCAGAAGCTGCTGGTGCCGGTTGCAAACTATATGCTCGGCCTTGAAGACGGTAAGAAGCGTTTTCTGGATAACGTACTGGCAATTACTAAAGCCTGGTCACTTTGCTGCACGCTGGATGCGGCGCAGCCTTATAAACTGGAGATTGCTTTCTTGTCTGCGGTGAAGGCCGCTATCAGCAAATTTACCAGTGTGGACAAAAAAATAAGCCAGACCGAGAAGAACTCCGCGCTAAAACAGATTCTGGATAATGCCGTAATTGCTAATGGCGTGGATGATATTTTTACGCTGGCCGGGCTGGATAAGCCCAATATTGGCTTACTTTCTGATGAGTTCTTGCAGGAAGTCCACGATATGCCATATCGTAACCTGGCGGTAGAGTTGCTGGAAAAACTTATTAATGATGGTATCCAGTCCCGCACGAAAAATAACGTGGTGCAGGAGAAGAAGTATTCGGAACGTCTACAGGCGGTATTGATTAAATATAACAACCGGGCTATTGAGACGGCGCAGGTGATTGAAGAGCTGATCCAGATGGCGAAGGATTTTCAGTCCGCAATGGAACGTGATGATGCTCTTGGCCTGAATCCTGACGAGATCGCCTTCTACGACGCACTGGCAGAAAACGAAAGCGCCGTTCGTGAGTTGGGGGATGAGGTACTTAAGAAACTGGCGATAGAAGTTACACTGAAGCTGCGGCAATCCACAACCGTGGACTGGCAGGTACGTGAAAGTGTACGTGCAAGACTGCGTATCCTGGTTCGCCAGACTCTGCGTCGATACAAGTATCCGCCCGATAAAACACCGGGGGCGGTGGAGTTAATTTTAAAACAAGCGGAAGTTATTTCGAATCACTGGACGATGTAACATCGTGAAAATTTCTGTCAGGAGCATGTTATAAGGAAATAGTAATATGGCCAAAATGATTCCGGCATTTGGACCTATTGATAATGATAGTTATGGAGAAAAAACGGTCTATGCCCTGCTAAAAGAAGGGCTGTCCGATGACTTCACTGTGATTCATAGTCTTCCTTGGTTGAGTTCGGCAGCCCGGCATTTGGGTATGAAATTACCACCAAGTGGAGAAATAGATTTTCTTGTTCTCCACCGTATCTATGGTGTTTTGGCTTTCGAAGTAAAAAGTGGGATATATCGCGTAGATGGCCCTATTTTTGTACATCTCAAAACTAATAATAATGTCGATGTAGTGAAGCAAACACGTAACAATGTTCATGGATTAGCCCGTTGGTTAGGAGGAGCAACAACGTTACGATTGCGTATTGGTTATGGTTTTATTTTTCCTGATAGCTATTTCGATAATAACCTTATAAATACAGCAATGGTTGATGCGTCTGTAAGACCATTTAGAAAAATATTCGTTGATAAAAGCCAACTCCCGGAAATTGCAAAGTACACTATTGAGATAATGCAATATTGGAAATCTGCATTAGGAAATAATGATTTAGGAAGTGAACGGCTTCAATTAATAATAAAATCTATATGCCCGCAATTTGATGGCACGCCTGACTGGGGAACCCGAATTATTTATGATAATCAACTCTGGTTAAGACTCACACATGAACAAATTAAAGTCATTGAACTGCTGTCAGAATATCAACGGTTTGTTGTAACTGGATGGCCAGGAACAGGAAAGACTTTGATTGGAATTGAATTCGCCAGGCGGTTGGTTAAAGAACAAAAAAAAGTTTTATTTATTACTTTCAATAACCGTCTTTCTGAATACATTCGACAACAAACTCCAGTTTCATTATGCGACGTTTTTACCTGGCACAAACTATGTCATCAGGCTCGTAATAGATTAGCCCTGCCTCCCGAGTCTCCAGCAGGCTGGTTTGAATCAGGATGCTGCGAGGATTTACTTAGTGCATTAAAGAAAAACAAGCTAAAGGATTATGATGCTTTAATTATTGACGAAGCACAGGCGTTACATTCTTCGTGGTTGGAAACCTTATTTTTTTGGTTTGAAAATAAAAGAATTATTGCATTTTGTGATGAAACCCAAACGTTCTCTTTTGAAAAAGGGACGAATCACATTGATCTTCAACGGATAATTAATTCCCAATTTTCCTTCAGCTTGACTATTGTTTTAAGATGTCCCAAAGCCGTTACTGATTATTTAATGGCTATCAGGCCTTCATCATATCAAATTACGTCCCCCAGAAATAACGAACCAGATACGTTAAAAGAATTAGTTGTTATCGATCCACTTTCCACATTGCTTAATGAAATCTTACGACTGAAAGAAAGTTCTGTGCCATCTGATGAGATAACCGTCCTTGTCCCTACGGATTTAGTGAAAAACTTCCTCCAGAAAGACATAAAAAATTTTGATATAAATATTGAAACTGTATCTCGTTTTCGTGGTATGGAATCACCTGTTGTTATTACACTGGATTCCTCAAATATGGAGGATGCTCAATTATTTTGTGCTTATTCAAGAGCCACGACTGCTTTTATTGCAATTTATGACTCCGAGAAATTAGCATGGAGAGAAAATAATACTTTTCTGCAACAGCTGGTTAATAGAAAAGAAACCCAGAGGGCAATTACCGAAGCCAAGCATAACTCCTCATCCAAAGTTCTTATGGCTAATTTTTTCATAAAAGGGGACCTGAAACTTAACAGTGTAAAATTAGCATGGTCAGAAGATCTTTCTTCGTGGCTTATTGAGTTTGATGCAGAAAATTCACCAGCGGAAACATGGGTTGATTACTTACACTCTCATTATACTTGGCCGATTATATATTGGTCCGTAAACTCACGAAGAGTTGTTTATTACATTGCAAATCAACAATTCGAATTAAACACATTAGGCGTAGGGACAATTTTATCAATAAAAAATTGTGCCATATGTGAAAAGATGATACCTTTTGATTCTGAGAATAATTGTTTGCTTTGCAATAAGAAAACTGAAGAATCGTCACCAACCAGACATGAAATTAATGAAATTCGCGACTTTGATTTAACAATCTCTCAGGGTA
Source organism: Mixta theicola (assembly GCF_002895925.1). Taxonomy (GTDB): domain Bacteria; phylum Pseudomonadota; class Gammaproteobacteria; order Enterobacterales; family Enterobacteriaceae; genus Mixta; species Mixta theicola. The sequence continues at coordinate 147,772 of NZ_NWUO01000011.1, read as the reverse complement.
ATTTTAATTCAGCTGTTCAAAAAAAAAAGAGACGATTATTACCCATACCGTTAGCGGCGGCTAGTGCCCGAAGAGTGGCATTTGAAAAGGCATATAGAAGTAAAGTACTCAGCGAATCATTACCCGGCGGAAAACTTCTCTACAGAAGTGCATTAGCTTTGATACAGGCTTGGGTTGCGTTATTACCACCAGATAAAACCCTAGTATTGGATGAGATAACAGACGCACTACGTAAACGCTATATCCATCTTGAGCAATTAGATCGCTCTGAATTAAGGAATGCTTTAGCCTGTGCACTGTCAACTTGCTACAATAAAAAGCATCTTATTAAAGTTGAAAAAGGGAAATATTCACCTATTGATGACTAAAAACTCTTATATAACTTTATTTAAAGTTGGGGTGCACATGTTTATGAGACTTTTTTCTCGGCGGTGGAGGGAATACAAAAGTTCTGAAGGCGCTTAAGCCACACATTTTCTTTTAAGATCAGTATGTGCATTTTATCGTGGTTGTAAGCTCCTTATGACAGTAACTCCGAACTTACAGAATGTGAACCATCTTGTATGGTCGCTGACAAACCATTTGGTCATTAAGGCTGAATTGTATTAGCCCAAAATTGACTTGGCAGTTTTCACCGATAGCACACAAGCAAACCTGACGGTCTGCTTCGAGCGTTCTGCGGACATGGTAATGCTCCCAACTTACTGTTGTAGTGTATGATGGTGGTATTTAGGTACTCCTGTAGCTTCCATTTCCGTCTGTTGTCCCTCCTGATCCGCTGCTGAAGGCGTGGTGCGTAACGGCAAAAGTACCGCTGGACATCAGCGCTATATCTGCACTCACTGCCATAAAACATGGCAACTCAGTTTCACCTACACCGCCTCTCAGCCCGGTACTCACCAGAAAATCATTGATATGGCCATGGATGGCGTCGGATGCCATGCAACAGCCCGCATTATGGGGGTAGGCCTCAACACGATTTTCCGCCATTTAAAAAACTCAGGCCGCACTCAGTAACCTCGCGCATACAACCGGGCAGTGACGTCATAGTCTGCGCTGAAATGGCCGAACAATGGGGCTATGTTGGCGCTAAATCAATCCAACGCTAGTTGTTTTACGCGTATGACAGGGTGCGAAGGACGGTCGTGGCCCACGTCTTTGATGAACGTACCATGGTGACACTGGAGCGCCTTCTGGACCTGCTGTCGGCTTTTGAGATAGTGGTATGGATGACAGATGGATGGCCGCTATATGAGTCGCGCCTGAAGGGAAAGCTGCACGTTATCAGCAAACGTTACACTCAACGCATTGAACGGCATAACCTGAATCTGAGGCAGCATTTGGCTAGACTGGGCAGGAAGTCACTATCGTTCTCAAAATCGGTGGAACTGCATGACAAAGTCATTAGGCATTATCTAACGATAAATCATTACCAATAAATTGGAGTCATTACCGGGCTGCTGAACTTGAATGAGAATGTACAAGGCCGCACTTTTGCAGTCCTGAACAGTAGTTCTCATCGGACGATTTTACGATTCCTCAGAATCGCAGTTACTGCAATGACCTTCCATCCGGAATGCACCACATTCACAAGGCTCCATAGGAACAAAACCATCCATCTTACTGTATTCACATTTATACCAGAGACAGACACCGGCCCGTTGTTTCGGTAAATAAATTACGGATGGGGCACTACATTCCGGACATTCCTGAAAATCCCAAGTTTGCAGATTATTCAGACTGAAACCACAACATATACAGTGAGTCCGTGTCGGAAAGCTTTCACCTTGGTAAAGGATAAAATGTGAAAAACTCTCACAAACGGGACAAAGTGCAAGGGTGTATTCTTGGTTAACAGTTATATCAAGAAATTGTTGCTCAAGAGCGATGATGTCTTGACGTAAATCAGAGTTCCATGAATTTTCGGTCTCATCTGACTGAATGATGACGAATGCGGGACGAAAAATTTGTTGGTACAGTTCACTCAGTTGCATTGCCAGTTCTTGCGGACGAACCTCAAGGGCAAAATGCTGAAGGTTATTACGCAACTGACCCACCGTTTTCATCATTTGTAACGCAGATTCAGAAAACTCGGCTGGGTGATATATCTTTAACAGCTTACAAAGCTGGCTGACGTTGACAGATTTACACTGGTGTAATTCTGACTCGGTTGGGTGCGCCGGATCCACGCATTTTTCCTGAAGCGATGCTGGATTAAAAATCGCTCCAGGCCCATTGCGCGAAACTACGGCCTTCAACAATAGCTCAGCGGCCTGAAAGAGGTTAAGCAGGCACTGTTTGTAGTCACGTCGATCATGTCCTTCTAGCGCTTTGTTAAAGTAGTCCAGCCCGGTTTCCACTGAATCCAACGCATTTTCTAGTAAGTTAAAACGGACCATATCAAAGCACCCTGAATAAGCATCGTCGTCAGGCCAGCACTTCCGCCAGTTACACAGGTAGTAATTGTACCCACCAATATTGGAAGCCTATTTTAGCACGTTTAACTTTAGTAGTACTGACACAATATTCATGGAGCGGACTGATTGACTTTTTGGGGTCTTTACAAGCTCAGTCCAATGCTGTATAGTTCCCAAAGAGTGAATTTAGCTAGTGCATCCATAGGTTCAATTCCTATGCCTACACTCCTCATCACAGCTCTCCCAATAATCGCATTTATCCGTTACCTCAACGTGTTACTTAACGATTACGTCCATAAGGAGAAGCCTATGAGTAAATTATTCCGCCATGTAGTACTATATGTATCTTGTTTCATTGAAACTTTTTGGGCTGGGATGGTAAGTGTAGTAGCGGGTCTGATGACAGGCGGTGTCCAAATTATTTTGGCACTAGCTAAATCTTCTCAATTTTTGATCTTTTTATTCAAAGCATTCACCCTCAGAAATATTATTTAAATCAATAAACTAAGTCACTCCACGCATATTTCCCTTGTCATGGTCTTACGTATTTTTTGTACTGAGCATGACCGTTTCCCCTTTCTGTAATACACAGCGTGATTAGCAATCATCTTCTACTGGAACAAAGTAGACGAGTTAACTGAGTGAATGCCAGCTGTGAGCGAGAAGCGGAGGTGGCACTTTTAACCTCCTCCAAACTGACTATAGAAGAAATGGCTATTCAGTTCTCAACGAATTCTCTTGGAAACAACTCTATTTTTCAATTCAATTTCCAATTTCGATAACTGGTCACTCACTCTTTTAGAAAGAACCTTATAGTCTTCAGTAACCTGCTCCTGACTCTTGTTTGCAAGGAAAAATAAGGTACCTGACATCTCTTTCAACAAGAGAATAGCACGATCAGTATTACTGAGATTATTGTTATTAGACCATCGATCTATGGCTTTCTCGGTCAGACTTAATAACGACTCACGGAATAATCCTGAACCATTGACTACTTTCAATGCTTCTCTTTGAGCTTTGATTCTATTACTAAACTCACTCATATTTGCCACCAATTACTTTTATTATTTCTCGCATCCAAGACTCAATTAAACCTAATTGAGTCTTAACTTTTTTAATGTCATCAGCATTCAGGATTTCACCAGTACCTCTGGTACAAAGCACTCTGGCCCTTTCTAATAATTCATAGGTCAAATCACAAATTGGTATGCTATGAATGCCCAAATTACGTGCGGAATTTCGCGAAAAGTCGGGTCTTACATCGCAATCTAAAGAAAAACATGTCGCAAAATTTCGTATCGACAAAAACACTGAAGATAGATCAAAGATCTCTGTAAGATCAGATGTTTCAATCGAATTTTTAGCACTAATAAATATCTCTAGAAACTTTTCACAATCAGCCAATCCTGAATTATAGTTACTCGGTTTACCTAAACTCCGCAAATAATCAATGTTATCGGGTGAATAAATAATTTTGGATTCCAAAAAAAGATGCCAAGCGAATGGATTACCTTCTTTCCAGAGTTCATTTATCCGTTCATACGAGTAAATCGAGTAATCTCTCGGATTAAACCTTTCATCCCGACCACTGACAATAGCTAACATGTCAATGTCTGAAAATGAATCAACCTCTCCGCGACATATCGAACCAAAAGCATAGATATGCATAATTATCGCCTATTAAACCGTTTAATTATTATGGACATAAAGAAACCAAACATAATTAGTCTTACTAGAACGACTATTGACAAAAACGATGTTGAATACTCAGGGAGTTGTAATGTCCCCAAAAATAGCTGTGGGGACATTGCTAACGCGTCAAAATATGAGCTAAGTAGTTTGGGATCACCATAGTTAAGAACGTGATGTAAAGTTATTATGCACAGAATAACAATAACAGCCCTGCATAATTTAAAAGCAGACTCTCCGTTTCCCCAGATAAGATCTAGTGCCTTAAACTCAAACCATTCGCCAAACATTTTAAAGCGGTCAAGTCCTTTATATTTCTTTCGATAATAAGATTCTTTGGATTTCCATGCTTTATGAAGGTGCTCTCCTGTAGCCTGTAGTTCGATTGCTATGGCTTTATTTGCTGATTTTGAATCACCTATTTGCTGATAATTAAAACGTAAAGAACGCGCAAACTTGAGCTTAAGGTTGTCCAGTCCAGGACACCCATTTTCAAGAATGTCATTATCAATATGGGTCTTATCAAAAGTGGCATAGTCAAATTTGCAGCCACTAAAGCTTGACCCTATTAAGTTGCAATTTAAAAATCTGCAACCAGTAAAGTCACAATCCTGAAAACTACAGTTTCTGATGTAAGCAGCATCGAAAATACAGTAGCTGAAGTTAACATTTTTAAATTCAATATTTAATGCAACTAATCTTTCAAATAATTTATTAACAAACTTATCCTTGGCTACTACAGAGTCAAATCTTTTGTCTGACAGCTTTTCTCTTCCGCTATCTTTTATCATTTTTTTTCTCTATAAGCTAATAGACTAAACTTTATGAATTATAAAGCTTTTTTGGGCTGATTTGAAGCCATGCTGACCTACTATAGCAACGTCCATTTTTGGCACAGAACAGCCTGTCAGATCAGGTTTGGATCTGTACAATAGATGTGTCAGGTCAAATCTGAGCTAATACAGCTGAATGGTTTGTATACCACACGCAAAATAACTGCCCTACCCCAGATCAATGCTCGCCTCTGAACACCTCTTTCCTGTGCCATTCCACAAACTGTTCGCCCGGATAATTTTCTTTAACCGGCGGCAACGCAATCGCTTTTCCCGCAAAATCCCAGAACAGCCGCTGTACCACCCCACCACCATTTACTGCGCCGGAAACCATCACACGCATATTTTCATCCAGCCCAATCGAACCGCGATCAAACGCTTTATGATGGATTGCGCACAATGCCAGGCCATTAGGTACTTCACAAGGGCCATGGTGCTGCTTCCATCTGATATGGGCAGCCTCCAGAGCAATCGGCGCATTGTCGTGGCGCATGTTAAAGCCGCAGATAGCACACTGATAATTGTAAGCACGTAGCACCATCTGGCGGAACTTCGGATCGCGTTGACGAAGAGAGGTGCGAATATCAAAACCCATCTCATCAGCGATGTCTTCCTGAATACTGGCCGGGAAATGCGCCTCCAAGAGCTGCTGCGCCAGCGTATCAATTAACCTGTGATTTTTTGTCACCAACGCAAAATTGTCGGCATCAAATCCACCCGCGACATTATATTCGATGAGTTCACGTCGGGGCGGCTGACGGCTACCATTGGTTGAGCACAGTTCCGCGTTTTGTAGTTCCCAGAAGCCATCGCCCTTCAAACGCCAGAAGGGCATGTCCGGGCGCTGATCACGGCGCTGCGGTCCATAACGTTCCAGGAGATCCAACAGGGGCTCGTAGATTTCAGAACCATAGTTAAACAGGCGATCGTGACCCTGCCGATAGTGTGAGAGGACGTGCAGCAGCAATAATGGCTTATGTGGCGCACGCTGTTCGCCTTTGCGCCAGATGGTGATATTTGATATCGCTTGCTTTAGGGTTTTGTCAGAGGTCATTACGTTGAATAATCCATGAGCACATATTTGCGATGGTGCTCGCAACTATATGTACATTCAAGACATTATTGCAGACATCTTTTTTGTCTGGCGGATAGAATTTTGATAACAACGGTAAAAAATACAGTGACCAACTAGCCCTAATTGAGCTGGTTGGTCGCTTTAATTTAAACATCAACCGAGAAATAAAGGCATTCAACTCACTCGCCATTCCCCCGGTTGATCTTCGCATAGTCAAACGGCGTAATCCCCTTCTCCCGGTTCGCATCCAGAAAATCAGCCCACCACTGCAACATCAGCTTGCGCTCATCCAGATGTTCCGCTTTATGGATATACGCCGCCCGCACTGAGTTACGTTCCATATGACTCATTTGCCGTTCTACCGCATCCTTCGACCATAGCCCTGACTCAATTAACGAACTACAGGCCATTGTACGGAAGCCGTGGCCGCAAACCTCAACTTTAGTGTCATAGCCCATCACCCGCAGCGCACTGTTTACCGTATTCTCACTCATGGGCTTACGCGGATCGTGATCGCCAATAAAAATCAGCTCATGTTCACCACAGAACTGTTTTATCTGCTTTAGGATCGCCAGCGCCTGCTTTGAAAGCGGCACCAGATGAGGTGTACGCATCTTTGATCTCCGCTGAGAATGTTTCACGCCCGAAATAGGCTCTCGCTCTGGCGGGATGGTCCACATTGACGTTTCAAAATCGATCTCTGACCAGCGAGCAAAACGCAGTTCACTGGATCGAATAAAAATAAGCAGAGTGAGTTCCGTTGCCCAGCGGGTTAGCGGCCTGCCGGTATAGCCGTCTATTTTCTCAAGTAACTCAGGGATGCGCTTTAACTCCAGTGCCGGACGATGCTGCCGATTACTGGAAGCTACCGCCCCCGCCATCTCCTGCGCCGGGTTGTAATCAATTAATCCGCTTTGCACTGCATAACGCATGATGGCCGTGGTGCGCTGTTGAAGACGGGAAGCCACTTCAAGACGTCCAGATGTCTCTACGACTTTGATGGGAATTAACAGATCGCGGGTACCCAGTTCAGTAATATTGCGAGTACCAATTGCCGGGAAGATATTGTCCTCAAGGCTCCTTTTTACGCGATTAGCATGATCTTCCGACCATTTCTGATTGGTAGTGAGCCACTCTCTGGCAACCTTCTCGAAAGTAATAATCTCTTTCGCCTGCTCTTCTTTCACAGCACGTTTATGCTCACGAGGATCGATACCAGCAGCTACCAGCTTTCTGGCCTCTTCCCTTTTCTTCCTGGCATCCGCCAGCGAAACATCCGGGTAAACGCCGAACGCCATCAAATGTTGTTTACCACCAAAACGGAAACGAAATCGCCAATACTTTGAACCGCTAGGTTTTACAAGTAAGGACATGCCGTCGCCGTCAACAAGTGAATACTCTTTCTCCTCAGGTTTCGCAGAACGAACTTTAGTATCCGTTAGGGCCATAATGGTCCTCCTTCCATTGGTATCTCGTGAGTATACAAGTAATATCGAATCGGCAAATATACTCATTAGTATACTCACGAGCTTGTTGATGTGGGTTGACTCAGGTTGACTTAGGTTGAGTGAAAAAGCGTGGAAAGCCTTGCGGATACTGGATTTCAGGCACAAAAAAAGACGTCCGTTGACGTCTATTGATGTTCCGATGGTGCCGAAGGCCGGACTCGAACCGGCACGTATTTCTACGGTTGATTTTGAATCAACTGCGTCTACCGATTTCGCCACTCCGGCACGGAAGGGATGCGGAAAACGTTGTGGATTATACCCTTACCTGCCACCTGCGCAACCTCAATTGTCCGCCCCGTGCGCTAAGTGTCGAAAATTTCGCCTTAGCGTACAGACAATTCTCAATCACTGCCTTTAAGGCCGCGAATGGCGCGCTTTCCGGAACTCTGTCCGCCTCCGGCAGTCCCAACTAGCTGATAACGGGCGCGCCGTGGTTGACGCGCCGAATTAACCGAGGTTGGCAATGAAAACAACATTACGGCGCCTGGCGCTGGCAACGGGCGTGATCTCTTTTATGGTGACGGGAACGGCACTGGCGGCCAGCTGGCAGGATCAGCTGAATAGCGCGGCAACGCAGCTTAGTCAGCAAAACACCACCAACACCCAAAACGGCACCACCAGCCAAAATGGCCTGTCGCTCTCTTCCCTGTCCGGGCTGCTGAACGGCGGCGATAAGGCGGTCAGCAGCAGCAGCATGACCAATGCCGCCGGAATTATGGAATATTGCGTAGAGAATAACGTGATTAAAAATAATGCCACCAGCATTAAGGATCAGGTGCTGAGCAAGCTGGGCCTGCAAAGCACCACCGAACAGGCGCAGCAGACCGATTATCAGCAGGGCCTGATGGGGCTGCTGAATACCGGCAACGGTCAGCAGCTTAACCTGAAAAGCCTGAGTAATACGCCAATCGGCGAGAAGCTGAAAACCAAAGCCTGCGATGTGGTGCTGAAACAGGGTAAAAACTTTATCTCCTGAGCCGCTCCACTTCTTCACGTCCTGCTATAGCGGGGCGTGAAGTATCCCTTCCCCTGTTATCCACCGCGCTTTTTCTTCATATTTACTCTGCGTTTTAATTTTGGGTAATCGTAAAGGTAATCGCCGCACGCGCCGTGCCGGACGTTACGTTATTGCCAATTGGCGTATAGGCCGCCAGCAGCGGGATGGTAAGCTCGCGTTCTCCTGCGTTGTGATAGGTTCGTGGCGTATCAAAATAGAGCGGGCTGCCATCGCGATACATAATTTTAATCGCCACGCCGGTGGCCGCACCGGGTACGTTATCAATGGGAACAATGCCCGGCTCCGGCGACGGCGTACTGCTGGCGGAGGAAAAGGAGACGTTAACCGGCAGATCGCCCTGACACAGCAGCTCAATATTAAAAGCAGTGGGCGCAACGGTACTGCCGTAGCTACCAAAGGCGCTGCGGCTAATGCTTCCCAGCTGCACCGTCAGATGAGGTGTTTTGGCATAGCAGCTTTTTATGCGTACAGCGCCGGATACCATCTGCAGGCTAAGCACGTTGGTTAAGTTGCCATTGCTGTCCGGCAGGGAGAAGCGCGCCACCTCGCCACCGGAAAAGCTGCCCGGCGTAATATCGCCGGTGCGGTAAAACAGCAGCTGAATATCGGAGCCAAGCATCGGGGTATCGTCTCCTGGCGTCAGCGTGGCGGCCAGCGGTACAAAGCTGTCGGAGAATCGATAGTCCGTAATTTTAACGCCGACGCCCGGCACGTCCGTGTCATAAACGCCCGGCATAATCGCGCTTGGCCTGCTCCAGCTGCCGGCCATGGTGGATTGATACTGGACGCTGCCGGTGCAGCTCTGCGCCATCCATCCCGCTACGTTGATAATTTTACTGTCAAGCAGGCTGCCGGGCGGCAGGTTAGGATCGACAATCAAATCCGACAGGATTAACCGCTGCGTTTTTGGCACGCCGATGTCGCAGCCTGCAGCCCAGCCGCTGGTTGCCGTTATGATGCCAGCGATAACCACCAGCGCGCTCGTTAGCTTTTTCATTGCGTATTCCTCTTCGCGCCGGGTTATTGGCAAGTGGTCTGTAGCTGAGTCACGATGTCGTCTTTCACCTCTGGCAGGGTAAAATCGGCGCGACAATGGCTATCGCTGCGGCTGCCCCAGTTCACCTGTAGCGACACCTGCTCTGCCAGACCGCTCAGCCAGACCTCGCCATTATCGCCGACGATGCTGCTGTAATTATCCACTTCACCGGCAAGCGTGACCGTTGCCCCAAACGGAACCGGCAGGCCATTACGGCGAACCAGCGTAATTAAAGCGCGCTGACCGATTCTGCCGCTAAAATCAGCCCGTACCACCGCGCCGCGAGTGGGAACCACCAGCTGAGTGCTATTCTGCAGCTCAACCGTATCCGGCAGCGACAGCGGATCGAGCATTATCTCGTTCACGCGATAAGCGCGCATATAGGGCACCAGCGTATAGCCGCGAAAGTCGGTACTAACGCCGGTCTGATTAAGTACCGAAGCGTCGGCGATGCCCGGCGCTTTAACCAGCGCCACCGTCTCGCCCAGCGGCTGGCTGAACGTAATGCCGTCCCGATGCGCTACCAGCGCGCCGCTAAGGCCGTAGCTCAGGCGTCGGCTATGGCGATCCCAGGCGTAGCCTGCATCCGCTTCGCCATAGCCGCCGCGAAAGTCCACTTCCGCGCTGCCGCCGCTGCCTTCGTTGTGGTTGGTATAGCCCTGACGCAGGCTCCAGCTCAGGTTATTATCGGCAAGCGCGGTACCGCTCAGCCCTGCCGAGTGGCTGGTGCTACCGTGGCGGGCGCTGGTCATCTGATAGTTGGCCCAGGTATGACCGGAACTGCGGCTAAGCGGTATGCTGAGCGAAAACGCCAGCACCTGATCCTCACGCGCGCTTTTATCGCGCCATGCCGGTTTGATGATGTTGCGGTTATAGCTGTAGTTCAGGCTAAAGCTGATGCTGCTCCAGCTATTGTTGTAGCCAAAATTCAGGGAGCGAGTCTGATGCTGGTCATCCCAGTAATCTTCATTAATCGCACTGAGCGTTAGCGCGCCCGCCCCGGTCCACAGGTTCTGCGTTAGCGTTAGCTCGGCCCGCTGCCGACGTCGATCCCACTGCCATAGGCGCTCGTGCTCGTAGCTATCCAGCACGTCGTTCAGACTATAAAAGCCGCTGGTCGCATAGCGATAACCCGCCAGCGCCACGCTGGTGCCGGTGTTAATAAAATTTTTGCCGTAGCGCAGCCGCCAGGCGTGGCCCTGCGAACTGTCCAGATGGGCTGGCCGACTATGCGCCAGCGTGGCGTCCAGCGATAACGCGCCCAGCTGGCCCAGGTTTTTACCGACGCCCGCCACCAGCGAGCGATACTTCTCCGCCTGCTGCGTGCCGCCATACAGCGTAAACGCCTGCGGCAGGCCGATAATGCCGGTCGCCTGGAAAAACAGTTTGCCGTCGTGGCCGTTATCGTAGCCGCGATATTCGCCGCCGGTCAGGCTGTATTTAATATGTCCTTCGCGCTGTAATACCGGAACCGAGGCAAAAGGCACCACCAGCTGCTGTTCGCTGCCGTCCGCTTCGTTAATGGTAACGCTAAGATCGCCGCTGCCGCCGGTAGGATAAATATCCGCAATCGCGAAGGCGCCGGGTGCGACGTAGGTCTGATAGATAATTTGGCCGTTCTGGTAAACGCTAACCTGCGCATGGCTGCGGGCAATGCCGCGCACCACCGGCGCATAGCCTCTCAGGCTGTCCGGCAGCATATCCTCATCCGAGGCCAGCTGTACGCCACGAAAGTTAACGCTGTCATACATATCGCCAGGAGAGGTGCTCTCCCCCAGCGTAAGCTGTCCCTGTAGCGGCACAATCTCGCGCTGCAGATAAGTATAAAAATTATTCCAGTCGCCCTGATTATTACGGCTGTGCGACCAGGTGCTGTAGTTACGCACTCGCCACGGCCCGATGTTAATGCCGGGCCGCAGGCTTAAAAACTGGCTATCGTCATTATGGCGATGAGCTACCAGCGCCTCGTTGTGCGCCCCGCTGAAGCGATAGTTAAGCAGCAGCGCGTTGATACCGTTGTCCCACCGCTCCGGCGATACTGTCTCACGGGCCTGATAATTTAACGCCGCCTGCGGAATACTTAACAGCAGCCGCTGGGCATTAACGTCCAGCCGGGCAACGGCGTCGCTAATCTGCGTCAGATCGGCACAGCCGTCGTTCTGCTGAAGTGCAGGATAGCGCGCCACGTTCACGCCATAGCCAGCCAGACTGTCAACGCTCAGGCAGGGCATGAGCTCCTGCGTTCCGTCGCTGGTGCGTTGCTGGCGAAAGGTAACGTCACGCGTCTCCTTCGGCTGATTATTAACAACGATCTCAACCCGATAAGTGCCAGGTAAAAGGGGACTATTTTCAAAAGCGGAAAGATCGACCGCTTCGTTTTCCAGCCCGTGGCGTTCCAGCAGCGCTGGATTAAACGTGACTGCATATCCGCTGTTTACCTGCATACCTGCCGTAATAATGCACGGCAATAATAAGTGGCGTAATTTACCCTCCGCCATATTCTTTTCCTTAACGATAAATTTGCTTTATTTGCTGTGTGATGAATAAGTCGCCTCAAAGGGGCGGGTTATCGCGCCATAATCATTTATCAGCCGCCAGCTCACTTTCCCGGAACGCGCCAGCTGGGGTAAGGCATACTGTTTAACGGCAAAAGGCGCGACCCATTTCATATCGGCAATGGCCTTGCCATTAACATCTATTGAATGAAAATTCATGTAATACGGCGTTGGGTTGTTTACCTGCAGCTTACCCTGCTGCCAGCTCCAGCTGAGTTTGGCCATCTCTGAGCGGTGAACCGTTTTTTCCAGGCTGGCGGGACGCCAGATAAGTTTGATCTGCGTTTTAATCGCAATCTGCAATATATTTTCTTCACTTGACGCGCTGGGGATGGATTTTATATTGGCCCAAAACAGGCTTTCACGATCCTGCGGTAAAGGAGTACCGGTATAGATCAGGCGTAAAACATTTTTTTGTTGGCTATCGAGGCGGAAAAGCGGCGGCGAGAAGATAAAGGGCGCTTTATTTTTATCGGGACTTTCGACCCACGACTGGATTAACCAGGCGTGGTCATCAGGATTAGCTACGCTAATCGCGGTCTCTTTTTTTTCACCGTGGAAAATAATGCGCGTGCCGCCCACGATAACGCCTGCTGTCGCGACGCTATTAACCAGTGCCAGCATAAACAGCGAGCAAAAAATCCTTTTATACATTCCGGCTATTCCAGGAAGAAGCAATGGGCCAGTAACCGACCCATTGCAGGATGGATTAATTATAATTCATGGTAAAAGTAGCAACGGCGTTAGCCGGGCCGGGCGATACGCTGGATGCCGTCGCGATATAGCTGGCATAGAATTTCAGATCGTTATCTGCGCTTGCCTGTAACTCATAAGGGTTAGACGCGGTGAAAAGCGGCAGTTTTGTCATATTTTGATCGTAAAGCTGAATACCGACGCCCTCTGCCACGCCTGCGCCAGCATTAAGCGCCAGCACTTCTTGATTGCCATCATAGGTAGGGCCATCGAACTTCACGCGCGCATTAACCGCAGGGCAATCGCTCAGGGACAGAATAAATTGCGTGGTTGAGGCGACAGAACCTTTGCCGGTAAAGCTGCTTTTATTGATCGATCCCATTGGCACGATTAGGCTGTTGCCACCGCTGCCCAGTGAAACCACACAGGTATTATCAATAATCTCACCATTAAAATTGACAGTACCGTCATAGGCCAGCGTTGAAGCCGAGGCAAACAGTAGCGCCATTCCTAATGAGATTTTATTAAGACGTTTCATATATTTCCTTATGAACTGATTTAAACATGATTAGTACCGAATGCCCTGGATGGACATTCGTCCTTTTATTCCCTGGTGTAGTCATATAAAAATTATTCCCAATGCCAGTGACTAAAAAATAACAGACAGGCATAAAAGAGGCTCAGAACAGCTGAGTTATAAGCCACCATCCAGGTTATTAATTTATTAGCTGACACCGCATCCCGCTCGCTGCAGTCATATCACATAAACAATTAACAACAACAGGCGAATTGCGCTGCAACAGCAAAACTACAACAAAACCGGAGAATGAAAAGTGAAGAATGAATAATTCAGGAAAGAGAAAGGAAACTTCATAATATAAGAAAACCACAGCACATCATCAGGCTAATTCAGTACTTAAAAATGATTAAAATCAAAAAATTAAATCAAAGTGAATACGTAATTAAAAATTGAAAAATTTGAACGCTATGAAAAATAAGATTATACATCCTATTAATTTACTCTCTGTTTGGTAAGAAATTTGAATGGAAAAGAGCGTTATGCTAGCTTGACTCTCTATTCGCCGTTACGTGTTGTTACTTATGGATTAGGTTGCTGAGGGATTAACCATGTTCTACTGTATTAATAATAACGTCATCTTCGATCCATTAAAACATACTTTAACCTCAAGTAAATTCTTTCCGGAAAAGGATACAAAGCTCAATCAGCCGACCAGTCGCTGTTTATCATTATTAATTGAGAGGAAAGGAAGCGTTATTACGCAGGAGGACTTTATGAATGAAGTCTGGCGAAAACATGGTATGGAAGTAACGGTCAATACGCTTTATCAAAATATCTCCATTCTGCGAAAAACATTAAAACGCGTCGGCATTGATGAAAATATTATTATCACCGTGCCCAAAAAAGGGATTACGCTTTCGGCTCAGGTTGAGGCACTGGCGGGTAAGACCTTTATCTCTTCTTCATCTCCGTTAACCCTGGCGCAACAGGACGATACGCCGTTAAATAGAAAAGGCGGCCTTAATCTGTTTTTGATGCTGTGGTTGCTGCTGCCGGTCACCTTGCTGGTTTTGTGGATGGCGTTTAACTAGCGGGGCACGATTTTCTTAACTCGCTACGCTATGCTGGTAGCATGCAGAAAATAAACGAACTTAAACGAGCCAAGCGCCTGGCGCTTTCACTGCTGCTGATCGCTGCAGCAACCTTTATTGCTACGCTGTTTATGCCGCCCCGGCTGTGGGTGAGCGGTTTGAAAGCGATCGCAGAAGCCGCGATGGTTGGGGCACTGGCCGACTGGTTTGCCGTAGTTGCGCTGTTTCGGCGCGTTCCGGTGCCCTTTATCTCTCGCCATACGGCCATCATTCCCCGTAATAAAGATCGCATCGGCGAAAACCTGGGCCGCTTCGTCCAGGAAAAATTCCTTGATGCGGACTCGCTGCTGGCGCTGATCCGTCGTCACGATCCGGCACAGCTTATCGGCAACTGGCTAAGCGCGCCGGATAATGCGCAGCGGCTGGGGCAGCATCTGTTACAGCTAATGCGCGGTTTTCTTGATCTGACCGACGATGCACGTATCCAGGGTTTTATTCGTCGCGCCGTGCATAAAGCGATTGATAAAGTTGACCTGACGCAGACCAGCGCCCTGCTGCTGGAAAGCCTGACCAAAAATAATCGCCATCAGGCGCTGCTGGATGCTGCGGTCGGGCAGCTGCTGCAGCTAATTAACCGGGAAAGCACGCGCGAGTTTATCGCCATGCAGCTGGTGCGCTGGCTGAAACGCGAGCATCCGATTAAAGCCAAAGTCTTGCCAACCGAATGGCTGGGCGAGCATAGCGCCGATCTGGTTTCCAGCGCGGTTAATTCTCTGCTTGATGATGTTAGTCAGGATCAGGGGCATGAGCTACGTATGGGCTTTAATCGCGCCGTCGAACAGCTGATTATCCGGCTGAAGAACGATCCGGATATGGCTGAACGCGCAGAAATCATTAAAGGTTATCTGAAGGAAGATGAAGCGCTGAATCGCTATATCGGAGAACTGTGGGGCGATTTACGTGAATGGCTGAAAACGGACCTGAACGCCGAGGACTCTCGCGTGCGACAGCGCGTGACGGAAGCGGGTTTATGGCTGGGTGAAACGCTGGTTAAAGATGGCGCGCTGCGTGCTTCGCTGAATCAGCATATGGAACAGGCGGCACGCACGGTTGCGCCCGATTTTGCCGCTTTCCTGACGCGCCATATTAGCGATACGGTAAAAAGCTGGGATGCGCGTGAGATGTCACAACAGATCGAGTTGAATATCGGTAAGGATTTACAGTTTATTCGCATCAACGGGACGCTGGTAGGAGGCTGCGTTGGGCTGCTGCTGTGGTTAATAACGCAGCTGCCCGCGCTGTGGCAAATGCTCAGCGCGGGCCAGGGACAGTAACTACTTCTTCAGGCCGGTCAGTCGATCTTTCTCAAGATCGGTGCCGGTCAGATTATCTTCTCCCAGACCGGTCGTGCCGGTCAGGCTATCTTTTTCCAACCCGGACTTCTCCACTTCGACTTCCTGACGGCGGACGGTATCTTTCACCGTTTCAACCCGCTCTGAAGTTTCGTTGCGTACGCCAACCTCTTCTTTAATACGCGCGTTTTGCTTACCGTTGGCACTTCGTGGGACTCTTCCACTTCGATAGTTTTATCGGACCAGTCAACGTCGCTCAGATAAGCTGGTTCATCGACTGCGGCACGGAACACATCAGCATGCTGTTCAAACAGCGATACGTCTTCAGCCACTTCATCTTCAACGGTATAACGGCGCAGACGCACGACGCCATCGCTCACCTGACGTTTACCAATGGCGACCTCTTCTTCCGCCAGTTTTAATGCGTCACGATTATCGCTGCCGGTTAGCGTTGTGTCTGTTGTGGCCGTTCCCGTCAGGCCGGTGGCTATAGCGCCGGTACTCGTCCCGGTCACGCCCGTGGTGCTGAGATCGTTATCCAGATCGGTTGTGCCTGTTTTACTGGCAGTGGTGCTTTTATCATCCAGCGTACCCGGCACGCCTGCTGTCGGATTGGTATTACCGGCTACGCCGCTGGCGCCAGCAGAAAAACCTGCTGATGTGGTACGGCCGGTAAGATCGTTGGTTTCACCCAGATATTCACGATCGGTGCCTGTGAGGCTTGCGCTGCCAGAGCGATTATAAGAGGCAGAGTAATCCGTGGAATATTGATCCAGCAGCGCCTCCACGCGGTCTGCATCTTCTTTAGGAGCACGTACGGTCAGCAGTACGCCGCCGCCCTGAATCGCTTTGTTATATTCGGTCGCGTAATCATCATCAACGTCATCGCCAAACAGGCGCTGCCAGAAGCTGGGATGACGGATCTCTTTATCTTCTACGCGTAATCTTTCACCTGAAATAATATCAATATGCCTTTCCTCGATACCTTCGGCAATGAGTTTCTCTTTAGCCACTTCCGCCTGCTGTATCTGATTAAAAGCAGTAACGATTTTTTCATGTGCCATATAATAGTCTCCTCGTGCTTAGGTTAACGGTTAAGTATCTTCCTTGTTGATCTCTATCTCCTGGCTACGCAATGTCACTTTCTGCTGAAACTGTTCACTTTTTTTCAGCTTGTGAATATGGACTTCTTCTTTCAATACATAGTGTCGAATAATTTCCACCTGCTCTTCGATTACCGGCACAATTAACACATCGCCTTCCTGACGAACCTGCGGAAAATATCCCTCTGTAACCGGTTCATTTTTTTCGACGTGTTCTATCTCGACTTCTTCATGCCAGAGCTCAGCCTCTAACAGCTTTTCTGCCGTCGTCGTAGAGCGATCAATACGGATACGACGGTCAACCACGCGCTGCGTGCTCACCGCCGCCTGCTCTTCTGCCAGCGGAATGGCTTCATGCTGTTCCGTTACGTCCTGGTTCGGCGCAATTTTCTTAGACATTACTCTTCCTCCGCAAATAGCGCCGTTTCAGAACCTGCATTCATTATCGAGCGTTTTCGATAATTTACCGTAATAGTTATAAAGCATAGACCAAACGGGAGTTTATGTAATAATCAAGCGCGGCAAATTGTTAAGAAATATAAATCCTGTTGACAATGAATGGGTAAACCATCCTGATTATTACCGTTTCATCTGACGTAGCGGTTTATTTTATTTTTATTTTCACGCTTCGTAATTAGCATTGCCGGTTAACTTATTATAATTACAAGCAATTTAACAGGCGCGACGGGTAGATAAAAATTCATGCCGGGCTTTACATTGATCTAATCAGGAGCGAAAAAATTACTACTAATAAGTTTCAGATATTTCGCAAGGAAATAAATTTGCAAAAATAAAAAATTATGATTTCGAATAAGCTTCATAAAAATTAGATACCTGTTAAGAATACAAAACAGAGGTAAGCAGGAAGCAGCGTAAACCAGGAGATGGGATCAGGGAAGAAAGAGAAAAACGCAATCAGGCTATCAACCGGTGCGGCAGCAGCCTGCCGCACCAGAAGTTTAACGTCGCTTCATCAGCATCCAGACGCTGATAGCAAAGAAGGCGGCGCTCGGCAGCACCGCGCCCAGAACAGGCGGTAAGCCATATACCAGGCTGAGCGGGCCAAAGATCTGATCCAGCACGTAGAACAGAAAGCCAAAGCTGATGCCGGTCACCACGCGCACGCCCATCGATACGCTACGCAGCGGACCAAAGATAAACGAGAGCGCCATCAGCATCATTACCGCCACCGACAGCGGCTGGAAAATCTTGCCCCACATATTAAGCCGGTAGCGTCCCGATTCCTGGCCGCTCTGCATCAGATATTTTGAGTAGTTATACAACCCGCGAATCGACAACGCATCCGGGTCCAGCGCCACTACGCCGAGCTTATCCGGCGTCAGGTTGGTTTTCCATTGACCGTTAATACTTTGCTTGCCGGTAATCTGTTTTGCATTGGTCAGATCGGACTCATCAACCTGCCCCAGACTCCAGCGACGCGCCGCCTTATCCCAGGTGGCCGTGGCGGCATAGCGCACGCTCATTAACCGCCGCTGATCGTTGAAGTTATAGATGCTGACGCCATCCAGCTGGCTATTTTCTTTGATGCGCTCAATATAAATAAAGCTGTTGCCATCCTTTGCCCACAGGCCGGACTGCGTAGAAAGCAGCGAGCCGCCAAGCAGCTGCTGAGCGCGGAAGTTACGCGCCATCTGCTCGCCCTGCGGCGCAACAAACTCACCAATCGCCATGGTCAACAGCACCAGCGGGATCGCGGTTTTCATCACCGACAGCGCGATTTGGAGACGGGTAAAGCCGGAAGCCTGCATCACCACCAGTTCGCTGCGCTGCGCCAGCGTTCCGAGACCCAGCAGCGCGCCAAGCAGCGCCGCCATCGGGAAGAAAATCTCAATATCCTTCGGCACGCTGAGCAGGGTGTAATAGCCCGCATCCAGCGCGGTATAGGCGCCCTGCCCGGTTTTACGCAGCTGATCGACGAATTTAATAATGCCGGAGAGCGATACCAGCATAAAAAGCGTCATCATAATGGTGTTAAAGATAGTTTTACCGATATAGCGGTCTAATACGCCAAACATCAGAAAGAGCCTCCACGCGTAAAGCGGGCGCGCAGACGCCGCATCGGCACCGTATCCCACACGTTCAAAGCCAGCGCCAGCGCCAGATAGCTCAGGTTAACCACCCACATCCAGATTGCCGGATCGAGCCGCCCTTTTGAGCCGTTTGACTTCAGCGAACTCTGCAGCAGGAAGAAGATTAAATAGAGCAGCATGGCCGGCAGCATAGAAAGCACGCGTCCCTGGCGCGGGTTCACCACGCTAAGCGGCACCACCATCAACGCCATCGCCAGCACTGAAAATATCAGCGTTAAGCGCCAGTGCAGCTCAGAGCGGAACTCCGGCGACGCATTACCGAACAGATCTTTAAACTCCGCCTGTTCAGCGTCGTTAGGATCGAGCGTGGCGGTTTTATAGCCGACAATCGCCTGATAGTGGGTGAAATCGGTAATGCGGAAATCACGCAGCAGCGCGGTGCCTTCAAAACGGGTGCCTTTATCCAGCGTCACCACCTGCGAGCCGTCCAGGCGCTGTTCCATATGGCCGCTGTCCGCCAGCACGACCGACGGGCGAGAATTGCCTTTCGGACGCAGCTGCGCCAGGAAAACGTGACCGAACTGATTGCCCTTCACATTTTCAATAAACAGTACGCTGTTGCCGTCGCTGGACTGCTGAAACTGCCCCGCCGCCAGCGCCGCAGCGCCAGGGTTGGCTTTCGCATTCTGCGTCACCTCGCTTTGATAGCGCGATGACCAGGGACCAAGCCAGATAACGTTGACCGCCGCCGCCGCCGCCGTTAGCAGCATCAGCACCATCGCCGCCTTGACCAGCACCGCCTTGCTTAAGCCGCAGGCGTGCATCACGGTAATTTCGCTTTCGGTGTACAGTCGCCCCAGCGTCATCAGGATGGCCAGAAACAGACTGAGCGGCAGTATAAGCTGTGCCATTTCCGGCACGCCGAGCCCTAACAGGGTGAGAACTAAGTTTGTCGGGATCTCACCATCCACGGCAGCGCCCAGGATCCTGACCAGCTTCTGACAGAAGAAGATCAACAGCAGGATAAAGAGTATTGCCAGTTGGCTTTTGAGCGTTTCCCGAACCAGGTATCTAATGATTATCACGCTTCGTATGCCTGTGAAAACTTGTCTTTTTGCTGGAAA
The DNA here is from genome assembly GCF_002895925.1 of Mixta theicola. Lineage (GTDB taxonomy): Bacteria > Pseudomonadota > Gammaproteobacteria > Enterobacterales > Enterobacteriaceae > Mixta > Mixta theicola. The sequence continues at coordinate 127,707 of NZ_NWUO01000011.1, read as the reverse complement.
ATCGATAGTTTCAACGCTTATTCGCCATTTTTCATCATCAATGGCCGTTGTCATAGATCTATTGTATGACACAAGCGTTCAGGTGACGTAAAAAATAAAAATGTCACTGAAACACAAACTGACGTCCTGGTTACTAAGAACGTCGTACGCAACGGCGTAAGCGTTACGAAGCGGTACATTCTAGCCGCAGCCAGCGCCGTTGTCTTTAAGATTCAGGAGAGTGCATGGAGTTCAGTGTAAAAAGCGGTAGCCCGGAGAAACAGCGTAGTGCCTGTATCGTTGTGGGTGTCTTCGAGCCGCGCCGTCTGTCGCCGATCGCCGAACAGCTGGATAAAATCAGCGACGGCTACATCAGCGCCCTGCTGCGCCGCGGCGAGCTGGAAGGTAAAGTGGGCCAAACGCTGCTGCTGCATCATGTGCCGAATATCCTTTCCGAGCGAATTTTGCTCATTGGCTGCGGGAAAGAGCGTGAGCTGGACGAACGTCAATATAAGCAGGTGATTCAGAAAACGATTAATACGCTGAATGATACCGGATCAATGGAAGCGGTCTGCTTTCTGACCGAACTGCATGTTAAAGGGCGCAACACTTACTGGAAAGTACGCCAGGCGGTGGAAACGGCGAAAGAGACCCTCTACAGCTTCGATCAGTTGAAAAGCAATAAAGTCGAGCCGCGTCGTCCGCTGCGCAAAATGGTCTTTAACGTGCCGACGCGCCGCGAGCTGACCAGCGGTGAGCGCGCCATTCAGCACGGCCTGGCGATTGCCGCCGGCATCAAAGCGGCGAAAGATCTTGGCAATATGCCGCCGAATATCTGTAACGCGGCCTATCTCGCCTCTCAGGCGCGTCAGCTGGCAGACGCCTACAGCAAAAACATCACCACGCGCGTTATCGGCGAGCAGCAGATGAAAGAGCTGGGCATGAACGCCTATCTGGCGGTCGGTCACGGTTCACAAAATGAATCGCTGATGTCGGTAATGGAATATAAAGGCAGCCCGGACCCGGAAAGCAAACCTATCGTGCTGGTGGGCAAAGGGCTGACCTTTGATTCCGGCGGTATTTCGATCAAACCTGCCGAAGGCATGGATGAGATGAAATACGATATGTGCGGTGCGGCTTCCGTCTATGGCGTAATGCGCATGGTGGCGGAGCTGAACCTGCCGCTGAACGTGGTCGGCGTGCTGGCCGGCTGTGAAAACATGCCGGGCGGCCGGGCGTTCCGTCCGGGCGATGTGCTGACCACCATGTCCGGCCAGACGGTAGAAGTATTGAATACCGATGCCGAAGGGCGTTTGGTGCTGTGCGACGCGCTGACCTACGTTGAGCGTTTCGATCCGGAAGTGGTGATTGACGTTGCCACGCTGACCGGTGCCTGCGTGATTGCGCTGGGTCATCATATCAGCGGCCTGCTATCGAACCACAATCCGCTGGCGCACGAGCTGATCGGCGCTTCCGAACAGGCGGGCGACCGCGCCTGGCGTCTGCCGATGGCGGATGAGTATCAGGAACAGCTGGAATCCAACTTCGCCGATATGGCGAATATTGGTGGCCGTCCGGGCGGTGCGATTACCGCCGCCTGCTTCCTGGCCCGCTTCGCGCGTAAATATAACTGGGCGCACCTGGATATTGCCGGTACCGCCTGGCGTTCCGGTAAAGCCAAAGGCGCGACCGGTCGGCCGGTCGCCCTGCTGTCGCAGTTCCTGTTGAACCGCGCCGGACTGAACGGCGACGATTAAGCCGCCCGCGCAACAAACAATCCCTGGCTTAAACACCAGGGATTTTTTTTGCTTCGCGGCGAGTCGATTAGCCCGGCAAGCGCCTGAACGCGACCGCGTACCCAGGCAGTTCATCTTTGCCGATCTGCCAGGGTACGCTATTGCCCGCCGCCCCTTGCGGTGAGCAGGCAAACTTTGACTCACTTATGGTAAAGTGCCTTTTCTTCCGGCGTCGGTGCCCGGAAGGGGAATTTTCTGTCACGCATAAAGAATCCAGACCATGAAAAACGCAACGTTCTATCTTCTGGAGCAGGTTCCGGGCCAAGGCGCCGCAGCGGATGGTCTGAACGCCGTTGAGCGGCTGACCTGCGACCTTGCTGCTGAACACTGGCGTAAAGGCCAGCGAATTTTGATTGCCTGTGAAGATGAGCAACAGGCTATTCGCCTGGATGAGGCGCTGTGGCAACGTCCCGCCAGCGCTTTCGTCCCGCATAATCTGGCCGGAGAAGGCCCGAAATATGGCGCGCCGGTGGAGCTGGCCTGGCCGCAGCGTCGGGGCAACGCGCCGCGCGATCTGCTGATCAGCCTGCTGCCGCAGTTTGCAGATTTTGCCACCGCTTTCCATGAAGTGATAGACTTTGTCCCGAGCGAAGAATCTTTGAAACAGCAGGCGCGTGAACGCTATAAAGCCTATCGCAGCGTCGGCTTCCACTTGAATACGGCAACCCCGCCACAGCCGCAAACGACATAGCAGAAATGGAAAAGACATATAATCCGCAAGAGATCGAACAGCCGCTTTACGAGCATTGGGAAAAGCAGGGCTACTTTAAACCAAATGGCGATACCCGCCAGGAAAGCTTCTGCATCATGATCCCGCCGCCGAACGTCACCGGTAGCTTGCATATGGGTCATGCCTTTCAGCAAACCATTATGGATACTATGGTGCGTTACCAGCGCATGCAGGGGAAAAATACCCTGTGGCAGGTCGGCACCGACCACGCCGGTATCGCCACGCAGATGGTTGTAGAGCGCAAAATTGCCGCTGAAGAGGGAAAAACGCGTCAGGACTACGGTCGCGATGCGTTTATCGATAAGGTGTGGCAGTGGAAAGCGGAATCCGGCGGCACGATCACCAATCAGATGCGCCGTCTCGGTAACTCCGTAGACTGGGAGCGCGAGCGTTTCACCATGGATGACGGTCTCTCTAATGCGGTGAAAGAGGTGTTTGTTCGCCTGTATAAAGAGAACCTGATTTACCGTGGCAAACGCCTGGTCAACTGGGATCCGAAGCTGCGCACCGCCATTTCAGATCTGGAAGTGGAAAACCGTGAAACCAAAGGTTCCATGTGGCATATCCGCTATCCGCTGGCCGACGGCGCGAAAACCGCCGACGGTAAAGATTATCTGGTGGTCGCTACTACCCGTCCGGAAACTCTGCTGGGCGATACCGGCGTGGCGGTTAACCCGGAAGATCCGCGTTATAAAGATCTGATCGGTAAATATATCGTGCTGCCGTTGGTCGATCGTCGCATCCCGATTGTGGGCGATGAGCATGCGGATATGGAAAAAGGCACCGGCTGCGTGAAGATCACCCCGGCGCACGATTTCAACGACTATGAAGTTGGCCGTCGTCATAAGCTGCCGATGATCAATATTCTGACTTTCGATGGCGATATTCGTGACAGCGCGCAGGTTTACGATACCAACGGTGAAGAAACCGACGTCTACGCCACCACCCTGCCGGAACAGTTCCGCAGCCTGGAGCGTTTTGCCGCGCGTAAGGCGATCGTCGCTGCCGTTGACGCGCTGGGCCTGCTGGAAGAGGTGAAAGCCCATGATCTGACCGTGCCTTACGGCGATCGCGGCGGCGTGGTGATCGAGCCGATGCTGACCGATCAGTGGTACGTGCGTACCGCGCCGCTGGCAAAAGTGGCGGTTGAAGCGGTTGAGAACGGCGATATTCAGTTCGTGCCGAAGCAGTACGAAAATATGTACTTCTCCTGGATGCGCGATATTCAGGACTGGTGTATTTCTCGTCAGCTGTGGTGGGGCCATCGTATTCCTGCCTGGTATGACGCGCAGGGCAATGTTTACGTTGGCCGCAGTGAAGAAGAAGTGCGCGCGGAAAACCAGCTTGACGCCAGCGTTGAGCTGCATCAGGACGATGACGTGCTGGATACCTGGTTCTCTTCCGGCCTGTGGACCTTCTCTACCCTTGGCTGGCCAGAGAATACCGAAGCGCTGCGCACCTTCCATCCAACCAGCGTGCTGGTCAGCGGCTTCGATATTATCTTCTTCTGGATTGCGCGCATGATCATGCTGACCATGCACTTTATGAAGGATGAAAACGGTAAGCCGCAGGTGCCGTTCAAAACCGTCTATATGACCGGTTTGATCCGCGATGAAGAAGGCCAGAAGATGTCGAAATCGAAAGGTAACGTCATCGATCCGCTGGATATGGTGGACGGCATTTCTCTCGACGCGCTGCTGGAAAAACGCACCGGCAATATGATGCAGCCGCAGCTGGCAGAAAAAATCCGCAAGCGCACCGAGAAACAGTTCCCGAACGGTATCGAGCCGGCGGGCACCGATGCTCTGCGCTTTACTCTGGCGGCGCTGGCCTCTACCGGTCGCGACATCAACTGGGATATGAAGCGCCTGGAAGGCTACCGCAACTTCTGTAATAAGCTGTGGAACGCCAGCCGCTTTGTGCTGATGAATACCGAAGAGAAGGACTGCGGCCAGAACGGCGGCGAAATGGTGCTGTCGCTGGCCGATCGCTGGATCCTGGCGGAGTTCAACAACACGGTGAAAGCGTATCGTGAAGCGCTGGACAGCTATCGTTTCGATATTGCCGCGAACATTCTGTATGAGTTCACCTGGAATCAGTTCTGCGACTGGTATCTGGAGCTGACCAAGCCGGTTATGCATAACGGTTCGGAAGCGGAGCTGCGCGGTACGCGTCATACGCTGGTTACCGTGCTGGAGGCGCTGCTGCGTCTGGCGCACCCGATTATTCCGTTTATCACTGAAACCATCTGGCAGCGTGTAAAAGTGCTGAAAGGCATCAGCGACGATACCATTATGCTGCAGCCTTTCCCGGCTTATGATGCAGCGCAGGCGGACGATGCGGCGTTGGCTGATACGGAATGGCTGAAACAGGCGATCGTGGCGGTGCGTAATATCCGTGCCGAGATGAATATCTCTCCGGGTAAACCGCTGGAGCTGCTGTTGCGCGGCGCCAACATGGATGCCCAGCGTCGCGTCAGCGAAAACCGTAACTTCCTGCAGGCGATGGCGCGTTTAAGCGACATTACCGTGCTGGCGCAGGGTGAGAAAGGCCCGCTTTCCGTCACTAAGCTGGTGGATGGCGCCGAGCTGCTGATCCCGATGGCCGGTCTGGTCGATAAGGAAGCGGAGCTGGATCGTCTGGCGAAAGAGCTGGCGAAGCTGGAGGCCGAGATGGAAAAAATCGATTCTCGCCTCTCCAACGAATCTTTCGTTGCCCGTGCGCCGGAAGCGGTGGTCGCGAAAGAGCGCGATCGTATGGCGGAGCTGGAGCAGGGTAAAGCTAAGCTGATTGAACAGCAGAGCGTTATTGCCGCGCTGTAATTTGCTGAAGTGTTAAAACGACCGTGGCAGGGCAACCTGACCACGGTTTTTTTATGCTATCGCCCGCCGCCATTGCATCAGGCGGCAAGCGGTGTTATTACACTCTTTTTCCTTTTCTTAATCTGAGCCAGACGTATGAATATCGCTTCCGACACTTCGCTTCGCGTTCGCCCTATTAGCGCGGCAGATAATCCGTATATTGCGCAGGTCATTCGTACCGTATCCGCTGAGTTTGGCCTGACCGCCGATAAAGGCTATACCGTTTCCGATCCCAATCTGGACCGGCTGTTTGAACTGTATAGCGAGCAGAATAGCGCCTACTGGGTTATTGAGCTGGATGGCAATATTGTCGGCGGCGGCGGCGTTGCGCCTCTGCAGTGCAGTGATCCGGATATTTGCGAGCTGCAAAAGATGTATTTCCTGCCGCAGCTGCGCGGCCGGGGCATAGCGCATCGTCTGGCGTTGCAGGCGCTGGATTTCGCCCGCGAGCAAGGCTTTAAGCGCTGCTATCTGGAAACCACCGCCAGCCTGACACAGGCGATTCGCCTGTATGAAAAGCTGGGCTTTCAGCATATTGATGGCCCGCTCGGCTGCACCGGCCACGACGATTGCGAAGTACGGATGTTAAAGGCGCTGTAAGCGCCTTTTTATTGTGTATGGATTAATAGCTTCGTTATATTACTATCAATAACACAGGATATTAGCCTGTGCCTGATTCAAGGGTATACTTACGACCAGGCACAATGCGGTTATTTTTTTCTGAACTTATTAGCTCAGCACAACACAAGAGTTCACCTAAACTTTTTTATGATATTCCCTTCGTGATCCACCCTGAATTCTACCCGGTATTTCTTTTGGTCGAGGATATAAATGAGCGTGTAGCTTTCATTCTTTTCAAACCTGCTAAAAACACACATATTGGGGTAAAATTTCTGTATGTCATCTTCCATTGAAAGTGGTTTTTTATACTGATTAACCGAAGAGCTTAGCAAATAGTAAGATAATATCTCGCCTGATTTTGCGTTAATACAAATCGAGTTTAACGTAATATTGGCGTCACCAGGTAGATTAAATTGTAATTTATCACCCGATCCGCAGGATGCTAAAATAAGTAAAAAAAGCAACATGATTTTTTTCATATCGGGAAATTCCTTAATATTTTCTTATATTTTTCAACCAGATTATTATAATCCTCATCACGATCATAGTCTTTGGTATTTAATAATATAGGAATAATTATTAAATCCGTGCTATGTGAGCAACCAGTAATCAGCAACGATCGAAGCTTGTTGTTCCATTGAGTAATCATCTAACCTGGTTTTGTTCAACCTATAATTGTAATCAGCCGCCCATGAGAACAGACCTCGCATTACAACATTCATTCCCTTTTGCTTCTGCCAGACATGCATCATTTCATGCATAAAGAGATGTTGTAGATCAACAGAACTATAAGCATAATCATCGCGATATATATTAGTTTCAAACCATATCTCACCTGCTGGCGTCATTGCCGTATTGTTTTCTTGCATACCAAAAGGCAGGAAACTACCGTGATGTACCCAAACATTATTATATTAAATTGATTGACCATACAATTGTTGTGATAAGTTAATTTCACCTGGTGTCATCAGGCGTAAACCACCTCTTTTCAATCCCATATATGCCTCCCTGCTTGCTCTTCATAAATCATATCCCTAATTTAAAGGCAGTTATCAATAAGAACCACCAGCTAAATATAAGTTCTTAGCATCAGGTTTTGCAACACTTCGCTTTCATCTTAAATAAAAAGAAACGTTATTATCGCAATCCTTATTATTAAATTATTTATAATTCCATCGCATTAATCAACCAATTAGGTGGCGATAAATTTTACCGATCCAGGAGATTAAAGTGGGGGCTGGGAGGCCCTTTGCTTTTTGATTAACGATCACGTTATTGACGCGTGAAAAATTATTCGGCAAAAACACAAGGAGCATAACGCTGATGAAAACGGCCCCTGTTATAATCAGCCCTCTTCAGGTAGCGATAACATAGAACGGCAGGCGGCCACGCTATACAGGTTTAAAATTTCATGGCTATAAACTTATGGAAAAAATTCACCTTAACGCTGTTTTATAGCGTTTTCTGCTTTATTAATATCGCTTACCTCTCATATTTCAAAGAAGAGCAATATATCGATGGTGATGAAATCAAAACGCTCTGCGATGCTTACAAAACGTTTGTCGTTGATGATATTCGCTCTTTTACCGCTCCGTTAACGTTTCTGCTGATCGCGCCACTACTCTGGCTTAGCCTGCGTAAAAAGCAGCGTACGCTTTATTTACCGCTGTTCACGCTGCTGTTAATCGCCTTTTGGTACTGGCGTTTTTTTGGCCGGCTGTATGGATGTTAATCAGCCAGAATAGTTTATGGCTGTTTGTGAACGGATTGATGTCTGTAACAGGCTATTAATTGAAAGAGTAACGCATTTGCTAAGCTAATAATTACCGACTCGCAATGCCAGGTTATTTCTCTAATATATCCGTCATACTTCAAGTTGCATGTGTGTTGGCATTACTCGGCCCTCCGGGGCTCGCGCAAGCGCGGTTCAAAACGGTTAACCGTTTTGTCAGGCAACTTGAATTATTTAGGGTATGGAAAGTAGAAATTAAATAATTTTCATGACAATCAACAGTAAGCTCCTTGCTTTAAAAATGCAAATGAGATTAATTATCATTCCATGGAGAGCAGAACGGAGAATTGCTTATGAAGTTATGGCAAATATTTTTTTAGTTATCCCTGTTGGCATGTTAGCTGGCAAAGGGGTCAGTTATTTAAATATCAGCCCGCTGTTAAAGGATATGTTTGTAGGTTTAGTCGCAGTGATGATGATGTTTGTTTTATCGAAGTTAAACAGATAGCCAATAAAGGGGATGAAATATGCAAGAAGATGGTTTTATAATGGAAATACCCGCCTTTCTGCTGCTCCGTTATTGTTCCTTAATGATTATCACAATGAAAAAATAGCTGCCGCTTAATTTGTATGCCAGTCCGGCGCGCCGCTGTGAAAGCGTAGTTCGTTATCCGGTTCCTGAATCAATCGCGCTTCGGCCTCGCCGATTTGATGCACCCTGCTGGTAATATCAAAAGGCGCAATGCGTGCCGCCAGCGCCAGATAATCCTGATAGTGACGCGCCTCTGAGCGCAGCAGCGAAACGTAAAACGCTGCCAGCTCCTCATCCAGCCACGGTGCCAGGCTGGCGAAACGTTCGCAGGAGCGCGCCTCAATATAGGCGCCGCAAATCAGCTTATCCACCAGCGTTTCCGGCTCGTGAGTAATCACCTCACGCAGCAAGCCTTTGGCATACCGGCTGGCGGTAATCTTCTGATAGGCGATGCCGCGCGCCTGCATGATTTCCCATACCTGATAAAAGTGGTGCAGCTCTTCTTTGATCAGCAGAATCATCTTATCCAGCAGCTCGTCGCCCCAGGGAATATCGTTACGGGCGATAATGCGCTTTGATAAATTTTTATGCGCTTTAATAAACTCGCTGTCGTGATCTTCACGATGCACAAAGGCTTCATAAGGCTTTAACCAGGCGAGAATCGCTTCGCCGCTGGGCTTATCGGCAACATATTTACGAATAAGCCAGGTGGCCGTCTGCGCCGCTTTCAGTTCACAAACCATATGGTCGGTAAGCAGCAAGGGAAGATTTTCGGGTTTGCGCGCCTCATCGATCCACGCCTGTGGCGTACGGCAATGCAGAAACTGGTGAATGGGAGCAAGAAGATCGGCGTAATTCATATTATCGCTACGGTTAAAAGGCGCGCCTTAGCGGCACGCCGGATCAATATTTACAGCGGCAGGCTATTAATGACGGACGCCGTCATCGTCTTCATCAAGGTAATCACCCTCTTCTTCATCTTCCGCATCCGGATCTTCAAAGTAGGTGCCCCAGCCGTCATAATCGACATCGTGCTTACCGGCCAGGTTAACCAGCTGTTCAACCTGCGCATCGATCAGCTCAGGTTTAAGCGCCAGCTCGCTCAGAATATCAACACACATAACGGTTGAGCCATCTTCCAGTTCCAGCTCTTCCGGCTCGGTGACTTCATAGCCCAGCTTAAAGGCATCTACCGCCGCTTTTTCCAGCGCCTCGAAGCTGTCGCAGGAAAGATGATGTTCAATGGTGTAGAGCGCATCGGGATCGCTGCCATCTTCCAGCAGCTCTTCGATAATCGCTCGCGTCTCTTCGCGCTGCTCTTCCAGCAATTCTTCATATGCCATGATGGGTTCCTCTGTTTTGGCAGACAATGTGATTATTTTCCCACACTGCACTCCGCGCCACTACACAAAAGCAAAAGTTTATTGCGCACAGGGTTGAAAATGAATATTCATACGGTTAAATTGAATTTTAATTCACTCTCAAAGAGACAAGGAGCGCTATATGAGTCAGTTTTATCAACGCCATTTCCTCAGGCTGCTCGATTTTACCCCCGCTGAAATTAATGCTCTGCTGGCCCTCGCCGCTGAATTAAAAATCGCGAAAAAAAATGGTGCGGAAGTGCCGCTCCTGCAGGGAAAAAATATCGCGCTCATCTTCGAAAAAGAGTCGACCCGCACCCGATGCTCTTTCGAAGTTGCCGCCTTTGATCAGGGCGCGCGCGTCACTTATCTTGGCCCCAGCGGCAGCCAGATTGGTCATAAGGAGTCGATTAAGGATACCGCACGCGTGCTGGGCCGCATGTATGACGGCATTCAGTATCGCGGCCACGGCCAGCAGATCGTGGAAACCTTAGCCGGCTATGCTGGCGTGCCGGTCTGGAACGGCCTGACCGATGAATTTCATCCCACTCAGCTGTTGGCCGATCTGTTAACCATGCAGGAACACCTGCCGGAAAAATCGTTACGCGCGATGGTGCTGACCTACGTAGGCGATGCACGCAATAATATGGGCAACAGCCTGATGGAGGCCGCGGCGCTGATGGGCATCGACTTGCGGCTGACGGCACCAAAGAGCTGCTGGCCGGAAGAACATCTGGTCAACGAATGCCGCGAAGTTGCCAGGCTAAACGGCGGAAAAATTACCCTGACGGAGGATATTGCCGAAGGCGTTAAACAGGCGGACTTTATCTATACCGACGTTTGGGTCTCGATGGGCGAAGCCAAAGAGCGCTGGCAGGAACGTATCGCCCTGCTGCGTGATTATCAGGTGAATATGGCGATGCTGCAGCTCACCGGCAATACAAAAGTTAAATTTCTCCACTGCCTGCCCGCGCTGCATGACGATCAGACCACGCTGGGGAAACAGATGGCCGAACAGTACCAACTGCCCGGCGGAATGGAAGTGACCAACGAGGTTTTTGAATCGGAGCACAGCATCGTTTTCGATCAGGCGGAAAACCGGCTGCATACCATCAAAGCGGTGATGGTCGCCACGCTGGCGAAACCGGGTAAATTAGCGTAACGCAAACGGTTACCCGGCGGGCGTTTTTTACTTGAAGCCATATGCTGAATGCGTATAATGCGCCACAATTTGTCGGGAGGACGCATGCAGCTGAGCCATAAAACAGACATCGCTCAATCACGCCTGAATACAGGCGGCGCGCCTGTTTCCTTCCGTCAGCGACCGATCGTAAAAAAGCCCCTCATTGCAGGGGCTTTTTTTTCGGCCTTAATCCGGCACGCCTAAAGGAGAGTGACGCATGAATCCACTGTATCACAAGCATATCATTTCGATTAACGATCTCAGCCGCGAGGAGCTGGAGCTGGTATTGCATGCGGCGGCCAGCCTGAAAGCCAACCCGCAGCCGGAGCTGTTGAAACATAAAGTGATTGCCAGCTGTTTCTTTGAGGCCTCCACGCGCACGCGCCTCTCCTTTGAGACCGCGATCCAGCGTCTGGGCGCGGCGGTAGTGGGTTTTTCCGACAGCAGCAATACCTCGCTGGGTAAAAAGGGCGAAACGCTGGCTGATACCATTTCCGTTATCAGCACCTATGTCGATGCGATTGTGATGCGTCATCCGCAGGAGGGCGCGGCGCGTCTCGCCACCGAATTTTCCGGCACCATTCCGGTGCTAAACGCGGGCGACGGCGCGAATCAGCATCCAACGCAGACGCTGCTTGATCTGTTCACCATTCAGGAAACGCAAAGCCGCCTGAGCAAACTGAACGTGGCAATGGTCGGCGACCTGAAATATGGCCGCACCGTGCATTCCCTGACGCAGGCGCTGGCCAAGTTTGACGGCAACCGCTTCTTCTTTATCGCGCCCGAAGCGCTGGCGATGCCTGCCTATATTACCGATATGCTGGATGAAAAAGGCATTGCCTGGAGCCGACACGCCAGTATCGAAGAGGTGGTGCCGCAGGTCGATATTCTTTATATGACGCGCGTACAGAAAGAACGCCTCGATCCGTCCGAATACGCCAACGTAAAGGCGCAGTTTGTTCTGCGCGCCGCCGATTTGCAGGACGCGCGCGACAATCTGAAAGTATTGCATCCGCTGCCGCGCGTTGATGAGATCGCCACCGACGTGGATAAAACGCCTTACGCCTGGTATTTCCAGCAGGCCGGCAACGGCATTTATGCGCGTCAGGCGCTTCTGGCATTAGTGCTTAACAGCGATCCGGTTCTGTAAGGAGGAAACAGTATGACGCAAGATAAATTACAGGTTGAAGCCATCAAACGCGGCACGGTAATCGATCATATTCCGGCGCAGGTGGGCTTTAAACTTTTAACGCTGTTCCGCCTGACGGAAACCGATCAGCGTATTACCATTGGGCTTAACCTGCCTTCCGGCGCGCTGGGCCGCAAGGATCTGATTAAGATCGAAAACACCTTCCTGACTGACGATCAGATCAACCAGCTGGCGGTATATGCGCCGCACGCCACCGTTAACCGCATCGATGAGTATGAAGTGGTGGCCAAAATTGTTCCCACGCTGCCGGAGCGCATTGAGCGCGTGCTGACCTGCCCGAACGGCAACTGCATCAGCCGCACTGAGCCGGTTTATTCCAGTTTTGCCGTCAGGAAACGCGCTGAAAACGTTCAGCTGAAGTGTAAATATTGCGAAAAAGAATTTGCGCACCAGGTGGTACTGGCGAACTGGTAATCACCTTTCGTCTCCCTATAATGGAAGCGATATGGCGGACAGGCTGTCCGCCTGACACCCCACTAATCAGGAGAATTTATGTCACGCGAAATCAGCACGGAAAAAGCCCCTGCCGCCATTGGTCCTTATGTTCAGGGCGTCGATCTGGGCAGTATGATCATCACCTCCGGTCAGATCCCGGTCGATCCTAAAACCGGCGCGGTCGCTGATGACGTTGCTGCGCAGGCGCGTCAGTCGCTGGAAAATGTGCAGGCCATCGTGGAAGCGGCAGGCCTGAAGGTGAGCGATATTGTGAAAACCACGGTATTCGTTAAAGACCTTAACGACTTCGCCACCGTTAACTCCGCCTATGAAGCTTTCTTCAGCGAGCACGGCGCGCCTTTCCCGGCCCGTTCCTGCGTGGAAGTGGCGCGTCTGCCGAAAGATGTGAAGATTGAAATCGAAGCGATTGCCGTGCGTCGCTAAGGTTTCAGGCTGCCGTACTCGCTGCGGCAGCCCGATCCCCTCTCTGCCGATTACCGGTTATTTCATCTGCGCCTTTACGGCTTTATTGCCTCCACGGCGCGCAGCAGTTTTTCCAGCGGCCTGACCAGCGCGATAACCAGTTCATCCTGCGTTTGCGCCGCCGCATCCAGCTGTCCGCGCATCGTCCTGACTTCCTGTGCAGTAAGGTGCCGACCGCTTTCCCACCGGTTAACCAGCGCAACGCCCATCTTGCTGAGCGCCGCCACCTGCTCCGCCACCGGGCGCAGCGCCTGCAGCTGATAGTTGGCTTCGATCAGCGGCGTTACCTGCGGCACGTTGTTTTGCCACAGCGTCAGCTGCTGGCGAATCGCCTGCGCCGCCTGCTGGTTAGCACGATCGCCAATCAGCGCATCCATCTGCCGCGTCAGCGCTCTGACCGCCATGCTCTCCGCCGGCAGCAAGTCCGCCAGCCGGTTCAGCGGCTCGGCCAGCGTATAGTGCCCGGCCTGAAATTTCAGATGCTGACGGGTGTAGTAATGCGCCGGCTCCAGCGCCTGAGCAAAAATCTGCAGCGGCACAACGTCGGTGCGATTGGCTAAACGCATCATGCCGGTCAGCGCTTGCGTATGCTGCTGCAACCCTACCGACACCGCCGACCAGCGATCGACCGCGGCCAGCCGCTGATACATATTGTCCTCGTCCGTCACGTTTTGCGCCGACCAGAGCCGTTCCGCGACGACGAAAGCGCGCGGCCACAGCCGGATATCCAGCACGTCGGCACTGACATTTTCCCCCCACAGCGCCGCCTCGCCGCCCTTCAGGTTGGCCTGCAGCTGCTTCGCGTCCGGCATCGCCGGTTCAATCCCCGCCGGCGTGGCGGTAAGCCGCGCTCCCGTTACCGGATAGCGTACGTTGCCCACCAGGAAATAGCCTGCCAGCCGATTCTGCTGCAGCGTGACGACCGGCTGCAGCGGCCCCATCCAGCTGTCAACCTGGAAGGTCACCTCATCCGGCGACAGCCACGTCACCTGTTGCACCAGGCGTCGCGACTTGCCGGCAAAATCGATAAAGCCGCGCCAGCCCGCCTTCCCTTCCACCAGGGTAAAGCTGCCCTTTACCGGACTGCCTTTCAGGCGCGGCAGCGTAAACTGCCAGCTCTGGGCGCGTTCGTCAGCCCCGATGTGCCCGGCGCCGTTCAACGCCAGCGGCCAGACCTCATTACGGTAGTGATAGGAAGCGAACTGCGGCTGATCGAGGTAAAAACCGGTGGAGAGAATGCCGCGATAATCCTGTTTCGCCACGGCGCCCAGCGCATCCTGCCCCTGCCAGGACTGAATCAGGATCGATTTGGGCAGATCGGGATGCCAGATCTCATCCCAGCCGACCATGCGTCGCTGATGCTTTTCAAGGATTTTCTCGACCCGCTGGTTAAACCAGGCCTGCAGCGCATGGCTGTCGGCAAGGCCTTTCTCGCGCATAAACTGCTGGATACGCGGCGAATCGTTCCACTGCTGCGCATCCACCTCATCACCGCCGATATGCAGCCAGGAATCGGGGAAAATCGCCGCCATCTCCCCTACCAGCGTATCGATAACGCGGTAAACCTCCTCGTTCGACGGATCGAGCAGCGGTTTAAATACGCCCCAGCCGCGCTCCATCTGGTAAGAGCCCGGCGCGGCAATCAGCTCCGGCATCGCCACGGCGAGAGCGGAGGCGTGGCCGGGAATATCCAGCTCCGGCACGACGCGCACGCCACGATCCGCAGCATAGCGCACCACGTCGCGCATCTGCTGCTGCGTGTAGAACAGGCCGTCGCTGGCTTTTTCCTGCAGCTGCGGATAGTGTGAAGAAGCGAAACGCCAGCCCTGATCGTCCGTCAGGTGCCAGTGAAAGACATTCATGCGCGCGGCGGCGATGCCGTCGATCTGCCGTTTAAGGGTTTCGATGGGAATAAAGTGACGCACGGAATCGATCAGTACGCCGCGCCACGGGAAGCGCGGCCTGTCGTTAATGGTGACGAAAGGAATAAAGGTGCCGCCGCCGTCATTCTGGATCAGCTGCAGCAGGGTTTCCATACCGCGCAGGGCACCGAAACGCGTCGGCGCGCTCAGCGTGGCGCCCGTGTCGTCAACCACCAGCCGGTAGCTTTCATCGCTCTCCAACTGCGGCAGCGGATCGACTTTGTTGGCGATGCGCACGGTAATCGTCGGCACAGCAGACGACGTATCGGGCAGTAGCGTCCAGCCGGTCTGACGTGCGATACGTTCGCGCCAGCGCGCATCCGCCCCTTCCGGAAGATCGCCGACGATATGCAGCTGTAGCTGCGGCGTCAGCGCCAGCCTGCCGCCGGTCGCAGGCTGTTCGACCTGCTGCGGCCAGGGCATCAACGGCAGCGGGATGGAATCGGCGGAAACGGCAAAAGCGATAAGGGAACTGGAAAACAGCAGAGGTAAAGTGAAGACGGTATGACGTAGCGACATGGTGAGGTCCTTTTATCATGGCGGATCGGAAACCGTGCAAAAATTCCATTAATCACATTTCATCGCAGCGGGCAAGACGACGCTGGCGTAAAACCCGGCGCGCAGTAAATTTTTGCAACAACCGTCAAAACAGATTTACCTGAATCCATTTAAAAAGCGAAGAGAGCGGGAGCCCCGTGGTAATGGCGCTGTCGCCGCTCCGTCTGTTAGGGGAAACTGCGTTTTTCAGTGAATTCCGTCACGTTAAACATTTCGAATTCGCAAGGAGTAGCTAACCTTACTGAATGTGAAAAAGCAGACTTTTCGATAAAACGGGCGGAGGTTTTCGCCCCGATAAGCAATCAGGATTGAGCAATGAATAAAACTCCACCATGGTGGCAGAACGGCGTCATTTATCAAATCTATCCCAAAAGCTTTCAGGATACGACCGGTAGTGGCACAGGCGACCTGGCCGGTGTGATTCAGCGTCTGGACTACCTGAAACTGCTGGGCGTGGATGCGATCTGGCTGACGCCTTTTTATATTTCACCGCAGGTTGATAACGGCTACGACGTAGCGAATTACACCGCCATCGATCCCGCTTACGGCACGATGAGCGATTTCGACCATTTGGTTGAGCAGGCGCATAAACGCGGGCTGCGCGTTATTCTCGATATGGTGTTTAACCACTCTTCTACCCAGCACCACTGGTTTCATGAGTCGCTGAACCCGGAAAGCCCCTATCGTGACTACTATATCTGGCGCGATGGCACGCCAACCGAGCCGCCCAATAACTGGAAGTCAAAATTTGGCGGCTCCGCCTGGCGCTGGCACCCGGAAAGTAATCAGTACTATATGCACCTGTGGGCGCCTGAACAGGCCGATTTGAACTGGGAAAATGACAATGTACGCGCCGAGCTGAAGCAGATTGTTAACTTCTGGGCCGATCGCGGCATCGATGGGCTGCGCCTTGACGTGGTTAACCTGGTCTCCAAGCATCAGGATTTTCCCGACGATCCCGACGGCGACGGCCTGCGCCTTTATACCGACGGCCCGCGCATTCATGAATATATGCGTGAGATGAGCCGCGACGTTTTCCGCCCGCGCGAACTGGTAACGGTAGGTGAAATGTCTTCCGCGACGCTGGAGCACTGTCAGCAGTATGGTTCGCTGGAGAGCGATGAGCTGTCGATGGTCTTCAGTTTTGACCATGTCGAGGTGGATTTCTGGAACGGACAGAAGTGGACGCTGACTCCGCTGGATCTGGTGGCGCAAAAGAAAATCTTTACCCACTGGCAGCAGGGTATGCACAACCGCGCCTGGAATGCCCTGTTCTGGTGTAATCACGATCAGCCGCGCGTGGTCTCGCGCTGGGGCGACGATGGTGAATATCGTGTGCAGTCGGCGAAGATGCTGGCGATGGTGCTGCACGGCATGCAGGGCACCCCTTATATCTTCCAGGGCGAAGAGCTGGGCATGACCAATCCCGGCTTTACCCGCATTATCGACTACCGCGATATTGAAAGTCATAACATGTATGCGGAGCTACGTACGCAGGGCCGCGACAGTGAAAATCTGCTGGCGATTCTGGCCAGTAAATCACGCGATAATGGCCGTACGCCGATGCAGTGGGACGCCAGCGAGAACGCCGGTTTTTCCACCGACACCCCGTGGATCGGCATGAGCAAGAATTATGAAACCATCAATGCTGAAGCGGCGATCGCCGACCCGGACTCTATTTTTTACGCTTACAAGCAGCTTATTCAGCTGCGTAAGCGTTATCTCATCCTGACCTGGGGCGACTATCTCGACCTGCTGCCGAACCATCCTTATCTGTGGTGCTACCAACGCCAGTATGAAGGCGAAACGCTGGTGGTGATGGCGAACTTCAGCCGTGAGGCGCAGACCTGGCGACCGGAGGAGTCGTTCGGCAGCGGCTGGGAGGTGCTGTTAAGCAACTATCCGGATGCGAAAAACGAGCCGGGCGAGATAATGCTGCGGCCGTGGGAAGCGGTCTGGTGGTATCAGAAGAAAAATTACTGAGTCAAACCGCTGCGCGTCATCAGCGTGCGCAGCGGCATTTTCTTTAATGCCCGCCGTTACCTCTTTTTGTATAGCCGCCGTTTAACTTTTCAACCGCCTCTGGCAATCCTTGTTCTGCGTCAAGAAAAATACGCTTAAATAAGGCGAAAACACCATATATAGCGTTTAATATCCACTACCAGTCCTACATATAGTAAAGGCTTCAGGGGAGAACGGTGGTGACAACGACGGTAGTAAAACGAGACGGCTGTCAGGTAGCCTTTGATCAACAGCGCATCGCTGGGGCGATTCGCGCCGCAGCCCAGGCCGCTCAGATTGAAGATGAAGCCTACTGCGTAGCGTTAGCCCAACAGGTCAGTGAACAAATAAGCAGCCGCGAGCGCGTAGATATTCACGAGATCCAGCAGGCGGTAGAAGACTTATTGATGGCGGGTCGCTATCCGCAGCTGGCGCGCCAGTATATTGAATACCGCCACGAACGCGATCTTGCACGCGAACAGCGCGGTAAACTGAGCAAAGCCATTCGCGGGCTGGTGGAGCAAAGCGATCCCGCGCTGCTGCATGAAAACGCCAATAAAGACAGCAAAGTCATCCCGACCCAGCGCGATCTGCTGGCGGGCATCGTCGCCAAACACTATGCTCAGCAGCATATGTTGCCGCGTGATGTGGTACGCGCCCACCAGCGCGGCGAAATCCACTATCACGATTTGGACTACGCCCCCTTCTTCCCGATGTTTAACTGCATGCTGATCGATTTAAAAGGCATGCTGACGAACGGCTTTAAAATGGGCAATGCCGAGATTGAACCGCCCAAATCCATTGCTACCGCAACGGCTGTCACGGCACAGATTATCGCCCAGGTCGCCAGCCATATTTATGGCGGTACCACCATTAACCGTATCGATGAGATCCTCGCTCCCTTTGTGGAAGCCAGCTATGAAAAACATCTGGCGGTTGCGCGTGCCTGGCGGATTGACGAAAGCGAACGTTATGCCCAGGAGCGCACCGGGAAAGAGTGTTACGACGCCTTCCAGTCGCTGGAATATGAGGTGAATACGCTGCACACCGCCAACGGTCAGACGCCGTTCGTCACCTTTGGCTTTGGTCTGGGAACCAGCTGGGCGGCGCGCCTGATCCAGCAGTCCATCCTGCGCAACCGGATCGCGGGCCTCGGTAAAAATCGTAAAACCGCCGTTTTCCCCAAGCTGGTGTTTGCGATCCGTGAAGGGCTTAATCGCCGTCCGGGCGATGCCAATTACGATATAAAACAGCTGGCTCTGGAATGCGCCAGCAAGCGCATGTATCCCGATATTCTTAATTACGATCGCGTTGTCGAGGTGACCGGCTCGTTTAAAACGCCGATGGGCTGCCGCAGTTTCCTTGGCGTCTGGGAAGAGAACGGTGAGCAGATCCATGATGGCCGCAACAACCTGGGCGTTATCAGCCTTAACCTGCCGCGAATTGGCCTGGAGGCACGCGGTGATGAAACGCGCTTCTGGCAGCTGCTTGACGAGCGTTTAGCCATAGCGAAGAAAGCGCTGATGACGCGCATCGCCCGGCTGGAACAGACCAAAGCGCGCGTGGCACCCATTCTGTATATGGAAGGGGCCTGCGGCGTGCGGCTTAACGCTGACGATAACGTGGCGGAGATTTTTAAAAATGGCCGCGCTTCTGTTTCTCTGGGCTATATCGGACTGCATGAGACCATTAACGCCCTGCGCGGCGGCGAGACGCATCTGTACGATGATGAAACGCTGCGCGCTAAAGCGCTGGCAATCGTTACGCGTTTGCGTGAAGCGGTCGATAGCTGGAAAGAGGAAACCGGCTACGGTTTCAGCCTGTACAGCACGCCCAGCGAAAATCTCTGCGATCGCTTCTGCCGTCTTGATGCCGCCGAGTTCGGTCAGGTTAAAGGCGTGACCGATAAAGGCTACTACACCAACAGCTTCCACCTCGACGTGGAAAAGAAAGTTAACCCGTACGATAAGCTCGATTTTGAAGCCGTTTACCCCGCCATCGCTAACGGCGGCTTTATCTGTTACGGCGAATATCCCAATCTGCAGCACAACCTGAAAGCGCTGGAAGACGTCTGGGACTATAGCTATAACCACGTTCCTTATTACGGCACCAATACGCCGATTGATGAGTGTTACGAGTGCGGCTTTACCGGTGAGTTTGACTGTACCAGCAAGGGGTTCACCTGCCCGGCCTGCGGCAACCACGATCCGGCCAGAGTGTCCGTTACGCGTCGCGTTTGCGGCTATCTGGGCAGCCCGGATGCCCGTCCGTTTAACGCCGGTAAGCAGGAAGAGGTGAAGCGGCGGGTAAAACATCTGTGAATATCCATCAGTATTACCCCATTGATGTGGTAAACGGGCCAGGCACCCGCTGTACGCTGTTTGTCGCCGGCTGTGAACATGCGTGTCCCGGCTGCTATAACCAGCGCACCTGGCGGCTGAACTCCGGCGTTCCTTTTACCATTGATATGGAAGAAAAGCTGATAGGCGATCTGAACGATCGCCGTATTCCACGGCAGGGATTATCCCTGTCCGGCGGCGATCCGCTACATCCGGCCAACGTGCCCGATGTGCTGCGTCTGGTGCGCCGCGTACGGCGCGCCTGCCCCGGTAAGGATATCTGGCTGTGGACCGGCTACACGCTGGCAGAGCTTAGCGAAGCCCAGCAGAAAGTCGTGGCGGAACTGGACGTGCTGGTGGATGGTAAATTTATCCGGGAATTAAAAGATCCCTCGCTGGTCTGGCGCGGGAGCAGTAATCAGGTTATCCACTATTTGCGCTGAACGCCTTCCACGTCTGCGCCAATCCTGGCGACTATTCCCGGAAGAACGGCTACCGGCGGGCTTTATCCCTTCATCATTTTATGCACGGCGGGAAATAGCGGCGGATTCAATAATGGTCACGTCGTTGTGGCCAGCTGAAAAAGCCGCGCGCATCATCACGGCAGCCACATCTTTAGCCATCACCGCCCGCCAGTTTCCGGGCAGCAGTTTGAATAACGGCGCTAAAAACCTTTCGCCCGGTCGCGGCTGCTGGCGATCGCCCAGCAGCAGAGAGGGACGAATAAGCGTCAGGCGCGGCCAGTTCTGCTGTTGCAGCGCCCGCTCCATTTCGCCTTTGACTCGCTGATAGAAAAAAGGAGAGCTGACGTTGGCCCCGTGCGCGCTGACCGCCAGCATATGTTTTGCGCCAAGCCGCTGGCCGATAATCGCGCTATCCACCACCAGCGTGTAATCAACATGGATAAAGGCCGCCTTACTGCCCGCCTGTTTACGCGTTGTGCCCAGACAGCAAAAAACAATATCAACCGGCTGCTGCAGAGGACGCAGCACATCCGTCAGATCCGCCTCCACCGGATTGATCACTTTCTTCATCGGCGGTAGCGCGCGCCGGGTGGGCGCAATAATTTCGCTGACGCGCGGCTCGGCAATTAACAGCCGCAACAGGTGGCTTCCTACCAGGCCGCTGGCTCCGGTTAATAGTATCCGACTCATCGTCTCTCCTGATATGCGGCCGGCGGGATCCGCTTTGCTGGTTAACTGACTGTTATCAATGAGATTAGCAGATAAAGCGCCGCAGATGATTTGATTTTTCAGCATACTCAACCAGGCTTAACCCGGTAGTATCACGTAAACAGGAGGATAAAGATGAGCAAGAAGATAGCGGTGTTGATTACCGATGGATTTGAAGACTCTGAATTTACCTCCCCTGCAGAAGCCTATACCAAAGCGGGCCATGAAGTTGTGACCATCGAGATGGAAGCCGGTAAAACGGTAACGGGCAAGCAGGGAAAGGCACAGGTAAAAATAGATAAAGATATTGACCATGTCAGCCCGGCGGAATTTGATGCGCTGCTGCTGCCGGGGGGGCATTCGCCGGATTCGCTGCGCGGCGACGATCGCTTTGTCAGCTTTACCAAGGAATTTGTCGCCAGCGGAAAACCGATCTTTGCAATCTGCCACGGGCCGCAGCTGTTAATCAGCGCCAACGGCGTGCGCGGTCGTAAAATGACCTGCGTGAAGGCCATCGCCGTCGATCTAAAAAATGCCGGCGCTGACTTTTATGATAAAGAGGTGGTCGTCGATAACGACAAGCTGGTGACCAGCCGTACGCCGGAAGATTTGCCGGCCTTTAATCAGGAATCGCTGCGCATTCTTAACAACCTTTAAAAGCGTTACTCTACTGTGCGGCGACCTGCCGCACAGCCTTCTCAGCGAGCTGGCCGCAGGGAACGGGAATCTTCTGTTGTTACAGACTTCCCGCTTCGTTACGCAACCATTGGTTTTTTTTACCGAAACCTAAAGTGTTATCCGTCATTTTTATTTCATCAAGCCTGATTTCCCACAGCGGAGCCGATACGGCTCGCGCCACAGGAAAGCGCTGACAGTAAGCTGCACGCGCCAGCTGTTCCTGTTCGCCATGTAGTAAGCGCGCCGCGCCACGGTACTGGATCCCTTTAATCAACGTCACCGTTTTCGTCTGTCCGCTTACCGTACCTGCTACCTGCGGCTGCTGCGCCATCAGCGCGCCATGACGCGTTTCGACTTCCGTCATAATCCAGAAAGCCATACGCGCTTCATTGAATAAATAAAAACAGTTGGCACACCAAAACGTTTCATCGTTGCGACAGCAAACGGACAGCACATGCTGCTTTTTTAAATAGCGAATTATCGCGCTAACGTCAGACACTCTTGCTCCAGTGATAAAAAAAGCGGCTATCCATGACCAACAGGAACCGTTGCCGTTACAATGCCACACCCGCAACGGAGGTTATCAAGATGAGTGAAATCGCCCCTGCGTTCTGGCAGCTGTATATTGTGCGTACCGCTGCCGGCTCGCTTTATACCGGCATCAGCAATAACGTGCCGCGTCGCTTTCAGCAGCACCAGAAAGGCACCGGCGCTAAAGCGCTGCGCGGCAAAGGCCCGCTGGAGCTGCTGCTTATCTGCGAAGCGGGCGATCGGGCGATGGCTTCCCGTCTGGAATATCAGGTTAAACAGCTGTCACGCCGGGAAAAGCTCCGGCTGGTAGCCAGCCAGCCGGTTTCGCTGGCCCGCTGGCTTAGCGATCGTTCAGGTTAAAATGCGTGGAATAAGCCACTTCGCCGCTAACGTCGGCAAAAGCGTCATCCGCCAGTTTGTAGACCTGAAAAGCGGCTTCGGTGCCCGGCCATGGGCAATGGAGCTGATGGCGCGCCGCCGGTTCAAAACCATAACGGCCATACCAGGCGGGATCGCCCAGCACCACGACCGCCGCATAGCCAAATTCATTCAGCGTATCCAGCCCTTCAAAAAGCAGCTGTTTGCCTATGCCCTGGCGGCGAACGCGTTCATCGACGGCCAGCGGCGCCAGACCAACCCAGTTGCGATCTTCGTCCTGTAAGGTTACCGGACTGAAAGCGGCGTAACCAAGAACCTGCCCCTCTTCATCAGTCGCGACGACGCCCAGCGTAAGCTGCCCATCTTCACGCAGCCGTTGCACCAGATCCGCCTCGGCACCGGTGGGAAAACAGCGGCGCAGCAGGTTATCAATACCGGCTGCGTCCAACCCTATTTCTGTACGAATTAACATGAAACACCTGCGCGAACTCCCGAAGATTTCGCGTCCTCGTTCAGGCCGGCCTCGACAAATTCGGCCAGCTGCATTAATCCAATGCGCAGCGGCGCTGGCATATTTTCCAGTTCGATCGCATCCATCAGATTTTTGACCTCCAGCCCCAGCTCGGTATCGCCTTCGATCACCAACCGACGCTGGAAAAAAAGCGTATCCGGATCGACTTTACGTGCGGCGATCAGCAGCAGATCGTTAGCACCGCCACGGAACCAGACATCGGCTTCCTCACGATTGCTAATCTGTAACCGATCGTTCTCCAGCGTAACGATCCAGCGCAGCGCAATATCATGAATATCAATACCCAGCCAACGTCCCTGCAGAAAGTCTAACTCACCTTCCGCCAGCGCATGGCTAAACTGCGTATTCAGCAGCTGCTGCAACAGGATTTTTTTCAGGACAAACGGCGTGTACTGCACCGGCAGACGCAGCAGACGCGGTCCATGATTAACACACTGAGCGCGAAGCATATTTAACACAGTCTTTACTCCTTTAAATAAATAGGTGTTATTTTGCCACAGCACCACTTTTCCCAGGCTGGCTGGATCAATAAATCACTCTGCCAGATGAACAATGCAGCAACGCTCATCCGATCAATACGCCATTCGCTGCCTTAAATCAAAATTTCTCACGCTGAGCTTGTCTACACTCGGCGCAGGTATTCATTGCTTACAGGATATGTCATGGAACTCCTTTGCCCGGCGGGAAATTTGCCCGCGCTGAAGGCAGCGATCGAGAACGGAGCCGATGCAGTTTACATCGGACTGAAAGATGACACTAATGCGCGTCATTTTGCCGGCCTGAACTTTACCGATAAGCGCCTGAAAGAAGCGGCGCGCGTAATACATCAGCATCGGCGTAAGCTGCACGTCGCCATTAATACTTTTGCCCAGCCTGAGGGCTTTAAGCGCTGGCAAAATGCCGTTGATATGGCCGTTGATCATGGCGCTGACGCGTTGATTATTGCCGATCTGGCGATGCTGGATTATGCCGCCAATCGCTATCCTCACGTCGAACGGCATGTCTCAGTTCAGGCATCCGCCACCAACCTGGAAGCCATCCGCTTCTATCATCAACATTTCGACGTCGCGCGGGTGGTTTTGCCGCGCGTGCTCTCCATTCACCAGGTGCGTCAGCTGGCGCGTAATACGCCGGTTCCGCTGGAGGTTTTCGCCTTCGGCAGCCTGTGCATTATGGCGGAAGGACGTTGCTATCTCTCTTCGTGGATGACCGGTGAATCCCCGAATACCGTCGGCGCCTGTTCGCCCGCCCGCTTTGTGCGCTGGCAGCAAACGTCCGCCGGGCTGGAATCGCGCCTGAATGAGGTGCTGATTGACCGCTATGAATCCCACGAAAACGCGGGCTATCCTACCTTATGTAAGGGACGCTATCAGGTAGACGGGCAGCGTTATCATGTACTGGAAGAGCCCACCAGCCTGAATACCCTTGAGCTATTGCCCGATTTGTTAGCCGCAAATATTGCTTCGGTGAAAATCGAAGGCCGCCAGCGTAGCCCGGCCTATGTCGCGCAGGTCGCTCGTATCTGGCGCCAGGCTATCGATCGTTGTAAAGCGGAGCCGGGCGCTTTTGCCGTTCAGGAAAACTGGATGACGGAATTAGGCGCGCTGGCGGAAGGTACGCAGACCACGCTTGGCGCTTACCACCGCAAATGGCAATAAAGGAAAGATAATGAAATATTCTTTAGGGCCGGTACTGTGGTACTGGCCAACGGATACGCTGGCCGATTTTTATCAGGACGCAGCGCAAAGCAGCGCGGATATTATTTATTTGGGTGAGTCGGTATGCAGCAAACGCCGCGCTACCCGCTTTAATCAATGGATGGAATTTGCCCGGCTGCTGGCGCAAAGCGGTAAGCAGGTGGTGTTTAGTACGCTGGCGCTGGTGCAGTCCGCCTCGGAATTACAGGAAATTAAACGTTACGTTGATAACGGCGAGTTTCTGATTGAAGCCAACGATCTGGGCACCGTGAATATGGCGGCGGAGCAGAAACTTCCCTTTGTGGTCGGCCATGCGCTTAATTGTTATAACGCCGTTACGCTGCGCATGCTGCTGCGACTGGGCATGACGCGGTGGTGTATGCCGGTTGAACTGTCGCGTGACTGGCTGCGCGACATTCAACAGCAGTGTGATGATTTAGGCATTCACGGCAAGTTCGAAACCGAGGTGCTGGCTTACGGTCATCTGCCGCTGGCGCTGTCGGCCCGCTGCTTTACCGCCCGGTCAGAAGATAAGCCCAAAGACGAATGCGAAACCTGCTGTATTAACTATCCGCAGGGGCGTCGCGTGCTTTCGCAGGAGGATCAGCAGGTCTTTGTCCTGAACGGTATCCAGACCATGAGCGGCTACTGCTATAATCTGGGCAACGATCTCACCAGTATGCACGGCCTGGTGGACGTGGTACGCCTGTCGCCAGAAGATAAACAGACGCTGACGCTTATCGATCGCTTCCGAGCTAATGAAGAAGGCCAGGCCCCATTGATGATGGCGCAGCGAAATGACTGTAACGGCTACTGGCGCAAGCTGGCCGGGATGGCGCTGCAATCCTGATGTATGGCGCAGCGAGCTGTCGCTGTGCCCTTTATTTTAACGCCCTGCCCGTCGCCGCTTTGCTCTCTGAGCATATTCTGGCTACTCTGCTAAAAATGCAATACGGTAAAGTGAATGCATGTTTTTCTACAGGGCTGACATACCTGGCCCTGTAGCCAACAAAGTGAGCAGATATGTCTGAGAAAAAAAATATTCCTCTGTCAGTACTCGATTTGGCACCGATTCCACAAGGTGCCTCACCGCGTGATGCATTCCACGCCTCGCTGGCGCTGGCTCAGCAGGCAGAAGAATTAGGCTTTCATCGCTACTGGCTGGCAGAACATCACAATATGACCGGCATCGCCAGCGCCGCCACCTCGGTGCTGATCGGTTATCTGGCGGCAAATACTCAAACGCTGCGCCTCGGCTCAGGCGGTATTATGCTGCCCAACCATGCGCCGCTGGTCATTGCTGAGCAGTTCGGCACGCTGGCCTCGCTTTATCCGGGCCGCATCGATCTTGGCCTGGGCCGCGCTCCGGGCTCCGATCAGCGCACCATGATGGCGTTGCGTCGCCATCAAAGCTCTAATCTGATCGATAGCTTCCCGGAAGATGTGGAAACGCTGATCTCCTGGTTTGACGCGGATAAAGAAGCCCAGCTGGCGGTGCAGCCGGTGCCGGGCCTTGGCTTAAAGATACCGGTCTGGCTGTTGGGTTCCAGCCTGTACAGCGCGCAGCTGGCGGCGAAGCTTGGTCTGCCGTTTGCCTTTGCTTCCCATTTCGCGCCCGACCTGCTTTTCCAGGCCCTCCATATGTACCGTGAGAATTTCCAGCCCTCCGAACGCCTGGATAAGCCTTACGCGATGGTATGCGTCAATATTGTCGCGGCGGAGACCGAACGGGAAGCCCGCTTCCTGTTTACCTCTATGCAGCAGCAGTTTATCAACCTGCGCCGGGGTAAACCGGGCCCGCTGCCGGCACCGGTAGAAAATATGGATAATCTCTGGTCGCCTTCCGAGCAGTATGGCGTGCAGCAGGCGTTGAGCATGTCGATTGTGGGTGATATGACAAAGGTACAGCATGGGCTGGCAGCGTTAATCCGCGAAACGCAGGCGGATGAAATTATGGTTAACGGCCAA
Organism: Mixta theicola; assembly: GCF_002895925.1. Classification (GTDB taxonomy): domain Bacteria; phylum Pseudomonadota; class Gammaproteobacteria; order Enterobacterales; family Enterobacteriaceae; genus Mixta; species Mixta theicola. Next base: position 101,008 of record NZ_NWUO01000011.1, on the reverse strand, counting down.
ATTTTCGATCGTCAGGCGCGTTTGCGCTCGTTTGAACTGGCGATGCAGGCCGCGCAGTCACTGGCATAATCCTGAATAGCACGCATAAAAAAACCAGCCTTACGGCTGGTTTTTTATTTCACGCTTAGCGATTAGTAGTCGCGACGGCGAACGGCACCTGTACCACCGGCGCTGTCTTCACGACGCGGACCACGGCTGGCGCCATCACGGTTACCGTTACCACGGGCACCGCCTTCACGACGCTCGCTGAAACGACGACCGCCTTCACGGCCTGCGCCAGCTTCACGACGTTCGCCGCCGAAGCCACCGCGACCGCCAGGACGACGCTCACCACCACGCTCAGAACGCTCACGCGGCTGCGCATCACCCATCAGCTGCATATTCATCGGTTTGTTCAGAATACGCGTGCGGGTGAAGTGTTGCAGGATTTCACCCGGCATGCCTTTCGGCAGCTCGATAGTTGAGTGAGTACCAAACAGCTTGATGTTACCGATGTAACGGCTGCTGATATCGCCTTCGTTAGCGATAGCACCAACGATGTGACGTACTTCAACGCCATCATCACGGCCCACTTCGATACGATACAGTTCCATATCACCAACGTCACGACGCTCACGACGCGGACGATCGCCATCACGGCTTTCGCGGCTGTCACGGCCATCGCGTGCATCACGCGGGCTGCGACGCTCATCACGCTCGCGGAACTCACGACGCTGCGGACGCGGTGCTTCCGGCGGCACAATCAGCGGACGTTCGCCCTGCGCCATTTTCAGCAGCGCGGCAGCCAGCGTTTCCATCTCCAGATCGTTTTCCGGCGACAGCTTGCTCAGCAGCGCACGGTACTGATCCAGATCGCTGCTTTCCAGCTGCTGCTGTACTTTCGCGGCGAATTTTTCCAGACGACGCGCGCTCAGCAACTCTCCGTTCGGCAGTTCAACTTCCGGGATAGTCAGCTTCATGGTGCGCTCAATGTTGCGCAGCAGGCGACGTTCGCGGTTTTCTACGAACAGCAGCGCACGGCCAGCACGGCCAGCACGACCGGTACGGCCGATGCGGTGAACGTAAGACTCTGAATCCATTGGGATATCATAGTTTACGACCAGGCTGATACGTTCAACATCAAGACCACGCGCGGCAACGTCAGTCGCGATCAGAATATCCAGACGACCATCTTTCAGACGCTCCAGCGTCTGCTCACGCAGCGCCTGGTTCATATCGCCGTTTAACGCAGCACTGCTATAGCCGCTACGCTCCAGCGCTTCAGCAACTTCCAGCGTGGCGTTTTTAGTACGGACGAAAATAATCGCCGCATCAAAATCTTCAGCTTCCAGGAAGCGAACCAGCGCATCCGTTTTACGGCCCCAAACGGTCCAGTAGCTCTGGCTGATGTCGGGACGCGTAGTGATGCTGCTCTGGATACGCACTTCCTGCGGATCCTTCATAAAGCGACGCGTAATACGGCGAATCGCTTCCGGCATGGTGGCAGAGAACAGGGCGGTCTGATGACCTTCCGGGATCTGCGCCATGATGGTTTCTACGTCTTCGATAAAGCCCATGCGCAGCATTTCATCTGCTTCGTCCAGCACCAGGCCACGCAGGTTAGAAAGATCCAGCGTACCGCGCTTCAGGTGATCCAGCAGACGACCCGGCGTACCGACCACGATCTGCGGGCCCTGACGCAGCGCACGCAGCTGCACGTCATAACGTTGGCCACCGTACAGAGCCAGCACGTTAACGCCATGCATATGTTTAGAAAATTCGTTGCAGGCTTCTGCAACCTGCACCGCCAGTTCACGCGTCGGTGCCAGCACCAGGATCTGCGGTGCTTTCAGTTCAGGGTCGAGGTTGTGCAGCAGCGGCAAAGAGAACGCTGCGGTTTTACCACTACCGGTTTGTGCCATACCCAGTACATCGCGGCCTTCCAGCAGATGTGGGATACAGGCGGCCTGAATGGGTGACGGCTTCTCATAGCCCAGGTCATTCAGTGCTTTAAGGATGAATTCGTTAAGACCCAGATCGGAAAAAGTGGTTTGGATATCAGTCATGTAGTACAAGTGCCTCTTAGATTACGGCGGCCAGTCTACATAACTCGTCCTGAAAATATGCAATCATTTTCATTGAAAAATGTGAACCGGCTCAAATTAGATGTTTTGACGAACAAAAAAGCCGTCACCCCGGAAGGTGATGACATTTTTTACAAAAATGGACTCAGGTGTTCGTCAGCTATTGCTGGTCAGATTCTGTTAAATCGTCTTGTGTCTGGCCTAACAGCGCCAGTTCCAACAATGCGTATCGGTGCTCAACGAAGTTATGTACGTTGTTAGCAACCGCCAGTTTGAACAACGCTTCCGCGCTGTCCTTCTCCCCCAGACTTAGGTAGTACTTACCTAAATAGAAGTTGGTTTCACTGAGATGTTCAGCGAGCGAGGTGTTATCCGTTGCGTCCGCCTTGAGACGTTCCATCAGCGTTTTTTCACTGATGTCGCCAAGGTAGAACTCGACAATATTCCATCCCCATTGATCCCGCTCCGCCTTATCGTAACGCTGTTTCAGCGCCACTTTTGCCTTGTCAGCATCTATCTCTTGTTCATCGAGATAAAGCCACAGGCTGCGGAAAGGATCGTTAGGATCGTCTTGATAAAACGCCAGCAGATCATCTTGCGCTAACTTGTATCGTCCGCCGTAATAGAGGGCGATACCACGGTTTAAATGCGCATAATTGTAAGTTGGATCAAGCTCAAGTACAGAATCGAACGCTTCATAGGCGGCATCAAAGTTGCCCGCCTGCGTTAAGTATATACCTAAATAGTTAAATACTTCAGGCATATCTGGTCTTATAGACAGCGCTTGCGAAAAATCGTTCCGCGCTAATGCCCTCAGACCTAAGCTATCATACAACACTCCGCGCTCATATAATAGCTGTGCACGCTCATCATCGGTCAGTGCCCGACTGGCAAGAATTTGTTCCATGCGCGCCAGGATGACTTCCTGTTGCAGAGTTGGCTGTAGCGGAACCGCCAGCACATCGCTCTTACGCCAATTTGAGTTGCTGCATCCTGCCAGCGTGATAGCTGTCGCAACGAAACACCAGCGCAAAAAAGGCTTCATTTCCCACTCCCGAATACCAACATTGGGATGCACGTCCTGTCATCCGCCTGCCATGCACAAGGATTCCCGCCCTCGCAACGAAACAGCTCTCCCCACGGGGAGGAGAGCTCAATGTCGAACGCGCTTTTACTCTGCTTCAGGGTTAACGGCTGCAGTTTCTGCCTGCGGCTGCTGCTCTGACGCTTCTTTGATGCTCAGACGCACGCGGCCCTGACGGTCCACTTCCAGTACCTTAACCGGTACTTCCTGGCCCATCTGCAGGTAGTCGGTCACTTTCTCAACGCGCTTGTCGGCGATTTGAGAAATATGAACCAGACCTTCTTTACCGCCACCAATAGCGACGAAGGCACCGAAGTCGACGATACGCGTTACTTTACCGTTGTAAATGCGGCCAACTTCGATTTCTGCCGTAATTTCTTCGATACGACGGATAGCATGCTTCGCTTTATCACCGTCGGTTGCAGCGATTTTCACCGTACCATCATCTTCGATTTCGATGGTGGTGCCCGTCTCTTCAGTCAGAGCACGGATCACTGAACCGCCTTTACCGATCACATCCTTGATTTTGTCCGGATTGATCTTGATGGTGTGAATGCGCGGTGCAAACTCAGAAATATCACCACGCGGCGTGCTGATAGCCTGCTCCATCACGCCCAGAATGTGCAGACGAGCACCTTTGGCCTGATTCAGCGCAACCTGCATAATTTCGCGGGTGATACCTTCGATTTTAATATCCATCTGCAGCGCGGTGATACCTTCACGGCTACCGGCTACTTTAAAGTCCATATCGCCAAGGTGATCTTCATCGCCAAGAATATCGGACAGAACGACGAAACGCTCTCCTTCCTTCACCAGGCCCATCGCGATACCGGCTACGGCCGCTTTAATCGGCACGCCAGCATCCATCAGCGCCAGCGATGCGCCACAGACGGAAGCCATTGAGGAAGAACCGTTAGATTCGGTAATTTCAGATACCACGCGCACGGTATACGGGAATTCATCCAGTTTAGGCATAACTGCCAGCACACCGCGTTTAGCCAGACGACCATGGCCGATTTCACGACGCTTCGGTGAACCTACCATTCCGGTTTCGCCTACGGAGTACGGAGGGAAGTTGTAGTGGAACAGGAAGTTATCGGTACGCTCGCCCATCAGCTCATCAAGGTTCTGAGCGTCACGTGCAGTACCCAGCGTTGCGGCAACCAGCGCCTGCGTTTCGCCACGGGTAAACAGGGCTGAACCATGCGTACGCGGCAGCACGCCGGTACGAACGTCCAGGCCGCGAATCATATCTTTTTCACGACCATCGATACGCGGCTCGCCGTTCAGAACACGGCTACGCACCACGTTTTTCTCGATGTGGTGCAGAATGTCGCCAATCTCACCGTCATCCAGCGTTTCATCTTCCGCCAGCAGAGCCGCAATGGTTTCTGATTTAATCAGATCCACCTGAGTATAGCGCTCTTGCTTTTCAGTGATGCGGTAAGCATCGCTAAGGCGTGATTCAGCCAGAGCGGCGATGCGTGCGTTCAGCGTTTCATTGACGGCTTCAGGCTGCCAGTCCCAGCGCGGTTTGCCCGCTTCAGCGACCAGAGCATTGATGTTTTCAATAACGACCTGCTGCTGTTCATGGCCGAAAACGACCGCGCCCAGCATCTGCTCTTCGGTAAGAATATCCGCTTCGGATTCCACCATCAGTACAGCGCCCTGCGTACCCGCTACCACCAGATCCAGACGTGACTGTTTGATCTCATCGGAAGTGGGGTTCAGAACATACTGATCGTTGATGTAACCTACGCGAGCTGCGCCGATCGGGCCGTTGAACGGCATACCGGACAGGCTCAGCGCGGCAGAGGCGCCAATCATCGCAACGATATCGGGATTAACCTGCGGGTTTACCGATACTACGGTCGCAATAACCTGAACTTCGTTAACAAAGCCTTCCGGGAACAGCGGACGAACCGGGCGGTCAATCAGGCGCGCAATCAGGGTTTCGCCTTCGCTTGGACGACCTTCACGACGGAAAAAGCTTCCTGGGATACGGCCGGCAGCGTAAGTACGCTCCTGATAGTTTACGGTCAGCGGAAAGAAATCCTGACCTGCTTTCGCTTTTTTCTGACCAACAACGGTAACAAATACCGCGGTGTCATCCATGCTGACCATGACGGCAGCGGTGGCCTGGCGAGCCATCATACCGGTCTCAAGCGTCACGGTATGCTGACCATACTGGAATTTACGTATAATCGGATTTAGCAAAATAACTTCCTTTACGTCAAAACAGGCACGAACAGCGTGCCTGCTGTGGGTTTTAAACCTTTATTGCATCCTCGCGACTAATGACAATCCTTATACCTGTGGCATAAAGTCTCTCATTAGCCGCGCGAACCTCTGCAAATAAAGATCACATACTGCAACAATACAATAGATTGCTAGAGATTGCTGCCGATTGCCTGAAAAAAGGGGCCCGAAGGCCCCTTTTTTTACGAAACTTGCACCATACCGTTCTGATAGCGTATACGCCATAAAACAGTACGTTAAGACTTAGCGACGCAGGCCCAGGTTTTCAATCAGGCTGGTGTAGCGAGCAACATCTTTACGCTTCAGGTAATCCAGCAGCTTACGACGCTGAGAAACCATGCGCAGCAGACCGCGACGGCTGTGGTGGTCTTTTTTATGCTCAGCAAAGTGACCCTGCAGGTGATTGATCTGAGCAGTCAGCAGTGCAACCTGAACTTCGGTTGAGCCGCTGTCGTTAGTGCCACGACCATATTTAGCAACGATCTCTGCTTTAGCTTCGGTACTTAGAGACATAATAAACTCCAGTTAAATGATAAATTTCAGGGTGCCAATCTCTAATTCAGCACCCCATGTAAAGCCGCATTATTCTACTCTCAGGCTGAGATGAGTGCAAATGACTCAGGCAGAATATTCCACAACCAAACGGCGCGGGGCTACGCGTCCATCGTCAGCAATTTCCGCCATGCCGATAAACTTACGTACTTCCCCTTCGGTAACGCGTACCAGACCACTACGCGGAGTGCCTGATGCCTGTACCGGCTGACCCTGCTTAAAATAACCAGCAGCAATCTCGCTCAGGTTAACTTCCGGATAATCTGCTGCCGGGCTATCCATCGGCATCAGCAACGCATCAAGCTGCGTTTGCGCTTCTTCGGTTAAGTCACCCGGCTCGCCCTGTAATTCATACAGTTGCTCAAGCGTTATCATTTTCGTAATCGGATAACGAGCAACCTGCAGGCGGCGCAGCATGATTACGTGCGCGCCGCAGCCCAGCAGTTCGCCCAGATCATCAATGATGGTACGAATATAGGTGCCTTTTGAGCAGTGGATTTCCAGCTCCAGCTCATTGTCCTGCCAGCGAATAAACTGCAGTTCATGAACCGTGATTGAGCGTGCTTCACGCGGAACTTCAAGACCCTGTCGCGCATATTCATACAGAGGACGCCCCTGATATTTCAGGGCAGAGTACATTGAAGGCACCTGCTGCGTTTCGCCACGAAAACTTTCTAATGCCTCATCCAGCTGCGCCTGACTGAAGGTTACGGCGCGTTCGCTGATAACCTGGCCATCTGCATCTGATGTATCGGTGCGCTGCCCCAGACGAGCAATCACCCGATAGCGTTTATCCGCATCCAACAGGTATTGCGAGAATTTGGTCGCTTCTCCCAGGCAGATCGGCAGCATTCCGGTCGCTAAGGGATCCAGCGCGCCGGTGTGGCCCGCTTTATTAGCCCGGAAAATACGCTTCACTTTTTGCAGAGCATCGTTAGAAGAGAGCCCCTGAGGCTTATCGAGCAGCAACACGCCATGAATATCGCGGCCGCGACGACGAGGACGACTCATTACTCCTCCTTGTCGTCTTCTTTCGCCGGGCCCCGGCGCTGAGCATCTTTTTTCACTACGTTGGTAACCAGGTTGGACATACGCATCCCTTCCACCAACGAATTATCATAAAAGAAAGTCAGCTCAGGCACGATGCGCAGACGCATGGCTTTACCGAGCAGAGAGCGAATGTAGCCAGAAGCATCTTGTAGCGCTTTGATGCCGCCCTTAATGGAATCAGCATTATCGTCATTCAAAAAAGTCACAAACACTTTGGCATAGGCCAAATCGCGTGAAACTTCCACGCCTGAAACGGTCACCATCATGCCAACACGCGGATCTTTAATTTCCCGCTGGATGATCATGGCGATCTCTTTTTGCAGTTCCTGTGCGACACGCTGTGGGCGACCAAATTCTTTCGCCATAATTATTTCTCCTGATAATGGCTGAGCCCCGACCATGAAATGGCGGGGCTCAGTCCGGGGAAGCGCTCGGCTTCCCAAATGCCACTTGCGATGCGATCGTTATTCGATGGTACGCTGGATTTCGATCACTTCGAAGACTTCGATCATATCGCCGGTGCGAACGTCGTTATAGTTCTTAACGCCGATACCACACTCCATGCCGTTACGCACTTCGTTAACGTCATCTTTAAAGCGACGCAGGGATTCCAGCTCGCCTTCATAAATGACCACGTTGTCACGCAGTACACGAATTGGGTTATGACGTTTAACCACGCCTTCGGTAACCATACAACCAGCAATCGCGCCAAACTTCGGCGATTTGAACACGTCGCGCACTTCGGCAAGACCGATGATCTGCTGTTTGTATTCCGGTGCCAGCATACCGCTCATCGCTGCCTTCACTTCATCGATCAGATTATAGATGACCGAGTAGTAACGCAGATCCAGGCTTTCCGCTTCGATAACACGGCGCGCTGAGGCGTCGGCACGTACGTTAAAGCCCAGGATGATCGCGTTGGATGCCGCAGCCAGCGTTGCGTCGGTTTCGGTGATACCGCCCACGCCTGAACCCACGATCTTCACTTTCACTTCATCAGTAGAAAGTTTCAGCAGGGAGTCGGAAATCGCTTCGACAGAGCCCTGTACGTCGGCTTTCAATACGATATTCAGCTCGGATACGTCGCCTTCAGTCATGTTGGCAAACATGTTTTCCAGCTTCGATTTCTGCTGACGCGCCAGTTTAACTTCGCGGAATTTGCCCTGACGATACAGCGCAACTTCACGCGCTTTTTTCTCGTCACGAACCACGGTCGCTTCATCGCCGGCCGCCGGAACGCCAGAAAGGCCGAGGATTTCTACTGGAATAGAAGGACCGGCTTCGGTCACTTCATGACCCATCTCGTCACGCATCGCACGGACACGGCCATATTCAAAGCCGCACAGTACGATGTCGCCTTTACGCAGCGTACCTTCGCGTACCAGAACGGTAGCAACCGGACCACGACCTTTATCCAGGAAGGATTCGATTACGACGCCGCTGGCCATACCGGCACGTACTGCGTTCAGCTCAAGCACTTCAGACTGCAGCAGAATAGCGTTCAGCAAATCGTCAACGCCGGTACCTGCTTTCGCAGAAACGTTAACGAACATGTTCTCACCGCCCCACTCTTCCGGAATAATTCCGTACTGGGTCAGTTCATTTTTCACGCGATCCGGATCGGCGTCAGGCTTATCGATCTTATTGACTGCAACAACGACCGGTACGCCAGCGGCTTTCGCATGCTGAACGGCCTCAACGGTCTGGGGCATTACGCCATCGTCAGCTGCCACAACCAGCACCACGATATCCGTCGCCTGCGCACCACGAGCACGCATAGCGGTAAACGCGGCGTGGCCCGGAGTGTCAAGGAAGGTGATCATGCCATTGTCGGTTTCAACATGGTAAGCACCGATGTGCTGAGTAATGCCGCCCGCTTCGCCAGAGGCGATTTTGGTGGAGCGAATGTAATCCAGCAGAGAGGTTTTACCATGGTCAACGTGACCCATAATGGTCACCACTGGCGCACGGGATTCAGCAGCAGCACCGGTATCACGATCGCTCATTACCGCTTCTTCCAGCTCGTTTTCGCGGCGCAGGATCACTTTGTGACCCATCTCTTCCGCGACCAGCTGTGCCGTTTCCTGATCGATAACCTGGTTGATGGTGGCCATCGCGCCCATTTTCATCATCGCTTTGATGACCTGGGAGCCTTTAACCGCCATTTTGTTAGCCAGTTCCGCAACGGTGATGGTTTCACCAATGATTACGTCGCGGTTAACGGCCTGTGCCGGTCGGTTAAAGCCCTGCTGCAGCATACTGCCTTTACGATGCTTGCCGCCTTTACCGCCACGAATGGCCGCACGGGCTTCTTCACGATCGGTTTTGGCTTCTGCATGCTTGTTGCCCTTACGCGGGCGCGGCGCTTTAGTGGTGGTGCGAGCACGGCTACGACCACCTTCAACTTCGCGATCGTTTTCGTCTTCAGCCTGGCGGGCATGTTGAGAGGTGGTAACGTGATAGTCAACGTCATCGCTCTCGGTTGGTTTTACTTCCCAGTCGCCTGCTTTCTGCTCGGCCAGTTTGCGCGCTTCTTCAGCTACACGGCGCGCATCTTCTTCCAGCTTACGGCGGGCTTCTTCTTCCACTTTACGCTTCAGCTCTGCAGCTTCAGCTTCGCGGCGGGCTTTATCAGACTGTCCGGTCCGGGTCATTTCGTCGGTTTGTTGGTTCGTCACTTTCTCACTTTCCGCTGCTTCGCGCTTAGCCTTTTCCACGGCTTCGCGTTTGGCTTGCTCTTCGGCTTCACGCTTCGCTTTTTCCGCTGCTTCGCGCGTGGCTTTTTCTTCCGCCTCACGACGAGCCTGTTCTTCCGCTTCACGCTGCGCCTGCGCTTCTGCTTCAGCCTTAGCTTTTTCAGCCTCAGCATCCTCTTTTACATAGGTGCGCTTTTTGCGGACTTCGATTTGCACCGACTTACTTTTACCCCCGGTGCCAGGAATATTCAAGGTGCTACGTGTTTTACGCTGCAGGGTTAACTTACCTGACGGGCTGCCATTATCGCGGTTCAGGTGCGTCAGTAAGGCTTCTTTTTCCTGCTGGGTTACAGAGTCATTTTCAGACTTACGGATCCCTGCGTCAGCAAACTGCTGTACCAGGCGTTCTACCGAAGTCTGTATCTCTGCGGCCAGCGATTTTACGGTTACATCTGTCATGCTGTTCCTTCCTGTTATTACGCGTCATCGCCGAACCAGCAAATATTACGCGCCGCCATAATCAGAGCGCCGGCCTTCTCATCATTCAGGCCTTCAATATCTGTCAGATCGTCAACACCCTGCTCGGCCAGATCCTCCAGCGTGCAAACACTTCTTGCCGCCAGCTTATTGGCCAGATCGCGATCCATACCTTCAAGGTTTAGCAGATCATCAGCAGGTACGCCGTTGCCAAGGCTCTCCGCCTTTTCCAGCGCCAGGGTCGTTAACGCATTTTTCGCACGTTCGCGTAGTGCTTCTACAGTCGCTTCATCCAGGTCGTCGATTTCCAGCAGCTCATTCATCGGCACATAGGCCAACTCTTCCAGAGAAGAGAAACCTTCTTCGACCAGCACGGTGGCGAACTCTTCGTCGATATCCAGGTGTTTAGTAAAGACACCAATAGCAGCATGCGCTTCTGCCTGATGCTTCGCCTGCAGATCATCGACCGTCATGACGTTCAGCACCCAACCGCTCAGTTGCGAAGCTAAACGTACGTTTTGGCCGTTACGGCCAATCGCCTGAGCCAGATTTCCAGCTTCTACAGCGATATCCATGGTGTGATTATCTTCATCAACCACGATTGAAGCGACATCGGCAGGCGCCATCGCGTTGATAACGAACTGCGCCGGATTATCATCCCACAGAACGATATCGATACGCTCACCGCCCAACTCGCTGGATACGGCCTGAACGCGCGCGCCGCGCATACCTACGCAGGCGCCCACGGGATCGATACGCTTATCGTTGGTTTTCACCGCAATTTTAGCGCGAGAACCCGGATCGCGTGCCGCCGCTTTAATCTCAATAACTTCTTCGCCGATTTCCGGCACTTCAATACGGAACAGCTCAATCAGCATTTCAGGTTTGGAACGGCTGACAAACAGCTGAGCGCCACGCGCTTCCGGACGTACCGCATACAGTACGCCACGGATACGATCGCCGGGACGGAAGTTTTCACGCGGCAGCATATCTTCACGCAGGATAACCGCTTCAGCATTGTTACCCAGATCCAGCGTAATATTATCGCGGTTAACTTTTTTCACCACGCCGGTGATGATTTCGCCTTCCTGCTCGCGGAACTGATCGACCACCATCGCGCGCTCGGCTTCGCGTACTTTCTGTACGATAACCTGCTTGGCGGTCTGCGTGGTGATACGGTCAAATTTTACCGACTCAATCTGATCTTCAACGAAGTCGCCCAGGTTGATGGTTTCATCTTCATAGCGGGCGGCTTCCAGAGTAATTTCGCGCGTCGGCTGCGTCACTTCTTCCACGGCCTGCCAGCGGCGGAAAGTATCGAAATCACCGCTTTTACGATCGATGCTAACGCGAACATCGATCTCCTGCTCATATTTTTTCTTGGTTGCAGTGGCCAGTGCGCTCTCCAGCGCCTCGAAGATTTTCTCACGCGGCAGGGCTTTTTCGTTAGAAACGGCTTCTACAACAGCTAAGATCTCTTTATTCATCCTGGTTAGCCTCAATCCGGACTTTTAAAAGTGGGGGACCAGATTCGCTTTCTGAATATTGCTCAGCGCGAATACTTCATCTTTACCCTCGACGGTCACCGTAATCATCTCACCTTCGACAGCTTTAATGATGCCCTGCCATTTGCGGCGGTTCTGGACGGCCATACGCAGCACCAGGCTGACTTCCTCACCTGTGAATCGTGCATAGTGTTCAGCAGTAAATAGCGGGCGCTCAAGACCCGGCGAGGAAACTTCAAGGTTGTAAGGCACGGTGATGGGATCTTCCACATCCATGACTGCGCTTACCTGGTGGCTGACATCAGCACAATCATCAACATTGATGCCATCTTCACTATCAATATAGATGCGCAACGTCGAAGTGCGACCACGAATGAACTCGATACCGACCAGTTCGTAGCCAAGCGCTTCTACCGGTGCTGAAATCATCTCTGTTAATTTCTGCTCTAATGTGGACAAGCCCACCCCCAAGACATAAAAAAAGGGCATATAGCCCAGTATTGCGATTCCTGATAACAAAAAACCCCGAAAAATCGGGGCTTAATGCGACTGGACCCTGTATGCCGCAACTGCGGCCCGGCACACCATCCAAAGAATTTTTTTCAAAATTGGCTGCGGATGCGTCCGGAGATGCATACAGTATATTTGAAAAATAACTCTAAGGGAAAGTGGTTGCGGGGGCCGGATTTGAACCGACGACCTTCGGGTTATGAGCCCGACGAGCTACCAGGCTGCTCCACCCCGCGTCCGAAAACGTGCGAATATTACGCCGAACATGCACAAAATGCAAGTAAAACTGAGATTTGGTACCGAGGACGGGACTTGAACCCGTAAGCCCAATCGGGCACTACCACCTCAAGGTAGCGTGTCTACCAATTCCACCACCTCGGCACTTTAAGACGGCGACCTTATCCTGAGCCGCGTCGAAAGCTTGATGCTTATTGCGGGATGTCACTGCCCGGCGCTGCCGGTTTAGCTGGTGCAGTCTGCGACTGTGCCGGCTGAGTCAGATTTTCCCACTCGCTTCCTTTGGTTGTTTTATTGCTGTTCAGGTTACCCAGAATCAGGCTGATAACGAAGAACAGGGTCGCCAACACTGCGGTCATACGGGTCATGAAGTTACCAGAACCTGCAGATCCAAACAGCGTGCCGGAAGCGCCTGCACCAAAGGAGGCTCCCATATCAGCGCCTTTACCCTGTTGCAGCATGATCAGACCCACAAGGCCAAGTGCTACTAACAGAAAAACGACTAACAGAGCTTCGTACATAATCAACCTGTTTCCTTGCGCGGTTACCGCACATCAAAAGCTTCAAACCATTTGACGGGATAATTGTAATTACCCATCAGAAGCGGGTGTGAATACTAACCAAAGGCTTAAACATCTGCAAGTGCAATTTTTCCCTGCGGCACTGATTGCGGAAAAAAGCGCCATCATGCTGTTTTTTACGCCGAAACAACCGGTTCCTGACGCTGACAAAACAGGATTTGCCAGCGATGGAACCGATCGCCGTTACCTGCCGGGTAGCAGACCTTAATCAGGATTTGCGTTTACTGCCGCAGGACTATGCCGCTTTTACCGCATCGGCAATACGATGCGCCAGCGCGGTAACCTGAGTTTCATCCTCGCCCTCAACCATGACGCGGATAAGCGGCTCAGTGCCGGACTTGCGCAGCAGAACGCGTCCACGCCCCGCTAAAGCTTTTTCAACTTCAGCCGTAACGGTTTTAACTTCCGCGCTTTCCAGCGGGTCCGTATCGCCGCTAAAACGGACGTTAACCAGGATCTGTGGCAGCAGCTTCATCCCGCTGCATAAATCGTGGAGCGTCATATGATTACGCGCCATAGCGGTAAGCACTTGCAAACCCGCAACAATGCCGTCGCCGGTGGTAGTTTTGTCCAACAGGATGACATGCCCGGAATTTTCCGCACCCAGACGCCAGCCTTTTTCCTGCAGTTTTTCCAGTACGTAACGATCGCCGACTTTGGCGCGCGCGAAAGGAATACCCAGCTGCTTTAACGCCAGCTCAAGACCCATATTGCTCATTAGCGTACCCACAACGCCACCGCGCAGTTGCCCCTGACGCAAACCTTCACGCGCAATGATATACAGGATCTGATCGCCATCGACCTTATTACCAAGATGGTCAACCATTATGACGCGATCGCCGTCGCCGTCAAAAGCCAGCCCAACGTCCGCTTTGGTCTCAATGACGCGCTGCTGTAAGGCACGCACATCGGTGGCGCCGCACTCTTTGTTAATGTTCACGCCATCAGGCTGCACGCCGAGTGATATTACCGTTGCGCCCAGTTCGCGCAATACGTTAGGCGCAATGTGATAGGTTGCGCCATTCGCACAATCGACCACAATTTTCAGGCCGTTCAGATTCAATTCGCTGGGAAAAGTACCTTTGCAAAACTCAATATAACGACCGGCAGCATCCACAATACGACTCGCGCGTCCCAGCTCCGCTGATTCCACGCAGGTTAACGGCTTGTCCATTTCCAGTTCAATCGCCTCCTCGACTTCGTCCGGCAGTTTAGTGCCCTCGGAAGAGAAGAATTTGATGCCGTTATCCTCAAACGGGTTGTGCGATGCGGAAATCACGATACCCGCCTCGGCGCGGAACGTCCGGGTTAAATAAGCGATGGCCGGCGTTGGCATAGGGCCGGTAAACGCGGCGGAAAGCCCGGCGGCAGCCAGCCCGGCTTCCAGCGCCGACTCCAGCATATAGCCAGAAATGCGCGTATCTTTACCAATAATGATTTTTTTCGAACCGTGGCGCGCCAGTACCTTTCCCGCAGCCCAGCCCAGCTTAAGCACAAAATCAGGCGTAATAGGTATTTCGCCGACTTTTCCGCGAATGCCATCGGTGCCAAAATATTTACGATTACTCATAGCGTTATTCTTCCTTCGCTGAACGTGTCGCTTCGACGACGCGCATTGCCTCTACGGTCTCTTTGACATCGTGTACGCGTATAATCTGCGCGCCCTGCATCGCCGCAATCACCGCACAGGCCAGGCTACCGGTTAAACGCTGAGAAGGCCCGACGTTTAGCAGTTGCCCTATCATCGATTTACGCGACATCCCTGCCAGTAGCGGCAGACCAAAATGATGGAAATCGGCCAGATGCGCCAAAAGCTGATAATTGTGGCTGAGATTCTTACCGAATCCGAAGCCCGGGTCGAGTAGCAGCTGCGATTTTTTAATCCCTGCGGCTTCACAGCGAGCAATATGATGAACAAAAAAGTCGTTAACTTCTTGCAGCAGGTTAGCGTAGTGCGGCGCTGCCTGCATGGTGCCGGGTTCCCCCTGCATATGCATCAGGCATACCGGTAAGCCGGTTTCCGCCGCCGCTTCAAGCGCGCCGGGCAGCTGTAGCGATCGAATATCGTTAATGATGTGAGCGCCTACTCGCGCTGATTCACGAATCACTTCAGGCTTCGAGGTATCGACGGAAATCCATACTTCAAACCGTTGAGCAATCGCTTCGACCACCGGGATAACCCGTTCCAGCTCCTCTTCCGTGCTCACTTCATCAGCCCCAGGCCGGGTTGATTCACCACCAATATCAATAATCGTCGCGCCAGCGTTCACCATCTCATTAGCATGCGTCAGCGCTGCCACCAGCGAGTTATGCCGGCCGCCGTCGGAGAAAGAGTCAGGAGTGACGTTAAGAATGCCCATAACATGGGGATGAGACAGATCCAGTAGGGAATCCCTTGCGTACAACTTCATCTTTATTTCTCCTTTCGGTGTTTGGTCATGTGACAGATGTAAAAAACCCCGGACCAGCCGGGGTTTTTAGTCGTCTGCCTGCGTTTATTTATTAAACTGCTCAGACATGGTGTTACCTGGGTTCGGCGTACGCGGTTCATCAACCGGACGCGGCGCCTTTGGCGAACCGTTGTTGTCCGAATGGCCGGAGCCTGGATCTTCCCAACCGGCTGGCGGACGCACTTCGCGGCGTGCCATCAGATCGTCGATTTGTGGCGCATCGATGGTTTCATATTTCATCAGTGCGTCTTTCATCGAGTGCAGAATATCCATGTTATCATTGAGGATGCGACGCGCACGCTGATAGTTATTATCAATCAGCAGTTTAACTTCCTGATCGATCAGGCGAGCCGTTTCATCGGACATGTGCTTCGCTTTAGCTACTGAGCGGCCGAGGAAAACTTCGCCCTCTTCTTCCGCATACAGCAACGGACCCAGCTTTTCAGAGAAGCCCCACTGCGTCACCATGTTACGCGCCAGGTTAGTCGCGACCTTGATGTCGTTAGAAGCACCGGTAGAAACATGTTCCGAACCGTAGATAATCTCTTCAGCCAGACGACCGCCGTACAGGGTAGAAATCTGGCTTTCCAGTTTCTGACGGCTGGCGCTAATCGCATCGCCTTCCGGCAGGAAGAACGTTACCCCAAGCGCACGTCCACGCGGAATAATCGTCACTTTATGCACCGGATCGTGTTCCGGCACCAGACGACCAATAATGGCGTGGCCCGCTTCGTGGTAGGCGGTAGATTCTTTCTGCGCTTCCGTCATTACCATAGAGCGGCGTTCCGCACCCATCATAATTTTGTCTTTCGCTTTTTCGAATTCCACCATCGACACGACGCGCTTGTTGCCACGAGCGGCAAACAGAGCGGCTTCGTTGACCAGGTTAGCCAGATCGGCACCGGAGAAGCCTGGCGTACCACGAGCAATAATGGCGGCATCAATATCGGTCGCCAGCGGTACGCGGCGCATATGTACTTTCAGAATTTGCTCACGGCCACGCACGTCTGGCAGCCCAACAACAACCTGACGGTCGAAGCGGCCCGGACGCAACAGTGCTGGGTCAAGCACGTCAGGACGGTTAGTTGCAGCAATAACGATGATGCCTTCATTACCTTCGAAGCCATCCATCTCAACCAGCATCTGGTTCAGCGTCTGCTCACGCTCATCGTGACCACCGCCTAAGCCTGCGCCACGTTGACGGCCTACCGCATCGATCTCATCGATAAAGATAATGCACGGTGCCGCTTTCTTCGCCTGCTCAAACATATCACGCACGCGAGAAGCACCAACACCGACAAACATCTCGACGAAGTCAGAACCGGAGATAGTAAAGAAAGGCACTTTAGCTTCACCGGCGATCGCTTTCGCCAACAGGGTTTTACCCGTACCCGGCGGGCCCACCATCAGTACGCCTTTCGGAATTTTACCGCCCAGTTTCTGGAAACGGCTGGGTTCGCGCAGGTATTCCACCAGCTCACCCACTTCCTCTTTTGCTTCATCACAGCCTGCGACGTCGGCAAAAGTGGTTTTAATCTGATCTTCCGTCAGCATGCGGGCTTTGCTTTTACCAAAGGACATTGCGCCTTTGCCGCCCCCGCCCTGCATCTGGCGCATAAAGAAGATCCAGACGCCAATCAGCAGCAGCATCGGGAACCAGGAGATGAAGATAGAAGCCAGCAGGCTTGGTTCTTCCGGTGGTTCACCGACAACTTTTACATTTTTAGTCAACAGGTTATCGAGTAACTTGGGATCGTTGACGGGAATGTAGGTCGTATATCGATTACTGTCTTTTTTGGTAACGTTGATTTCACGCCCGTTAATACGCGCCTCGCGGACCTGATCCTGGTTCACTTCCGACAGGAAGGTTGAATAATCAACCCTACGGCCATTCGACTCGCTGGGCCCAAAGCTCTGGAAAACAGACATCAGCACAACTGCGATGACCAACCAGAGAATCAGGTTTTTCGCCATGTCACTCAAGGGATTAACCTCTTATTACAACTGTGTTAACAGACAGCGTAGGGTACTATATATCCTTCACACTTGGAATCGCTGCGGTGTTGACTACGCGCGCTAACCCAAATTACTTACCTGCGTAAGCTCATTGGGATTCGCTCGCCCTGCTGCGAATCCAGTTATTTTGGCTATAGTTTGCGCCCTGTCGCTACAATGTACACTTCGCGTGAACGTGATCGCGAAGCGTCCGGCTTACGAATTTTCACTTTCGTAAACAGGGAGCGAATTTCCCGCAGGTATTCATCGAAGCCATCTCCCTGAAATACTTTCACTACAAAACTGCCACCAGGTGCCAGTACATCGCGACACATTTCCAGTGCCAGCTCAACTAAATACATCGACCGGGGAATATCAACGGCTGGAGTGCCGCTCATATTGGGCGCCATATCGGACATGACAACCTGGACTTTCTCTTCTCCGACGCGTTCCAGCAGTGCTTTCACTACGGATTCTTCACGAAAATCGCCCTGAAGGAAATCGACACCAACGATAGGATCCATCGGCAAAATGTCACAGGCGATAATACGTCCCTTTGCCCCAATCTGGGTAGCGACATATTGCGACCAACCGCCAGGCGCCGCACCAAGATCGACCACGGTCATCCCCGGCTTAAACAGCTTGTCGCCCTGCTGTATTTCATCAAGTTTAAACCAGGCGCGCGAACGCAACCCCTTTTTCTGTGCCTGTTGCACATATTTATCGCTAAAGTGTTCCTGAAGCCAGCGGCTGGAACTGGCCGAACGCTTTTTACCTGTCATACTTTTTCCAACTATTCTTCATCGTAGCGATAAATAACCAAACATAATGACGTCCTGTTTGGTGATATACCAGAGATGGCGGTAGAATGACCCGTTTTCAATCCCAATGTAAGTAAAAATATACGATGAATCTGAGTACCAAACAAAAACAGCACCTGAAAGGTCTGGCCCATCCGCTGAAACCCGTGGTAATGCTGGGTAACCACGGCCTGACTGAAGGTGTGCTGGCCGAAATCGAACAGGCGCTTGCGCATCACGAACTGATTAAGGTGAAGATCGCTACCGAAGATCGGGAAACGAAAAACCTGATGGTGGAAGCCATTGTTCGTGAAACGAGAGCCTGCAACGTGCAGGTTATCGGCAAGACGCTGGTGCTGTACCGACCTTCAGAAGAACGCAAAATCTCCCTGCCGCGTTAATCGGGCGAGCTGATTATTCAGCCGGAAGAAATTGCCATGCTCCTGCACAGGATAAAAGGCCGCAGCGCGGCCTTTTTCCTTTCTTTACATTCATGCGATGCGTCAGGTGCGATTACAGATATTCTACTTTCAGAATTTCATACTCGACGTCGCCGCCGGGCGTTTTAATCACCACCACATCATCCGCTTCTTTACCAATCAACCCGCGCGCCATCGGCGAGTTTACGGAAATCAGGTTCTGCTTAAAGTCCGCCTCGTCATCACCTACGATACGATAGGTTGACTCTTCATCAGTATCAATATTGAGCACGGATACCGTCGCGCCAAAAATCACCCGGCCATTGTGAGGGATTTTAGTCACATCGATTACCTGCGCATTGGACAGCTTGGCTTCGATCTCCTGAATGCGCCCTTCACAAAAGCCTTGTTCTTCACGTGCGGCATGATACTCGGCGTTCTCTTTCAGATCGCCATGCTCACGCGCTTCCGCTATTGAGGCAATAATACGGGGGCGTCTGACGGTCTTCAGCTCTTCGAGTTCTTCACGCAGCTTCTCCGCGCCCCTTAACGTCATCGGAATCTGATTCATTTTAATACCTCGTCATCGGTCCTGTTTGCTTGTTGTCGTCCTGACCATTGGGTCGTCGGCCTGACGCGTTGTGCAACGCTACCGGCTGATTCGCAAACAAAAGAAACCTGACCCGGAGCAGGCTCCAGGTCAGGATTCGGGTTTGCATTTTGATACGTATTTTAACCCAGAGTTCCCTATGGGTCATCGTTTACTTTCTACCGCGATGCACCGTAGTATGACGGCTTCACCCGTCAGTTACCGCGAGATTATGCGATTTTCACGACTTGTTACCGGACTAACCTGTGCGTTTATGCTGCAAGCTCAGGCAGCATCTGTGGAAGAATACACACAATATTTACCGGATGGCGCAAACCTGGCGCTGATGGCACAAAAAGTGGGTTCATCAACGCCGCTGGTCGATTATCACAGTAAACAAATGGCTTTGCCAGCCAGCACCATGAAAGTAGTGACGGCGCTCGCAGCGCTGCTGGAGCTGGGTCCAGACTTCCGCTTTCGCACAACGCTGGAAACCCAGGGCAAAGTGAATAATGGCACGCTACAGGGCGACCTGATTGCCCGCTTTGGCGGCGATCCGACGTTATCGCGTCAGGATTTACGTAATATGGTCACCGCCCTGACTAAACAGGGCATTACCCATATTCAGGGTAATCTGGTGATTGATACCTCGGTCTTCGCCAGTCACGATAAAGCGCCCGGCTGGCCATGGAACGATATCACTGAATGCTTTAGCGCGCCGCCTGCCGCCGCTATCGTCGATAAAAACTGTTTTTCAGTTTCGCTGTACAGCGCCGATCGTCCCGACGATAACGCCTTTATTCGCGTAGCGTCATATTACCCCGTGACCATGTTTAGCCAGGTGCGTACCTTAGCGAAAGGATCGCCCGATGCGCCCTACTGCGAGCTGGATGTCGTGCCGGGAGAGCTGAACCGCTTTACGCTGACCGGCTGCATGACGCAGCGCAGCGAACCTTTGCCGCTGGCTTTTGCTATTCAGGATGGCGCCGCCTGGGCCGGCGCCATTTTAAAAGCGATGCTGCAGGATGCCGGTATTGATTACACCGGGCACCTGGTGCGTCAAACGCGCGTCACCGATCCCGGCACCATCCTGGCGGAAACGCAGTCCGCGCCGCTGCATGATTTGCTGAAAACCATGCTGAAAAAATCGGACAACATGATTGCCGATACGGTTTTCCGCACCATCGGCCATCACTATTTTAACGTCCCCGGCACCTGGCGTGCGGGTTCAGACGCGGTACGCCGCATTCTGCGCCAAAAGGCGAATATCGATCTCGGCAACAGCATTCAGGTCGATGGTTCCGGCCTGTCACGTCACGATCTGATCTCTCCGGCGACCATGATGCAGGCGCTGCAATACATCGCGCAAAACGATCGGCAGCTGAACTTTATCTCTATGCTGCCGCTGGCAGGCTACGATGGTACATTGCGCTATCGCGGCGGCCTGCATGAGGCTGGCGTGGATGGTAAAGTTTCCGCGAAAACCGGTTCGCTGTCCGGGGTCTATAATCTGGCAGGCTTTATCACTACCGCCAGTGGTCAACGCGTGGCTTTTGTACAGTTCCTGTCCGGCTATGCCGTACCGCCGGAAGACAAACGCATCCGCCGCGTGCCGCTGGTGCGCTTTGAAAGCCGGTTGTACAAGGACATTTACCAAAATAACTGAGGCGCATGAAAATTCTCATTGTGGAAGATGATGTGCTATTGCAGGAAGGCATCGCCCTTGCGCTGAGTAGCGAGGGCTACGCCATCGATTGTGCCGATAAAGCGGCGCAGGCGGATGCCCTGCTGCACAGCGGAGAATATAGTTTAGCGGTGCTCGATCTTGGCCTGCCGGATGCGGACGGAGCTGATTTGCTGCGCCGCTGGCGTCGTCAAAATATTGATCTGCCGGTGCTGATACTGACGGCGCGCGATGCGCTGGAAGACCGGGTCAGCGGGCTGGATGCCGGCGCAGACGATTATCTGGTTAAGCCTTTTGCGCTGGCTGAGCTGAAAGCGCGCGTACGGGCGCTGATCAGGCGTTATCAGGGACTCAGTGATAATCAGATACGGCATGGCGATCTGGCGCTCAATCTCTCCTCCCTGCAGGTCTCGGTAGATAATCAGCCGATAGAGGTGACGCCTAAAGAATTCGCGCTTCTGTCCCGTCTGCTGATGCGCATCGGTCAAACGGTGCATCGTGAGACGCTACAGCAGGATATTTATAGCTGGCAGGATGATAACGGCTCCAATACGCTGGAAGTACATATCCATAATCTACGTCGAAAGTTGGGTAAAGATCGTATCAAAACGGTGCGCGGCGTCGGCTATCGACTGGAAGAGCGCCAGTGAACAGTATGCGTCGGCGTTTGTTGATCATGCTGGCGCTCATTCTGCTGACCTGCCAGCTCATGAGCGCCATTTGGTTATGGCATGAAAGCCGTGAACAGATTAGCTTTCTGGTAAACGAAACGCTGACGGCGAAATCACGTAATCAGCATGTTGAAAATGAGATCCGTGAAGCGATCGCCTCTCTCCTGCTGCCTTCGTTAGTGATGGTCGGCTTTACGCTAATCCTCTCTTTCTGGGCGATCAGCTGGGTTATCCGTCCGTTAAATGCCTTACAGACCAGCCTGGCTGAGCGATCCGCCGATAATCTGTCGCCGCTGCCAGTCTATTCAGAGATGGAAGAAATTGTGGCGGTGACCCGGGCGATGAATCAGCTACTGGCCCGCCTTAATCAAACGCTGCAGCAGGAAAGATTATTTACGGCCGATGCGGCTCACGAACTACGCACGCCGCTGGCAGGGCTGCGTCTGCATCTTGAGCTAATGGCGCAGCAGGAAATTAAGCAGGCGCCAATGCTGGTAGCGCGTATCGACCAGCTGATGCACGTTATCGAGCAGCTGCTGATGCTCTCACGTGCCGGACAAGCGCTGGCCAGCGGCCATTATCAGACGCTGAGCTGGCAGCAGGATATTTTTCTTCCTTTACGGGGTGAAATGGCTGAGCTGCTGAAACAGCGACAGCAAGTGCTGGTCTGGGCGCAGCAGGATATGAGCGTGCAGGGCGATGCCGTTTTACTGCGCCTGATGGTACGTAATTTACTGGAGAACGCCTCGCGCTATAGTCCGGAGCATTCACTGGTTACGCTGCAGCTACAGGCGCAAGAGAATGGCAGCCTGCTGGTGATCCGCGATGAAGGTCCCGGCATTGATGAAGAGACTGCAGGCGAACTTACGCAGGCGTTTCATCGACGCGATCGACGCTACGGCGGCAGCGGGCTGGGTTTAAATATTGTGCTGCGGATTTTGCAGCTGCATGGTGGGAAGATGCAGTTAAGCAATCGCCAGGATCGCTCCGGACTGGAAGCGCAATGCTGGTTGCCCACCATCCTGAATCAGGATGGCGGGCAAACGATCAGAAGTGAGTATCCAGGCTGAGATACCAGGTGCGCCCGGATTCATTATAGGTATTGGCGCCTGCGCCATACATATAGGAATCGGTAGCGGCATTACCGGTGGTTTGCGCGTTACCCGCACGGAAGTGGCGCTTATCCAGCAGGTTATCGACGCCAAGCGTTACGCTGACATATTTATTGACCTCCATCGTCCCGCTGAGGCCAATAACAGAATAAGGGCTGACCTCATTTTTCTCGCTGCCGGTAACCGTTTCTCCTTTGTAATTGTATTTCTTCGGCGTTTGTCTGCCGTACCAGGTGAACGAAGTCTGAAGCGACAGGCTTTGCGTTGCCTGCCAGCTCAGCATGGAGTTCAGCGTGTACTGCGGAATGATCGATAACCGATCGCCGGTCTCTTTGTTTTTGCTCTGCAGCATCCAGGTGAGGTTGTTATTCCAGCTCACCGTGTCGCTGAGCGGAAGATTCACGGTGCCTTCCAACCCTTCCACCACCGCTTTTGGCACGTTTTCCCATTTATAAACGTCCGTACTGCCGTTAGTTGCAGTGCCTTCTGGCAGGTAGCCCGCCTCAATTTTGTTACGATAATCATTACGGAACCAGGTCAGACCCGTCTGGTAGCCCTCATGCTTCCATTCCAGTCCGACTTCTTTATTAATGCTGGTTTCCGCCTTCAGATCGTCGTTTCCGATCAGATAACAGGCACCGCTACTGGCCGCACATCCTTGTCCACGGCTGTAAAGCACATAGTTTGGGTTGGTCTGATAGAGGCTGGGCGCTTTGTAAGCACGGGCGATGCCCAACTTAAGCGTTACGTCTTCGCCGAGCGCCTGAGAAAGGTTAAGCGAGGGGCTCCAGTTATTGCCGACGATGGAGTGGTGATCGAAGCGCAGCCCCGGCACCAGCATGGTGCTGTCGGTTAGCTCTACGTTATCTTCAGCAAACAGCGAGAAAATTTCCGCCTGCGTATAAGGGCTGCGGCTGCCGGTAGAAACACCGTCAATATTACCGCCGGAGAGCGCCTGTTTGGTGGAGCTGGGATCTTTCATTCGCTGCTGATTCCATTCGGTACCCACCGTCGCAGTTTGATTGACCCACAGTTCAAAAGGCACGCTGATTTCGCTGTGCAGCAGCACATCGTTCAGTTCAATGGTAGAGAAGCTGTCGCTGGCGAAAATTCCTTCCGTACCGCCCGCCAGGCCTTCATCCAGACGCGAGTTACGGGTATTTTCGTATTGCGCGAAGCTTTTGGTGCTGATGCCGTTATCCCAGGCGCCGGTCCAGGTGACGGCGAAATTCTGCCGATAAAGACGGTTAGTTTCTTTGCCGTAATATTTGTTTACCAGGGCATTGGTATTGGTATTCTGCGTATCCCCTGCGTACAGGTTGCCCTGACGGCTGTAGCCCGCCTCAAACTCCAGCGCCTGCATTGGCGCGAAAGCCCAGCGCAACAGCGCGTTAATGTCCTTATTTACCACCCCTTCCCGGCCAGCGGGCACCGTATCGGCATAGGTGCCGGTACGTAAGGATTGGTGCCCCTGGTTGATAAACTGCGCATCCGCCTGGGTTTTGCTCAGGCCGCCATACAGCCGAAAGCTAAGATCGTCATCAAGCGGGCCGCTCAGACTAAAGTTAGTGCGGCGGGTAGCGCCCTCTTCTTTATGCTGCGGCACGTTATAATAGGTGTTCCATGAACCGTGCCAGCCGTCGCTCTCTTTTTTAGTAATAATATTGACCACGCCGCCTGCCGCACCGTTACCGTAGCGCGCCGCCGCCGGCCCGCGGATCACATCGATATGATCGATCATTTCCGCAGGCACCCAACTGGTATCACCACGCGTATCGCGTTCGCCGCGCCAGCCAAGGCGTACGGCATTACGGCTGGTGACCGGCCTGCCATCCACCATAATCAGCGTGTTTTCCGGCCCCATCCCGCGAATATCAATTTGTCGATTATTACCACGCTGGCCGCTGGTCGAATTGCCGGTCAGGTTAACGCCCGGCATCGTACGAATAATCTCTGATACGTCACGTGCTGGCGGCTGCTTTTTGATCCGATCGGCTGAAATAGTCGAGACGCCCGGCGCCTGTAAGGTTTGCTGCTGTGCCGTGACGAGCATAGTGCCATCTTCTGCGCCGCCGTCCGTTGAAGTTTCTGCTGCCCTGCTGTTCACGCTTAACAGTCCGCTGGCCAGCGTTAGCGGCACGAGAAGCTGGTAAGCTCTATAATGTGTTTTTTTCATTTTATTTCCGTTATGAATATCAGGTTATTCGCCCTGTTAACATGCGGAAACAGATTATTGAAAATGCAAATGATTATCAATATTGTTATTAATTAACTTTTATTCTTTTTACCGTTGAGGAAACTCGTGGTGCAAATGGGTAGCGACGCCTGGTGGCAGGCAAAAACTCAGGCTGGTATTCCGGCAATAGCTGAAGTGCAGGGAGATCGCTGTCGGATCGTTTTTTACTGGCGCGATCCCCAGGGCGATGAACGGCACTCTACTACACGCCGCGTATGGCTAAACATTGCTGGCATAACCGATCATCATCGTCAACAGCGCCCCTTTTCACTCCAGCGCGTTGCGGGAACCGATACCTGGCAAGGCGAAGTTACGCTTAGCAGCCGCTGGCGAGGCAGCTACTGCCTGATCCCCAGCCAGGATGACAGCGATTTCCCGGCAGATAATCTGGCTGCCGACAAACTGCGCCGCTGGTGGAAAACCCATTTGCCTGCGGCTATCGCCGATCCGCTTAATCCATTGCGCAGCTGGCGCAATGGTCGTGGACATGCGGTTTCACCACTGCATATGCCTGCAGCGCCGCCGCAGCCAGCCTGGCAGCCGTTGGATCGCAGGCAACCCTCCGCCAGCAATCAGCTGACCACCCGGCTGTGGTATAGCTCTCGCCTTGCCAACCGGCGTTCAGTCTGGTTACTGAAAACGGGAGAAGAAAGCGCCACGCCGCGTCCGCTGGCTATTCTGCTGGACGGTCAGTTTTGGGCGAACGGTATGCCCCTCGCCGCGCCACTGGAATGGTTGACGCAGCGCGGTGAGCTACCGCCAGCCTGTTATCTTTTTATCGATGCCATTGGCACAGCGCAGCGCAGCCATGAACTAACCTGTAACCCTGAATTTTGGCTGGCCGTGCAGGAAGAGCTGCTTCCTCAAGTAAGTGAGTGGTTGCCCTCATGGGATAAAAGTCTACCAACGCTGGTAGCAGGCCAGAGCTACGGCGGACTGGCCGCGCTCTACGCCGCCCTGAGCTGGCCGCAATCTTTTAACGGCGCGATTAGCCTGTCAGGCTCTTACTGGTGGCCCGATCGCCATACGGCCAGCAGCGGCGGCTGGCTGGGAGAACAGCTCAGACAGGGTTTAGGTTCGGCTCATCCTCAGCGGCTCTGGCTTGAAGCAGGATTACATGAAAAAATCATTCTGCAATCAAACCGAACGTTGCTGCCGCTGCTTCAGGCGTCCGGCCACGATGTTCACTATCGTGAATTTGACGGCGGCCATGATGCGCTGTGCTGGCGCGGCGGCCTTACGGATGGCCTGCAGGCGCTGTGGGCTGCGCTTTGCTGAACAGCTGGCCGATACGCGTGAGTAAATGACCGGCGCTATAATAATCGAGCCGGAAACTGTCTTCGCCCAGCGCGATAACCCGCTGCTGCTGTACTGCCGGGGCACCCGCCAGCAGCGGTTCACGCATCAACGCGGCGGCATCTTTATCATCAGCGGCAAACAGCAAAAACGTTTTGCCTGTCAACCCATGCACCAGCGTTTCGCCGCTTAGCTGCACCTTGTCACGGCGCTTTTGCAGCAAGCCCCCCGGCAAGGAAGCGGCTAACGTGAAACCAAGCTGCTGTAACAGGTGTCCCTGGGCGGATGCGCTGGTCCACAGATTGACCATCGGGCCGTGGCGGTTATAGACGAAAGCGGATACCGGCTGCGGCGGCAGCGTAATTTTTTTACGCAGCTGCTGTAAGCGCTGGTCGAAATCAGCAATCCGCTGCTCCGCCTGGGCTTCATGGCCCGTTGCCTGGCCCAGATCTTTCATCACCTGCTGCCAGCTTTTATCGTCATAGTTTATCACCAGGGTAGGTGCGATAGCGGCCAGCTGCGGATAGAGCGCCAGCGCCGAATCATTTCCGGTGGCGCTGACAACAATCAGATCGGGCCGGGCGGCAGCAACCATTTCAATGGTCGGCTCTCCGCTGTAAAGCCGCTGGACGTTACGTTGACGCGCAATATCACCCCACTGCCGAAAAAATCCCTGCTGGTCGGTGAAACGTTTACCGGGCATTGCGGCGGCGCTGGCTACCACCGGCGCGTCAATCGCCAGCAAAGAGCCGGTTAAGGTGACGCTGGTTGAGACAATACGCTGTGGCGGCTGCTTCAGGGTGATAGTTTGTTTACCGCTGGTTAGCTGGCGCGGCCAGCTGGCGGGTTCGGCAAAAGCGGACAGCGCGCCGGTGGACAAAACCATCAGCATGCTAAACAGGAAACACAGGCGACGATAAAACATAATCTATCCCGATAATAAGTTATGGGATAATGATAATCATTTTCTTTACCGTTGTGCTACTGCTTGCTGCACGCCGCGAAAAAACGGCAAAAAAAAGCCCGGCGTCAGGCCGGGCTGTGGTTATTGGCTGTGATTAATGCTGATAGATGATTTCGACGCCTTCGTCGTCATCTTCATCCCAGTCGTCATCCCAATCTTCATCCACTTCTTCTTCTGCCTGTTCCAGCGCTTCACGATGGTAATCGTCCCACATGAATTCAGCTTTCTCAGGTTTCTTCTCTTCCTCTTCCACCTCTTTAGGGTTGGCGTTCAGGAAGGACATAACATCCCAGCACAGCGCGTTGACACCGGTCTGACTGGCGGCAGAGATAAGGTAATATTTTTCATCCCAGCCAAGCGCTTCCACAATCGCTTTCGCGCGCGTTTCAGCTTCTTCTTTACTCAACAAATCTACTTTGTTGAATACCAGCCAGCGCGGCTTGTTATACAGTTTTTCACTGTATTTCTTCAGCTCGCCGAGGATAATGCGCGCATTTTCTACCGGATCGGATTCATCAATCGGGGCCAGGTCGATCAGGTGCAGCAGAACGCGGCAGCGCTCCAGATGCTTCAGGAAGCGAATGCCCAGGCCCGCGCCATCCGCAGCACCTTCAATCAGGCCGGGAATATCAGCGACCACAAAGCTTTGTTCGTTATCCATACGCACAACGCCAAGGCTTGGCACCAGCGTTGTAAAGGGATAATCAGCCACTTTCGGTTTGGCGGCAGAAACAGCACGGATAAAGGTCGATTTACCGGCATTCGGCAGGCCCAGCATGCCCACATCGGCCAACAGCATCAGCTCCAGCTGCAGGTCGCGTTTCTCACCTGGCGTACCCATTGTTTTCTGACGCGGCGTACGGTTGACTGAGGATTTAAAGCGCGTGTTGCCCAGCCCGTGCCAGCCGCCTTTCGCCACCATCAGCTTTTGCTCATGACGCGTCAGGTCGCCCAGCGTTTCACCGGTCCCCTGATCGATAATGCGCGTGCCTACCGGCACTTTAATCACTATATCCTTACCGCGTTTACCGGTACAGTCACGGCTCTGCCCGTTCTGTCCACGCTCTGCGCGGAAAGATTTTTCAAAGCGATAATCGATCAGCGTGTTAAGGTTTTCATCGGCCAGCAGATAGACATCGCCGCCGTCGCCGCCGTCGCCGCCGTCCGGGCCACCTTTCGGAATATATTTTTCGCGGCGGAAGCTGACGCAACCATTACCGCCGTCACCTGCAACGACCAGGATCGTCGCTTCATCAACAAACTTCATTTACCTTCTCCGTAAATCATTCACCTGGCGACCGGACAAACCGGTGCGGCTTTATTCCGCCGAGGCCATAAGCGATGACCCGTTGCGGAAAGACTGTACGTAAAGTGTACAGCAAATCAGGCAAGCTCAAAATGTAAAAAGCCCCGCAATATTCTGCGGGGCTTTCATTCTCTGGCAGGCAGATTAACCAGCCTGCAGCACGATAACCTTACTCAGCAATGATGCTGACGTATTTACGGTTGTTCGGGCCTTTAACTTCAAATTTCACTTTACCGTTTGCAGTAGCAAACAGAGTGTGGTCACGGCCAAGACCAACGTTGGTGCCTGCGTGGAATTTGGTGCCACGCTGACGAACGATGATGTTGCCAGCCAGTACAGATTC
Organism: Mixta theicola; assembly: GCF_002895925.1. Lineage (GTDB taxonomy): Bacteria > Pseudomonadota > Gammaproteobacteria > Enterobacterales > Enterobacteriaceae > Mixta > Mixta theicola. Next base: position 72,129 of record NZ_NWUO01000011.1, on the reverse strand, counting down.
ACCGCCGAAACGTTTTACGCCCAGGCGCTGTGCATTAGAGTCGCGACCGTTACGTGTTGAGCCGCCAGCCTTTTTGTGTGCCATTTGTCAGATCTCCTCTCAGGCGCTGATGCCAGTGATTTTCACATCAGTGAACCACTGACGATGGCCCTGCTGCTTACGATGGTGTTTACGACGACGAAACTTAACGATCTTAATTTTCTCGCCACGACCATGAGCAACAACTTCTGCTTTGATCACGCCACCTGAAACCAGCGGTGCGCCGATTGTAACGTCGTCACCATTTGCAATCATCAGAACCTGATCGAACTCAATAGTTTCGCCGGTTGCGATGTCCAGCTTTTCCAGGCGAACGGTTTGACCTTCGCTTACTCGGTGTTGTTTACCACCACTTTGGAAAACCGCGTACATATAAAACTCCGCTTCTGCGCTTACCTTCTTCAATTGTCAGGCGGCGCGATAAATATTCACAATAGGGCGCGAATTCTACGCAAAAATCCCTGCGTTGACAAGAGGACATAGCAAAGGATTGCAGAAAAAAAACGCAGCGCCATACTCAGGATTCAAGAGCCTCGTTTTTCAAGTACAATCTGTAATACATTACGTGGCACAGACATGGGCAAAGTCGCTTAACATGGCGCTGAACAGAGCAATAGCTGAACAGACTGATGAATTTAGAACAAATTAATGAATTAACCGCACAAGACATGGCGGCCGTCAACGAGACCATCCTCTCACAGCTGAATTCAGATGTTTCGCTCATCAATCAGTTGGGTTACTACATTATCAGCGGCGGCGGAAAGCGTATTCGTCCGATGATTGCCATTCTTGCGGCACGCGCGCTCGGCTATCAGGGTAAACAGCACGTGACTATTGCCGCGCTGATTGAGTTTATTCATACCGCGACGCTGCTGCATGATGATGTGGTTGACGAGTCCGATATGCGACGTGGGAAAGCCACGGCCAACGCGGCGTTTGGCAACGCAGCCAGCGTGCTGGTGGGTGATTTTATTTATACCCGCGCCTTTCAAATGATGACCAGCCTCGGTTCGCTGCGTATTCTGGCGCTGATGTCAGAGGCGGTGAACGTTATCGCCGAGGGCGAAGTGCTGCAGCTGATGAACTGTAACGACCCGGATATTACTGAAGAAAGCTATATGCGGGTGATTTACAGCAAAACGGCGCGCCTGTTCGAAGCGGCGGCGCAATCGTCCGGGATTCTGGCGGGAGCGGCCGCGGCCGAAGAGCAGGGTTTACAGGATTATGGCCGCTATCTTGGCACCGCTTTTCAGTTGATTGACGATCTGCTGGATTACAGCGCCGATGGGCAAACGCTGGGGAAAAACGTGGGCGACGATCTCAGCGAAGGGAAACCTACCCTGCCGCTGCTGCATGCCATGCGCCACGGTAATCCCCAGCAGACAGCCATGATCCGTGAGGCGATTGAACAGGGTAATGGTCGTCATCTGCTGGATCCGGTACTGGAGGCGATGCGTCAATGCGGCTCACTGGAGTGGACGCGCAGCCGTGCTGAACAGGAAGCGGATAAAGCTATCGCCGCTCTGCAGGCGCTGCCTGAATCCCCCTGGCGCAGCGCGCTGGAAGCGCTTGCTCATATGGCAGTACAGCGCGATTCCTGATGCGTTACGGGAGTGCTGGTTAAGGCTCCCGCTCTTCATTTTCCCTTCCCGTTTGCAGCCAATTATCAAGCTTTTGCGAAGAGAAACACATTTCTCTTGTACCATTTGGAATTTACTGGAAATAAGTGGATTCCATTTGCTATAAAAAACTACCCGCTGGCAAGAGAAAGGCTGAACTTCAGGTATAAATATACTCTTTTCTCTAATTCATTTACCGTAAAGATTCTGAAAAGCTCCAACAATTTTCGTAAGGCGAAATTAGCATAGGGAGAAGTGCGCTATGAGTGATATGAACAAGTCCAGGAAAGACTGGCATACTGCGGATATTATTGCTGCTCTGCATAAAAAAGGAACCTCTCTTGCCGCCGTATCGCGTCAGGCTGGCCTGAGTTCATCAACGCTGGCTAATGCTCTTAATCGTCCGTGGCCAAAGGGAGAATGGTTGATTGCGGAAGCGATCGCGGTTCATCCTGCGGAAATCTGGCCCAGCCGCTATTACGACCCAAGAACCAATAAGCTACTTGATCGTAGAAAACTGATTCGTTCACGATCCTGAACCCGCTTAAGCAAAAAACAGCCCCCGGAGGCGGGAGCTGTTTTTAAGAAGCCAGTCTCTTCAAGACGCGCCACGGTGACGAAATTTATTCGCCTTTAACGCGTTCAATTTTTGCACCCATGGCAATCAGCTTATCTTCGATATGCTCATAGCCGCGGTCGATATGATAAATACGATCGACCATTGTCGTCCCTTCAGCAATACAGCCGGCCAATACCAGGCTGGCGGAAGCGCGTAAATCCGTCGCCATTACCTGCGCGCCAGACAGCTGCTCTATGCCGTAGCAAATCGCCGTATTGCTTTCAATTTCCGCATGCGCGCCCATACGAATCAGCTCAGGGATATGCATAAAACGGTTTTCGAAAATGGTTTCGGTAATAACGCCGGTTCCTTCTGCAACCAGGTTTAACAGCGTAAACTGCGCCTGCATATCGGTTGGAAAACCCGGATGTGGCGCGGTACGCACGTTAACGGCTTTCGGGCGTTTACCGTGCATATCAAGGCTGATCCAGTCCTCGCCCGTTTCGATTTCCGCACCGGCTTCACGCAGCTTCGCCAGCACCGCATCCAGCGTATCCGGCTGCGTTTTATGACATACCACCTTGCCGCCGGAGATCGCTGCGGCAATCAGGAAAGTTCCCGTTTCAATACGATCCGGCAAAACGCGATAAACGCCTCCGCCCAGGCGCTCAACGCCCTCAATCGTAATGCGATCGCCGCCTGCGCCGCTGATTTTCGCGCCCAGCGTATTCAGGAAGTTAGCGGTATCGACAATTTCCGGCTCGCGCGCGGCGTTTTCAATCACGGTCGTGCCGGTCGCCAGGGTAGCCGCAGACATAATGGTTACCGTCGCGCCAACGCTGACTTTATCCATGACAATGTGCGCGCCTTTCAGCCGCCCGTTTACCGACGCTTTAACGTAGCCCTCTTCCAGCTTGATTTCCGCACCCAGCTGCTCCAGCCCGGTAATATGCAAATCAACCGGCCGGGCGCCGATGGCGCAGCCGCCAGGTAAAGAGACCTGTCCCTGACCAAAACGCGCGACCAGCGGCCCCAGCGCCCAAATAGAGGCACGCATGGTTTTCACCAGTTCATAAGGGGCGCAGTAGATATTTACCTTACTGGCATCGAGGTGCACCGAGCCATTGCGCTCCGCTTTTACCCCCAGCTGACTGAGCAGCTTCATGGTGGTATCAATGTCCTTCAGCTTCGGGACATTCTGAATCTCCACCGGCTCTTCAGCCAGCAGAGCGGCGAACAGGATCGGCAGTGCGGCATTTTTGGCACCGGAGATGGTGACTTCACCGCTTAGCCGGGTTGGGCCCTGTACACGAAATTTATCCATTGCAACTGCTCTCTGTTATCAGAACTTAAAAGGCCATCGAGTCGCGGAACATAAGCCGCCTCAACGGCTTAAAAACCGTTTAGCTTACGATCCCGTTCCCACTCTTCAGGGGTATAAGTTTTGATGGATACGGCATGAATACGGTTATCAGCGATGTATTCCATCAGCGGCGCATAGACCGTTTGCTGTTTTTTCACACGGCTTAGCTCAGCGAATAATTCACCAACGGCGATCACCTGAAAATGGCTGCCGTCACCGCTTACATGTACTTCTTTTAACGGCAGTGCGTTCATTAGCACTGTCTGAATTTCACTATTTTCCATGATTTTTTTACATTCGGTAGATGATAAACAGGCTGACATATTAGTTGAAAGCGCATCTATCTTAAACAAACAAAAAGCCCCTGCAGCGCAGGGGCTTAAGCGGAGATCCCGCGCGATCAGGCGGGATTTTCAACAGAAACAATAATCTGCTGTAAATTATACAGCGTAATCAGGGAGTGTAATTTATCCGTGACGCCGCTGAAAACGGGGCTGGCGCCCTGCTGTTGCGCTATCTGACGCAAATGCACCAGTAGCGCCAGTCCGGCTGAGTCCACGCGCTGCAGCCCGGAGACATCGATAACCGCAATATTTTGCATTGCGGTTTCTCGCTGCTGCCACAGGCCGAGCAGCGTTTCCCGATCAAGCTCACCGCGAAGGTAAAGCGTTTTCGCCTCAACCTGCCAGCTCAAAAGATCAGCCATTATTTTTCTGATCCAGAGAAATAGGCTGCGCCGCATATTTTTTCAGCAGCTGCGTCAGGCCATCGATGCCTTTGGTTCGCAGCGTATCACTCCACTCATTTTGTTTGGTGGTGATCATACTGATCCCTTCGGCAATCATGTCATAAGCCTGCCATTCGCCGGTGCGGCTGTTTTTACGCCACTGGAAATCCAGACGAACCGGGGGACGCCCGTTGGGATCGATAATGCTTACGCGGATAGCGATAATTTTCGCGTCGCCAAGCGGCTGCTCCGGGGCGATTTGATAAGTTTGTCCATGATAAAGCGCCAGCGCCTGGCCGTAGGCCTGCGCCAGATAGTCGCCAAACGCGCTGAAATAGGCTTCGCGCTGCGCCGGCGTAGCGTCACGGTAGTAGCGGCCTAAAACCAGCGCGCCGGCATATTTAATCTGTACATAAGGCAGCAGCTCCTGACGCACGATGTCGCGCAGGTAATTTGGATCCTGCTTGATTTTCGGCTGCTCATTTTTCAGGCGGGTAAAGGTTTTTGCCGCCGCCTCATTCATCAGCTTATAGGGGTTGCTTTGGTCTGCCGCATTTGCCGCCAGCGGTGCGATGACCAGCATAGCGACCATCAGTAAACGTTTAAACATACGTATAGCCTCTTAAGGTTGTTCCGGGTTAGCAGGAGTCGATGCTGCAGGCGCGTTTTGCTCCTGCTGAGCGCTTTGATTACCATCGCCGCTCTTATATAAAAACTGACCAATCAGATCCTCCAGCACCAGCGCTGATTTCGTATCCTGCAGCGTATCGCCATCCTTCAGGATTGCCGTTCCCATTTCAGGATCGTCAAAACCAACGTTTAACGCCAGATACTGTTCGCCCAGCAGCCCCTGAGTACGAATCGCCAGCGAACTGGTATCGGGAAGATGATTATATTTATCCTCGATTTCCATCGTTACGCGTGGCGACAGGGATTTCTCATCCAGTGAAATATCCGTCACGCGGCCGATCACCACGCCGCCAATCTTAACCGGAGAGCTGGTTTTCAAGCCGCCGATATTGTCAAAGGTAGCGTAAAGCTTCCAGCCAGGCTCGGTGCCCAGCGATTTCACATCTGCGACGCGCAGACAGAGAAACAGGATGGCGACCAGCGCCAACAGCATGAACGCCCCTACCCCAATTTCACTTTTTTTAGTTTGCATTGCCTTAGTTCCCAAACATCAGTGCCGTCAGCACGAAATCTAATCCGAGTACCGCCAGAGAGGAATGTACCACCGTACGTGTGGTGGCCCGGCTGATCCCTTCTGAGGTCGGAATCGCGTCGTAGCCATTAAACAACGCGATCCAGGTGACCGTAATGGCAAACACCGCGCTTTTAATCAGGCAGTTAATAATATCGGTGCGAAAATCTACCGCGTTTTGCATAGCCGACCAGAAAAACCCAGCGTCGATGCCTTTCCAGCTAACGCCAACCAGCGCCCCGCCCCAAATACCAACGGCGGTAAAAATCAGCGCCAGCAGCGGCATGCTGATAAAGCCCGCCCAGAAGCGCGGAGAGATTACCCGACGCAGCGGATCCACCGCCATCATTTCCATACTGGAAAGCTGCTCCGTGGCTTTCATCAGGCCAATTTCCGCCGTTAACGCCGATCCGGCGCGTCCGGCAAACAGCAGGGCAGTGACGACCGGCCCCAGCTCGCGCAGCAGCGACAGCGCCACCAGCATGCCGAGGCTGGTTTCGGCTCCGTAGGTCGTCAGCACCAGGAAGCCCTGCAGCCCCAGCACCATGCCGATAAACAGGCCGGAGACCAGGATGATCAGTAAGGACATCACGCCTACGCTGTACAACTGCCTGATAAGCAGCGGGGCGTGTTTACGGAACTGCGGTTTACCGGCCAGCGCGTGAAATAGCATCAGGCCAGCACGGCCAAACGAGGCACAGGTTTGGATCCCCTGGCGACCCAGCAGCGCCAGCGCATTTAAAAACATCAGTTTATTGACTCCCTGAACCGGTAAGATCGGCAAAATAGTCGCCGGCCGGATAGCGAAAAGGCACCGGCCCATCAGCAATACCATCGATGAACTGGCGTACGCGCGCGTCAGGATTATCCTGTAGCGCCTGCGTTGTTCCCTGAGCAATGATTTTTTGCCCGGCAACAATATAGGCGTAATCGGCGATGCTCAAGACTTCAGGCACATCATGCGATACGACGATGCAGGTCATGCCCAGCGAATGATTCAGTTCATCAATTAGCTTAACCAGGACGCCCATCGTAATCGGATCCTGGCCGACAAAAGGCTCGTCGAACATGATCAGATCGGGCTCCAGGGCAATCGCACGCGCCAGGGCGGCACGGCGCGCCATCCCGCCTGAAAGCTCTGAAGGCATTAATTTGGCCGCGCCGCGAAGCCCAACCGCCTCCAGCTTCATCATCACCGTGCTGTGCAGCAGCGGCGCGGGTAAACGGGCATGCTCGCGCAGCGGCCAGGCGACATTCTCATAAACGTTAAGATCGGTAAACAGCGCCCCGGACTGAAACAGCATGCTCATACGCTTGCGCGTCTCATACAGGCGCGAGCGCGAAAGTTTGGGAATATTTTCGCCGTCAAACCAAATGTCTCCGGCATCCGGCTGCAGCTGACCGCCTATAAGACGCAGCAAGGTCGTTTTCCCGATACCGGAAGGCCCCATGATGGCGGTGACTTTCCCTTTTGGCACCGTTAACGAGATATTGTCGAAAATGGTGCGATTACCCCGGCTAAAGCTAACGCCGTGGACCTCAACCAGATTCGTGGATGGCTGGTGCATTGATACCTCTGTTATCCATTTCAGGCGATTCAAATCATTTATGTTAATCGCGTTCAACTAACAATAGCCGCGAGTTTTGCAGAAATCTGATGCTTCGTCGTAGCGAAAACCGGCATAAGTTTTACTTTTTGCTCGCAGACGGTCAAAATCATCGCCATTCTTTATATTGCCTGCAAAATGACGAGTCTGGCAAACCGACGAGTATAACCGATCCAAGGATTTTTCATGCTTTTAGCCGCTGCACTGTTAGTTATCGGTTTAGTTCTACTGGTCTATGGAGCCGATCGTTTAGTGTTTAGTGCTGCCATACTCTGTCGTTCGCTAGGCGTTCCCCCGCTGATTATCGGCATGACTATTGTGGGCATCGGAACTTCGCTGCCTGAGCTGATCGTCTCCTTTACTGCCGCCACGCACGGGCAGATGGATATGGCCGTCGGAACCGCCATGGGCTCCAATATTACCAATATTTTGCTCATTCTTGGCGGCGCGGCGCTGCTGCACCCACTCACGGTACATTCAAACCTGGTGCGGCGTGAGCTGCCGTTAATGCTGCTGGTTACGCTACTGAGCGGCATTATTCTTTGCGATCACCGGCTAAGCCGCATTGATGGCGTCGCGTTGATCGCGATTGCCCTGCTATACCTGCTGTTTATTATTCGTATTGCCCGCCGCGCTGAACGGGACAACAGCGATACGCTAACGCAGGAGCAGCTGGCTGAGCTGCCGCGTGATGATTCGGGCAACACGGTGGCCTTTCTGTGGCTGGCGGTTGCGCTGATTATTCTGCCGATGTCAACCCGAATGGTGATCGATAACGCAACGGTAATTGCCGATTATTTCGGCGTCAGCGAGCTGGTAATAGGGCTAACGATTATCTCAGTTGGCACCAGTCTGCCGGAGCTGGCGACCGTGATCGCGGGCGCATTAAAAGGGGAAGATGATATTGCTATTGGCAACCTTATCGGCTCCAACATTTATAATCTGGCTATTGTACCTGGGCTGCCGGCCCTGATTCAGCCCGGCGAGTTCGATAGCGCCGCTTTTGAGCGCGATTACTGGGTTATGCTGGGCGTCAGCGCCCTGTTTATGCTGATTTGCCTGCAGCGCAGCCGCCGTATTGGTCGTCGCGCCGGGGCTATTTTACTGGCCGGTTTTATTGTCTGGGTAGCCGTACTCTACCTGCAGCCATTTAGTCTCAACGGATAAAGGACTGAACATCAATGACTCACATCATGCTTGAGCCGGGGTTTGATTTCCAACAGGCTGGTAAAGAAGTGCTGGATATTGAACGTCAGGGGCTGGAACAGCTCGATCAATACATTAACGATGATTTTACCCGCGCCTGCGAAATGATGTTCTATTGCCAGGGAAAAGTCGTGGTGATGGGGATGGGAAAATCGGGGCATATTGGCAAAAAAATGGCGGCAACCTTTGCCAGTACCGGCACGCCCGCCTTTTTTGTTCATCCCGCCGAAGCCAGCCATGGCGATTTGGGTATGGTCAGCACCAGCGACATTGTGATCGCCATTTCCAATTCCGGCGAATCAAATGAAATCCTGGCGCTGATCCCGGTGCTAAAGCGGCTTAAAGTGGCGCTGATTTGCATTACCAGCCGTCCGGAAAGCAGCATGGCGCGTGCAGCAGATATTCATCTGTGTGTTAAAGTTCCGCACGAGGCTTGTCCGCTGGGCCTGGCGCCGACCACCAGCACCACGGCGACGCTGGTAATGGGCGATGCGCTGGCGGTTGCCCTGCTTAAGGCGCGCGGCTTTACTGCCGAAGACTTTGCCCTTTCTCATCCAGGCGGCGCGCTGGGCCGCAAGCTGTTACTGCGCGTCAGTGATATTATGCACAGCGGCGATGAAATTCCCCATGTAACCCAGGAAGCGTCGCTGCGCGATGCTCTGCTGGAAATTACGCGCAAAAATCTGGGCATGACGGCGATCGTAGACGATCTGATGCATATCCAGGGGATTTTCACCGACGGCGATTTACGCCGCGTTTTTGATATGGGCATCGATTTTCAAAACGCTTCCATTGCCAGCGTGATGACGCCGGGCGGCATTCGCGTACGGCCCAATATGTTGGCGGTCGACGCCCTGAACCTGATGCAAAGTAAGCATATCACTGCCGTCATGGTCGCCGACGGCGACCAGCTTATCGGTATCGTACATATGCATGACATGCTGCGCGCTGGCGTAGTATAAACCGAATGGAAATAAGAATGACGCAAGAAACCGACGTCGTGGATACCTGCTACGGTAAGGTAAGCCAGGACGTAATAACACGCGCCGGTGAGATTCGCCTGTTAATCTGCGACGTTGACGGCGTAATGTCTGATGGCCTGATTTATATGGGCAACAGCGGCGAAGAGCTGAAAGCCTTTAACGTTCGTGACGGTTATGGCATTCGCTGCCTGCTGACGTCCGATATTGAGGTCGCGATTATTACCGGTCGCCGGGCTAAGCTGCTGGAAGATCGTTGCCAGACGCTGGGCATTACACATCTTTACCAGGGACAGTCCGATAAGCTTTTGGCCTTCAGGGAACTCCTGGATAAACTGTCGCTGGCCCCCAGGCAGGTTGCCTACGTTGGCGACGATTTAATTGACTGGCCGGTAATGGCCCAGGCCGGCTTAAGCGTTGCGGTGGCCGATGCACATCCGCTGCTGCTGGGGCGCGCTAACTATGTGACCCGCATCGCCGGTGGTCGCGGCGCAGTGCGCGAAGTCTGCGATCTTATTTTGATCGCCCAGGATAAGTTTGATGATGCCAAAGGGCAATCGATATGAGTAAAACCAGGCGTTGGATAACGCTATTGTTGGCGTTGATCGCCATTATTTTGATCGGCTGGAATCTCGCCGGTAACGATGACGATCGGGGTCAGGTGGAAACAAACGATCGGGAGCCAACCTATACCAGCGCGAATTCCAGTACCGTGGTATATAACCCAACCGGCAGCCTGAGCTACAAGCTGGTATCGGATAAGGTAACCTACTTTTCCGCCGATGAGATCAGCTGGTTTGATAATCCGCTGATGACCACCTACGACGAAAATAAGATCCCTGCCTGGTCAGTACGCGCCGACAAAGCCAAACTGACTAAAGATCGTATGCTTTATCTCTACGGTCACGTTGAAGTCAACAGCCTGGCTAAAGATGCCCAGCTTGAGCGGATCAAGACCGATAATGCGCAGGTTAATCTGGTGACGCAGGATGTCATGTCCGACGACCAGGTCACTCTTTATGGCCGCAGCTTTAATTCCACTGGTATGAAGATGCGCGGTAACTTACGGACAAAAACGGCCGAGCTGATTGAAAAGGTCAAAACAAATTATGAAATCAATGAACAACCACAGCCTTAAACTGCTGCTTATCAGTACTCTGCTGGCCGCCAGCGTTCCGGCCTTTGCGTTAACCGGCGACTCTGAAAAGCCGGTTAATATCAATTCGGCCAATCAGGCGCTGGATATGCAGGGCAATGTCGCGACCTTTACCGGCAACGTTATCGTGACCCAGGGGTCGATTAAAATTACTGCGGATAAAGTAGTCGTTACGCGTCCCGGCGGCGATAGCAAAAAAACCGTAGTCGATGCCTACGGTAATCCGGCCACGTTTTATCAGCTACAGGACGACGGCAAACCGGTAAAAGGCCACGCGGCGAAGATGCACTATGAGCTGGCGAAAGATTTCGTCGAGCTCACCGGCAATGCCTATATCGAACAGCTGGACAGCAATGTTAAAGGCGATCGCATTACCTATCTGGTCAAAGAGCAGAAAATGCAGGCCTGGAGCGAAGGCGATAATAAGCGCGTCACGACGGTGCTGGTGCCTTCGCAGCTGCAGGACAAGCCCGCTTCATCTACCAGCCAACAGAAGAGCCGCTGATACCTATGGCAACACTAATCGCTGAAAATCTGGCAAAAGCCTATAAAGGCCGCCGCGTGGTAGAAGATGTCAGTCTGCAGGTTAAATCAGGCGAGATCGTCGGGCTGCTCGGTCCGAACGGAGCCGGCAAAACCACCACGTTTTATATGGTCGTGGGTATTGTGCCGCGTGATGCGGGCCGCATCGTTATTGATGAAGAAGATATTAGTATTCTGCCGCTGCACGCCCGCGCTCGGCGCGGTATTGGCTATCTGCCGCAGGAAGCGTCCATCTTTCGTCGCCTGAGCGTCTATGACAACCTGATGGCGGTGCTGCAGATACGTGAAGATCTGACCACCGAGCAGCGTGAAGATCGCGCCAAAGAGCTGATGGAAGAGTTCCATATTGAGCATCTGCGCAATAGCCTCGGCCAGGCGCTGTCGGGCGGTGAGCGCCGCCGTGTTGAAATTGCGCGTGCGCTGGCAGCTAATCCCAAATTTATTCTGCTGGATGAGCCCTTTGCCGGCGTTGATCCCATTTCCGTTATCGATATTAAAAAAATTATCGAGCATCTGCGCGACAGCGGGCTCGGCGTTCTGATTACTGACCATAACGTCCGTGAAACCCTTGCCGTATGCGAGCGCGCTTATATCGTCAGCCAGGGCCGTTTAATCGCGCACGGTACGCCGGAAGCGATCCTGGCCGATGAACAGGTGAAACGTGTCTATTTGGGTGAAGAGTTCAGACTCTGATATGGTGACAGTTATGACGGTGTTTTATCAGGAAACTTTATTCTGAATATGAAGCAAGGTTTGCAACTCAGGCTCAGTCAACAGCTTGCGATGACTCCGCAGCTACAGCAGGCGATTCGTTTGCTGCAGCTTTCTACGCTGGAACTTCAACAGGAGATACAGCTGGCGCTGGAGAGTAATCCGTTGCTTGAGCAGAGCGATAACCATGAGGAAGTCGACTCACGCGAATATGCCGAAAGCGAAACGCTCGACACGCGTGAGGCTCTTGAGCAAAAGGATATGCCGGAAGAGTTGCCGCTTGATGCCACCTGGGATGAGATCTATACGGCCGGCACGCCTTCAGGCACCGGCAATGATTATCGCGATGATGAATTACCAGTTTATCAGGGCGAGACCACCCAATCGTTGCAGGATTACCTGACATGGCAGGTAGAGCTAACGCCGTTTAGCGACACTGACCGTGCTATTGCCACCGCTATCGTCGATGCCATTGATGAGACCGGCTATCTTACCGTTACGCTGGATGAGATCCGCGATAGCATCGGCAAGGAAGATGTGGCGCTGGATGAGGTCGAAGCGGTTCTGAAGCGAGTCCAGCGTTTCGATCCGGTTGGCGTCGGCGCGCGTGATCTGCGTGACTGCCTGCTGGTACAGCTTTCGCAGTTTGGCCGCGATACGCCGTTTCTGACTGAAGCGCAGCTCATTGTCGATCGGCATCTCGATCTGCTGGCGAACCATGATTTCCGCAGCCTGATGCGCGTGACGCGCCTGAAAGAAGAGGTGCTAAAAACCGCGCTGACGCTGATCCAGTCTCTCGATCCACGGCCAGGTCAATCGATTAATACCGGTGAGCCGGAGTATGTCATCCCTGACGTGCTGGTGCGTAAAATGGGCAGCCGCTGGACGGTGGAGTTAAACGGCGACAGCGTGCCGCGCCTGCAGATCAATCAGCAATACGCCGCGCTGGGCAGTTCAGCGCGCAACGACAGCGATAGCCAGTTTATCCGCACAAATTTACAGGACGCGAAATGGCTGATTAAAAGTCTGGAAAGCCGTAATGATACGCTGCTAAAGGTAACTCGCTGTATTGTTGAACAGCAGCAGGCTTTCTTTGAGCAGGGTGAAGAGTTTATGCGCCCGATGGTGCTGGCGGATATTGCCCAGGCCGTTGATATGCATGAATCCACCATTTCCCGCGTTACCACCCAAAAATATCTGCACAGCCCACGCGGCATTTTCGAACTGAAATATTTTTTCTCCAGCCATGTAAATACCGAAGGCGGCGGCGAAGCCTCATCAACCGCCATTCGCGCGCTGGTGAAAAAGCTAATCTCGGCGGAAAACCCCGCCAAACCGCTGAGCGACAGTAAGCTTACCACCATGTTGTCTGAGCAAGGCATTATGGTGGCGCGCCGCACTGTCGCGAAGTATCGCGAGTCTTTATCCATCCCGCCATCAAACCAGCGTAAACAATTGGTTTGATCCTCACTGAGAAGGAAGACGCTATGCAACTCAATATTACCGGGCAACACGTTGAAATCACGACCGCTTTACGTGAGTTTGTGAACACCAAATTTGCCAAGCTGGCCCAATATTCCGACCGGATAACTCAGGTTCATATTGTGCTAAAGGTAGAAAGAGTCCAGCAGATAGCGGAGGCAACGCTGCATGTCAGCGGCGGCGAGCTGCATGCCACGTCGGAAGCAGAGGATATGTACGCGGCGATCGATGGTTTAATCGATAAGCTGGCGCGCCAGCTAACCAAGCATAAAGACAAGTTAAAACAACACTAACCTTCACGCGGCTGAAGGAAAAAACAGGCCGTCAGGTTGCCGGATACGGTAACATGCACAGACCGGGGGCGAGCTCTTTCGCCCCGTTTTTCCATTCACGCCGGCTGGCGAAGTTTTTACTGCTTTTCTCGTCGCAAGACGCGTAAAGTAACGCGATGTGCCAGTAACTGTGAACACGCAAGTGAAACTATGATGAATAACGAACTCTCACTGGAACTCAGCTCTGTACTTAGCCTTGACTGTACCCGCAGCGGCGTACATTGCCAGAGCAAAAAGCGGGCACTGGAAATCATCAGTGAACTGGCTGCCAGACAGCTTAACCTGCCCCATCAGACGGTTTTTGAAGCTATTCTGACGCGCGAACGCATGGGCAGCACCGGTATCGGTAACGGTATTGCGATCCCTCACGGCAAGCTGGAAGAAGATACGCTGCGCGCCGTTGGCGTTTTTATCCGCCTCGATCAGCCTATCGCTTTTGATGCCATTGATAACCAGCCGGTCGATTTACTGTTTGCCTTGCTGGTGCCGGCGGATCAATGTAAAACACATCTACATACCCTTTCACTGGTAGCAAAGCGGCTGGCTGACAAAACCGTTTGCCGTCGTCTGCGGGCGGCGCAAAGCGATGAAGATTTGTATGAAATCATCGCCGCGACGCCAGAAGAAAATCACTAATTAGTCAGCTTGCGCTTTTGCCCGCACCGGCATAGCCCGGTAATCGCGGGTTGGATGGGGAGATAACTTAATGGTGCTGATGATCGTTAGCGGTCGTTCAGGCTCAGGGAAATCCGTCGCGTTACGCGCGCTGGAAGATATGGGGTTTTACTGTGTAGATAACCTGCCGGTAGCGTTACTGCCCGATCTGGCAAGCTCGCTGGCCGAGCGCAATATTTCCGCAGCCGTCAGTATTGATGTGCGCAATATGCCGGAATCGCCGGACGTGCTGGAAAAAGCATTAACCAGCTTGCCCAGCAGCTTTTCACCTCAGCTGCTGTTTCTGGACGCCGATCGCAATACGCTTATCCGCCGCTACAGTGATACCCGCCGCCTGCATCCGCTTTCCAGTAAAAATCTGTCGCTGGAAAGCGCCATTGATGAAGAGAACGATCTTTTAGAGCCGTTACGCTCACGCGCCGATCTGATTGTTGATACTTCCGAAATGTCCGTACATGAACTGGCTGAAATGCTGCGTACCCGCCTGCTTGGCAAACGCGAGCGCGAATTGACGATGGTCTTTGAATCGTTCGGCTATAAGCATGGTATTCCTATCGATGCCGATTATGTCTTTGACGTCCGTTTTCTGCCGAACCCTCACTGGGATCCCAAACTACGTCCGATGACCGGTCTCGATCGCCCCGTGGCGGCATTCCTCGATCGACATACGGAAGTTCATAACTTTATTTACCAGACGCGCAGCTATCTGGAACTCTGGCTGCCCATGCTGGAAACCAATAATCGCAGCTATTTAACCGTCGCCATTGGCTGTACCGGCGGTAAACACCGTTCCGTTTATATTGCCGAACAGTTAGCCGATTACTTCCGTTCACGCGGTAAAAATGTTCAGTCCCGTCATCGTACGCTGGAAAAACGTAAATCATGACCGTCAGACAAACCGTTGAAATTAAAAATAAGCTGGGTATGCATGCGCGCCCGGCGATGAAGCTGTTTGAACTGGTACAAAGTTTCGACGCTGAAGTGCTGCTGCGCAATGAGACGGGCACCGAAGCCGAAGCCAGTAGCGTCATTGCGCTGTTGATGCTCGATTCGGCAAAAGGCGGTCATATTGAAATTGAAGCCAGCGGCCCGCAAGAACAGCAGGCGCTGGCAGCCGTGATCGAACTTTTTGAAGCGGGCTTCGACGAAGAGTAGACCCGCTACAGTTTATGCCGTTGAATAAAGCCCACGCCGCCCAGCTGGCTCATCTGCCGCATGATCCACGCCTGACGCTGCCGTACATAGCCTGAGGGCGCATCGGCGCGAAAGCGCAGCGGATTCGGCAGTACCGCTGCCAGAAGCGCCGCTTCTGACAGCGTCAGCCGGCTGGCGGGCTTATGAAAATAACGCTGCGAAGCGGCCTCAACGCCAAATACCCCGTCGCCAAATTCGGCAATATTCAGATAGACCGTCAGAATACGTCTCTTACTCCATACGCCTTCCAACCCCAGCGTTAATCCTGCCTCCAGGCCTTTACGCAGCCAGCTGCGACCATCCCACAGAAATAAATTTTTTGCCGTTTGTTGAGATAGCGTAGAAGCGCCACGCAGCCGCCCGTTCTGCTTATCAAGTACGGATTCAATCGCCTCGACGTCAAATCCCCAGTGAACCGGGAATTTTTGATCCTCTGCGGCAATCACCGCCAACGGCATCCAGGGAGAAATATTATCTCTGGAGACCCAGTCAGAATGCGCTACCCATGCGACATTCCCCGTTAGCCATGCCGAAACCTGGCGTTCTGCCATAACGGCTGAAAACGGCACCGGCAAAAAGGCAAACAGCGCCATTTCGGCCAACCATAGTCCCGCAATTAACATCACCAGTCGCGCTAACCAGCGCCGGGCCATGCTCAGGAAGCCCCCTTTATTTTTCTTCATTTGCTCTTTTCCATTACTGATTTTTTCACTTATTAATTACGTCTGTTACTGCCTTTTCTTGTCCGTTAACCGCAGGGCGCAAAACCTGTTAAAAAAACGGCTTTTCTTCACTACGCCTTCTGATTCAGAAGTTTAGCGTTTGTAAAATTCTTCTTGCATCAATGGCTTCCGTCGCGGCGGAATCGGTTCCAAAGTTTAGTTCGCTTGCTGTTTTATCGCGGCTTACTCTGAAAACCCGCCCATTACCCATAAGAAAAAACATTTGAATAATTTATAAATAGGTTGATAAAGCACCATTCGAGGGGTTAAAAAGACAAAATTAACTGAAGTTAACTACTCACTGGCTACCCGCCCGGTTCCCTTTTTACTCTTTTTATTTCTCCCTGTTCCGTCTGCTGCCCGTTGTCGCCGCTTGCGGGCAAACAACGCGGTTAAAGGGCCAGGCCCAACTTTTTCATCGCCGGTTTCAGGTCAGGGTTATCTTTAAATATTATATTTAAATACAATGAGTTAATTAAATATATCACACAGGATAAGTACGGATTATTGTTAAAAAATGAGAACCTAAGTATGGCTTATCAAGGCTGGAAGATTTTTGTAATGAAATCCTTTACAAAAGCTTAAATTGACGCCAAGATAGGGCCTCAGTTAATTCCTTGCTTGACTGTGTCAGTAAATTAATGTTTTCTGTACAGGAACGCTGGCGCACATCACATATTTTAATGAATCATTTAACAGAGACATTGAGATTTGCTAAGGTGTGTCAAAGCGTTAACCAATACCATGCTTGTGCCGCTTGTTAACTCTTCTAAGAAATGGCCTGAGCAAACTTTTTCCCTGGTGTTGGCGCAGTATTCGCGCACCCCGGCACAAGCCGGGGTCATTTTTTTCAGCGTCCCGCTTCCTGTTGTTCAATCCATTCACGCAATACGGCCACATCATGCCGCCATTCTTGCCTGAGTTCGTCAATCCATTCCTGAACATTGTCCCACCAGGCAGGCAACTCCGGACTTTGGATCTGTTTCGCTAACTGTTGCAGATGCTGTAATCCAACCGAGCCCGCTGCGCCTTTGATTTTGTGCCCTTCCTCAGCAATGCCCTTTTGATCACGCGCCATCATGTTGGAATCCAGCACCGCCAGATAGCCCGGCAACAGCTGCTCAAACATATCAAGACCGCGGGTGATAAGTGATGGGCCAACCAGATCGATATATTGCTCCAGCATAGGCAGGTCAAGTAACGCCAGTTTCTTTTCATCCAGCTGCGTGTGCGGCTCGATCGGATCATCCTGATAGTCCCAGAACTTTTTGATCATCGCCGTTAACGCCGGCACCGCCAGCGGTTTGCTGAGTACGTCATCCATGCCCGCATCCAGATACTCTTTTTTATCCTTCAGGACATTGGCCGTCAGGGCCACCAGCGGCGGCAATACCTGCCCGCTAAAGCGCTGATGTATTGCGCGAGCCACATCCAGACCGGTCATATCCGGCAGCTGAATATCCAGCAACACCAGATCGAACTCGTCGGGATCAAACATATCCAGGGCTGCCTGTCCGGTCATGGCGACTTCGACGCTATTTCCCAGCTTCTCTAATACAGAACGCGCGACAATGACGTTTAGCTCAATATCTTCAACCAGCAGCACGTGCAGCGCAGGCAGCGGCATCTCATCAGCCGGCATTTCATCCTCGACTTCTTCAGCGATGTGCGGCGCGCTCAGCGTCACCGTAAAACATGCGCCTTCGCCAGGCTGGCTGCGCACGGTAATATCGCCGCCCATGGCCTGTGCTAAACGTCGTGACACCGCCAGGCCGATACCGGTGCCGGTAGCGGGTTTACCGCCGTGCTGATCTTTAACCTGATAATACATCGCAAAGATTTTATCCTGCTCATCAGGCGGAATTCCCATTCCCGAATCTTCAACTTCAAAGCGCAGTTTTTCTGCCTCACAGGAAACCCGCACGATAATTTCACCCTGCTGAGTAAACTTCACCGCGTTACCAATCAGGTTCCACAGGATCTGACGCAGACGTGTGCCGTCAGCAATGATCTTATGGGGCAGCGGCAGCTGAGGTTGCAGTACGAACTTCAACCCTTTCGGCTGGGCTAACAGGCCGGACAGGTTTTCCAGGTCAGCGAGGAAGCCGGTAAAATCGAGCGGCTGATTATCAAGCTGTACCTTACGGCGCTCGATCTTATCCATCTCAATAACATCATTAAAAATATTGCCCAGCGTTATCGCGGAAACATGGATGGTTTTGAGATATTTCAGCTGTTCCTGATTCAGTTCGGTATCCAGCAGAATACGGCTGAGCCCAACGATGCCGTTCAGCGGCGTACGCAGCTCATGGCTGATGGTTGAAATAAAGGTGGTCTTCTCGCGGCTGGCATTCTCCAGCGCGTCCTGATAGCGCTTACGCTCCGTAATATCGCGGCCAAAGCCCATCAGGCCGCTGCGTTTGCCCACGCGGTCATAGTAAGGCACTTTACGAATCTCAAAGCAGGCTTTGCGGCCATCGGGATATTGCAGCCACTGCTCATACGTTAGCGAAACGTGGTGGCGGAATACTTTCTCATCCGTTTCCAGTACTTTTGTCGCCGCTTCTTCATCGTAAACATCTTTTGGCGTCAGGCCGATCAGCTGTTTTTCACTTTTTCCGGTCAGCAGCTCCATCGCCCGGTTACAGCCGGAAAATTGCTGATCGATATTGCGGTAAAATACCAGGTCCGGCGAGGCATCGAGGAAAGATCGCAGAAAAGAGGTTTGTTGCTCCAGTTCGATTTGCGCTTGCTCGCGGCGCGCCATCTCCTCTTTTAGCTTATCCACCACCAGTAAACGCGCCTCTTCCGCTTTGATACGGTCGGCGATTTCCTGGTTAAGCTGACTAATGGTCTCTTTCATCTGCTGGTTCAGTTCCAAATCGCGCTTGCGCATCTCCTCCAGCTTATCCACCAGCCGGGCCAGCCGCTGTCGCGACTCTTCCAGTTGCTCAACCACAACCGATAAAAAGTAAACGGCCCACGGCGTAATTAGCAGCCCAAAGAAAACGGAGCGCACCATATCAATACTTTCAACATGACCGCGCAGCAACATGGTGACCGCCATCTGCACGACCATAGCCAGCACGACCAGCGCCGAGGCTAACAGCAGAGAAAAGCGAATCAGCCCCAGCTTTACCATTAAATCGACATAATATTGCGCCAACAGGCGAATTTGTTTCATATCAGCTTCCTTCCGGGTCTCTTTTTCCATCATACCCCACTTTAATGCCAGCGGGACGTGACAGGCTCAAACTCGCCTTCCACAGGGAAATAGCCGGACCTGCACTATTAAAGTGCATATAAATCCGTTTTACCCGGTAAAGGAAGTTAGCGGGTCAAAAATATTGACTATTTTATTAAGTCGCTTACATTGAAGGGCCCTGCTTAAAACAGGCTTATTTCCTCACATCTGATGCTTTTCAAGACAATGCCCGCGCAATGTCTTTAGTCCTCTTTTATTTCAACGAATAATCATTCAAATTAAGCAGCTTTTTAGTCAATATTCGCTTGATTAATTTTCCTTATAACTCTCATTGAGTTAATACAAAAAAAACGCCATAAGAAAAACAGATATATCCTGCACTTCAGCGGGATTTAATAGCAGGAAATTCTGCAATACGCGCCAGCACCAGCATGGTGCAGAGATTTGACCGCTACCCTATAGTGATACAGCTCACACTCTGCTTTGAAGCAGGCAAGGGGCGCACAGCACAAAATTTCGCACAAATTACTTTAAAAACAAAAAGTTAATCAAACAAAGCGAGAAAAAGCGTAGGTAAGAACGCTATTTGACCTCTTTACGCTTTCCCGATAAGTTGGAAATCCGCTGGAAGCTTTTCGGATGAGTGTTCCACTCATCATATTTATGCAGTAATTGAGATTCCCTCTGAAACAAGTCCGCAATACTTGTGACACCGATGCCTGAGGCTATGAATGGGAGCATGCGACATGTGCGCGTATGATACGCAATCCTGCCGCCAGCCCTTTCTACGCCCGCCGTCGATGCCGGGGATCCGCAGAGCCTGGGGAGGTTCACTGAAATGTTGTACGATAAATCCCTTGAAAAGGATAACTGTGGTTTCGGCCTGATCGCTCATATTGAAGGCGAACCCAGCCATAAAGTAGTGCGCACCGCGATCCATGCCCTGGCTCGTATGCAGCACCGCGGCGCAATTCTTGCTGATGGCAAAACCGGAGACGGCTGCGGCCTGCTATTACAAAAACCCGACCGTTTTTTCCGTATCGTTGCCCAGGAACAGAACTGGCGCTTAGCTAAAAATTACGCGGTCGGTATGCTGTTCCTGAGCCAGGACGATGAGCAAGCCCGTATCAGCCGTCGCATTGTCGAAGAAGAAGTGCTGCGCGAAACCTTATCGTTCGTTGGCTGGCGCGATGTGCCGACGAATCAGGACGTGCTGGGCGAAATAGCCCTCTCCTCTCTGCCGCGCATTGAGCAAATTTTTATCAACGCCCCCGCTGGCTGGCGTCCGCGTGATATGGAACGCCGCCTGTATATGGCGCGTCGTCGTATCGAAAAGCGTATTGAAGCGCTGGGCGATAAAGAGTTCTATATCTGCAGCTTCTCCAACCAGGTCAACATTTATAAAGGTCTGTGTATGCCGGCGGATCTGCCGCGCTTCTACCTTGACCTGGCGGATCTGCGTCTGGAGTCGGCCATTTGCCTGTTCCACCAGCGTTTCTCCACCAATACCGTACCGCGCTGGCCGCTGGCCCAGCCGTTCCGCTATATGGCGCACAATGGTGAAATCAATACCATTGCCGGCAACCGTCAGTGGGCACGCGCGCGCGCCTATAAATTCCAGACGCCGCTGATCCCCGATTTGCAGGATGCCTCCCCGTTCGTTAATGAAACCGGCTCCGATTCCAGCTCTATGGATAATATGCTGGAGCTGTTTTTGAGTGGCGGGATGGACCTGATCCGTGCGATGCGTCTGCTGGTACCGCCGGCCTGGCAAAATAATCCGAATATGGACCCGGAGCTGCGCGCCTTCTTTGACTTCAACTCGATGCATATGGAGCCGTGGGACGGCCCGGCCGGCATCGTAATGTCTGATGGCCGCTATGCCGCCTGTAACCTCGATCGTAACGGCCTGCGCCCGGCGCGCTATGTGATTACCAAAGATAAGCTCATCACCTGCGCCTCTGAAGTCGGCATCTGGGATTACCAGCCGGATGAAGTGCTGGAAAAAGGCCGCGTAGGTCCGGGCGAGCTGATGGTTATCGATACGCGTGCTGGCCGCATTCTGCATTCTGCAGAGACCGACAACGATCTGAAAAGCCGACATCCCTATCAGTCATGGATGGAGAAAAACGTTAAGCGTCTGGTGCCGTTTGAGGATCTGCCTGACGAGCAGGTTGGTAGCCGCAAACTGGATGATACAACGCTGGCCACTTACCAGAAACAGTTCGGCTACAGCAGCGAAGAGCTGGACCAGATTATTCGTGTGCTGGGAGAAAACGGCCAGGAAGCGGTCGGATCGATGGGCGATGACACGCCATTCGCCGTGCTTTCCAGCCGTCCACGCATTATTTATGACTATTTCCGCCAGCAGTTCGCGCAGGTGACTAACCCGCCGATCGATCCGTTGCGCGAAAATCACGTGATGTCGCTGGCGACCAGCATCGGCCGTGAGATGAATGTCTTCTGCGAAGCGGAAGGCCAGGCGCATCGCGTCTCGTTTAAATCGCCGATCCTGCTCTATTCCGACTTCCGTCAGCTGACGACGCTGGAAGGCGAATACTACCGCGCCGATACGCTTGACTGCACTTTTAACCCAGCCGAACAAACGCTGGAAGCGACGATGCACCAGCTCTGCGATCGGGCTGAAAGTATGGTACGTAACGGTACGGTGCTGCTGGTGCTGTCCGATCGTGCCATTGCGGAAGATCGTCTGCCGGTTCCGGCGCCGATGGCAGTTGGCGCGATTCAGGCTCGCCTGGTTGAAAAAAACCTGCGCTGTGATGCCAATATCATCGTTGAAACCGCCAGCGCGCGCGATCCGCATCATTTCGCCGTGCTGCTGGGCTTCGGCGCGACGGCTATCTATCCTTACCTCGCCTATGAGTCACTGGCGAAAATGGCCGACAGCGGCATTATTGAGAAAGATTATCGTACGCTCATGTTGAACTACCGTAACGGTATCAACAAAGGCCTGTATAAGATCATGTCCAAGATGGGCATTTCAACCATCGCCTCTTACCGCTGCTCTAAGCTGTTCGAAGCGGTTGGCCTGCATAAGGAAGTCTCCTCGCTCTGTTTTCAGGGCGTCGTCAGCCGTATTAACGGCGCCAGCTTTGCTGATTTCCAACAGGATCTGGTTAACCTGGCAAAACGCGCATGGCTTCAGCGCAAACCGCTCGATCAGGGTGGTCTGCTGAAATATGTGCACGGCGGGGAGTACCATGCCTATAACCCGGACGTAGTGGGTACGCTGCAAAAAGCGGTGCAGAGCGGGGAATATAGCGACTATCAGCTCTATGCCCGTGAAGTAAATGAGCGCCCGGTTGCTACGCTGCGCGATCTGCTGGAGATTCAGCCAGGCACCCATCCGGTAAGGCTGGATGAGGTTGAGCCGGCCAGCGAGCTGTACAAGCGTTTTGATACCGCTGCGATGTCTATCGGCGCGCTGAGCCCGGAAGCCCATGAATCGTTGGCTGAGGCAATGAACAGCATGGGCGGCTATTCCAACTCCGGTGAAGGCGGTGAAGATCCGGCGCGTTACGGGACCAATAAAGTCTCGCGCATTAAGCAGGTTGCTTCGGGTCGCTTTGGCGTTACGCCCGCTTATTTAGTCAATGCCGATGTTATTCAGATTAAAGTGGCGCAGGGCGCGAAACCCGGCGAAGGCGGTCAGCTGCCGGGCGATAAGGTTACCCCTTATATCGCCAAGCTGCGTTATTCCGTACCGGGCGTTACCCTGATTTCTCCGCCGCCGCATCATGACATCTACTCGATTGAGGATCTGGCGCAGCTGATTTTCGATCTGAAACAGGTTAATCCTAAGGCGATGATTTCCGTGAAGCTGGTTTCAGAACCGGGCGTGGGAACTATCGCAACCGGCGTAGCAAAAGCCTATGCCGATTTAATTACGATTGCCGGCTATGATGGCGGCACCGGCGCCAGCCCGCTCAGTTCGGTAAAATATGCCGGTTGTCCCTGGGAGCTGGGGCTGGTCGAAACGCAGCAGGCGCTGGTGGCAAACGGCCTGCGTCATAAGATTCGCCTGCAGGTTGACGGTGGTTTAAAAACCGGACGCGATATTATCAAAGCCGCGATCCTCGGCGCAGAAAGCTTTGGTTTTGGTACCGGGCCGATGGTGGCGCTGGGCTGTAAATACCTGCGTATTTGCCATCTGAATAACTGCGCGACCGGCGTAGCCACTCAGGATGAAAAGCTGCGTAAAAATCATTACCACGGGCTGCCGTATCGCGTAACCAACTACTTCCAGTTTATCGCGCAGGAAACGCGGGAAATTATGGCGGAGCTGGGCGTTAAACGGCTGGTGGATCTGATTGGCCGCACTGACCTGTTAAAAGTGCTTGAAGGCTTCACGGCGAAACAGCAGAACCTGGATCTCTCTTCGTTGCTGGTAACGGCAACGCCGATGCCTGGTAAAGCGGTTTACTGTACTGAAAGCAGCAACCCGCCGTTTGATAATGGCGACCTTAACAAAGCGCTGTTACAGCAGGCGATGCCTTACGTGGAAGCGAAGCAGAGCAAAACGTTCTGGTTTGATATTCGCAACACCGATCGCTCCGTTGGCGCCACGCTCTCCGGTGCGATCGCCGCGATCCACGGCGATCAGGGGCTGGCCGCCGATCCGATCAAGGTTCATTACAGCGGTACGGCTGGACAAAGTTTTGGCGTATGGAACGCTGGTGGCGTAGAGCAAACCCTTACCGGCGACGCCAATGACTACGTAGGCAAAGGTATGGCTGGCGGCATGTTGGCCATCCGTCCGCCGGTTGGTTCGGCGTTCCGCAGTCACGAAGCGACGATTGCCGGCAACACCTGTCTGTATGGCGCAACCGGCGGCAAACTGTTTGCGGCTGGCCGCGCAGGCGAGCGTTTCGCAGTACGTAACTCCGGTGCGATCACCGTTGTGGAAGGCATCGGCGATAACGGCTGTGAATATATGACCGGCGGCATTGTTTGCGTCCTGGGTAAAACCGGCGTCAACTTTGGCGCCGGGATGACCGGCGGCTTTGCCTATGTGCTGGATGAAGATGGTGAGTTCCGCAAGCGCGTTAACCCGGAGCTGGTAGAAGTGCTGAACGTGGACGAGCTGGCTATTCATGAAGAGCACCTGCGCGGTTTAATCACCGAGCATGTTCAGCATACCGGATCGGCGTATGGCGAAGAGATTCTGGCTAACTGGCCAGAGTGGTCGTCCAGGTTTGCGCTGGTCAAACCCAAATCCAGTGATGTCAAAGCATTGTTGGGGCATCGTAGTCGTTCCGCAGCCGAGCTGCGGGTGCAGGCGCAGTAAGAGGTCACAATGAGTCAAAACGTTTATCAGTTTATCGACTTGCAGCGCGTTGATCCGCCGAAAAAGCCGCTCAAGATCCGTAAAATTGAGTTTGTAGAAATCTACGAGCCTTTTTCGGGAAGCCAGGCGAAAGCCCAGGCGGATCGCTGTTTGTCATGCGGTAACCCCTACTGCGAATGGAAATGTCCGGTACATAATTACATCCCGAACTGGCTGAAGCTGGCTAATGAAGGAAGAATTATCGAAGCGGCCGAGCTATCGCATCAGACAAACAGTCTGCCTGAGGTATGCGGGCGCGTTTGCCCGCAGGATCGCCTGTGCGAAGGCTCCTGTACGCTTAACGATGAGTTTGGCGCCGTCACCATCGGCAATATTGAGCGTTATATCAATGATAAGGCGATGGAGATGGGCTGGCGCCCCGATCTGTCGCACGTTAAACCGACCGGTAAACGCGTAGCGATTATCGGCGCGGGTCCGGCTGGCCTGGCCTGCGCTGATGTGTTAACCCGCAACGGCGTCAAAGCGGTGGTTTACGATCGCCATCCGGAAATTGGCGGTTTGCTGACCTTCGGAATTCCCGCCTTCAAGCTGGAAAAAGAAGTGATGACGCGTCGCCGCGAGATGTTCACCGAGATGGGCATTGATTTCCAGCTTAATACTGAGGTAGGTCGTGATATTCAGTTAAGCGATCTGCTCGGCGATTTTGATGCGGTATTCCTTGGCGTGGGCACCTATCAGTCAATGCGCGGCGGCCTGGAAAACGAAGATGCGCCGGGCGTGTACGATGCCCTTCCTTTCCTGATTGCCAATACGCGTCAAATCATGGGTTTTGCAGAACTGGCTGAGCAGCCCTATATCAATATGCAAGGCAAACGCGTAGTGGTGTTGGGCGGTGGCGATACGGCGATGGACTGCGTGCGCACCTCTATTCGTCAGGGCGCTACGCACGTAACCTGCGCCTATCGTCGTGATGAAGAGAACATGCCGGGCTCACGCCGCGAAGTTAAAAATGCGCGTGAAGAAGGCGTGGAATTCCAGTTCAACCTGCAGCCGTTAGGTGTGGAAGTGAACGGTAATGGCCGCGTCTGCGGCGTCAGGGTTGCTCGCACCGAAATGGGCCAGCCTGATGCGCAGGGCCGTCGTCGCGCTGAAATCGTCGCGGGTTCTGAGCATATTTTGCCCGCTGACGCCGTGGTGGTGGCATTTGGCTTCCGCCCGCATAAAATGGAATGGCTGGAACAGTTTAGCGTTGAGCTGGACGCGCAGGGCCGTATCATTGCGCCGGAAGGGCATGAAAATGCCTTCCAGACCACTAATCCGAAAATTTTTGCCGGCGGCGATGCGGTACGCGGTTCTGACTTAGTGGTTACCGCGATTGCTGAAGGGCGTAAAGCTGCAGAAGGGATTATGAATTACCTGGAAGTCTGATTACGCTGCTGCCCGATAAAAAAAGCCCGCATTTTTATTGGCGGGCTTTTTTATTCGTCGAGCGAAAAACCGGCTGAAAGAGAAAACGCATCTACGCGCAACGGAGACGAAATGCGCGACATAAAAAACGGGCCTGAAGGCCCGCTCTTTTATTTAACGACGCGTAATGCAGGACGCCCACCGCGCGGCGGTGGATCGTCGTCAGGATTATCGCTGCCGGATTCGGCATCATCAGGACGGTCGCCGTCAATCACGGACATGACCGTTTCTTCCTGACCCTGTGACAGCTCATCCGTATCCTGTAGCTCATAAGCGGGTTCGGGCTCAAACATGGTGCCTGCCCCGTTCTCACGCGCATAGATAGCCAGTACCGCCGCGATGGGCACGGTAACCTGACGAGGAACGCCACCGAAGCGCGCATTAAAGCGCACTTCATCATTACCTAACTCCAGATTGCCCACGGCACGCGGTGCAATGTTTAATACAATCTGTCCGTCACGGGCATATTCAAGCGGCACCAACACGCCAGGTAGATTAATATCCACCACTAAATGCGGCGTTAGCTGATTGTCCAACAGCCACTCATAGAAAGCGCGCAGCAGGTAAGGACGGCGGGCGGTAAGCTGAGACATTTCCATAGCCGTTAGCCCCGGGCTTGCAGGCGCATTTCGCGTTCTGCTTCGGTCAGCGAAGCGAGGAAAGAGTCACGCTCAAATACGCGCGTCATATAGCCTTTAAGCTCTTTAGTACCGCTACCGATCAGTTCCACGCCAAGCAGCGGCAAACGCCACAGCAGCGGAGCCAGATAGCAGTCTACCAGGCTGAATTCTTCGCTCAGGAAGAAAGGCGTACGCGTAAACAGCGGCGCAATAGCCAGTAGCTCTTCACGCAGCTGCTTACGTGCCGTTTCCGCCTGCTGAGCGGAGCCGGTTTCGATGGTGCGCATCAGGCTGTACCAGTCCTGCTCAATACGATGCATCATCAGACGGCTGTCACCACGTGCGACCGGATAAACAGGCATCAGCGGCGGATGCGGAAAGCGTTCGTCGAGGTATTCCATAATGATGCGTGATTGGTACAGCGTCAGCTCACGATCGACCAGCGTAGGCACGGTACGATACGGGTTGAGGTCAATCAGATCCTGCGGCAGATTATCCATTTCAACCTGCTCGATCTCTACGCTGACACCTTTTTCTGCCAGTACGATACGCACCTGATGGCTGAAAATGTCAGTCGGACCAGAAAACAGCGTCATTACCGAACGTTTGTTGGCAGCGACAGCCATGAAAACCTCCAAGTTTATCCAGAATACAGTGCGAATAGCCAACCGCGCGGCGACTAACCTGCTTGACGAAACCACCCGCTAGCCGGAGCTACATCAATCCTCTTCCTGTCAGGACGCTCTCCGTTTAACGGGCGCAAAGTGACAGTCAGTTTACCAGATTTTAGGCAGCTTGTGGCGATGGGAAAAAAGAATTGCCGGTAAAAAGGCGGGATTTACTTTTGTTTTGCTGCTCTTTACGCATAAAAAAACCCAGCGCAAAGCGCCGGGTTTTTGTAATTGCTGCTGCCGGGGCAGAAACAATTAACGTTTGGAGAACTGCGGACGACGACGTGCTTTACGCAGGCCGACTTTCTTACGTTCAACTTCACGAGCATCGCGAGTAACGAAGCCTGCTTTACGCAGTTCGCCACGCAGGGACTCGTCGTACTCCATCAGAGCGCGGGTGATACCGTGACGGATCGCACCAGCCTGACCAGAGATACCACCACCTTTAACGGTGATGTACAGATCGAATTTACCAACCAGATCCAGCAGTTCCAGCGGCTGACGAACTACCATGCGGGCAGTTTCACGACCGAAGTACTGTTCCAGAGAACGCTGGTTGATAACGATGTTACCGCTACCCGGCTTGATAAAGACGCGAGCGGAAGAGCTTTTGCGGCGACCAGTGCCGTAGTTTTGATTCTCAGCCATTGCCTGTAATCCCGATTAAATGTCAAGAACTTGCGGTTGCTGTGCCGCATGGTTGTGCTCGTTGCCCGCGTAAACTTTCAGTTTACGGTACATAGCACGACCCAGCGGGCCCTTCGGCAGCATACCTTTAACCGCGATTTCAATTACACGCTCAGGACGGCGAGCAATCATCTCTTCGAAGGTCGCTTGTTTGATACCACCGATGTGGCCGGTGTGATGGTAATAGATCTTATCGCTACGCTTGTTACCGGTTACGGCAACTTTTTCTGCGTTCAGAACGATGATGTAATCACCAGTATCAACGTGCGGAGTATATTCCGCTTTATGCTTGCCACGCAGACGGCGAGCCAGTTCAGTCGCTAAACGACCTAAAGTTTTGCCCGTCGCGTCAACGACATACCAGTCACGTTGGACGGTTTCTGGCTTAGCTGTAAAAGTTTTCATCTAAAAGCTTACCCAAATTAAGTTACACGTTGGTGAAATCCCAAACGCTTGAATAAACGGTTGAGGCTCACACGACCTTATCGACCAGCAAGCCACCCCCTCGGACAGTTTTGCCGGTGCTACAAAGTTTCTGGGAAAAAAAACTTTGCCGTAACGTGGGGTCGCAAGATTATAGAGAAGTCGTTGCCAAAGATCGATCACTTTTCAACAAAAAAAGCGCCCCGCTCAGGAGAGATGCTTTAACCGCAAATACTCTTCGCTTTGCATCTCCTGCAGACGCGACAGGCAGCGCTGATATTCAAATTTCAGCCGCTCGCCCTGATAAATATCAAACAGCGAAGCCTCAGCGGAAACCACCAGTTTTACGTGACGTTCGTAAAATTCATCCACTAACGCCAGAAAACGGCGCGCCCGGTCTTCGCTGCGCGCCTGCATAACCGGCACATCCAGCAGCAGCACGCTATGAAAACGCCGCGACAGTTCGATGTAATCATGCTGACTACGCCCTTCCCCGCACAGCGTGGCGAAGTCGATCGCCAGTATGCCCTTTTCTACACCCTGCGTCGGCAGCTGGCGATGATTAATCTCCAGCACCGGTTTCTCTTCTGCCTCCTGTCCCGCCAGCGCGATAAACATGCGGCTCATAGCCTGGCGCGTTTCCTCACTCAGTGGCGACATCCAGAGATGCGCTGAGGTTAACGTACGCAGACGGTAATCGATGCCCGCATCGACGTTCATAATTTCGCAATGCTGCTTAATCTGTTCAATGGCGGGTAAAAAGCGCGCGCGCTGCAGGCCGTTGCGGTATAGCTCATCAGGCGGAATATTAGAGGTCGCTATCAGGGTAATGCCGCGCGCAAACAGCGCCTCCATCAGGGTGCCCAGCAGCATGGCATCGGTAATATCAGAAACAAAAAACTCATCGAAGCACAGCACATCCGCCTGTGCTTTAAAGCGGTCCGCCACAATTTCCAGCGGATCGCTTTCACCCTGCAGCGCGGTTAACTCTTCATGCACCCGCAGCATAAAACGGTGAAAATGAAGCCGCAGCTTGCGTTCACCAGGAATAGACTGAAAAAACAGATCCATTACCCAGGTTTTGCCGCGTCCGACGCCGCCCCACATATAAAGCCCGCGCACCGGCTGCTGACTGTTTTTTTCTTTTCCCAGCAGCTTATTTAGCTTGCCGCGCCAGCCTGACGCTGGCTGCTGTACTGAAGGGCGACGGGCGATAAGCGCCTGCTGAATCGCATCTAAGCGGCTAATCGCCGCATGCTGGACTTCATCAGGCTGATATTCACCTTTATCCAGCGCCTGCTGATAACGCGTCAGCGGAGACATCGTTTGCATTCGTGATCCTGCTTTCCTGAAAAATGTCAGGCAACTGCCTGTTTGTCGAAAAAAAGTTCGTTCTACCCTAAGCGATGCTGCCGCAGGATTCCACTTCCATAAGATTAACGGTTATAGTGGCTACTATTGAAGTGGAACGCCCTACGGAACAACGAGGACAATACGGGAGTCATTATGACCTGGGAATACGGGCTAATTGGTTTAGTCATTGGTATTATTATCGGCGCTATCGCCATGCGTTTTGGTAACAGGAAATTGCGCGAACAGCGCAGCCTGCAGTATGAACTGGAGAAATCCAAAGCGGAGCTGGCAGATTACCGTGAAGAGCTGACCAACCACTTTGCCCATAGCGCAGAGCTACTGGATAACATGGCGCGTGATTATCGCCAGCTCTATCAGCATATGGCAAAAGGATCTAACGATCTGTTGCCTAATTTGCCGGGTGAGAAAAACCCGTTCGCTTATCAGCTTACCGAAGCGGAAGCGGATAACGATCAGGCGCCGGTACAGATCCCTCGCGATTATTCAGAAAATGCGTCCGGTCTGCTGCGTGGTGAACGTACCCCGCGCAATTGATCTACGGGGCGCGTCAGCGCCCTGTTTTCTTTTGTTTTTTCAAGCCAGCAACCTGAGCTGGCATGCAAGATCTTCCCCCTGTTGAGCAGCGAGAGCGTCGTAACGATGAAGAAAAAATCATTATTGTTGAGCGCGGTAGCCTTATCCGTTGGTTTAAATCTGACCCTGGCGCCTTCAGCCATGGCGTCGCTGCCTGCCCAGGTTCAGAATCAGGCGCTGCCCAGCCTGGCGCCAATGCTGGAAAAAGTCTTGCCGGCCGTGGTCAGCGTGCATGTTGAAGGCACGTCAACCGAAGACGCGACGCAGGATCTGCCTGAGCCGTTAAAACGCTTTTTTGGTCAGGGACAGGGCGAGGCGCAGCCGCAGCCTTTTGAAGGCTTAGGGTCGGGCGTGATTATCGATGCGCAAAAAGGCTATATATTAACCAATAATCATGTGGTTAACGGTGCCGATAAAATCAGCGTCCAGCTGAGCGATGGCCGTGAATATGACGCTAAGCTGTTGGGGCGCGATGAGCAGACTGATATTGCGCTTATTCAGATACAGAACGCTAAAAACCTGACGCAGATAAAAGTCGCGGATTCCGACCAGCTACGGGTCGGCGACTTCGCTATCGCCATCGGTAACCCCTTTGGTCTCGGCCAAACCGCAACCTCAGGCATTATCTCCGCGCTGGGCCGCAGCGGCCTGAACCTGGAAGGTCTGGAAAACTTTATTCAGACCGATGCTGCGATTAACCGTGGCAACTCAGGAGGGGCGCTGGTGAACCTGAACGGTGAGCTGATCGGCATCAATACCGCGATCCTCGCCTCCAGCGGCGGCAATATTGGTATCGGCTTCGCGATTCCCGGCAATATGGCTATGGAGCTGGCTAAGCAGCTGATTGAGACCGGTGAAATAAAACGCGGTCAGCTGGGCATTAAGGGAACGGAAATGACCGCCGACATGGCGCGCGCCTTTAACGTTGATACCCAGCGCGGCGCCTTTGTCTCGGAAGTTCTGCCTAAATCCGCTGCGGCAGCCGCAGGGATTAAGGCCGGCGACATTATCACTTCCGTGGATGATAAGCCGGTTACCAGCTTTGCCGAGCTGCGGGTAAAAATCGGCACTACGCCGCCGGGTAAAGAGGTAAAAATCGGCCTGCTGCGCGAAGGGAAGCCGCTTAGCGTCACGGTGAAGCTTGATGCCAGCGCGCGTACCATGACCAGCGACGAACTAATGACGCCAGCGTTACAGGGCGCTTCGCTCAGCGATGGTCAGCTACCGGACGGTAATAAGGGCGTCAAGGTAGATAGCGTACAAAAAGGGACGCCGGCCGAACAGATCGGTTTGCAAAAGGATGATGTCATCATCGGCGTTAACCGCACTCGCGTTCAGAACCTGGATGAGATGCGTAAGGTGCTGACCAGCAAACCGCCTTTCCTGGCGCTGAATGTAGTACGCGGCGGTGAAAGTATCTATCTGCTGCTGCGTTAAAAAAGAGCCGTATCATGTTGCGGACACAAGCCCGTGTGTGTCCGCGTAACTCATGATATTCTGCCCCAGTTCTTTTCCGATATAGCTTAACATCATGTTTCTTAAACTCTTGCGCTCGGTAGTTCTGGGGCTGATCGTCGCAGGTATTTTACTGGCGGTGATGCCCGCGTTACGCATCGGCAACAGTTTGCTTTCCTCACCTGAAAGCAGCGCCGATCAAACGCCATTTAGCTTTAATCAGGGTGTACGCCGCGCCGTTCCGGCAGTGGTAAACGTTTATAACCGCAGCGCGTCGAGTAATAACGGACGAGGCATTACTACGCTCGGCTCCGGCGTGATAATGAATAACAAAGGTTATATTCTGACTAACCGTCACGTCATCAACGGTGCCGATCAGATTATCGTCGCGCTACAGGACGGGCGTTTTATTGAAGCAATGCTGGTTGGCTCTGATAGCCTGACCGATCTGGCGGTGCTGAAAATCACCGCGACTAATTTGCCGGTTATTCCCATTAACCGTGAACGCATCGCTCACGTAGGCGATATAGTGATGGCTATCGGTAATCCCTATAACCTTGGGCAAACCGTTACGCAGGGCATTATCAGCGCCACCGGCCGCGTCGGTTTAAGCCCTTCCGGGCGGCAAAACTTCCTGCAAACCGACGCGTCGATTAACCGGGGCAACTCCGGCGGGGCGCTAATTAACTCGCTGGGCGAGCTGATGGGCATTAATACGCTCTCTTTTGATAAAAGTAATGATGGAGAGACGCCCGAAGGCATCGGCTTTGCGATTCCCACCGCGCTGGCGACAAAAATTATGGATAAGCTTATCCGTGACGGGCGCGTGATTCGCGGCTATATCGGCATTACCGGCCGCGAGGTTCCTCCGCTGCATGGGCAGAATGCTGGTATCGATCATATTCAGGGGATTGTGGTAAGTAACGTTTCGCCTGAGGGCCCGGCGGCCAAAGCCGGTATTCAGGTTAACGATCTGATTATTAGCGTCAACGGCAAGCCCGCCGTTTCTGCACAGGAAACCATGGATCAGGTAGCTGAGATACGTCCAGGCTCGGTCATTGATGTGCGGGTTATTCGTAACGATCGGAAACTGACGCTGAAAGTCACCATTCAGGAATATCCGGCGCAATAGCTGGCAAGTAAAAAGGAAGTCTTACGGCTTCCTTTAAAAGCAAGGCAACGAATCTGCGCTTCGGGTTGCCTGACAATAAAAAAGGGAGCCCTGCGGCTCCCTTTTTAATATTCGTTTTTTACTTAACGAACTCTTCGCCCAGCTGAATATCTTTCTTCAGCGTGTCCAGCATGTTTTCCAGCGCTTTTTGCTCAAAATCGCTCAGCTGGCCAACAGGACGACGCTCGGCAACACCCTCTTTACCCAGCAGCAGCGGCTGCGAGAAAAAGCGTGCATATTCGCCATCGCCTTCGACATAGGCGCACTCAACTACGTTGCTTTCGCCCTGTAGCGCACGTACCAGCGACAGGCCAAAGCGCGCAGCGGCCTGCCCCATCGACAGCGTAGCGGATCCGCCGCCCGCCTTCGCTTCAACCACTTCAGTACCCGCGTTCTGGATACGTTTGGTCAGGTCGGCCGCTTCCTGTTCGCTGAAAGAAACGCCGGGCACCTGTGAAAGCAGCGGCAGAATGGTGACGCCGGAGTGTCCGCCCACGACCGGTACATTCAACTCGGTCGGCTGTTTGCCTTTCAGCTCGGCCACAAAAGTATTAGAGCGGATAATATCCAGCGTGGTTACGCCGAACAGACGATTTTTATCGTAAACGCCCGCTTTTTTCAGTACTTCTGCGGCAATGGCAACGGTGGTGTTAACCGGGTTAGTAATTACCCCGATCAGCGCTTTAGGACAGGTTTTAGCCACCTGTTCAATCAGATTGCGTACGATACCGGCGTTAACATTAAACAGATCGGAGCGATCCATACCAGGCTTACGCGCCACGCCGGCAGAGATCAATACCACATCGGCGCCCTGCAGCGCAGGCGTTGCATCTTCACCGCTGAACCCTTTGATTTTAACCGGCGTAGGAATGTGGCTTAAATCAACGGCCACACCGGGCGTTACGGGAGCAATATCATACAGAGAGAGTTCTGAACCCGCAGGCAGCTGGGTTTTCAGCAGAAGTGCGAGTGCCTGGCCGATACCACCAGCCGCACCGAGAACTGCAACTTTCATCCTAAACTCCTTATTATTGTGAGCAGAAAAATGTTGGAATCCAGCGGGGTACCATGCTGGACGACCTGAGAAGTAATAGCGAGGACGTTGTCATCGTTTTGCGTAGCAAGACACAAACTGCTGGCGAAAACGGGTGAAAATGACCGCATTACGTACAGGTCTGACACTGAGCGTAACCGGATAAAGATAGATTAATCAGCAATACCTTACACCGTTCGCGCTTAGCAGAACAACATCAATTTTATAACAATTCCTTCACTTCATCCGTCATAGCTATGCGCTTAGCGTAAATTTTCTCTGCGCTGAAAGTCTGGTAAAATGCGCGCCCACCGCGCGGTAAAGCTGTTATTCGCCGCAGCGTATTTGCATAAACATTCATCCAAATGCATAATAATGTATCGCCTGCTGGCCGGGCTTCACAGCATTTTTATATTATCGGTAGCCTATGCGTAACCCATCGAAACAAGAAGATCTGATTAAAGCGTTCAAAGCTTTACTTAAAGAAGAAAAATTCAGCTCGCAGGGCGAGATCGTGACCGCCCTGCAGGAAGAAGGCTTCGACAATATCAATCAGTCGAAAGTCTCCCGTATGCTGACCAAGTTTGGTGCGGTGCGTACCCGTAATGCGAAGATGGAAATGGTCTACTGTCTGCCAGCCGAACTGGGGGTGCCGACCACCACCTCTCCGCTTAAAAACTTGGTGCTGGATATTGATTACAATGATGCGCTGGTAGTGATTCATACCAGCCCCGGCGCAGCCCAGCTGATCGCCCGCCTGCTGGACTCCTTAGGAAAAGCAGAAGGGATCCTCGGTACGATTGCGGGTGATGACACCATTTTTATTACCCCGGCACGCGCCTTTACCGTTAAACAACTTTATGAAGCTATCCTGAATCTGTTTGAACAGGAGCTGTAAGCAAAGCGGGATCGCTGGCATTCGGAGCTAACGATCCCGTTTCTTTCCCCACCGTTAACTCGCCGCTATTACTTTTCTTGTCCAATGGGCTGCCGATCCGCCGCCTTCTACTCTTATTTCCTTATTGCGATAAGGCGCTATCAGCGCCAAATGGAATAAGGCCACGTCGCCCAGTAGCCCGCCATAGCGCCTCCTTCGCATATTATGCTGCTTTTATGGCTGTACCATAGTGCATATGACTGCTTTTATTTTTTCACTGGTGGATTTAACCAGCAGGCAAAGCACAAATAGATAAAGTGACACATCCCTTTGTTTTTACTAAAAAATAACGCACATCGTACACATTATAACCGCTTGTTATAACTTAACGTTATAAAAAGGGCGTCATTGGCTAAAGCGTCACAACAAAACATTATTAGCAGAGTATTAATTTCTGACGTTATTAGTTCTATACTTGTTTTCGTGATGCGAATCACAGAGCAAATAAAGACAAAAACAGAAGACGAGGAACAGATCAATGAACATTAAAACTACCATCGCAACCGTAGGGCTTCTTTCTACCCTGTCATTCGGCGCTTTCGCAGCAGAATCCATTAACGCCGATCAAGCGCAAAATCTGCAGCCTGTAGGGACGGTAAGCGTTAGTGGCGTAGCGGGCACGCCGATGGATATTCATCAGGCGCTGCAGGCAAAAGCCGAACGTCAGGGCGCCAGCGCGTATCGCATTATCGAAGCGCGTAACAATGACAACTATCACGTGACTGCTGAGCTGTATAAATAAGCGAAACGCAACCGTCGGTTGCATAACGGTTTAACGCATCTACGACTCAGGCAGCCTCAGAAAAAACAATCGCTATCAAGCCATCCCGGCTGCCGTAACATCGATATTCAGGAGTAAAAAATGAAAACCACATTTACCTTTGCTGCTTTAGGTCTGGCTTCCGTACTTTCATTCGGCGCAGCCGCAGCCGATCTGGTAACGCAACAAGAGGCTGCCAGCCAAAACCTACAGCCGATCGGCACCATTTCCGTTAGCGGTATTGATGCCAGCCCCACCACTATTCGCCAGCATCTGGCTCAGAAAGCGGATAAAGAAGGCGCTTCGGCCTACCGCGTTGTTGAGGCTTATACCAACGGTAACTACCACGCTACCGCTGTAATTTATCAATAATTAGCGGGCCTGAAGGCCTGAGCGTGGCATCGATGACCGGGGCCTGATGTGGTAACCGTAGGTTGTTGATCACACGAAGAGATGAACAATGACAATCAAAACGGCGATTAATGCTCTTGGCCTGCTGACGCTGGTAACCTTTGGCGCTTGTGCTGCTGAACAGGTTAGCCAGCAGCAGGCGCAAAATTTGCAGTCTACGGGGATTATCACCGTGAGCGGTGCTGGCGGGTCGCCAATGGATCAGCAGGCACGACTCGCTGAAAAAGCCGATGCACAGGGCGCTCATGCTTATCGCATTATCGAAGCACGCAGCGGCAATAGCTGGCATGTCACGGCAGAACTCTATAAGTAATTCCTCGTCAGCTACCTGACGAACCCTTTGGCCCTGTCGTTTGGGGCCTTTTTTATTGGCTTTTCGCCTGACGAACATTAAAGCGGAACTTTCCTTCCAGCTCTTCTTCTGCCTCCTCAAACAGCAAAATCAGCGCGCCATAGCGGCGTTTTTGCCCGGCGCCTAAATGAATAAACTCAATTTCTACCGGTAACGGCAGCCGGGATTCCGTCACGGCATCCCATAATGAATCCAGGTCGACAATTAACCGATCGCTAAGCGCAAAGCGCTCGCTGAACTGGCGATAAAAGTGCGCCTGATCGACGATCTCATTAAAATCAAAACTCTCTTTCTTCATGCCGGCTGCTCCTTAATACGCAATTGGGCGCCTGCGCGCCCAATCTGCTTACAGGCCACCAATATGCAGGGCTTTTACTTCCAGATACTCTTCCATACCCAGTACCGAGCCTTCACGTCCCAGCCCGGACTCTTTTACGCCGCCGAAAGGTGCCAGTTCGGTTGATACCGCACACTCATTGATGCCAATCATGCCGCTTTCCAGCGCCGAGGAGACCCGAAATACCCGCTGCAGGTTTTGCGTATAAAAGTAGGCCGCCAGACCATACTCCGTGGCATTCGCCCGGCGGATAACCTCATCCTCATGGGTAAAACGAAAACAGGCCGCAACCGGGCCGAAGGTCTCCTCGCGGGCCAACTTCATCTCTTCACTGGCATCGGCGATCACCGTTGGCTGCCAAAAGTTGCCGCCCAGCGCATGTCGTGCGCCGCCGGTCACGATACGGCCGCCCTTCGCCTGCGCATCCTTTACATGTTCCTCAACTTTTTCTACCGCCGCGTGATTGATTAACGGACCAACCACGACGCCCTCATCCATGCCGTTGCCAACCTTCAGCTTGTTGACCTCTGTCGCCAGCTGATTAACGAAACGATCGTAAACCGCATCGTGAATAAAAAAGCGATTTACGCTGACGCAAACCTGCCCGGCATTACGGAATTTATTTGCTATCGCCCCTTTAACCGCAGCATCAATATCCGCATCCTCAAACACGATATAAGGAGCGTTGCCGCCTAATTCCATAGAGATTTTTTTCATCGTTTCCGCAGCGTTACGCATCAGCGTTTTGCCCACGGCGGTTGAGCCGGTAAAAGAGATTTTGCGCACTGCGCCGCTGGCCATAATGGCGTCGCTGATGGCGTGGGTATCGCCGGCAACGCCATTCAGCACCCCATCGGGCACGCCCGCTTTTTGCGCCAGCGCCAGCAGCGCAAAGGCGGAAAGCGGCGTGTTGTTGGCCGGTTTGATAATGCCGGTACAGCCGGCGGCCAGCGCGGGCCCAAGCTTACGCGTCAGCATCGCCATCGGAAAATTCCACGGCGTAATCGCGGCTACCACGCCAATGGGTTCACGGGTTGCCAGAATGCGCGCGCCGCTTTTGGCTGGCGGAATAATTTCGCCATTAACGCGCTTGGCCTGCTCGGCAAACCACTGAATAAAGCTGGCGGCATACTCCACTTCGCCTTCCGCCTCTTTCAGCGGTTTGCCCTGTTCAGCCGTCATCAGCCGCCCCAGCCAGCTTTTATTTTCAATCATCAGCTGATACCAGCGATAAAGGATCTCTGACCGCTGTTTCGCCGTCAGGGCCCGCCAGGCGGGAAAAGCCCGCTCGGCCGCCGCAATAGCCTGCTCCGTCTCGCGCTTACCGCCTTTAGCAACGCGGGCAATGACTTCTCCGGTAGCCGGATTAAGCACATCAAAGGTTTCGCTCAGGGTTTGCCACTGGCCGTTAATCAGACAGCCCGTCTGGAATAGCTCATGATCTTGCAGGGAATGGGTCATTTTACGCTCCTGTTTTTGTCATCCTGTTGTGCCAAGTATAGTTGGCAAAGCCTGGGCCTTCGGTTTCAGCGCAGCAGGAAAACGGGGAAAACAGGTGAAAAGGCCGGTGCCAGAGGAGCACCGGCGGCAGGATCAAATATTGATCAGGGTATTCTGATATTTTTTCAGCATATCGGCCAGACGCTGTACCGGCTCGGTAACGCTTAGCGGCGCCTGATACTGCCGGAGCTTTTCCTGATAGGAATCAAACTCGCGCAGCAGCTTTTGATAGTAGTAACGTCGCTTGTCATCGCTACGCGAAGCGATTACCCGGTCGGCGGTATAGCGTAGCTGCTTATGAAACGCGGAAAGATCGGCGTTCACCGGGATCTCCGCATTACGCAACCGCTGATGTCCGATAATCAGGGTCAGCGCCAGCCGGTATTTATTAATATCGCCGGGAAACAGGTTCAACAGTAAAAACAGCTGCTGATAAAGCGCGGGCAGATGATTCTCTTTACGTCGCGCCTGATTGGTGGTCAGGGCCGATACCGCCGCATACATAAAGCGATTCAGCAGGGTACGTCCGGTGCGCGCGCGTGATTTATCGCGGATAAGCAGGATCACCATCAGCGCCACGAAACAGCCGATAACCTGGCCCAGCGCGCTATCAAGAAACGCATTCACCGAGAATGACATCGGGTTATCCAGCACCAGGATATTAAGCGTGCCGACAAACGCCCCGAGCGTGCCTATCTGCCGACGCTGAATAAAGATACCGGCGACAAACGCCAGCGCGCCGATGGCGATACACAGCAGCAGCATACTCTGCTGCGTAGAGGGCATAATCACCATAAAGTAGAGCGCGCCCAACGGTATCGCGACCGTCATGCCGTAAAGAAAGTCTTTCGCCATCATCAGCGGATTTGGCGCACGCATCGCCAGCGCGGTAATGACCGCCAGCATCAGCATACAGCCACTGCCGGAAGTCCAGCCGCTATACAGCCAGAACAGCGTACCCAGCGCCGTAGCAACGAAAGTGCGGATGCCGTTAATCATCGCATGATGGGTTTCCGCCGAGCGTGCGCGCACCACTTCCACCTCTTTACTCAGCAGGGCTTCTTCCTGCTGATTAATGCGGGTGTTGGTTTGCACGCCTTTTAACAGCATCAGATACTGCGTCGCGGCTCCTACCCAGCTCACCAGCGTAATTGGCGTACTTTTACTGCCGGATGTGCTTATCACGCGCCGTAAATTTTTCAGATGTTTGTGCAGATCGCTAAGGTTATCGGCCTCTTTTTCCAGCAGAACGCGATACTGCGGCGGGATATATTCCGGACGGGTGTTTTGGATCAGAAAGGTTTCCGCCGCCTGGGTAATCAAGGTTAACGAAAGCGTATGCATTCCTTTCAGACGACGATTTGCCCGCCGCCAGCGTGATGATTCCATATTCAGCTGGCTGCGCATACCGTTAAGCGTGGTGGTACGACGCACCAGGTTGCCCCACGCCTTATCCACCTCTTCTTTATCGCCGTGGGCTACGCAGATCTGCAGCAGGCGATACTGCTCCAGCAGCAGCGTTTCGATCTCTTTATCAATCACCTTCTTGATCGATCGCGGCGAGAAGATCATATCCGCCAAAATCGCCGAGATGATACCAATAATAATCTCACTGCAGCGTTCTACCGCAAACTGCGGTGCCAGCATCGGCGTGCCGGCGGATAAATCAACGCTGACCACGATAATCAGCGCGGTATAGCCCGCCAGCCCCAGCGCATAGGAGTTTTCAACCCGAATTAAAGAGGAAAGCCAGACGCAGAATCCCGCCCAGATACAGCAGAGCAGCATCATGACCACCGGCGCGCGGATGGCGACGATCATAATCACCAACGCCGCCAGGCAGCCCAGAAAGGTGCCGATAATACGCAGCATGCCGCGATGGCGCAGCGCGCCGGAGTAAGGATCGCCACCCGCAGCAAAGGCGGTGCCGCCGGCGACAATGCCGGCGGTCATCACCGCCCAGCGCGGCGTTTCCAGATTAAAGTGAAAGCCAATTAGCAGCGCGATAAGGATGGCGCAAGTCAGCTTAACCGGAAAGCGTAACCGTTCGAGTTGCATCACGCCCTCGCTTAACCGAACTCACGCAGGCGATGCAGCAGCCGGGTCAGCGGTGATTCTGGTTTCTGCTCACGATCTTTCTCACCGGTTACCACGATAGTGGCGGTTGTGCCCGCCGGATAAAGGTTACCCGGTTGCCGATCGAGCCGGATCTTGACCGGTACGCGCTGCGCCAGACGCACCCATTCCAGATTAGAATCGATGGTTGCCATTCCTTTGCTATCGACGCTGCTGCTGCTGTTGGTCACGCCAGCGGCTACCGAATCAACCGTACCGCGCAGTACGCGATCGCTGCCCAGCGGCGTGATCTCTGCACGGTAGCCGGGGCGAATGCCTTCCAGCTTGGTCTCTTCCATATAGGCTATCACGTAGTAAGAGTTCTGTTTTACCAGCGCCACCGACGTGGTGCCGCGCGTAATAAACTCACCGGTAAAAACGTTGAGGTTGGTGACCCAGCCATTTGCCGGCGCGCGGATTACCGTCCGCTCCAGATCCAGCTTCGCCAGATCGCGCGAGGCCTGCGACTTCGCCATCTGATGTTCGGCGGTTTGCAGATCGTTATTGGATTGTTCGATCGCTTCACGCGACATGGCGACCACGCCCAGCTGATTACGCCGGGCCGCTTCGCGACGTTTCTCGTTAACCAGCGCCTGGTAATACTGTACATCCGCCTCCGCTTCCGCGAGCGCTTTCTCAAAACGCGGCTGGTCGATGGTAAACAGCACATCGCCCTTCTTCACCAGCTGGTTATCATGCACGCGCACGTCGGTAATCAGACCGGTAACGTCAGGCGCGATAGCGACCACGTCAGCGGTAAATTTAGCGTCTCGTGTCCAGGGCGATTCGGTATAAAAAGCCCAGGCACGGAAAATAACCACCACGGCGATAACAACCAGAATCAGGGTAATGGCATAGCGCGCAATTTTTCTTATTAGAGCTTTCACTTAAAACCTCAGACGAACAGACGGGATACTAAATAAAATAGGCAGCAGTAGAGTGCGGTATTAAATAGCGCCGGATGCCAGACAAAATCATACAGGCCGACCGGCAGCAGTACGCGGCGTACCAGCCAGAACAGCAAGAGCGAGACAATGATTTCAAAAAATATGGGCGGGAAAGAGAGCCCAAATATGACGATAACCGGTAACACACTCATCTTTTATCCTTATTGATACGTAACCGGGTCTTACCGTTATGCCAGTACGAAACGGCCTGCGAATACAGGAAGTTTCATATTACGGGTTGATGATGATCGGACGACAGGTACACTGTCAGACGAATATCAGCACCTAAAGCATAGCGTGTAGTTAGTGCCCTGGCACAAAAGGTGAGTCACCAGACGGCAACCCGGCGTCGTATAGTAACGCGCCTGACTATAAGTAATCTACATAATGTGATCTAAATCACTTTTAAGCCAGAGTGAATAATGGAACGACTTAAGGGTATGTCAGTTTTTGCCAAAGTGGTTGAATTAGGGTCATTTACTGCCGCTGCGCGTCAGCTACAGATGAGCGTCTCTTCAATAAGCCAAATTGTCTCCAGGCTGGAGGATGGGCTGCAGGTTAAATTGCTGAATCGCAGCACCCGCAGCATTGGACTTACCGAGGCGGGCCGCATCTATTATCAGGGCTGTCGCCGGATGCTGACGGAAGTGCATCAGGTTCATGAACAGCTCTATGCGTTTAATAACTCGCCGATTGGCACGCTGCGCATTGGCAGCTCATCGACTATGGCGCAAAACGTCCTGGCCAGTATGACGGCGGAAATGCTGCAGGAATATCCCGGCCTGACGGTAAATCTGGTGACCGGCATTCCGGCTCCCGATCTAATTGCCGACGGGCTGGACGTGGTTATTCGGGTCGGCGCGTTACAGGATTCCAGCCTGTTTTCCCGGCGGCTGGGCTCAATGCCGATGGTGGTTTGCGCCGCGAAGCACTATCTTGAGCAGCACGGTACGCCCGATAAGCCTGCCGATATTGCCAATTTTTCGTGGCTGGAATATAGCGTAAGGCCGGACAGCGATTTCGAACTTATCGCGCCGGAAGGGATTAGCACGCACCTTTCGCCACAGGGGCGCTTTGTCACCAATGATTCACAGACGCTGATCCGCTGGCTGAAGGCAGGCTGCGGTATCGCTTATGTTCCGCTGATGTGGGTAATTGAAGAGATTAAGGCGGGCGAGGTAGAGATCCTGTTTAGCCGCTATCAGTCAGATCCGCGACCGGTATATGCCCTTTATACGCAGAAAGATAAGCTGCCGCTAAAGGTACAGGTGTGTATTGATTATCTCAGCGCCTGGTTTAAAAAAGTGGCGCAAATCTATCAGGAACATCGCAACGGCGGTTGAATCCCCTGGCAGAGAGCCTGCCAGGGGACGGTAAATCAGGCAGTGCCGCCAACGGTCAAACGATCCAGCTTCAGCGTCGGCTGGCCGACGCCTACCGGCAGGCTTTGCCCTTCCTTACCGCATACGCCCACGCCTTTATCCAGCGCCAGGTCGTTACCGACCATAGAAATCTGCTGCATGGCTTCAATACCGGAGCCAATCAGCGTGGCGCCTTTTACCGGACGCGTCACTTTCCCTTTTTCGATCAGATAGGCTTCTGAAGTAGAGAAAACAAATTTGCCGGAAGTGATGTCCACCTGTCCGCCGCCGAAGTTAGGCGCGTAAAGGCCATAGTCCACGCTTTCAATAATTTCCTGCGGCGTGGACTGCCCGGCCAGCATATAGGTATTGGTCATACGCGGCATCGGCAGATGCGCATAGGATTCGCGGCGGCCGTTACCGGTGGGCTTAACGCCCATCAGACGCGCGTTGAGCTTATCCTGCATATAGCCTTTCAGCACGCCGTTTTCGATCAGCACGTTGTACTGGCCCGGCACGCCTTCATCATCAATAGCTAACGAACCGCGCAGGCCGTCCAGCGTACCGTCATCAACCACCGTACAAAGTTCAGAGGCCACCAGCTTGCCCATCTGACCGCTAAACACCGAGGTGCCGCGCCGGTTGAAATCGCCTTCCAGCCCATGCCCGACCGCTTCGTGCAGCAGTACGCCAGGCCAGCCGGCGCCCAGCACTACCGGGACTGAACCCGCAGGCGCCGCCACGGCGGAGAGGTTGACCAACGCCATGCGTACCGCTTCGCGCGCCCAGCGCTCCGCCCGCACTTCGCCCGCTTCATCAGCCAGGAAGAAATCGTAGCCGGTACGCCCGCCGCCACCGCTGGAGCCGCGCTCGCGCTTGCCGTCATCTTCCACCAGCACGCTAACCGACAGGCGCACCAGCGGACGAACGTCTGCCGCCAGCGTGCCGTCAGTGGCCGCCACCAGCACCAGCTCATAAACGCCGGTCAGGCTGGCGCTGACCTCCTGTACGCGCTTATCCGCCGAGCGCGCCGCGCTATCGACGCGGTGCAGCAGGGCAATTTTTTCTTCACGCGACAGGCTTTGTAAAGGATCGAAGGAGGGATAAAGCGCCTGGTGCGTTACCGCAGCCAGCGCCTGCGCCTTGCCGTTGCCCTGTTCACGGACAATGCTGCGTGCGGCCTGCGCGCTCAGCTGCAGCGCATTCAGGGTAATCTGATCGGCATAGGCGAAGCCGGTTTTTTCGCCGCTAACGGCGCGTACCCCAACGCCCTGATCGATATTCCAGGAGCCGTCTTTAATAATGCGGTCTTCCAGCACCCAGGATTCATGATAGCTGGACTGGAAATAGAGATCGGCATAATCCAGGCGACGTTCTGAAAGCTGCCCAAGCAGGGTGAACAAATCCTGCTGATTGATGTTGTTCGCAGTTAGCAATTGCTCACTTACCAGATTCAGACTCATCGTTTCTCACTCGTTATGTGACATTATTGCTATAGCCTGCGGTAATTCCCCTGCGGCGTCAAATTCACTTCGCGCTCTTTTCGCGCGGTTTGCGCAACACTTCGTTAATTTCCGGCTTATCTATAGGCCCGCTGATGTGGTAACGCAGCAGCGAAATTTTGTTCCACAGCGGTCCCAGCACCTTGCTGGCAGCAAAAACCGCCGCGCCGACCACCGGATTGATCACGAACGCGGTCGCGACCCCTACCGAAGCAGAGATTTCAGGCGCGACGACCGCTTCCATATCAATCTGCCGCTGCACCAGATCCAGCTTGCCCTGCATGGCGATATCCGCCTCCAGCCCATCGATCAGCAGATTGTCGGTTTGCATAACGCCGTCTTTGATCCATGCCGTGCCGTTAATCGAGTCAAACCAGAAGCCTTCGCTAAAGGTATCGCTAAAATCGAGACGCAGTTTGCGCAGCAGCGCATCAAAGCTAACCAGA
This sequence comes from Mixta theicola, assembly GCF_002895925.1. Taxonomy (GTDB): domain Bacteria; phylum Pseudomonadota; class Gammaproteobacteria; order Enterobacterales; family Enterobacteriaceae; genus Mixta; species Mixta theicola. The sequence continues at coordinate 27,358 of NZ_NWUO01000011.1, read as the reverse complement.
CGCAGCAGCTGACCGGCGCGTCCACTGTTGACATCGGCGATTTGCCCTTTCCCAAAGTGGGTTTTCAGCACGCCGCTTAGCGAGGATGCCGCTGGCTGCCAGGGCGCCGCGCGCCAGTGTAAATCATATTCCAGAGCGAAAGGTGCATCGCGCAGCGGCGTATTCACGCCAAACCAGTTGGTCGCATTATTGATATTGCTGCCGCTCAGCCTGCCTTTAAGCGAGGTGCGCTGTTCATCAGGGCGATTAACCCACTCCCCGCTAACGCTCAGGCGCGAACTGCCGGTATCCACCAGGCCGTCGGTCAGCGCTAACGTATCATTCTGCGGCGTCAGGTTAGCCTGGATGCGTCCGAACTTTTGTCCGCGCAGCCAGCAGTCGTCACAGTTGATTTGCAACGCTGGCCAGCCGGCAAAGTCAGCAGGCATGCTTTCCTGCGGCAAAGCCGGTGACGAGGCATCGCTGCCGTGCCATTCAGGGTTGTAATAGAGCCGGTCAAGATGCACGCGCCACGGACCGCGGGCGGGAATATCCAGCCTGCCGTTAATTTCACGCCCCTGCGCATCGGCCTGCATTCCTCCGGTCATCAGCTGACGCAGCGTAACCTGCGTATCGTGCCACTGCTGCCCCGCCAGCTGGAGAACTGGCGTACTCAGCGTAATATCGCCAGGAAGCCTGTTGCGGCTGATGGCGCTGCTGCCCGGTTTTGACGTGGCTTTCTGCGTTCCGCCGTCGGCCATCAGCAGTTTTAGCCAGCTGTCGCCGTCCAGCGGCGGCAGATGCAGCAACATTCCGCGCGTATCCGGTAAGGCTGGCGTGCTTTTCGCATCGTTCAGCCAGATACCGCGATCGAGGCGCAGCTGTTTACCGAGCAGCCAGCGGCTGTTAAAGCGCTGCTGATTAGCCACCACGCCCTGTAAGTCAAAGTGCTGCAGGTCGCCGACTGCCGTTACCTGCAGCGGCAACGCATCCCCGCGTATTTTTCCCAGCGGAGAAGGTAAGTTACTGCTTATATTCTTCAGGTCGCCAGAGAGGTTAATTTTATAATTCGCTCCGCCCTGATGCGGTAGCGTAATGGCGACGTCGCCCTGCCAGGGAAGATTGCCTTTCAGCTGTCGGCTTACGCCTGCGGGTAACGGTGAGAGTTTATTAACCTGCCAGTCTGCCGCCAGATTAACGCCGATTTGATAATCCTGCGGACGCTCCTCGGTATGGAAATTAACGTTAACCGGCTGCCCAAACCAGCTGGCCCGCAGCGTATCGCTGTGCAGGTTGCCGTTATCATAGGTAAAGCTGCCGTTAAGCGCGGTTAACCGGCTATTAAGCGGGACGATAAACAGGGCGTTATCGGCGAGCTGCACATCGCCACGCGCATGTACCTGTTTGCCATCCAGCGGAATATCCAGCTGCAGATGCCCGCCGGTTTGTCCGCTCAGCTGCAGCTCATCCAGCGCCGCGCCCAGTGAAGATCGCAGCGGCGTCTGGTTAAAGTAGTCGCGAATATTAGCCGCCTCGCCGCGCAGATCGCCGTTAACGATCAGCTTCTCTTTCAGGTAGTCCGGGATCACGGCGCTGACATTATTCGCCTGCACCTTGCCGAGCATCGCCTGCTTCGCCGTCATCCACAGGCCATCATTAACGAAGTCGAGATCGATATCCATGTTCTCGATAGTCGGCCAGCCAGGCTGAAAAGCATAGCTGGCCCGACGCAGCGGCACCGATACTTCAAACATGCCTTCATTATGGCGGAAGGGGAACAGTTTCGGGTTGCCGGCAAACAGCAGCGTGGCGTTAGCAGCCTGACCACTTTTAATCGCGCCGCTGAGATAGTCGGTTAAGCGGGTTCCCATTAGAGGTTCAGGGAAATAACGCCAGGCATCACCGGCATCGGTTACGTTAATACCGGCCAGAATATCGAGGCGCGGCGGCAGTCCCGCTCCCTGCCGATAGCTGAAATCCCCTCTGGCCCACAGTGAGCGCGCCTGCACATCAAGATTTTTGCCCTGCAGCGCCAGCGCGTTTTCACTACGCTGCCAGCTTAGCGTTCCGGTTGCGCGTTTAACTTCCAGCGGCGCCCGGAACATGGTGCCGTAAGGCATTACCGCATCATTAACGCCAATATCCAGACGTCCATCCGGCAGGCTGCCGCTCAGTTTGCCGGTGGCATGCTGCGTGCCGGGCAGCAGCTGCCAGTGCTGCCAGCTTAAATCGTGCCAGCGCGCCTGGAAACGGCTTTGCTCCGGCTGCTGCAGCGGAATATCCAGCGCCAGCGCATCGATTTGCCCCTGCGGCTGCAGGGTACGCCAGTTTTCCAGCAGCTGCGGCGTCAGGCGAGAGAATAACGGAATTAACGGCTCCAGCCGCTGAAGATTAAGCCCGGTGGCGCGCACGCGCAGCTCTTCCACGCTTTGCGGCTCCGGACCGATAGTGTGCTGCGGTAGCCAGGCCAGAGAAAAATGCCCTTCTGGCCACGGCTGACCGTCGGTACGTAGGCTGTTTTGCGGTACGGTTAATGTCCAGCCGCTGCGCCAACGCGCCAGATGCATCGTCAGGTTATCCACCTCCAGCAGATGCGGTTGCTTATCGCCCTGCCAGCGCGCGCCCCCCTGTTTCAGCCAGACATCACCATCATAGACTTCCCCCTCCTTCAGGCTAAGCCAGGCGGCCAGACTGAAGCGCGCGCTCTGAAGCGTGGTGTTATCGCGCATCCATCGCCCCAGCCAGGGCTTCAGGTCCATATCATCCGCCTGTAGCCAGATGCGCCCATCGTTCAGCAGGCCGTTTTCATCATGCAGATCTAAGCGTACCTGTACCACGCCATGTTGGCCGGTAAAGCTGGAGAGGCTGACTTCCCCTTCCGCACGGTGACGCGCTTTTTCATTCAGCCAGCTCAGACGCGGGATCGTCAGCTCGGCGCGCTGCCCGGAAAGCGTCTGGAAACGAATACGGCTATCGCGCAGATCAAAATGATCGAACTGCCGCAGGAAAAGTTCGTTGATTTGTCCCGCCTTCAGCGTGTGGTTATGTTCATCATTGCTGATAAGCGGCGAAAGGCTATCGAGATCGAGCTGCCAGAAGGTCAGCTCACGAAACTGCCAGCGGGCATGCAGCAGAGACTGCCAGACATCCAGCGCCAGCGTAACGCGGCCAATATCCAGCGAACCGCCGTCAGGCAGGGAAACCGCCAGCCGATGCATATCCAGCGTTGGGCCAAAGTTTTCCCAACGCCCCTGCAGCGAGGCGGCATCGATTTTTAAACCGGTCGCAGAGGAAACGGCGCTGAACAGCGCACTGCGATGGTGTTTTAACTGCGGCATCACCAGCCGCAAGCCACTGACCAGTAGCGCAACGATAACGATTACCGCAGCGCCTGTAAGTAACAGGATCCTGGGCAGTTGCCTCACACTCCTCTCCTTGTTTTGCGCAAACTGAACGGATGAATAAGCTGGCTCATATTCCCGAACGTGCCGTTGCAGCAGTCAGGGAGAATCAGGTCAGCGGAGTTTACCTGAAACAGACGCGCATTTTTAGCGCTTGACTGGAGAGAAATCGTCAATTGCCGACCAAAATATTAACCAGATTTTACATCATCACGACGTCAAACTGCTCCTGGGTATAAAGCGGCTCGATCTGCACTTTTACCTGCTTGCCGACAAACAGCTCCACTTCGGCCAGCGCATGCGACTCTTCGCTTTTCAGCGCTTCACCAACGGTGGGCGAAACATAGACCAAAAAGCGATCGGAGTCATAGGCATGATGGACGCGCACGATTTCACGCATGATTTCGTAGCAGACGGTTTCGACGGTTTTCAGCGTGCCGCGTCCTTTACAGACCGGGCAGTCCTGACACAGCACATGCTCAATGCTTTCGCGGGTACGCTTGCGCGTCATCTCCACCAGCCCCAGCGCGGAAAAACCGTTGATGCTGGTTTTCACCCGATCTTTACTGAGCGCGCTGTCCAGCGAATGCAGTACGCGGCGGCGATGCTCTTCATTATTCATATCGATAAAATCGATAATGATAATGCCGCCGAGATTACGCAGCCGCAGCTGGCGCGCGATCGCCTGCGTCGCTTCGATATTGGTGTTAAAGATGGTTTCATCCAGATTGCGGTGACCCACGAAAGCGCCGGTATTAATATCGATCGTCGTCATCGCTTCCGTCTGGTCGATAATCAGGTAGCCGCCCGATTTCAGCTCGACCTTGCGATCGAGCGAGCGCTGAATTTCATTTTCCACATCATACAGATCGAAAATCGGCTGGCGACCGCTGTAATGCTCCAGCTTGGCCGTCATTTCCGGCATATATTCGGAGGTGAATTCCAGCAGTAGTTCATAAGTCAGCCGTGAATCAACGCGGATGCGATCGAGCGCGGCACCGGCGAAATCACGCAGCACGCGCTGCGCCAGCGCCAGCTCGCCATACAGGCGACAGCGCGTTTTATTGCGCTTTTTCCGCTCGATAACTTTGGTCCACAGGCGCTTAAGAAAAGCGGCATCCTGCGCCAGCTCATCTTCGCCAATGCCTTCCGCCGCCGTGCGAATGATAAATCCGCCCTGCTCGTCGCACCAGGCAGAAACCACCGCTTTCAGACGATCGCGCTCGGCTTCACTTTCAATGCGCTGCGATACGCCAACGTGAGAGGCGCCCGGCATAAACACCAAATAGCGCGAAGGCAATGTAATATCGGTGGTGAGGCGCGCGCCTTTGGTGCCAAGCGGATCTTTCACCACCTGCACCATCAGATCCTGTCCCTGGCGCACCAGCTCCGCAATATCTCTGACGCTGAAATTCTTCTGTTCTTCGCCAGCCACGCATTCGGTATGCGGCATAATATCGGAGGCATGAAGAAACGCCGCTTTATCCAGGCCAATGTCCACAAAGGCGGCCTGCATGCCCGGCAGAACCCGGCTCACGCGGCCTTTATAGATATTGCCGACGATGCCGCGCTTCGCTTCGCGTTCAATATGGATTTCCTGCAGGATACCGCCGTCAATATAGGCCACGCGCGTTTCTGATGGCGTGACGTTAACCAGTAGCTCAGCCGTCATCATGTCCTCTTACTTACCTCACGCAACGATTGAAAATGGCTGAACAGTTCGCTGGTTTCCACCAGCGGCAAGCCAACCACGGCGTGATAGCTTCCGTTAATTTTTCTGACAAAATTGCCGCCCAGCCCCTGAATACCGTATGCGCCCGCCTTATCCATCGGTTCGCCGCTGGCGATGTAATCGCGAATATCCTGCGGCGTCAGCAACCGGAAGGTCACGTCCGTGGCGACCAGACAGTCAAGTTCATGCTGACGATCCGCCAGCGCCACTGCCGTCAGCACCTGGTGCGTCTGGCCGGACAGGCGCGTCAGCATCTCCACAGCATGCACCGCATCGCGCGGCTTTTCCAATACTTCGCCATTCAGCACCACAATCGTATCTGCGCCCAGTACCGGCAGATCCTGCGCTGCCGCCGCAACGCCCGCCTGGGCTTTTTCACGCGCCAGCCGACGCACGTAGTGCTGCGCGCTCTCTTTCTCGCGGCGCAGCTCCTCCACGTTAGTCATCACACGCTCAAAATGCAGGCCAAGCTGCGTCAGCAGTTCACGACGACGCGGTGAACCGGAGGCAAGATAAAGGGATAACATAGTTGTCCTTACTGAACGGCGAATTGACGACGAATCTTTCTCATCAATAAGAATAGCCAGGGCCACAAAATACCGTCCACCACGCTACTCCAGAAAATCTCTGGTCGGAACGAAATATTGATAACTAAAAACTCAGCCCAGAAAACAATGACATCCATCGCCAGCGACAGCACCATAACCATTAACGCCTGTTGCCACAACGCCAGGTTACGGAAAAGCTGAAATTTGAAAGCGACCAGATAAGCGATAATGCTAAGCGCCAGCGCCCGTACGCCCAGCGTAGAGCCGGAGATAAGATCCATAATGCCGCCCATCAAAAAACCGGTGCCGACGCTAACCCGATGCGGTAGCGCCAGTAGCCAGTAGATCAGGATCAGCAGCAGCCAGGAAGGACGAAACATATAGAAATTGTCCGGCCACGGCATAATTTGCAGTATCAGCGCCACCAGGAAGGATAGCCAGATAACCCAGCGGCCATGGCTGCGATAGCGGCTCAAGGACGGCCTCCCGGCGCGGCGGGCTGGCTGCCCGGTACGGCAGCTCGGCTATCCGCTGATGGCTTATCCTGTGCTGGCGCGCCTTCGGCTTCAGGCGGCAACGGCGGCCCCATGACTCCGGCTGGCGGCAGCACCTGCGGCATCATCTGCATCAAACGCTCGTTCGCCACCCGATGGACTTCATCCGGCGCCATCGGCATATCACCGTTACGATCCGCGCCCCACAGCAATAGCAAATAGCGCAGACGCTGCAGCCCTGCCGTTGGACGCGCCTGAATAACCGTATAGGCACGCTGCGTATCCACCTTCACTGAAGATACCACCGCGACCGGATAACCTTCCGGGAAACGGCCGCCGAGGCCGGAAGTGACCAACACATCGCCCACGCGAATATCGGTATTGCCCGGCAGATGCTCCAGCTGCAGTTCTTCCGTGCAGCCGTTGCCGGCGGCGATAACGCGAATATCATTACGCAGCACCTGAATCGGCAAGGCATGAGACGCATCACAAATAAGCAGTACGCGGCTGGTCATCTGGCCCACCGCAATAACCTGCCCCACGACGCCTTTATCGCTAATGACCGGCTGGCCTTCATAGACGCCGTTCACGCTGCCTTTATCAATCACCACCTGATCGGTATAGGGATCGGTGCCGGTAGAAATCACCTGGGTCACCATTTTATGCTCATCCTGACGCAGCGGCGATCCTAACAGCTCGCGCAGACGTGCATTTTCCTGCCGGTATTGTCCCAGCATCAGCAGCTCGCTATTTTTCAGAAAGAGTTCGCGCTGCAGCGCTTTATTTTCCTGTTCCAGCTGCTGGCGAGAGGCCAGCGTTTCAGCAACGCTGTCCAGAATTTGTCGTGGCCCATTGGCCAGAAAATAGAATGGACTTACGGCCGTGTCCATATAGTTACGGATTTGGGTAAACGAACCCACGCGGCTGTCGGCAACAATGATGCCGATGGCCACAATAACCGCCAGAAAAAGGCGGAGCTGCAGGGAGGGCCCCCTGCTGAAAATTGGCTTCATAAACTCTGCGTATTCCCCGACATCAAAAAAAGGGAGTGTGGCTTTCGTCGCGTACTCCCTTCTGGCAGATTATTCTTCGCTGAACAAATCGCCGCCGTGCATGTCGATCATTTCCAACGCTTTACCGCCGCCACGTGCGACACAGGTCAACGGATCTTCAGCCACCACGACCGGAATGCCGGTCTCTTCCATCAGCAGTCGGTCAAGATTACGCAGCAGCGCGCCGCCGCCGGTCAGAACCATGCCGCGCTCTGAAATATCGGACGCCAGCTCCGGTGGGCACTGCTCAAGCGCAACCATCACGGCGCTAACAATGCCGGTCAGCGGCTCCTGCAGGGCTTCCAGGATTTCGTTGGAATTAAGCGTAAAGCCACGCGGCACGCCTTCAGCCAGATTACGCCCGCGCACTTCGATCTCGCGGACTTCATCACCCGGATAGGCAGAACCGATTTCATGCTTGATACGTTCCGCGGTAGCTTCACCAATCAGTGAACCGTAGTTACGGCGCACATAATTAATAATAGCTTCATCAAAACGATCGCCGCCGATACGTACGGAAGAGGAGTAGACCACGCCGTTAAGGGAAATAACCGCAACCTCGGTAGTACCGCCACCAATATCCACCACCATAGAACCGGTTGCTTCAGATACCGGCAGGCCTGCGCCGATAGCGGCAGCCATCGGTTCTTCAATCAGGAAGACTTCACGCGCGCCTGCTCCCTGCGCCGACTCACGGATTGCGCGGCGCTCAACCTGGGTTGCGCCGACCGGAACGCATACCAGCACGCGCGGGCTGGGACGCATAAAACTGTTGCTATGCACCTGCTTAATAAAGTGCTGCAGCATTTTCTCAGTAACAAAGAAATCAGCGATTACGCCGTCTTTCATTGGACGAATAGCGGCAATATTGCCCGGCGTACGACCAAGCATCTGTTTTGCATCATGACCAACAGCCGCAACGCTCTTAGGAGAGCCGGCACGATCCTGGCGGATGGCAACGACTGAGGGCTCATTCAGTACGATACCCTGGCCTTTGACGTAAATCAGGGTATTCGCGGTACCCAGGTCAATGGACAAGTCGTTGGAAAACATGCCACGAAATTTTTTAAACATACTAAAGGATAATCCTGCAAGCTGGGGGCGGAAAATAAAATCCGCTTACTTTACCAACCACGCGAAGCCGCCACAAGGCGCAAAAACGTTCTACTTCGGTGAAAAATCACGCTATCTCGCGCTTGTTACCAAGTCATCGAAGCGATGCAACAATATTCGGCCGAAAAAATAGCTAAATACCCTCAAAATCGGGCTGGCAAGCGGACATAACAGTTATAAAATCTAACATTTAAATTCCACGGCGCTTGGCCGCCGCAAACAGCCGCTGGCTCCATAACCGCGCGCCATTATGTCAAATCATCCGGCTAAACCCGAACTCTTTGCGAATATTTTTTCACGTTGCTGTTAACCAGCTGGGAAGTCGAGAAAAAGTCGCCCTGTCCGCCCGCCACGCCAAGCGCTGACAGCGTTTGCCACTCTTCCCGCGTCCTGACGCCTGCGGCAAAAACCTGCGCCGGTGTCATAGTACACACTTCCAGTAAACTCTTTACAAACAGCTGGTTTTCCGTGCGTCGCTCAATATTACGCACCAGCCCCGGATGAAGCTTAATAAGCTCAACGCCCGCCTGGGTAATATAGGCGGTGCTGACCACCGTTAATCCGGCCTGGCTGACTGCCAAACGGCAGCCAAAACCCTTGATCAATCGTAACGCCGGTTGCAATCGATTGAAGTGTTGACACACTTCCGCCTCAGCAAGTTCAAATAAAAAACGCTGCCGCTGCGATTTTGTACACTGTAGCAGCATATCGCGCAGCGTTCGCTGGAACGCAGGCTGTAATAACGAATCGATGGTAACCGGCACCGCCAGCGTCTCTTCCGGCCAGCAGGCGGAGAGCTCCATGATGCGCTGCATTAGCTGGCGATCGTAAGCTTCTGCCAGCCCCATCTGCTGTACCAGCGGCATAAACTCGGCAGCCAGCAGCTCTTTTTCGCCGTCAAAAATTCGCGGCAGCATTTCACGATGATGGACGCGTCCATCGCGCAACACGGCAGGTTTCTGATAAAGCCGTGGCCCGCCGCGCTTCAGCGTATGCTCCAGCAGCGTGCGCCATTTCACGCTGCCGCGCCCGCCGTCCACATCCGCGCCTTCTGCCGTCGCCCATGTGTTACCGCCCTGCAACGAAGCATGGCGCGTGGCCTGCTCAACGCTCTCCATCACCTGCTGGGTAGTTTGTCCGCTGCGCCAGGCGCTGATGCCAATATGAAGCATATTTTGCCGATCAATCATTGCCGTAGGCGGCAGCGCATCGACCGCTTTAACCAGCTGTGCGGCGATGCCGTCCGCCTCTTTTAACGTGCGGTGCGGCAGCAGCACCATAAAATCGCTGCGAAAATAACGTGCCAGCAGCGCGCCGGGATAGCGCATGACAAACGTCGACAGCATATTGACCAGCGAAAAGAGATAATCCTGTACCGCGCCGCTGCCCCATTTTTCACTCAGGCTGTCAAAATCAGGCAGACGGATCATCATTACCACGCCGTGAGTGCCCACTTTTTCCTGATCTTCTAATAGCGTCGCCAGCTGATTATCAAAAAACAGCCGGTTGTTCAGGCCGGTAGCGGCATCCTGAGCGGTAAACGCACGGATTAAAGTATCAATTCGGGTACGCTGCTCGCCCGCCTCCTGCAGATTGTCCAGCAGCAGATCGATTGCCGTAGAGGCTTTCGACGGCCATTCATTTACATTGCCGCGCCCGATACCGCGCCGCTCGCCCGCAATAATCCGTTCTGCACGCTTTTCCAGGCTTTCCATCCCCTTGAGCTGCCGCCATAACCAGCGATGCGTGGGCACCAGCAGCAGCAGCATAAAGGCCGCCACCAGCACGACGGCAATAATCGTCGAGGAGCCGATAAAGGATCTAAACCAGGTATTCGCCGGATCGAGCAGCTCAACGCGCAGTACCCAGCCCTGCTGATGCAGCAGCGGCAGATCGTAACGGCGAAAGCGATTGGGAACATCATCCAGTAAAGGATACTGGCGGTGGGAAAGCGAAAGAATAACCTCTTTTTTTCCAATGATCCGTAGCCGTTCTATATCCATCAGCGACATCGTACGCCGCAGCCAGGGCGCCAGTTCGGTAGGGCTCTGCGTTAGCAGCGCCTGATCGACTTCCGTTGTCAGCGCCTGCACCTGCTGTTCGGCCCATTCGCTGCGTAGCCAAAAAAAGCTCAGCGTGCAGCCTGCCAACATGAATACTATTGCCAGAGTAATAAGCAGCGTAATAAACGCTGAAAGTTTTGTAGTTAATCGCATCCCTGTGCCTTTTTCACTGCGGTTATGACCACGCCATGACAATCAGAAGCGGGTGCAGGATGGTAAATATTCTGACGTCATTCGCGTCGCCAGCGATAACATAATCAATAGCCTGGATTTATTTGCGGCTGGTCAACCTCTGCTACTCTTCGGCGAGTATAGTTGCCAGAGAACTTATCGTTACCATTGAATAATAAAATTCAGGAGAATCCCATGCAGGCTTTACTGATTGAGCAATCTGACGGCGCTTACCACGTAGCCTTGAGTGATATTTCGCCGCAGCAGCTGCCGCCGGGTAACGTGACGGTGAATATTAACTGGTCGGGCATTAACTATAAAGATGCGCGGGCGATTACCGGTAAAGGCAAAATTATTCGCCAGTTTCCGATGGTGCCCGGCATCGACTTTTCCGGTACCGTGCATCACAGCGAAGATCCCCGTTTTCACGTGGGGCAGCAGGTCTTATTGACCGGCTTTGGCGTTGGCGAAACGCACTGGGGCGGCCTGGCGGAACAGGCGCGGGTCAATGGCGACTGGCTGGTGCCGTTGCCGGAAGGGCTGACGGAGCGTCAGGCGATGATTTTGGGCACCGCGGGTTTTACCGCGATGCTGTGCGTAATGGCGCTGGAAGAAGGCGGCATTACGCCAGATAAAGGTGAGGTGCTGGTGACCGGCGCCAGCGGCGGCGTCGGCAGTACGGCAATCGCCTTGCTCAGCGCGCTGGGTTATCAGGTTACCGCCGTCAGCGGCCGGGAAAGTAATACCGATTATTTGCATCAGCTCGGCGCCGTTAATGTGCTGCCGCGCAGCGAGTTTACGGCCGAAAGCCGCCCGCTGGAGAAACAGCGCTGGGCAGGTGCGATTGATACCGTCGGTGATAAGGTGCTGGCCAGCGTGCTGGCGCAAATGCGCTATTCCGGCGTGGTGGCCGCCTGTGGTTTGGCCGGAGGATTTGCACTGCCTGCCACAGTGATGCCTTTTATCCTGCGCAATGTTCGTCTGCAGGGCGTTGATTCGGTGCAAACGCCAGCGGGCCGCCGTATCGAGGCCTGGAAACGACTGGTCAAAACGGTGCCGGTCAGCTTTTACCAACAGGCCACCACGGAGGTGACCTTATCGGAAGCTATCGTTGCCGCCCAGCGCCTGCTGGATAATAAAGTGACGGGCCGCACGCTGGTAAAAATCGGCCAGGCATAAACCGAGCCAGGAAATTTCATATTTTTGCGTAACCAGGTGCACGGGAGCCATGTTTTGCTTCATGCTTAGTTATCCGTTTCCCGCCGACGCTGCGGGGAGCCTGCACAGGAGTAAAGCCATGAAGCCGGTGAATAAGCTGACCGAAGCTGATGTAACCCCCGAAAGTATTTTCTATCAGCAGCGTCGTCAGGTGCTTAAGGCGCTGGGTTTGAGCGCGGCGGCGCTCAGCGTTCCGGGGATCGCGCGTGCCGACGTACTTTCCTGGTTTAAGGGCAACGATCGCCCGCCCGCGCCCGCAGGCCGCCCGCTGGATTTCAGCAAGCCCGAAGCCTGGCAGGCGGCGCTGCCGCTAACGCCGGAAGAAAAGGTCAGCGGCTACAATAATTTCTACGAATTTGGCCTGGATAAAGCGGACCCCGCCGCCAACGCCGGCACGCTAAAAACGGAAAACTGGAAAATCCGCATCGATGGTGAAGTGGCAAAACCGCTCACGCTGGATATGGACGATATTTTTAAACGTTTTCCCCAGCAGCAGCGTATTTATCGTATGCGCTGCGTTGAAGCCTGGTCGATGGTGATTCCCTGGATTGGTTTCGAACTGGGCGCGCTGCTCAAAGCGGCCGAGCCGACCAGCCATGCACGCTATGTCACTTTTCAAACGCTTTACGCTCCCGATCAGATGCCTGGACAAAAGGATCGATTTATTGGCGGCGGGCTGGATTATCCTTATGTGGAAGGGTTACGCCTGGATGAAGCGATGCATCCGCTAACGCTGCTTTCCACTGGGGTTTATGGGAAAGCGCTCCCACCGCAGAATGGCGCGCCGATTCGCCTGACGGTGCCGTGGAAATATGGTTTTAAAGGCATTAAATCTATTGTTCATATTGCACTGACGCGCGATCGGCCGACGACGACCTGGAATCAGCTGGCGCCAAATGAGTACGGTTTTTTTGCCAACGTAAACCCGCATGTGGATCATCCGCGTTGGTCGCAGGCCAGCGAGCGCTTTATTGGCAGCGGCGGCATTCTGGACGTCAAACGGCAGCCGACTCTGTTATTTAACGGCTATGGCGAGCAGGTCGCGTCGCTCTACCACGGGCTCGATTTAAGAGAGAATTACTGAATGCGCCTGACGTTAAAGCAGATAACGGGCCTGAAAGTTTTGCTGCATCTGGCAGGATTGCTGCCCTTGCTGTGGCTGATATTTTCCGTCCTGCAGGGCAGCGGATTTAGCGCCGATCCGGCGAAAGATATTCAGCATTTTACCGGCCGCATGGCGCTGAAATTTTTGCTCGCTACGCTGCTGGTTACGCCACTGGCGCGCTATGGTCGCCAGCCGCTATTAGTTCGCGTGCGGCGCCTGCTGGGTTTATGGTGCTTTGCCTGGGCCACGCTGCACCTGCTGAGCTATGCGCTGTTGGAGCTGGGCCTCAGTAATTTATCGCTGCTGGGATCGGAGTTAATTTTACGTCCTTATTTAACGCTGGGCATTATTAGCTGGGCGATCCTGCTGGCGCTGGCGGCAACCTCGTTGCAGAAATTCCAGCGCCAACTGGGGCCTCGCTGGCAAACGTTGCATAACTTTATTTACCTGGTCGCCATTCTTGCGCCAATACACTATCTCTGGTCGGTAAAAGTGGTTTCCCCGCAGCCGCTTATTTATGCGCTGCTGGCGTTCATCTTGCTGGCCTGGCGTTATAAGAAATTTCGCCGTTGGTGGTCTAAATAGCGGCATAATCTGTGCCGCATCCCACATATCTGTATAACTCCGCAAAAACTTTTCCCGCTCGCGTTGATAAACTCCGCAGATAAGACCAGTATTTAGCTGCGAAAAGTAACGAAATAGATATAATGCCCGGCTTCGGTTGCTATGAAAGCCTCTTTTTCACTTCAGAAAGGTGACAAATGGCTTTTCACGAGGTATTTTACGCGATGCCTCACTTATTGCAGGAGATAGCAGCAAAATGGCGCATAATTTTCATATTCTGCTCTTGAATGGCCCCAACCTCAATTTATTGGGAACGCGTGAGCCAGATAAATATGGGCATACCACGCTGTCTGGGATCGTAGACGATCTGACCTCGCAGGCCAGCGAACTGAATGTGAAGTTAAGCCATTTACAGTCGAATGCAGAACACGTTCTGATTGATCGTATTCACGAGGCGAGAGGCAACGTTGATTACATCATTATCAACCCGGCGGCATTCACTCATACCAGCGTAGCGCTACGTGATGCGTTGCTGGCGGTGGATATTCCCTTTATCGAGGTGCATATCACCAATGTGCATGCCCGCGAGCCTTTCCGCCACCATTCCTGGCTTTCTGATATTGCTGCCGGTGTAATCTGTGGACTTGGCGTCGACGGTTACTCCTGGGCTTTACAAACGGCAGTAAAACGCCTGTCAAAATCAAATTAAACAGAGTACGGAACCACACTCATGGATATTCGTAAGATTAAAAAACTGATCGAACTGGTTGAAGAATCCGGTATCGCTGAACTTGAAATTTCCGAAGGCGAAGAATCAGTTCGTATCAGCCGCGCACCTGCAGCCGCTCCTTATCCCATGATGCAACAGGCTTACGCCGTACCGGCTCCGCAGCCGGCGCTGGCTACCGCCGTTGCCCCAGCCAGCGCGCCGGCTATCGAAGCGCCTGCCGCCGCTGAACTGAGTGGTCACATTGTTCGCTCACCGATGGTCGGGACGTTCTACCGCACCCCAAGCCCGGACGCTAAAGCGTTTGTTGAAGTCGGCCAGAAGGTGAATATCGGCGATACCCTGTGCATCGTTGAAGCCATGAAAATGATGAATCAGATCGAAGCAGATAAGGCGGGCGTGGTTAAAGCTATCCTGGTCGAGAGCGGTCAACCTGTTGAGTTTGACGAGCCGCTGGTCGTCATCGAATAACGAGGCGAACCATGCTGGATAAAATTGTTATTGCCAACCGTGGTGAGATTGCCCTGCGTATTTTGCGTGCCTGTAAAGAACTGGGCATCAAAACCGTTGCGGTACACTCCACTGCGGATCGTGATTTGAAACATGTGCTGCTGGCTGATGAGACCGTTTGTATCGGCCCGGCGCCGTCAGTAAAAAGCTATCTGAATATCCCGGCGCTGATCTCCGCTGCGGAAATCACCGGCGCGGTCGCCATTCACCCAGGCTACGGCTTCCTGTCAGAAAACGCTGACTTTGCCGAGCAGGTTGAGCGCTCCGGCTTTATTTTCATCGGTCCTCGTGCCGAAACGATTCGTCTGATGGGCGATAAAGTTTCCGCGATTAGCGCGATGAAAAAAGCTGGCGTTCCGTGCGTACCCGGTTCTGATGGCCCGCTGGGCGATGATATGGATAAGAACCGCGCGATTGCTAAACGCATCGGCTACCCGGTAATTATCAAAGCCTCCGGCGGCGGCGGCGGACGCGGTATGCGCGTTGTCCGCAGTGATAAAGAGCTGGAAAACTCCATCAACATGACGCGTGCGGAAGCGAAAGCCGCTTTCAACAACGACATGGTTTACATGGAGAAATACCTGGAGAATCCGCGCCACATCGAAATTCAGGTGTTGGCTGACGGTCAGGGCAACGCTATCTATCTGGCTGAACGCGACTGTTCTATGCAGCGCCGTCACCAGAAAGTGGTGGAAGAAGCGCCGGCACCGGGCATTACCGCAGAAATGCGCCGTTATATCGGCGAGCGCTGCACCCAGGCGTGCGTTGAGATCGGCTATCGCGGCGCGGGGACTTTTGAGTTCCTGTATGAAAACGGTGAATTCTACTTTATCGAGATGAACACCCGTATTCAGGTTGAGCATCCGGTTACCGAGATGATCACCGGCGTGGATCTGATCAAAGAACAGCTGCGTGTCGCTGCAGGCCAGCCGCTGTCGATCAAACAGGAAGAAGTCGTGGTTAAAGGCCACGCGATGGAATGCCGTATTAACGCGGAAGATCCCAACACCTTCCTGCCAAGTCCGGGCAAAATCACGCGCTTCCATGCGCCGGGTGGCTTCGGCGTGCGTTGGGAATCGCATATTTATGCCGGTTACACCGTGCCGCCGTACTACGATTCCATGATTGGCAAGCTGATTACCTACGGTGAAAACCGTGATGTGGCTATTGCCCGCATGAAAAACGCGCTGGCTGAACTGATCATCGACGGGATTAAAACTAACGTCGAACTGCAGATGAAGATCATGTGCGATGAAAACTTCCAGCATGGTGGCACCAATATCCACTATCTGGAGAAAAAGCTGGGTCTGGCAGAGAAATAACTTCCTGTTGCCCTGTCTGAGGCCGGCTTGTCCGGCCTTTTTTCTTTCTGGTTTTGCTGATGATGAAAAGCACTTCTGTCGATACGCGCTTTATTCAGGCACACCGTGAGGCCCGCTGCTCTTTCTGGCTGGCAGTGGCTTATCTTGCCGTCTGGGCGCTTTGTGCCTGGCTGGGCGGTATGCAACCCGGCTTCACCGGCCTGCCGCGCTGGTTTGAGCTTTCCTGCCTGTTTGCGCCGCTGCTGTTTATTCTGCTTTGCTGGTTGATGATTCGCGTCTGCTTCCGTGATATTCCGCTGGAGGATGATGATGAAAGCTGAAGTTATTCTTCCCCTGCTCGGTTACCTGCTGTTGATCGCCCTGCTTTCGGTCTATGCGATGCGCAAGCGCCGTCAGGGAAACTTCCTTAACGAATATTTTCTTGGCGGTCGCTCCATGGGCGGCTTCGTGCTGGCGATGACGCTGACCACGACCTATATCAGCGCCAGCTCCTTTATTGGCGGGCCCGGCGCGGCATATAAATATGGGCTGGGCTGGGTGCTGTTAGCGATGATTCAGGTACCTGCCGTTTGGTTATCGCTTGGCGTGCTGGGTAAAAAGTTCGCCATCCTGGCGCGGCGTTATAATGCGGTTACGCTCAATGACATGCTTTACGCCCGCTACCGCAGCCCGCTGCTGGTCTGGCTGGCCAGCCTTAGCCTGCTGGTGGCGTTTATTGGCGCCATGACCGTACAGTTTATCGGCGGAGCCCGGCTGCTGGAAAGCGCAGCGGGTATTCCATACGATACCGGTTTGCTGATCTTCGGCGGCACCATCGCGCTCTATACCGCTTTCGGCGGCTTTCGCGCCAGCGTGCTGAACGATGCGATGCAGGGTCTGGTGATGCTGATCGGCACCTTTTTGCTGCTGTTCGCCGTCGTGCATGCGGCAGGCGGTATGCACGCCGCCATCAGCAAGCTGCAACATATCGACCCGCGCCTGGTTACGCCGCAGGGTGTCGATAACATTATTACGCCCACTTTTCTTTCTTCTTTTATGGTACTGGTCTGCTTTGGCGTTATCGGCCTGCCGCATACCGCAGTGCGCTGTATCTCCTATAAAGACAGCAAGGCAGTACATCGCGGCATTATCGTTGGCACCCTTGTCGTTTCGCTGCTGGTATTTGGTATGCATCTGGCGGGTGCGCTGGGCCGGGCGATCCTGCCCGATCTGGCAATCCCGGATCGCGTTATTCCTGTACTGATGCTTACCGTGCTGCCGCCGTTCGCCGCCGGGATCTTTCTGGCTGCGCCGATGGCGGCGATCATGTCAACGATCAACGCTCAGCTGCTGCAATCCTCTGCGACGATCGTTAAAGATCTCTACCTGCGTCTCTATCCGCAACAGATGGATAACGAGCCACGGCTGCGGCGCCTGTCCGGCATCGTTACGCTGGTGCTGGGGGTTTTACTGCTGCTGGCCGCGTGGAATCCGCCCGATATGCTGATCTGGCTGAATTTGCTGGCGTTTGGCGGGCTGGAGGCGGTCTTTCTGTGGCCGCTGGTGTTAGGCCTTTACTGGGAAAAAGCCAATGCGGCGGGCGCCCTGAGCGCCATGATTGTCGGTGCGTCCTGTTATACCCTGCTGGCGGCGCTGCAGCTGCAGCCGGGAGGCTTTCATCCTATCGTGCCGGCCCTGCTATTAAGCCTGCTGGCATTTATTATCGGTAACCTGTTTGGGCGTTCGGCTTCAGCGCCGGACGCCTCTTCACTGTATGAATAAAGAGAATCGCTATGCCCTGGATACAAATTAAGATCAACACAACCGGCGCGGATGCAGAAGCGCTGGGTGACCTGTTAATGGAACAGGGTGCCGTGTCGGTAACCTTCCAGGATACTCACGATACGCCGGTATTTGAGCCGCTGCCGGGCGAGACGCGCCTGTGGGGCGACACCGACGCTATCGGCCTGTTTGATGCCGAAACGGATATGGCGGAGATCGTTAGCCTGCTGGAACAGGATCCGCTGCTGGGCAAAGGCTTTCGCCATAAGATCGAACAGATCGAAGATAAGGACTGGGAACGCGAATGGATGGCAAACTTTCATCCGATGCGCTTTGGACAACGTTTGTGGATCTGTCCAAGCTGGCGTGACGTGCCCGATCCGCATGCGGTTAACGTAATGCTCGATCCGGGGCTCGCTTTCGGAACCGGCACGCACCCTACCACCGCAATGTGCCTGAGCTGGCTTGATGGCCTGGATTTGCAGGGCAAGACCGTTATCGATTTCGGCTGCGGCTCCGGTATTCTGGCTATCGCGGCACTGAAGCTTGGCGCCGCTCAGGCGATTGGGATTGATATCGATCCGCAGGCCATTCAGGCCAGCCGCGATAACGCTGAACGTAATGGCGTGTCCGATCGCTTAGCGCTCTATCTGCCCCACCAGCAGCCGGACAATCTGAGCGCCGATGTTGTGGTAGCGAATATCCTTGCCGGGCCGCTACGCGAGCTGGCGCCGCTTATCAGCGTCCTGCCGAAGCCCGGCGGCCATTTAGGCCTGTCAGGTATTCTTGCAAGCCAGGCTGAAAGCGTTTGTGAAGCTTACACGGAACACTTTGCGCTCGATCCCGTAGCTGAAAAAGAAGAGTGGTGCCGCATTACCGGTATCCGCCGCTAATCCTTAGCCTTCCAGCGCGTTGTGAGCGGCTATCGCAACGCGCCATTTCCCTTTTCCTCTTTTCTATTAATAAAGACGTGGTTATTTTTTGTACTATCAGTACGGATTAGGGCTTCGCTGCTTTAACCGGGAAGGCGCTGAGACGCCACTGATAAACCAAAAAGGGATATAAAGATGCAAAAAATAACCACCGCACTGCTGAGCTTGCCGCTGGCCTGGACGACATCAGCGCTTGCAGAAAATCAATGGTCATATGAGGGAAATACCTCGCCTGAGCACTGGGGCGAACTGAGCAAACAGTGGTTTTTCTGCAATAAGGGTATGTACCAGTCACCCATTGATATCAGAAATCCCATAGCGGGAAACCTGCCGCCGTTAAACTTTAAATTCTCCACGCGTGCCAAAAGCATCATCAACAACGGGCACACGATTCAAATCGCCGTTGAGGATGGAAACAGCTTTATGCTGGACAGGCAACGTTGGGAGTTAAAGCAATTTCATTTTCATACGCCCAGCGAGAATCATATTAACGGCCAAAGCTTTCCGCTGGAGGTGCATTTCGTGCAGGCTAACAGCGACAATGAACTGGTGGTTATCGCCGTCATGCTGGTAGCCGGTAAGGCCAACCCGGCGCTGGAAATGATGCTTGCTGCCTTGCCGCAACAGCAAAACCAAGAAAAAGCATTGAATCAACCCTTCTCTTTAGAATCGCTTTTTCCGCAGGATAAACATTATTACCGTTTCAGCGGCTCACTGACCACGCCGCCTTGCACGGAAGGCGTTATATGGCTGGTGATGAAGCAGCCGGTAGAGGCATCTGAAACACAGCTGGCGCATTTTGCGCAAGCGCTGCGTCACGCGAATAACCGTCCGTTGCAGCCGCTTCATGGTCGGCAAATAACGCAATGATGCGCCGCTCTTTAAAGCCATAGCCGGTTTCAGGCGCGTTACTGGCGTCATATCTCTGGTTTTAAGCGGCGAAAAGGCGCTTTTATCTTGTGGATGAGATCACATTTTAATAAAAATCTTTGCTCACAATTCAAGCGCATTTTTTTAACTGCATGTTTTTAAAAGGTAAAGTTTAAAGGGTCAGTGGGTAACCGGCTTTTCCATGATTTTTACCCGCTGATTGTTCAAAGTTTGGCCTTTCATCTTCAGTAAAAAATGCGTAATATACGCCGCCTTGCGAGTAGATACGGTCACTTCTTTCATGCGCATTGGACAACACCAGCTCCGTAATCAACTGATAGCCGCTCCGATGGCCGGTATTACTGACAGGCCTTTCAGAACGCTTTGTTATCAGATGGGGGCCGGAATGACCGTTTCCGAGATGATGTCGTCGAACCCGGAAGTTTGGGCCAGCGATAAATCTCGTTTGCGTATGGTACATAGTGACGAGCCCGGCGTTCGCACCGTGCAGATTGCCGGTTGCGATCCTGATGAAATGGCTGAAGCGGCACGGATTAATGTCGCATCCGGCGCTCAGGTTATTGATATCAATATGGGCTGCCCGGCTAAGAAAGTTAATCGAAAGATGGCAGGCTCTGCGCTGCTGCAATACCCCGAGGTGGTAAAGAATATTCTTACCGCCGTGGTGAATGCGGTAGAGGTGCCGGTTACCTTAAAGATTCGTACCGGCTGGGATAGAGATAATCGTAATTGCACTGAAATTGCCCAATTGGCTGAACGTTGTGGTATCCAGGCTTTGACCATTCATGGCCGTACCCGCGCCTGTTTGTTCAACGGCAACGCTGAATACGACAGCATTCGGACAGTTAAGCAGAACGTTTCCATTCCGGTTATCGCGAACGGAGACATTACTGACCCGCACAAGGCCAGGGCGGTGCTCGACTATACGGGAGCTGATGCTCTGATGATAGGACGCGCCGCTCAGGGAAGACCGTGGATCTTCCGGGAAATCCAGCATTATCTGGACACTGGGGAGTTGCTCCCACCCATGCCGCTGGCAGAAGTGAAGCGCTTGCTAATCGGGCATATACGGGAACTGCACGACTTTTACGGTCACGGCAAGGGATACCGTATTGCACGAAAACACGTTTCCTGGTATCTCCAGGAGAGCGCCCCAAACGACCAGTTTCGGCGCACATTCAACGCCATTGAGGATGCCAGCGAACAGCTGGAGGCGTTGGAGGCATACTTCGAAAAACTTGCGTAAACGAAATAAAGAGCTGACAGAACTATGTTCGAACAACGCGTAAATTCTGACGTACTGACCGTTTCTACCGTTAACTCACAGGATCAGGTGACGCAAAAGCCGCTGCGTGATTCGGTAAAACAGGCACTGAAGAACTATTTTGCTCAACTGAATGGTCAGGATGTCAATGATCTGTATGAGCTGGTACTGGCTGAAGTAGAGCAGCCTCTGTTGGACATGGTGATGCAATATACCCGTGGCAACCAGACCCGTGCAGCCCTGATGATGGGCATCAACCGCGGTACGCTGCGTAAGAAACTGAAAAAATACGGCATGAATTAATTTCTCCGCTGTGAAAAAAAGGCGCTCCATCCGGATGCGCCTTTTTAATGTCTGGACCTCAAGAATTGTCCATTTTTTGTAAAGTTGAGCCGCCCGGCCTAACTTCTGAGTACGATTGTTGTCTGAGAATCTGTACCGCGACTGATTGGCATCTTTATGCGTTACATCTTTCTTTTACGCATATGAGAGCGTCATGAAATCATCTCCACGTTTTACCGTTGATATGTTGCACCCCCGCTATTGGCTTACCTGGTTCGGTCTTGGCATCCTGTTTCTGCTGGTTCAGCTTCCTTTCCCGTTGCTTGAGCGCCTGGGCGTCTGGATGGGCCGCACCTCAATGCGCTTTTTGCCGCGCCGGGTACGTATTACGCGGCGTAATTTAGAACTCTGCTTTCCCGATCTTAGCCCGGATGAGTTAGAGCAGCGTATCGTCCATAATTTTGAATCGTTGGGCATGGGCCTGATGGAAACCGGCATGGCGTGGTTTTGGTCAGACGCCCGCGTGAAGCGCTGGTTTACCGTTAATGGTTTACATAACCTGCATGCGGCGCAGAAAAATAAACGCGGCGCGCTGATTATTGGCGTGCATTTTATGTCGCTGGAGCTGGGCGGCCGCACGATGGGGCTGTGTCAGCCGATGATGGCTATGTATCGGCCTCATAACAATAAGCTGATGGAATGGGTACAAACGAAAGGCCGCACTCGCTCCAATAAGGCAATGATCGATCGCCGTGATTTACGCGGCATGGTGAAAGCGCTTAAGCAAGGCGAGGCCGTATGGTTCGCGCCCGATCAGGACTACGGTCCTAAAGGCAGCGTATTTGCTCCGCTGTTCGCCGTTCCGCAGGCGGCGACCACCAACGGTACTTTTATGCTGGCCCGTATGGCCAAACCAGCCATGATTACCGTAGTGTTGATTCGTAAAGAGCGTGGCCAGGGCTATGAACTGGTGATCCAGCCGCAGCTGGAAGATTATCCGCTGGACGATGAACAGGCTGCTGCTGCCTATATGAATAAAATTATTGAGCGGGAAATCCTGCGTGCGCCAAGCCAGTATTTATGGCTGCATCGCCGTTTTAAAACCCGTCCAGCCGGCGCTACCTCGCTCTACTAGCTAACCGAATTTATTACAGCCCGTTGGTGGTAACGCTAACGGGCTTTTTTATGCGCGTCACCTTGTGATGCGCTTAATGTGCGCGCCAGTTCACATTACGATCATCCTCTTCAATCGTTTGCACCCTTTGTGATCGCGGCGACTTACGTCGCCTCATACTGGTGCGCGATAGTAGCCAAACTTTTCCGTTACCTGCAGTTATTAATACCACTCCTACAAAAAATCAGGATCCTGCAACTCTGGCATTCTCCTTGCAAAGTTGTAGATGGCTGACCGCCACAGACAGGAAAAGCGCCGCAAAAGCGCTGGTTACTCCATAACAATACGATCACGCCACACAGGATTATTTATGAATAAAATGATGCTTTCCGCTTTGTTTGCTACCGCGTCGCTGCTGGCCGTAGCGAATCAGGCGCACGCTGGCGCTACGCTTGATGCCATTAAGAAGAAAGGATTTATTCAGTGCGGGATTAGCGATGGTCTGCCTGGCTTTTCCTATGCTGATGCCAACGGCAAATTTACCGGCCTGGATGTGGATATATGCCGCGCCGCCGCCGCCGCGCTATTCGGCAATGCAACCAAAGTGAAGTATACCCCGCTAACCGCTAAAGAACGCTTTACCGCCCTGCAATCGGGCGAGGTCGATATTTTATCACGCAACACCACATGGACTTCCTCGCGTGACGGCGGCATGGGCTTCCTGTTTGCTGGCGTCAACTACTATGACGGCATCGGCTTTCTTACCCATAACAAAGCCGGGCTAAAAAGCGCTAAAGAGCTTGATGGCGCAACCGTATGTATTCAGGCCGGTACGGATACCGAGCTGAACGTGGCGGACTATTTCAAAGCAAATAAGATGCAGTATACGCCGGTTACCTTTGACCGCTCCGATGAGTCAGCGAAGGCGCTCGACAGCGGGCGTTGCGATACGCTAGCGTCCGATCAGTCACAGCTGTATGCCTTGCGTATTAAGCTGGGCAAGCCGGATGAATTTATCGTCCTGCCAGAAGTGATTTCGAAAGAGCCGCTTGGCCCAGTCGTCCGTCGTGGCGATGATGACTGGTTCACCATCGTAAAATGGTCTTTCTACGCCATGCTTAACGCCGAAGAGATGGGCATCAGTTCGAAAAACGTTGATCAAATGGCGGCAAAACCAACCACGCCGGATATGGCGCATTTACTGGGCGCGGAAGGCGATTTTGGTAAGGATCTGAAGCTGGATAACAAATGGGCTTATAACATTATCAAACAGGTCGGCAACTATCAGGAGAGTTTCGATCGCAACGTAGGTAAAGACAGTCCGCTCAAAATCGCCCGTGGGCAAAATGCTCTCTGGAAAGATGGCGGTATTCAGTACGCGCCACCCGTACGTTAATCCTGTTACCACACCGGGCACCGCCAACGGTGCCCTCGCCAGTATTCTCGTTTCTGAGGTCGATCATGTCTCAACGCCCAACCGTGAAAAGGGACTTTTCATTCTCTAATCCTGCGGTTCGCGCCTGGCTTTACCAGATTTTTGCCGTTCTCGCGGTTTTCTCCGTGGTGGGTTATCTCATCCATAATAGCGTGATTAATCTGGCCAACCGGGGTATTACTTCCGGCTTCGGCTTTTTGGAGCGCGGCGCTGGCTTCGGTATTGTTCAGCATCTTATCGACTACTCTGACGGCGATACCTATGCCCGTGTCTTTCTGGTTGGCTTAACCAATACATTGCTGGTTTCTGCGCTTTGTATTGTTTTTGCTTCCGTCCTGGGATTTTTTATCGGCCTGGCGCGTCTGTCCGATAACTGGCTGCTGCGTAAAATTTCAACCTGCTATATCGAAACCTTCCGTAATATTCCGCCGCTGCTACAGATATTTTTCTGGTACTTCGCCGTGCTGCGTAATCTGCCCGGACCACGGCAGGCGCTGAATGCTTTTGAGCTGGCTTTTATCAGTAACCGTGGGCTTTATATCCCCTGGCCTGAATACGCTTCGGGAACGCTGCCTTTTATCGCCGCCCTGCTGCTGGCCGTCATTGCTACCGTTGTCCTGTTTCGTTTTAATCGCAACTATCAGCTAAAAACCGGTCGGCTACGCCGCACCTGGCCCGCAGCGCTGACGATGTTAGTTATTTTTCCCTTACTTGCCCATATGCTGTTTGGCGCGGCAATGCACTGGGTTATCCCTGCGCTGCACGGCTTCAATTTTCGTGGTGGCTTTGTATTGATACCTGAACTGGCAGCGCTGACGCTGGCGCTCTCTATTTATACCTCCTCATTTATCGCCGAGGTGATCCGTTCAGGCATTCAGTCGGTGCCGTATGGGCAGCATGAAGCCGCCATGTCGTTAGGCTTACCTAATCCGGTTACGCTACGACAGGTCATCATTCCGCAGGCGATGCGGGTAATTATTCCACCGTTGACCAGCCAGTATCTGAATATTGTTAAAAACTCCTCGCTGGCGGCCGCTATTGGCTATCCCGATATGGTTTCGCTGTTTGCCGGTACGGTACTTAATCAGACCGGTCAGGCAATCGAGACTATTGCGATGACGATGGCGGTTTATCTGACGATCAGCCTGCTGATCTCGCTGCTTATGAACATCTACAACCGCAAAATCGCCCTGGTTGAGCGTTAAAAGGTACGGCATATCATGACAGTAACGACACACGATTCGCCTCCCGTTCCGATAAATGCTGTTATGCGAATGGCGCGTTGGGCACGTAAAAATCTGTTTTCCAGCTGGTTTAATTCACTGCTTACTTTGCTCTGTTTATGGATTATATGGAGCGTTATCCCGCCTGCGTTGAACTGGCTGATTTTCCAGGCTAACTGGTTTGGTGAAAGTCGGACCGACTGCACGAAAGAGGGAGCCTGTTGGGTATTTATTCATGCGCGTTTTGGCCAGTTTATGTATGGCCTTTATCCGCATGAGCTGCGCTGGCGTATCAATGTCGCGTTAGTTGTTGGGCTGTTTTCTGTTATTCCGATGTTTATCAAGCGCATGCCGCGTCGGGGCCGCTATATCGCCGTCTGGGCTGTGATATACCCGCTTTTCGTCTGGCTGATGCTCTATGGCGGCCTGTTCGGGCTTGAGCGAGTGGAAACGCGCCAGTGGGGCGGTTTAACCCTGACGTTGATTATTGCGGCAGTGGGTATTGCCGGCGCTTTACCGCTGGGCATTTTACTGGCTCTGGGACGCCGCGCAAAAATGCCGGTGGTACGGGCGCTGTCAGTGATTTTTATTGAATTCTGGCGCGGCGTTCCCCTGATTACCGTACTGTTTATGTCATCCGTCATGCTGCCGCTGTTTATGGCAGAGGGAACTTCGATAGATAAGCTGGTGCGGGCGCTGACAGGCGTCATTCTCTTTCTAGTCGGCCTACGTTGCGGAAGTCGTCAGGGGCGGGTTACAGGCGTTGCCTAAAGGGCAAACGGAAGCCGCGGAATCTTTAGCGCTTGGCTACTGGAAAACCCAGCTGCTGGTGATCCTTCCGCAGGCCCTCAAACTTACCATCCCTGGCCTGGTCAATACCATTATCGCCCTGTTCAAAGATACCAGTCTGGTGATCATTATTGGTCTGTTTGATCTGTTCAGCAGCGTACAGCAGGCTACGGTCGATCCAGCCTGGCTCGGCATGTCGACCGAAGGCTACGTTTTTGCAGCGCTGGTTTACTGGATCTTTTGTTTCAGTATGTCGCGTTACAGTCAGCACCTTGAAAACCGTTTTAGCACCGGGCGTAAAGCGCACTAAGGAATATAATGAAACCTGTTACTCATTCTGCCGATACGATGATTACGCTCGAAAATGTGAATAAGTGGTATGGGCAGTTTCACGTCCTGAAAAATATTAACCTGACGGTGAAACCGCGCGAGCGTATTGTATTGTGCGGCCCTTCCGGTTCAGGGAAATCAACGACGATACGCTGTATTAATCATCTTGAGGAGCATCAGCAGGGACGGATCATCGTTGATGGCATTCATTTAAATGATGACCTGCGCAATATTGAAAAAGTCCGTACCGAAGTGGGTATGGTATTTCAGCATTTTAATCTTTTTCCCCATCTGACCGTGCTGCAAAACTGTACTCTGGCTCCGGTCTGGGTGCGCAAGACGCCTAAAAAAGAGGCTGAAGCACTGGCTATGCATTATCTGGAACGGGTTCGTATCGCTGAACATGCCCACAAATTTCCCGGACAAATTTCTGGCGGCCAGCAGCAGCGTGTGGCTATTGCCCGCTCGCTGTGTATGAAACCCAAAATTATGCTGTTCGATGAGCCGACATCGGCGCTCGATCCGGAAATGGTGAAGGAGGTTCTGGATACCATGATTGGTCTGGCAGAAGACGGCATGACCATGCTTTGCGTTACGCATGAGATGGGCTTTGCTCGTACCGTTGCCGATCGCGTGATCTTTATGGATCGCGGAGAGATTGTTGAACAGGCGCCGCCAGAGGAGTTTTTTGCGCATCCCAAATCTGAGCGTACGCGTACCTTTTTATCGCAGGTTATCCATTAGGCATGTCATAGAATCTGCCCTTGCTGGGCTGGGCTGGGCTGGGCTGGGCTGGGCTGGGGTAGATAATTTAATAACTGGCTTAACGACGAAACTTTTTTGAAAAGCTGGTTAACTTATTTTTGCCAGCCAGAAACGAAAAAGCCTCAGCTTTCGCTGAGGCTCTGTCGTTTATTTTATGCCTGGCAGTTCCCTACTCTCGCATGGGGAAGCCCCACACTACCATCGGCGCTACGGCGTTTCACTTCTGAGTTCGGCATGGGGTCAGGTGGGACCACCGCGCTCTTGCCGCCAGGCAAATCTTTTTATAAGTTGTCTAAGACGACTTATTTAATCTGTTGCTTTTTAAGCATGGGCCACAATAGTGCCGCCCTAATAATACTGGTGCTGATACCCAGAGTCGAACTGGGGACCTCACCCTTACCAAGGGTGCGCTCTACCAACTGAGCCATATCAGCACACTAAATTTGATGCCTGGCAGTTCCCTACTCTCGCATGGGGAAGCCCCACACTACCATCGGCGCTGCGGCGTTTCACTTCTGAGTTCGGCATGGGGTCAGGTGGGACCACCGCGCTCTCGCCGCCAGGCAAATTCTG
>NZ_NWUO01000010.1 GCF_002895925.1 Mixta theicola | reverse complement strand
AACGTCGTAATGAATTACGTGTTCACTCTGAGACTTGATACTGCAATTAGTTTTGCGATATCCCGTCCGTGAGTGCCCACACAGATTGTCTGATAAATTGTTAAAGAGCGGTGCGACCGGCGTGTTGTGCCGTTGTCGCGAGGTGGCGTATATTACGCTTTCCTCTTTCAGAGTCAACCCCTTTTTCAGAAGTTTTTCTCCGGCGATTCAGTCTCTGCTGAACCGCTCAACACCGCGTGGCGTAAGCCGTTGTGCCGTGTCGATGGAGGCGCATTATAGGGAGTTCCTGAAACCTCGCAAGCGCTAATTGCAAAAAAAAATCCAACCGTTCATATTTCAAGCATGCTGTTTATAAACCGTGCAATCCGCTACCTGATAAAAGTAAAAATGGGCCTGACGGCCCATTTTTATTGTTTTACTGATGAGCGATGATTACGCCATCCCGAACGTCTATATCTATCGCTTTGCCCGGCACCAGCTTTCCTGACAGAATCTGCTGCGCCAGCGGGTTTTCTATCTGCTGCTGAATCGCACGTTTTAACGGCCGAGCCCCATATACCGGGTCATAACCGTTCTGCCCCAGCAGCTTCAATGCCTCTTCTGACATCTTCACCGTAAAGCCACGCTCTTCCAGACGCTTGTACAGCCGTTGCAGCTGGATATTAGCAATAGAAGCAATATGTTTTTCACCCAGCGGATGAAACACAACGACTTCATCAATACGGTTAATAAACTCTGGGCGGAAATGATGGCTAACCACTGACATCACCACATCCTTCATCGCACCATAATCCAGCTCGCCAAAGCGTTCCTGAATCAGATCGGAACCCAGGTTAGAGGTCATAATCACGACGGTATTGCGGAAATCAACGGTACGTCCCTGCCCGTCCGTCAGACGTCCGTCATCTAATACCTGCAACAGTATATTGAAGACGTCAGGATGCGCCTTTTCTACCTCATCCAGCAGAATGACAGAATAAGGGCGACGCCGTATGGCCTCGGTGAGGTAACCCCCTTCTTCATAACCCACATAGCCAGGGGGCGCTCCCACCAGCCGCGACACCGAGTGTTTTTCCATAAACTCCGACATGTCGATACGCACCATAGCGTCGTCACTGTCGAACAGGAAGTTAGCCAGCGCCTTGCACAGCTCCGTTTTACCTACCCCGGTTGGACCGAGGAACAGGAATGAACCAATCGGACGGTTCGGATCTGATAAACCAGCACGGCTGCGACGTATCGCATTTGAAACCGCTTCTACTGCTTCATTCTGGCCGATTACGCGCTGGTGCAAGTCTTGCTCCATACGCAGCAGTTTTTCACGTTCGCCTTCCATCATCCGGGCTACCGGTATGCCGGTCCAACGCGCCAGGACATCAGCAATCTCAACGTCCGTCACGCGATTACGCAGTAAGCGCATGGTTTTCCCTTCTGCCTGCGTGGCCGCCGCCAGCTGTTTTTCCAGCTCAGGGATTTTGCCATACTGCAGCTCTGACATACGGCCGAGATCGCCAGAGCGACGAGCTTGTTCCAGCGCAATTTTCGCCTGTTCCAGCTCCGCCTTAATAGTCTGGGTACCTGAGAGCGACGCTTTTTCCGCTTTCCACTCTTCTTCCAGCTCGGCGTATTCACGCTCTTTCTGATTGAGCTCATCTTCCAGCATATCAAGACGCTTCAGGCTGGCCTCATCCGACTCTTTCTTCAGCGCCTGCTGCTCCAGCTTCAGCTGGATAACGCGACGCTCCAGACGATCCAGCGCTTCGGGTTTTGAGTCGATTTGCAAACGGATACTGGAAGCGGCTTCATCAATCAGGTCGATCGCTTTATCCGGTAGCTGACGATCGGCAATATAACGATGCGACAGTGTGGCAGCAGCGACTATGGCCGGATCGGTAATTTGTACATGGTGATGCAGCTCATAACGCTCTTTCAGGCCACGCAAAATAGCGATGGTATCTTCAACGCTGGGTTGGGCAACAAACACTTTTTGAAAACGACGCTCCAGAGCGGCATCCTTTTCAATATACTGGCGATACTCATCAAGCGTGGTTGCGCCAACGCAGTGCAGTTCGCCACGCGCCAGAGCAGGCTTTAGCATGTTACCCGCATCCATAGCGCCATCGGCTTTACCCGCGCCGACCATGGTGTGCAGTTCATCGATAAACAGAATGACGTTGCCTTCCTGCTTAGAGAGATCGTTCAGCACCCCTTTCAGACGTTCTTCAAACTCACCGCGATACTTAGCGCCGGCAACCAGCGAGCCCATATCCAGCGCCAGTACCCGACGGCCTTTCAGCCCTTCAGGAACCTCACCGTTGACAATGCGCTGCGCCAACCCTTCAACAATAGCGGTTTTACCGACGCCAGGTTCCCCAATCAGCACCGGGTTATTTTTGGTGCGGCGCTGCAACACCTGAATAGTGCGGCGAATCTCTTCATCACGGCCAATAACCGGATCAAGCTTGCCCTGTTCGGCACGCTCGGTAAGATCGATGGTGTATTTTTTCAATGCCTGGCGCTGGTCTTCAGCCCCCTGATCGTTCACGCCTTCACCTCCACGCATTTGTTCGATAGCTTTTGTTAGCTTGTCGTTTGTTGCTCCGGCAGATTTTAATAAATCCGCCAGCGAACCGCGCGAATCAAGCGCAGCCAGAACAAATAACTCCGATGAAATAAAGTTGTCACCGCGCTTCTGCGCCAGCTTGTCGCACAGGTTAAGTACCCGCACCAGATCGGCAGAAGGTTGGACGTCGCCGTCAGCACCCTCTACCTGCGGCAGACGGCTGATAGCCTGTTCTACACCGTTACGTAATCCCCCAATATCCACCCCTGCCGTCGTCAGTAAAGGGCGCACAGTGCCGCCTTCCTGATTGAGCAAAGCGCTCATCAAGTGAAGAGGTTCAATGAATTGGTTATCGCGTCCGAGGGCGAGGGATTGAGCATCGGCGAGCGCAAGCTGAAATTTGTTAGTAAGACGATCCAGACGCATGATTCCTCCCAATACAGGTCAAAAATGCTACTGGAGATGAAATGAGGTCTGTCCTCAGATTTTCAAGTTCTTTGATCTGGATTATGGTGAAAAAAAGCGCACCCTGGATCGTCTTGTGGCGTAAGGTTATATCAGCCAGATCAAACTTGCCATACGGCCGGTAGTACCGCTGCGTCGCCAGGAGAAAAAATGAGCAGAATCATGCCAGGTACAGCGTCCGCCCCCGCTAACAGAGGTCACGCCCTGTGCGATTAGACGCTGGCGCGCCAGCAGCCACAGATCGGCATAAAATTTATCGCCAGCAGGACGAAAAGCGTCAGCCGCCGCCGGATCATGGGCCATAAACGCGGCTCTGACCTCAGGACCGATTTCAAATGCCTCTGGCCCTATTGCAGGCCCCAGCCAGGCATGAATTTCCTGAGGCGGAGCGGAAAACTGGCTGAGCGTATTTTCCAGCACGCCGGCGCTCAGCCCGCGCCAGCCCGCATGAGCCGCCGCGACCTCTTTACCATCAAAAGAACAGAAAAGCACCGGCAGGCAATCCGCCGTCATGACTGCGCAAACAGTCCCTGTCTGATTGCTCCAGACCGCATCAGCGCGATGCGTGGCAGGCTTCCGACCATCGAGACGAATCACCTCGGTGCCATGAACCTGCTCCAGCCAATAGGGCATCGCGGGCAAACCGGCTATTTCAACCAGACGCTGACGGTTAGCCTGAACCGCGGTTGGCAGGTCGCCAACGTGATAGCCCAGGTTAAGTGAATCCCAGGGTGCCTCGCTGACGCCGCCGGCGCGCATCGTGCTACAGGCTCGTACCGTCGCCGGTGCGGGCCAGTCAGGAACAATCAGATCGCTCACAGCCAGTCCAGCTGATCTTTAAACGCTTCAGTATCATCTTTCAGCGCATCAATCAGATCGACCATATCCTGCGGTAGCGGCGCATGCCATTCCATCTCAATGCCGGTAACCGGATGATAAAGCCGCAGCATAGTCGCGTGCAGAGCCTGACGATCAAAGCCGCGTAACGTAGCGATAAACGCATCAGACGCGCCTTTCGGCGGGCGAGGACGGCCGCCATACAGCGGATCGCCCACCAGCGGATGGTTAATATGCGACATATGCACACGAATCTGATGGGTTCGCCCGGTTTCCAGACGCAGACGCAGACGCGTATGCGCCCGGAAATGCTCCATTACCCGATAGTGCGTTACGGCGTGTTTCCCCATCGGATGAACGGCCATATGAGTACGCTTGGTTGAGTGACGGCTGATAGGTTCATCAACCACGCCGCCCGCGGTCATGTTGCCGATGGCGACCGCCTCATATTCACGCGTAATTTCACGCAGCTGCAGAGATTCAACCAGGTGCGTTTGCGCAGGGACGGTTTTTGCCACCACCATTAAGCCGGTTGTATCTTTATCAAGGCGATGGACAATGCCCGCGCGCGGTACGTCAGCAATGGCCGGATAATGATGTAACAGCGCATTAAGGACGGTACCATCCGGATTACCCGCTCCCGGATGCACGACGAGATCGCGCGGCTTGTTGATAACCAGAATATGTTCATCTTCGTAGACAATATTTAATGGAATATCCTGCGCTTCCCAGCGTGCTTCTTCTTCAATTTCGGCCTCTATTGCCACGGCTTCGCCGCCCAATACTTTTTCCTTCGGCGTGTCAACGATGTTACCGTTGACGCTCACACGACGATCGAGAATCCATTCTTTTATGCGCGAACGCGAATAATCAGGGAACAATTCCGCCAAAGACTGATCTAAGCGTTGTCCGAGTTGCGATTCGGAGACCGTTGCGGTGAGTTTTACTTGTTGTGCCATAAACAGCTTCTTCGTTAACGTTGGGTTTTCACGGCGATGCCGTTTAATATAATGTGCTATCGTACCTGGTCACTATCGGGAGCTTAATGGACAGCTTCCGCAATAACACACTCTGAGGATAATCAAATCGTCATGACGCGTATGAAATATCTGGTGGCTGCAGCCACGTTGAGCCTGGCTCTTGCGGGTTGTTCAAGCTCTAAGGATCAAGTGCCTGACAGTCCGCCTTCTGAGCTTTATGCAACGGCTCAGCAAAAACTGCAGGACGGTAACTTTAAAGGCGCAATAACGCAACTGGAAGCTCTGGATAACCGTTATCCATTTGGCCCTTACGCCCAACAAGTTCAGCTGGATCTGATCTACGCTTACTATAAAAACGCCGACCTGCCGATGGCTCAGGCGGCCATCGATCGCTTTATGCGCCTGAACCCGACACATCCGAACATCGATTATGTTCTGTATATGAAAGGCCTGACGGATATGGCGCTAGACGATTCCGCTCTGCAAGGCTTTTTCGGTATCGATCGCTCCGATCGCGATCCCGAACATGCGCGCGCTGCCTTCCGTGACTTTTCTCAGCTGTTACATAACTGGCCAAACAGTCAGTATGCCACCGATGCGCGCAAGCGCCTGGTCTATCTGAAAGACCGCCTGGCAAAATATGAGCTGTCCGTGGCGCAATTCTACACGAAACGCGAAGCCTATGTCGCGGTAGTCAATCGCGTTGAGCAAATGCTGAAAGATTATCCGGATACCCAGGCGACGCGCACCGCTCTGCCGCTGATGGAAAATGCCTATCGTAAGCTGCAACTCAATGCTCAGGCGGATAAAGTGGCGAAGCTCATCGCTACTAACCAGGCCTGAATTAGTTGCATAGCAAAAAAGCAGCCTGCAGGCTGCTTTTTTGTTTATAAAAACAGCAAGATTATTTTTATTCCCTGCTGTTAACTCATCAAGTCTGCCCTGAGACAGAACGTTCTACAAGGGGTTTCAGTACATTTACCGTAGCCCCTCACAGATTTCATTCCATTGACAAAAAGTGACAACTTAATGTGACATTCATCACAAAAATAACCTCTCTTCACGGTATGCTAAACTTACTACGACGGCAATGACAGAGAGGTAAACATGATGATCGTGAACATTACCAGCAAACAAATGGAAATCACCCCAGCTATCCGCCAGCATGTCGAAGACCGTCTCTCCAAGCTCGAAAAGTGGCAAACCCATCTGATAAATCCGCATATCGTTCTTTTAAAAGGGCCAAAAGGATACGTTGCTGATGCAACGATCAATACTCCTAACGGCCCGCTGGTAGCCAGCGCAGCCCATGAAGATATGTATGCCGCCATTAATGAGCTAATCAGTAAACTGGAACGTCAGCTGAACAAAGTTCAGCATAAAGGTGAAGCGCGCCGCGCCGCCGCCAGCGTGAAAGGTTTAACGCCCGTCGATGAAGTATAAACTTTAGCGCGCCCATGTTTGCTCTGGGCGCCATTGATTATATGACGCGCCTGCGGGCGCGTTTTTTATTGACAGTAGCAAAACGCTACGGTTACTTTAACGACATCCACAACAGCAGGTTATATGATGAAATTTCCGTTTTTCTTCGCTTTCTTTTTTACCTTCCCCTGATTAGGGAGGCGTTTCGTCGCAGAAAAAAGAAAGCGAAGACGAACAATAAAGCCTCCCACAACGGGGGGCTTTTTTATTATGGACATCTGACAGGTAACGCTATGAAATCGGAAAATCCGTTGTTGGCCCTGCGCGATAAAATCAGCGCCATTGATGAAAAATTGCTGGGTTTGCTCACTGAAAGGCGGACGCTGGCGATTGAAGTCGCTAAAGCTAAAATGGCTACGCATCGTCCGGTGCGCGATATCGATCGTGAACGCGATTTGCTGGAGCGATTAATTACTCTCGGCAAAAGCCACCAGCTGGATGCCCATTTTATTACCCGCCTGTTTCAACTGATTATCGAAGATTCTGTTCTTACCCAACAGGCGCTGCTGCAAAAGCACCTGAACCAGACCAATCAACAATCAGCGCGTATTGCGTTTCTCGGCCCGAAAGGGTCCTATTCTCATCTGGCAGCGCGTAAGTACGGCGCACGCCATTTCGAAAACGTGTTTGAAAGCGGCTGTCAAAAATTTCAGGACATTATTCAGGAAGTAGAAAGCGGCCAGGCTGATTACGCAGTCCTGCCGATAGAGAATACCAGCTCTGGCTCAATTAATGAGGTTTACGATCTCCTGCAGCAAACCAGTCTGTCGATTGTCGGTGAAATGACGGTTCCTATCGATCACTGCGTTCTGGTTACCGGCTCTACGGATTTACAGCAAATCGAAACGGTTTACAGCCATCCGCAGCCATTCCAGCAGTGCAGCCAGTTTATTAACCGTTTCCCTCACTGGAAGATTGAGTACACCGAAAGCACCGCTGCAGCTATGGAAAAAGTGGCGGCGCTTAATTCACCTAAAGTAGCCGCATTAGGCAGCGAAGCTGGCGGCGAACTTTATCATCTGCAGGTTCTGGAACGTCATCTGGCGAATCAGCAACAAAATATCACCCGCTTTATTATTCTGGCTCGTAAGCCTGTTGACGTTTCTGAACAGGTACCGGCTAAAACCACCTTGATTATGGCTACCGGACAGCAATCCGGCGCGCTGGTTGAAGCTCTGCTGGTGTTGCGCCAGCACAACCTTATCATGAGCAAGCTGGAGTCCCGGCCTATCAACGGCAATCCGTGGGAAGAGATGTTTTATCTGGATGTGCAGGGTAACCTACGCACAAATGAAATGCAGCAGACGCTACAGGAGCTGCGTGCCATTACCCGTTCATTAAAAGTGTTAGGCTGCTATCCCGGCGAGAATATTGTGCCGGTCGATCCGCAGTAACAGCAGACGTTGAGCCGGGCGGGCGCTTACCGTCCGGCTTCATGTATACCGGCCCCGCAACCGCCTGAAACCTCGCCGTAATTCCCTTGCTTTTGAGCCATCCTGGCAATAAGAGCCCGCCATTCATATTTGTTAAGACTTAAAATTGTTTTATAAACAATCCATTAAACTCTGTATCCCCTTTACTTGCTGACTAGCCAAAACCTTATGCCAGGCTTAACAGGCTGCTAATCATCGGGATTAGCGAGTTATCAGTAACAAGGAGGCAAAATGGATCGCTTCAGTAACAAAGTCGTTGTGGTTACCGGTGCAGGCTCAGGTATTGGTGCAGCAAGCGCCAGACGCTTTGCGGAAGAAGGCGCTAATGTAGTGCTGACAGGACGTACCCGGGAAAAACTGAATAACACATTTGCCACGCTCAAAGCGGGAAATCATCTGGTTGTCGTTACCGACGTTTCGAAACGGGAAGACGTAGAGGCCCTGACGGAGCAGGTACGCCATCATTACGGCCATGCGGATGTGCTGATTAATAATGCCGGTGTGCATGCATCAGGAAAAATTCATCAAGCCAGCGATGAAGAGTGGAAAAAAGTCATGTCTACCGACCTTGATGGCGTTTTCTACTGCACTCGCGCTTTCATGCCAATGCTGCTGGAAAGCGGCGGCAACATTATCAACATCTCTTCCGTGTCCGGGCTGGGCGGCGACTGGGGGATGAGCATTTATAATGCCGCTAAAGGTGCCGTTACTAACTTCACGCGTGCGCTGGCAATGGATTACGGTAAAGATGGCGTACGGGTAAATGCAATTTGTCCAGGCCTGACCATCACCGATATGACCAAAGAGATGCAGAACAATGCCCAGCTGATGGCGAAGTTTAACGAACGTATTGCGCTTGGACGTCCGGGCAAAGCGGAAGATATCGCCGCCGCCATCGCTTTTCTGGCCAGCGACGATGCCCGCTATATTACCGGCGTTAACCTGCCGGTTGACGGCGGAATTACCGCTTCCAATGGACAGCCGCCGCAGGCATAAAAAGAAAAAAGCCCGTTATCAAGACGGGCTTTAATTTGTACGCTTTCAGAGTAGCCCGGTTAAACCCGATTGTCGTTGGCTGAGCGCAGCAGCGAACGGCTCTCCAGCATAAAGCGCGGCGCATAATCCCCAAACCACTGCTCTACTTTACGGAAGCTATCAATAAAGCCCTGTTTATCACTCCGCTCCAGTAAGGCGATCGCTTCACCGAAACGCTGATAGTAACGCTTAATCAATGCCAGATTACTTTCAGAAGACATGATAATGTCGGCATAAAGCTGCGGATCTTGTGCGAACAGACGCCCCACCATAGCCAGCTCCAGCCGGTAGATCGGTGACGAGAGCGCCAGCAGCTGCTCAAGCTGTACATTTTCCTCAGCAAGATGTAAGCCGTAAGCAAAGGTAGCAAAATGGCGTAGCGCCTGTATAAAGGCCATATTTTGATCGTGTTCAGCGGCGCTGATGCGGTGTAACCGTGCGCCCCATACCTGAATTTGCTCAAGGAACCACTGATAAGCCTCTGGCTGACGACCATCACACCACACCACAACCTGTTTCGCCAGGCTGCCGCTGTCCGGACCAAACATGGGATGTAGCCCTAATACCGGCCCTGAATGCGCGGCCAGCATCGCCTGCAGCGGCCGATTTTTTACCGAGGCAATATCCACCAGAATGCAATCGTCCGGTAACGGGGGCAGCTGGGCGATCACCTGTTCTGTCAGATGTATAGGTACGCTAACGATAACCATCCCCGCATCCTGCAGCAATAACGGCGCCTGTTCCCATTCATCCTTATCAAGGATTTTTACCTGATAGCCGGAGAGCGTCAGCATTTTTTCAAACAGTTGGCCCATTCGCCCTTTGCCGCCCACGATAACTACCGATCGCAGTTCAGGACAGAGCGTTTTAAAGCCTTTATCATTTTCGCTGGAATAAGATTCCCGCATGACGCGACGTAACACGTCTTCAATCAAGTCGGGCGGCACACCGAGCGCCTCCGCTTCTTTACGA
Source organism: Mixta theicola (assembly GCF_002895925.1). Taxonomy (GTDB): domain Bacteria; phylum Pseudomonadota; class Gammaproteobacteria; order Enterobacterales; family Enterobacteriaceae; genus Mixta; species Mixta theicola. Next base: position 175,106 of record NZ_NWUO01000010.1, on the reverse strand, counting down.
CGCGAAGCCAGCATGGTCGCTTCACGCTCAGGCACATAAATCGGCAAGCCATAACGGCTTTTTACTTCCCCGACTTCGGCAACCAGCTGCAGTCGTTTAGCCAGTAAATCGAGCAGCGCCTTATCCACTTCATCAATTTGATCGCGCAGCGCGTTCAGTTCAGCCACCATCTTATCTTAACTCCCCTGCGACAAACGCACCGCCAGCACGCCGCTTAGATCCCGATGGATGCGTTGTAATAGCTGCGCGGTAGTTTCCCAGCTAATGCAGGCATCGGTAACCGACACGCCATAACGCATTTCGCTACGCGGCTGCTCAGAAGACTGGCTACCTTCATGAATATGGCTTTCCAGCATCAGGCCAATAATGGCGCGGTTACCGTCTCTAATCTGCGCAACGGCGGATTCAGCAACGCCGGGCTGGCGGCGATAGTCTTTATTTGAATTACCGTGGCTGCAATCTATCATCAACGCCGGACGTAATCCCGCTTTCAGCATCTCGTTTTCGCACTGTTCAACATCTGCCGGGCTGTAATTAGGGGTTTTGCCGCCACGCAAAATGACATGCCCATCCGGGTTGCCCTGCGTCTGAAGGAGACAGACCTGACCCGCCTGATTAATCCCAACAAAACGGTGCGGCATGGCAGCGGCGCGCATGGCGTTAATAGCGGTGCCCAGGCTACCGTCAGTGCCGTTCTTAAAGCCAACCGGCATTGACAGACCGGAAGCCATTTCACGATGGGTTTGTGATTCAGTAGTACGCGCACCGATAGCAGCCCAGCTAAAAAGATCGCCCAGGTATTGCGGGCTGTTTGGATCAAGCGCTTCAGTAGCTAACGGCAGCCCCATTTCGACCAGATTCACCAGCAGCTGCCGGGCAATATGCAGACCCGCTTCCACATCGAAAGAGTTATCCATGTAAGGATCGTTAATCAACCCTTTCCAGCCAACGGTAGTACGCGGTTTTTCAAAATAGACGCGCATGACGATATACAGCTGATCCTTCAGCTGCTCAGAAAGATCTTTTAATTGACGAGCATAGGCGAGCGCTGCTTCAGGATCGTGAACAGAACAGGGACCACATACCACTAACAGTCGGTGATCCCGACCGGCAATGATGTTGGAGATAGTTTGCCGCGCAGTGGCAACCTGAGCCTCAAGCTGCGCGTTTAACGGAAACTTTTCTTTAAGCTGTTCCGGGGTAATCAAAACCTGCTCTTCGGTGATATGGACATTATTCAGCGCATCTTTCTGCATGTTGGCGATCCTCGTTCTGGCCTTTTCGTCATTGCGGTGAGGAAAACAATGTAACACAACGAATACAGTACATCATCTGTATGTACATAATTTTTTACCACGCAAAGCATCTCTTTTCTTAATTTTAGATAACTAACTAATTTTAATGTTATTTTTGATAATTATCGTTAACGAGATACTTTTATTATATGTATAAAAAAGTTTACATTAGAATTAATCGTTGCACTTAAAAAACGTTAAGCCGATCCGGGCTATTGCACAAAAGTTAAGTAACAATACTTTTTTAACAATCTCTTATGACAATCCGGTTTTACCCTGGCTGCTAAGTAAAACGCTTTCACGGAGACAATATGGAAATTTATCTACGCCCAATGCTGGCCGCTGACGCCGCTGATTACGCTGCGGCTATTAATGAGTCGCTCTTTTCGCTACAGCCGTGGATGTCCTGGGCGCATGAAAATTATCAGCCTGAAGAAGCCGTTGAATGGTTTCGCCTGATTGATCGGCAGCGAGAAAAAGGCGAAGCGAATGAAATGGGCATTTTCGCCGCCAGCGACGATCGCTTTCTTGGCGCCGCCGGGATCCGTTACAGACAAACGCCAGAGGAAAACAGCGCGATAGGTTACTGGGTACGTCAGAAAGAGCAGCGCAAGGGCATTGCTCATCAGGCGGTCATGCAGCTGGCCAGGGAAGGTTTTCGTCGCCCTGAAATTAATATTATTGAGATTTTAGCGGCTGAAGATAACCATGCCAGCCGTGCCGTCGCGCTGAGCTGCGGCGCGCGGTTAATCGGCCTGCGCTATGGTCTGATTGTGATGGATCAGGGGCCCGTCACCGCCGCAATCTATCATCTGCGTCGTGAAGATTTTTTGCAGCGTTAAGCCATCGGACTTATTAGCGAAAACAAAAAAAGGGCCAGCATTACGCTAACCCCTTTATTGCTATTAACTTTAAGATGTCGCTTACGCGAGTTCTTAGTTAAGACGTTTTTATGAAAATCGCCACGGGTTTAACAGACACCTCAGAGCCATTTAAAATGGCTTAAAAAGAGGGTGTCCATGAGCGGTAAACGTTATCCCGAAGAATTCAAAATTGAAGCGGTTAAACAGGGCGAGACATAATCAAGGGGCAGCAACTGAAAAGAAGCCGCAAAAGCGGATAGATGAATGCACAGAATATTTAGCCAAAGTCTCTATTTATGACACCAATAAGTGACACTATAAAATATTTCAAATGGTGTCATAAAGTGATACTATGAATCCATGAACAAACGACACCAAAAAACGCTGTCAGATGTGTTCGCCCGGCCGGTAAGTGGCTCGATAAAATGGGGTGATATAGAGTCTCTCTTTATTGCTCTCGGTGCGGAAGTTCACGAAAGGGAAGGTTCAAGGATTGCGGTACTGCTGAAAGGACAAAAGAAGATCTTTCACAGGCCACACCCCAGACCGACCACTGACAAGGGGGCGGTTAACTCCATTCGTATATGGCTCGATAGCTTAGGAATCAAACCATGAATAATACACTTAAAATCGACGGCCACGTGGCCGTCATCACTTTTGACCCTGAGATCGAAATGTTTCGCGGGGAATTTGTCGGCCTGAATGGTGGGGCTGATTTTTATGCTTACAGCGTGGAAGACTTGAAAAAAGAGGGGGCGATCTCCCTGGCAGTTTTTCTTGATGAATGCCGTAACGATGGGATTGAACCTTATAAAACCTTCAGCGGCAAAGTTACTACTCGCTTGACACCTGAACGCCATCAGGCTCTTGCAGTGACCGCACAAGCGCACGGCGTGTCTATCAATGAGCTGCTTAATGAAGGGGTTGATCTCGTCATTGAAAAGCATTCGTGATATTCGACAGCGTTGATAACAAGCGGCCTTAACAGGCCGCTAGCCCGCGAAAACGGTTTTTTTATTTTTAAGTGGGCATCCGTGGACACTGGTACGATTCTGCGTGGGCAATATGTGGGCTCAATAACAAAAAAAGGGGCCAGCATTACGCTAACCCCTTGTTCTTTATTAACTTTTATGGACGACGCGAGCCGTTTATCAGTTAAGACGCTCTTTGATACGAGCTGCTTTACCAGTACGCTCACGCAGGTAGTACAGTTTCGCTTTACGCACGGCACCACGACGTTTCACGGTGATGCTGTCAATGACCGGTGAGTGAGTCTGGAATACACGCTCAACACCTTCGCCATTGGAAATTTTGCGAACAGTGAATGCAGAGTGCAGACCGCGGTTACGAATAGCGATAACCACGCCCTCGAATGCCTGCAGACGCTTTTTAGAACCTTCAACGACCCATACTTTCACTTCCACGGAATCACCCGGACGGAAAGAAGGTACGTCCTGCTTCATCTGCTCTTGTTCGATTTGCTTGATAATGTTGCTCATAATTAAATCTCTTATCCTGGGTAAACTGATCTTATCGGAAGGCTAGCCTTCCGCATCATAGTTTTGTTGCGCATTGAATTCCTGCTGGAACTCGCTAAGCAACTTTGCTTGCTCTTCAGTCAGAGCCAGGTTTTCCAGAAGTTCAGGTCTTCTAAGCCAGGTACGGCCAAGCGACTGTTTCAGGCGCCAGCGGCGAATATCAGCATGGTTGCCCGACAGTAATACTGACGGAACCTCCAGCCCTTCCAACACTTCAGGGCGGGTATAATGTGGACAGTCCAGCAAGCCCTCAGAAAACGAATCTTCTTCAGCTGACGCCTGCTTGCCCAGCACACCAGGTATAAACCGGGCGACAGAGTCAATCAACGTCATGGCTGGTAGCTCTCCACCGCTGAGTACGTAATCCCCAATCGACCATTCTTCATCGATCTCAGTCTGGATCACGCGCTCATCGATCCCTTCATAGCGTCCGCAGACCAGAATTAGCTTCTGCTGCGTCGCCAGTTCGCAAACCCCATCTTGATCGAGTTTGCGCCCCTGAGGCGACAGATAAATCACCTTAGCACCCTCTCCCGCCGCCGCTTTCGCTGCGTGGATGGCATCCCGTAAAGGTTGTACCATCATCAGCATCCCCGGACCGCCGCCATAAGGACGATCGTCCACGGTGCGATGCCGGTCGTGCGTGAAGTCACGCGGACTCCAGCTTTGGACGCTGAGCAGGCCATTTTTTACTGCCCGGCCAGTTACCCCGTAGTCGGTAATAGCGCGAAACATCTCTGGAAACAGGCTGATTACACCAATCCACATAGAGTGCGCCGTTGAATTACCGTTTTGTTCGGAGGTCAAAAACCAGGATCCCAATCTACTTCAATGGTGCCGGTAGTGAGATCGACTTTCTTGATAACCTGTTCATCAAGAAACGGAATTAACCGTTCTTTCACACCGAACGCATCTTTCAGGTTTGCCTTAACGACCAGTACGTCGTTTGAACCGGTTTCCATCAAATCAATGACTTTACCCATTTCGTAGCCGTCAACGGTAACTACCTTGCAACCCATCAGGTCTTTCCAGTAGTAATCACCTTCTCCCAGCTCCGGCAACTGCGTGGAGTCGACTAAAATTTCACAGTTAGTCAACTGGGCCGCCGCATCACGATCGTCAATGCCTTTGACCTTGATGATGATGTCCTGATTGTGGTGCTTCCAGCTTTCCAGCTCAACCTGCTGCCATTTACCGGCGCGCTGAATGAACCAGGGCTGATAGTTAAAGATGCTGTCGGCATCTTCGGTGGAAGAAAACACTTTGAGCCAACCCCGAATGCCGTAGGCCGCTCCCATTTTTCCCAGGGTAACGGGATTAACGGGAGGCTGTGTGGCGAGTTGTTTGCTCATGCTAACCACCGTGACAGATTAAGCTGCTTTCTTAGCTTCTTTGATCAGCGCGTTAACGCGATCGGACAGCGTAGCGCCCTGGCCAACCCAGTGCTCAATACGGTCCAGGTCCAGACGCAGTGCTTCAGCCTGACCAGATGCGATCGGGTTGAAGAAGCCTACACGCTCAATGAAACGACCATTGCGTGCGTTGCGGCTGTCAGTAACGACAACCTGATAGAACGGACGCTTTTTCGCGCCGTGACGTGCCAAACGAATTGTTACCATAACATCCTCTTCAGTTAATAAAACAACCGGGCCCCATCGAGGAACGGGGCCCGGGTGTCGTATAAAAAGCCCGAAAATTTTACTCATTTTGGCGCAAAAAGCAATCTAAACTGAGCAAGCCGTCGGGACTTTACAATGAAACGGCTTAACGCCCCGGAAAGCCCGGTGGCATCATGCCTTTCATACCGCGCAGCATTTTCGCCATGCCGCCCTTTTTCATCTTTTTCATCATGCGCTGCATATCGTCGAATTGCTTCAGCAGACGGTTAACATCCTGCACCTGCATACCAGAGCCAGCGGCGATACGGCGTTTACGTGAACCTTTGATAATCTCAGGTTTTTCACGCTCTTTGCGCGTCATGGAATTGATCATCGCCTCCATGCGCACCAGCACTTTGTCATCCATCTGCGACTTAACGTTATCCGGCAGCTGCCCCATTCCGGGAAGTTTTCCCATCAGGCTGGCCATACCGCCCATATTGCGCATCTGCTTCAGCTGTTCCAGAAAATCATTCAGGTCAAAGCCGTCGCCTTTCTTCAGCTTATTCGCCAGCTTTTCAGCCTGGGCGCGGTCAACCTTACTTTCAATATCTTCGATAAGCGACAGCACGTCGCCCATGCCGAGAATACGTGACGCCAGACGATCGGGATAAAACGGCTCCAGCGCGTCGGTCTTTTCACCGACGCCCATAAACTTAATCGGCTTGCCGGTGATATGACGAATTGAAAGCGCGGCGCCGCCACGTGCGTCGCCGTCAACCTTGGTTAAAATTACGCCGGTTAACGGCAGCGCCTCATTAAACGCCTTTGCCGTATTCGCCGCATCCTGACCGGTCATAGCATCGACCACAAACAGCGTTTCCACCGGATTAATCGCGGCGTGCACCTGTTTGATCTCGTCCATCATCGCTTCATCAACATGCAGACGACCGGCGGTATCCACCAGCAGCACGTCGTAGAATTTAAGCTTTGCTTCTTTTAGCGCGTTGTTAACAATATCAACCGGCTTCTGGCTCAGGTCGGACGGACAAAAATCTACGCCCACCTGCTGCGCCAGCGTTTCCAGCTGCCTGATCGCCGCCGGACGATAGACGTCGGCAGAAACAACCAGCACTTTTTTCTTATGCTTCTCACGCAGGAATTTACCGAGCTTACCGACGCTGGTCGTTTTACCCGCACCCTGCAGGCCAGCCATCAGCACGACGGCCGGCGGCTGCGCGGCCAGGTTAAGCGCATGGTTTTCAGAACCCATCGCCTCAATCAGCTCATTGCGCACAATCTTGATAAATTCCTGACCCGGCGTCAGGCTTTTATTCACTTCGTGCCCAACCGCGCGCTCTTTTACGCGGTTAATAAATTCACGTACTACCGGCAGCGCAACGTCCGCCTCCAGCAGAGCCATGCGCACTTCGCGCAGGGTTTCTTTGACGTTCTCTTCGGTCAGCCTTCCGCGGCCGCTGATATTGCGCAGGGTTTGCGACAATCGATCGGTTAAATTATCAAACATTGTCTCTCGCTCAAGATAAAACAGAGCCGCCTGGGCGACACAATGTGGCGGATTATAACACGAAGCATTGGCGATCTCTGCTATCGACAATGAGAACGTTTGGAGCAAACTCTGGCTGGCGCTATACTGCGTTTTTCTTCATCTTTTCGATATCTGACCATTCTATGTCTGCTTTTGCGATTCTGGCGCTCTTTGCCTACTCATTTAGCCTTGCCCTGATCATTCCCAGCCTGCTGCGGAATAACGACGCCTGGCGACGCATGGCCGTGCTGTCGGCAACGCTGGCGCTGGTGGCGCATATGGTGGCGCTACAGCAGCGCATCTTCGTCAATGGGGCGCAAAACCTTAGCCTGCTGAACATCGGTTCGCTGGTAAGCTTGCTGATCTGCATTATTATGACCATTGTCGCCTCACGTAACCGTGGCTGGCTGCTGCTGCCGATTGTGTATAGCTTTGCGCTCATCAATCTTGCCTTTGCGACCTTTGTGCCGAATACGTTTATTACGCACCTGGAAACCACGCCCGGCATGATGATCCATATCGGACTGGCGCTCTTTGCCTACGCCACGCTGATTATCGCCGCGTTATATGCGCTGCAGCTGGCGTGGATCGATTATCAGCTGAAAAATAAGCGGTTAGCCTTTAGTAACGACGTTCCGCCGCTGATGACGATTGAACGCAAAATGTTTCATATTACGCAGGTTGGCGTCGTGCTGCTGACGCTGGTTCTCTGTACCGGCCTGTTTTATATGAAAGATCTCTTCTCGCCAGAGAACATAGACAAAGCCGTACTGTCGGTTTTGGCCTGGTTTGTTTATATCGTTTTGCTCTGGGGACACTATCATGAAGGCTGGCGTGGACGCCGCGTCGTCTGGTTTAACTGTGGCGGTGCGTTGCTGTTGACCATGTCTTACTTCGGCAGCCGCATACTACAGCACCTGCTTACCCACTGATTTATACAAGGATTTCGCGTTGGAACACGTTTCAACCACCACACTGATTATTACGCTGGTTGTGATGATTCTGGTCTCGGCCTACTTTTCCGGCTCCGAGACCGGCATGATGACTCTTAACCGCTATCGGCTGCGTCATAAAGCGAAAAGCGGCAACCGCAGCGCACGTCGCGTCGAAAAATTGCTGCGGCGACCGGACCGTTTGATAAGCCTGGTGTTGATCGGCAATAACCTGGTCAACATTCTCGCCTCGTCGCTGGCGACTATCGTTGGGATGCGCCTGTACGGCAACGCAGGTGTAGCCATTGCTACCGGCGTGCTGACGTTTGCGGTATTGATTTTCGCTGAAGTTTTGCCGAAAACCATTGCCGCCCTTTATCCGGAAAAAGTCGCTTATCCCAGCAGCCTGCTCCTTGGCCCGCTGCAGATCATCATGATGCCGCTGGTATGGCTGTTAAATACCATTACCCGCCTACTGATGCGTATGGTTGGCATCAAAGCCGACGGTTCAATTAGCTCAGCGTTGAATAAAGATGAGCTGCGCACCATCGTTTATGAGTCCCGTTCGCTGATGTCGCGCCGTCATCAGGAGATGCTGTTGTCGGTACTGGATCTGGAAAAGGTAAACGTTGATGACATCATGGTGCCGCGTAATGAAATCGTCGGTATCAATATCAACGATGACTGGAAATCCATCGAACGTCAGGTTTCACACTCTCCTCATGGACGTATCGTATTATTCCGCGACTCGCTGGATGATGCCGTTGCCATGCTGCGCGTACGCGAAGCGTGGCGCATGGTCTCCGAGAAAAAAGAATTTACTAAAGAGAACCTGCTGCGCGCTGCCGATGAAATCTACTACGTGCCGGAAGATACGCCGCTTAACGTGCAGCTGGTTAAGTTTCAGCGCAATAAGAAAAAAGTTGGGCTGGTGGTGAATGAGTATGGCGATATTAAAGGGCTGGTTACCATTGAAGATATTCTGGAGGAAATTGTTGGTGATTTTACAACCTCAATGTCTCCTTCGCTGGCTGAAGAAGTCATGCCGCAGAGCGATGGCTCGGTATTGATTGAAGGCACCGCTAACGTGCGGGAAATCAATAAAGCGTTTAACTGGCATTTACCGCAGGAAGAAGCGCGTACGGTCAACGGCATGTTGCTGGAAGAACTCGAAGAGATCCCCCAGGCAGGCACGCGCATCCAGATACAGAACTACGCTATCGATATTCTTGACGTGCAGGATAATATGGTGAAGCAGGTAAGGGTAACGCCGCAACAGCCACTGAAATCCAGTATCGGCTCTTAATCAGCCGTAAAAAAAGGCCGCATTTGCGGCCTTTTTTATGCTGCATACTTAGTGAATTTCCAGCTCTTTCAGCTTATCTTTCGGCAGCACCAGCTCATCGTTATGGTTAACGCGTACGTCATGCTCAATGATATGACGAGCAATATCTTTGGCCTCATCCAGCGAGTGCATCTGATAAGTACCGCACTGATATTCGTTCAGTTCCGGGATCTGATTCTGATCGTTGACCTTCAGCACATCATTCATCGCCGCTTTCCATGAATCGGCAACGCGCTGCTCGGAAGGCGTACCGAGCAGGCTCATATAAAAGCCGGTGCGGCATCCCATCGGAGAGATATCAATAATTTCTACGCCGTCACCGTTCAGATGGTTACGCATAAACCCTGCGAACAGATGCTCAAGCGTATGGATACCGCGTTCCGGCATCACTTCTTTATTTGGCACGCAGAAACGCAGGTCAAATACCGTGATGGTATCGCCATGAGGGGTATTCATGGTTTTGGCTACACGTACTGCCGGTGCGGCCATACGAGTATGATCAACGGTAAAACTGTCCAGTAATGGCATATTGTTACCTCAGCTAAAATTTTTTTTGTGAACGATGAAACTTTTCTGTTCGCCATGCGTCTGAATAAGTGAAAGACGCGCATTTGTTATCATCATCATCCCTGACAACAGAGATGTTAATTTGGCCACAGTGATGTGGCCATTTTCTTTTTACCCTTTCTTGCTCGCCAAAAACTCAGCGAAACTCAGGCTATCTGCCGCTTCCAGCTCCTGCTGCGCATTACGCGAACGTATCGCTTCCTGAGTGAAATCTTCCTCGGTTAGCACCTGCAGCGGCTCTTCCGTCAGCATCTGTCGATACTGCTCGGCCAGCGCCAATCCGGTTCCGCTGATGCCGTTATCTAACATCGTCTGCAGGATACGAGCAGAATAGGTTAGCTCAGGATCGTCAAAAGAGGCGACCAGTTGATCGCAAACCTGTTGGTAATCAGGCGTACCGGACTGACTATCAAGCACTTCCGCTACGCGTTTCAGGTCGGCAAAAAGCGCTTTGCCAACCATCGTCAACGGCTGCCGGGTATCTTCACAGCCGATACCGATCGTCTGGCCCGGCTTACGGCCTTCGAGGATAACGCGATTCCAGTTTTGCCGTGCGCACTGTAGTTCGGCGCTGCTCATTTCCGGTGCGTCCGCCAGGGTACACCAGATCAGGAACAGATCGAGGAAGCGCACCTGAGTTTCATCAACGCCAACCGGTGAGAAAGGGTTAATATCAAGCGAACGGACTTCAATGTATTCAATACCGCCGCGCGCCAGCGCATCAGACGGCGCTTCGCCAGAACGCGTAACACGTTTAGGACGAATCGGCGCATACAGCTCGTTCTCAATCTGCAATACATTGGTGTTAAGCTGTAACCAGCGCCCTTCTTCATCTTTTACGCCCATACGCGCATATTCTTCAGAAGGGGTTTTGATCGCCTTTTTCAACGCCTCGACATAGCCCGCCAGCGTATTAAACGTAATGCCCAGATTGCTTTGCGATTTATTAGTATAACCCAAATCGCTTAAGCGCAGCGACGTGGCGTACGGCAGCCAGAGCATACCGCGCTCGCTCCGTTCAAAAGGCAGGCTGCTCTCCTTTCCCTGCAGGAAGGTAGAACAAACCGCCGGCGAGGCGCCAAACAGATAGGGAATAACCCAGCCAAAGCGATAGTAGTTGCGGATTAAGCGTAAATAGCCGGCAGAAATAGCCTCTTTACCGCTTTCCATATCTTTAACGCCGGCCCAGGCCTGCCAGAAAGAGAGCGGCAGCGAGAAGTTATAATGCACGCCGGAAATGGTCTGCATCAGCGCGCCATAGCGGTTTTTTAAACCCTCGCGATAGAGCGTTTTCATGCGCCCGATGTTCGAACTGCCATACTGGGCCAGCTGGATAACATCGCCGTTTTTAATCATGCAAGGCATACTGAAGGGCCACATACGCTCTTCGCCTAACTCGCGGGCGACATGACGATGTATATCGCGTAAAAATGCCAGCAGGTGATCAATATCACGATCGACGGGAGTAATAAATTCAAGCAGCGATTCAGCGAAATCGGTAGTAACCCATTTATGGGTCAACGCTGCGCCAAGATCCGCCGGATGGCCGGTTGTCGCTAGTTTACCGTCTGGCCGGACACGCAGCGTTTCACGCTCAATGCCGCGACCAATACCTTTCAGGGCGTCAGGATGTGCTTCCAGCCAGGAAAGCGCCTGTGATACGTCCGGGATCAAAATGACCTCCCGCTCAGAGAATAATTTATTTTTGTTTAGCATAATGTTTACCGTAGCCCCGATCCTGAATGAATCAATGCCACCACGCCATGCCCTGTAAAGTTGCGGTCGCGACCACTACGTAACGCAGAATCTTGCCAATAGCCAAAAACAGCGCTACCGGTAGCCATGAGAAACGCAACCATCCAGCCAGTACACACAGCAGATCGCCAATCAGCGGTAACCAACTGAATAACAGTACTGCAGGACCAAACCGGCGCAACCACGCCATTGCTGTGTCATGCCATCGCCCCTGCTTTGGCGGCAGTAGGCGACCAATAACAACATTTGTTAATCCGCCGAGCGTGTTCCCTACGGCTGCGACAAAAATCAAACCTGATGCCGGCGTTTTCCCTGCCAGTAATAACGTAACCAGCAGTACTTCAGAGCTACCGGGAAGCAGCGTGGCGCTCAAAAAACTGCTGGCAAATAACGCACCATAACTCAGAATGTCGTTCACAATAAGCGAACGTCTACCGCAGCCATACCGGCGGCACGCGCTGCCTCCAGACCAAAGTCAGCATCCTCAAATACCACGCATTTTTCAGGATCCACGCCCATTAACGCAGCGCAGCGCAAAAAAGTGTCGGGTTCGGGTTTGTGGCGCGTTACATTATCGGCGCCGACGATAACGTCAAAGTAATGACGCAGATGCAAATGCTGCAATAAAGCATCGGCCATTGCATATTCGCTACCGGTGCCGACCGCCATAGGCTTGCGCCCGTGATACGCCTTGACCACCTCGACAAGCGGCAACGGCTGGACGCTGTCAAACAGCATGGCCTTAACGGCCGCCGTTTTTTCAGCTGCCAGCTGGAAAGGATCAAGGTCGGTCTGATGGCTGGCGATAATAAACTGTGCCACACGCCACGTTGGCGAGCCGTTCAGCCCGATCATAGCCTGTTCATCAAACGATAAACCATAGCGCGTCAGCACCCGATCCCAGGCCTGACGATGGGTCGTTTCGGTATCAAGGATAGTACCGTCCATATCGAAAATCAGTCCATCATAGCTATCGTACATATCCTCTCCCGGCAGTAAATAAACGCCCCTTTACTTTAACGTAAAGTATGCAGGTTGTCGCCGGTAGCAATGAACAGCAAATGCTTTGAATATATTGAGGAATTTAGGAATCAGAAAAAGGTCAGAGAGTTCAGGAACCTGAATGACGCAATGCGGGAGTCAGTAAAGAAGAGAATGTGAAAAAGTTAAGCAGGGAAAATTCAGAAAGTAACGCGAGTTGATAAATCGACAGGAAAATCAAAAGATGGTGCATCCGGGAGGATTCGAACCTCCGACCGCTCGGTTCGTAGCCGAGTACTCTATCCAGCTGAGCTACGGATGCATCGGAAAAGCAGAGGGAACTGCAACTAACCTGAAGCAATACCAGAGAAGAAGTTAACTTCTTCAGAGAAGATGGTGCATCCGGGAGGATTCGAACCTCCGACCGCTCGGTTCGTAGCCGAGTACTCTATCCAGCTGAGCTACGGATGCATAACACATTCTTGTATAACGCAGGGCGCTGACAACTCACCGTGACACAGGCTGCTAACACCGTATCGATTTACTTCTTAGAGATGGTGCATCCGGGAGGATTCGAACCTCCGACCGCTCGGTTCGTAGCCGAGTACTCTATCCAGCTGAGCTACGGATGCATCATTAAATGGCGGTGAGAGAGGGATTCGAACCCTCGATGCAGCTTTTGACCGCATACTCCCTTAGCAGGGGAGCGCCTTCAGCCTCTCGGCCATCTCACCTTACGCGTTCTTGCGAACTGTGCTGCTGAACTTTGTTTCCGCTCATCGGCACTGCGTGGCGCACATATTACTTTCCCGCACTTATAAGTCAAACAATTTTTCCCAACAAATGTTTGTTTGCACAAAAGCCACTCAATCCGCATATTTTGCCGACAAAAAGAGTGATTTATCAACAGCGAAACAGGAGGCAGTTCACAATCAGGGGAAAACAGCAGAGAAAAATAAGGCGGGGAAAAACGTTGCGCCTCGCTGTAATGAGAGCGAGGCGCGGGATTCGGTATAGCTTTTATTGCGGTTGGCTCTTTTCAGCCTGGATGCGCTGATATATTTCTTCACGGTGTACTGAAACTTCTTTTGGTGCGTTCACACCAATACGAACCTGATTACCTTTAACTCCCAGTACCGTTACCGTCACCTCATCGCCAATCATGAGGGTTTCACCAACTCGACGAGTTAGAATAAGCATTCTTTGCTCCTTGAAAGATTAAAAGAGTCGGGCCTGTCGGATCCCCGGCATTATCCATCATATAGCGCTAAACGTAGATAATGACAAATACAGCAAAGTACCTTGTCACGCTAATACATTCTGCTGATAGTTAGTTTAGCCGAAATCATTACCCTCAACCTGACTTTGTTATTACAGAGTACGGATTGCATTAAAAATGCGCCAGTGGAGAGTATCCACGGCGCTTTCCGCACTGCTTTTTTATCTCTTACAGTTTAGCAGACACCCAGGACTCAACGCTGGCCAGCGCAGCAGGCAGCGCCTGTGCATCCGTACCACCCGCCTGCGCCATATCCGGACGTCCACCGCCTTTACCGCCAACCTGCTGTGCTACTGTACCAATCAGCTCGCCCGCTTTAACACGGTCGGTAAGATCTTTTGTTACGCCAGCAATCAGAGAAACTTTCCCGTCTGCTACCGTCGCCAGCACGATCACTGCCGAGCCCAGCTGATTTTTTAACTCATCAACCATGGTACGCAACAGCTTAGGATCTACATTGCTCAGCTCATTGACCAACAGTTTTACTCCGTTGATATTTTTAGCTTTGCTGCTCAACGAAGCGCTCTCCTGAGCCGCCTGCTGGTCTTTTAACTGCTGCAACTCTTTTTCCAGCGCGCGTGCATGATCGATCATAGCACGCACTTTTTCATTCAGATTACTGCTGTTAGCTTTAATCAGCTGCGCGATGTCGTGCAGCTGTTCGGCCTGAGCGTTAACCTGCGCCAGCGCAGCCTCACCCGTTATCGCCTCAATACGACGAATACCGGCGGCAGTGCCTGATTCAGACGTAATACGGAACAGGCCAATATCGCCTGTGCGGCTGGCATGCGTGCCGCCACACAGTTCGGTAGAGAAGTCACCCATCGACAGTACGCGTACGCGCGCATCATATTTCTCGCCGAATAAGGCCATCGCGCCTTTTGCTTTGGCATCTTCGAGATCCATGACGTTGGTCTCAACCGGCAGGTTACGACGGATCTGTGCGTTAACAATATTCTCAACCTGGCGGATCTCCTGCGGCTTCATCGCCTCGGCGTGCGAGAAATCGAAACGCAGGTATTTATCGTTAACCAGCGAGCCTTTCTGCGCCACGTGAGTGCCCAGAACCTGGCGCAGCGCAGCATGTAGCAGATGCGTCGCCGAGTGGTTCAGGCGAATGCGCGCACGACGCGCCTCGTCAACCTGTGCGTCCAGTCGATCGCCAATACGCAGGTGTCCAGCGGTCAGTTTGCCGGTGTGGCCAATAGCCTGACCATATTTCTGCGTATCGCTTACGCTAAACTCAGCGTTAAGCCCTTTCAGCACGCCGGTATCGCCGACCTGTCCGCCTGATTCGCCATAGAACGGCGTCTCATCCAGTACGATCACCCCTTCCTGTCCGGCGGTGATTTCATCAGCCGGCTGGCCGTTAACATAGATCGCGGTTATGGCGGCTTTTAGCGCAAGGTTGTCGTAACCTTTGAAGGTTGACGCTGAATCGATACTGATAACGTTACTGTAGTCAGCACCAAAACCGCTGGCCTCACGAGCGCGCTGACGCTGACGCTCCATCGCCTGCTCAAAGCCTGCCTCATCAATTTTCAGATTACGCTCACGGCACACATCGGCCGTCAGGTCTGCCGGGAAGCCGAAGGTATCGTACAGGCGGAAGACGGTTTCGCCATCCAGCGTATCTCCCTGCAAACTCGCGAGCTCTTCATCCAGCAGCGCCAGGCCACGCTCCAGCGTTTTAGCAAACTGTTCTTCTTCGGTTTTAAGTATCTGCTCTACCTGCGTCTGCTGACGTTGCAGATCTTCACCGGCGCTGCCCATCACTTCAATCAGCGGGCCCACCAGCTTATAGAAGAAGCTGCCTTTGGCGCCCAGCATATTGCCGTGACGCACCGCACGACGAATGATACGACGCAGCACGTAGCCACGGTTTTCATTCGAAGGGATAACGCCATCGGCAATCAGGAAGGCACAGGAACGAATATGATCGGCGATGACCCGCAGAGATTTATTGCTGAGGTCGGTGCTGCCCGTAACGTTTGCCACGGAGGCGATAAGCTTTTGGAACAGATCGATTTCATAGTTGGAGTTAACGTGCTGCAGCACCGCAGAAATACGTTCCAGACCCATACCGGTATCAACGGAGGGTTTTGGCAGCGGCAGCATCGTACCGTCAGGCTGACGGTTAAACTGCATAAAGACGATATTCCAGATCTCAATATAGCGATCGCCATCTTCTTCCGGGCTGCCCGGCGGGCCGCCATAGATATGATCGCCGTGATCGTAGAAAATTTCACTGCACGGACCGCACGGGCCGGTATCGCCCATTTGCCAGAAGTTATCTGAAGCGTAAGCGCCGCCTTTATTATCGCCGATACGGATAATACGCTCAGACGGCACGCCAATATCATTCGCCCAGATGTCCCAGGCTTCGTTATCGGTTTCGTAAACGGTCACCCACAGGCGCTCTTTCGGCAGGTTGAACCACTGCGCCGAGGTCAGCAGCTCCCATGCAAAGGCAATCGCTTCTTTTTTGAAATAATCACCGAAGCTGAAATTACCCAGCATTTCAAAGAAAGTATGGTGACGCGCGGTATAACCTACGTTTTCCAGATCGTTATGCTTACCACCGGCGCGCACGCAGCGCTGCGAAGTGGTGGCACGCGAGTAGCTGCGCTTGTCTTGTCCAAGGAAAACGTCTTTAAACTGGTTCATCCCGGCGTTAGTAAACAACAACGTCGGATCGTTATGGGGTACGAGGGAGCTGCTGGCAACAACCTGGTGTCCCTTGCTATGGAAAAAATCGAGAAACGTTTGACGGATCTCAGCAGTACTCTTGCTCATAAATATCCTGGAATACGCTAACGAAGGTTCTTCCCTTGGCACCGGGCGGGCATTCCACACGGCTGCGTGAAGAGTTACCAACAAAAAGTGGGAATAAGATAAATTTTCTTCCGAGGGAAGTAAAATCCCATCTCGACTCAATCATCATTATTTCGATAAATCGACTGGATATCTTCCATAAAAAACCCTTTAGCCTGAAGATAACGCAGCACTTTGGATTTTTGTTTCCACTCCTGCGGCAGCGGCAGGCCGAATTTACGCTCGGCCGCGTCTAAAGCCTGAGCGGCCCAATCGATCTGCGCCTCTCCCAGGGCGGCTTCTGCCAGCTCACGATCTATCCCTTTTTGCGCCAGTTCCATACGGATACGCTGTGGGCCATAGCCTTTGCGGCCGCGGCTGATGACAAAACGCTGGGCAAAACGGACGTCGTCCAGCCAGCTATGCTCATAACACCAGGCCACAACCTGTTCCAGCAGCTCTTCTGGGATCTCTTCCGCCGGTTCATCATGGCGCATAGCCGCACGCGCGGCTGACTGGGCCATCTTACGACGGAACTCTGCTTCGCTATGATCGCGCATGGCAAGAATACGAGTGGCACGGTCCAGCAGGCGTGCAAAAGTGACCGGAGTTGCGGGCTTGTCAGTCATTACGCTTCCGTCAGGTTTGAAGTTTGCGATAAGCGGTAAAAAGCGAGGGTAGCGAGAATCGAGGCAGGATACAAAGTATTAGAACAAAAAAACCCGGCCAGCGGAGCTGACCGGGGTGGTAATTAGAAATCTTCGTTAGTTTCGCTAGCGGTATCTTCGAAATTCTCCGCTGGGACAGCCGCTTTATCTTCCTCGACAGGATTGTTCAGCAGCGTATCACGCAGTTTCTGCTCGATTTCATTAGCTACCGCACTGTTTTCTTTCAGGTAGTTGCCGGCATTTGCTTTACCCTGGCCGATTTTATCGCCATTGTAGCTATACCATGCGCCCGCCTTCTCGATCAGCTTGTGCTTCACGCCAAGATCCACCAGCTCGCCGTAGATGTTAATCCCTTCACCGTACATGATCTGGAACTCAGCCTGTTTAAACGGTGCGGCAATCTTGTTTTTAACCACTTTTACCCGCGTTTCGCTGCCGACGACGTTATCGCCCTCTTTGATCGCGCCGATACGACGAATATCAAGACGGACAGAAGCGTAGAACTTCAGCGCGTTACCACCGGTAGTGGTTTCCGGGTTACCGAACATCACGCCGATTTTCATACGGATCTGGTTGATAAAGATCAGCAGCGTATTGGACTGCTTCAGGTTACCGGCCAGCTTACGCATCGCCTGGCTCATCATACGCGCGGCCAGACCCATGTGTGAGTCACCGATTTCACCTTCGATTTCTGCTTTCGGCGTCAGCGCCGCAACGGAGTCGACGATGATAACGTCTACCGCGCCGGAACGCGCCAGCGCATCACAGATTTCCAGCGCCTGTTCGCCCGTATCCGGCTGCGAACAGAGCAGGTTATCAATATCAACGCCCAGCTTTTTCGCATAAACCGGATCCAGCGCATGTTCAGCGTCAATAAAGGCGCAGGTTTTGCCCTTACGCTGCGCCGCGGCGATTACCTGCAGCGTCAGCGTGGTTTTACCGGAAGATTCCGGACCGTAAATTTCTACAATACGGCCCATTGGCAGGCCGCCAGCACCAAGAGCGATATCAAGCGAAAGTGAACCGGTTGAGATGGTTTCCACATCCATTGAGCGGTCTTCACCCAGGCGCATGATGGAGCCTTTACCAAATTGCTTCTCAATTTGGCCCAGCGCTGCTGCCAGAGCCTTTTGCTTGTTTTCGTCAATAGCCATTTTTACTCCTAATCATGCCGGGGTAAAGCACGCCACGGCTGTGGGCAGTGCTCTCGTTCATTGGATGGTAATTATACTGTATAATCATACAGTATCAAGTCAAATTTTTGAGAAAATCATCATGCAAAACCTGCAGCGCCGTCGCTACGGTTTGCCGCCGCACAGCTTCGCGATCTCCCTGAAATACAAAGCGTTTTTGTAGCGTTTCGCCTGCTGCCGTAGCAAAGCCGAACCAGACGGTGCCGACCGGTTTTTCCGCCGTGCCGCCGTCGGGTCCGGCAATGCCGCTAACCGCAATGGCGAAGTCGGCTCCGGCCTCTTTTAGCGCTCCGGCGGCCATCTCTTTTACTACCTGTTCGCTTACCGCGCCCCACTGCTGCAAACTCTCTTCAGATACGCCAACCATCTGCTGCTTGGCATCATTACTGTAAGTGATAAAAGCGCGTTCAAACCAGGCGGAGCTGCCCGCCATATCGGTTAAGACTTTAGCAATCCATCCGCCGGTACAGGATTCGGCAGTAGTTACTGTTGCCTGCCGCTGTAGCAACAGCTGCCCGTTAATAGCGCTTAACTGTTTCAGTTGTTCGTCGGTCATCGTCTCATCCCTGGTGGCTGTACCATCAACGTTAGCAATAAAGCGGGCGCGAGGCGTACCGTTTTTGCCGTTTAGCCTGGACAGCATGGTTATTTTGCGAGGCAGGTTCCTGCATTATATGCGGGCGGAGACATGACATAGCAAGGTAGCTACCCGACATATCACCGCCGCAGGAAATAGTCAGCAAGTCTTACTATGAATGCTATTTCAACGTTGATTAAACCGGCTGAAACGGCGCGATTGATAAATCACACCGCGTTTTTTCAGAAACGCGCGCTAAGTAAAGATGAAAATTGCGATCGCGGTTAGATTATTGTGCTGCATGCTGTGACACTCAGCTACAAAAAGGATTAATTTAAAACAACGTTTCAATTCTCGCCTGCGGAGAACAATATGGAAACACAGCCTGCTTTTTCCGGCGTTTGGTGCCCCTCGGTGACCCCGTTTACGCAAGCCAACCAGCTGGATCTTAACGCACTGGCGCAGCATTTTGCGCACCTGGACGCCTCCGGCATCGATACCTTATTACTTATGGGCAGCATCGGCGAGTTTGTTTCGCTGACGCACGCAGAACGCAAATTACTGATACGTGAAGCACGCCGCATGTCGCGGCTTAGCATGGTGGTCAATATTTCCAGCACCTGCAAAACCGATATGCTGGATCTGGCCCATCTCGCCTGGGAATGCGGTTACGATGCCGTTATGGTGCTGCCGCCCTGGTATTACGGGCAGACCCGGCAACAACTGTTAAGTTACTATCGACAACTTGACCGTGAGCTGGAAGGCAAATGGTTCGCTTATAACTTCCCGGCGCGCACCGGTTGCGATCTGGATGCGGCGCTGGTGGCAGAACTGGCCGCAGAGCTACCGAATTTTATCGGTATAAAAGACACCACGGATTGCCTGTCGCATAACCGTTCATTAATAGAAGAAACCAAAAAAGTGCGCAGCGATTTTGCCGTGCTGTCCGGCTATGATGAATATCTGTTGCCTAACCTGTTAGCTGGCGGCGCGGGTGTGATCAGCGGCTTAAATAACCTGGTCCCTGCGATGTTTGCCGAAGCGATGCACAGCTGGCAGGCCGGTGATCTGGCAGCGCTTACGCAGTTTCAGCAGCGCATTGGAAAACTGATGGCGATTTATACGGTCGGCGATGACTTTGTGACCACGATTAAAACGGCGGTCGCACGCAAATATGGCTATATGACGCCGCTCTCGCGTAACAGCGGCGGGACGTTGAGCGAGGCGCAGTGCGACGCAATCGATCTGCTGTTCAGTTAAAGAGCAAGGCGGCAGCGAAGCACATGCTTAGCTGCTTTGCCTGATGGTTCAGTAACCTTAGATCTTTTTAACAAACTCGGATTTAAGCTTCATCGGGCCAAAACCATCGATCTTACAATCGATGTTATGATCCCCTTCCACCAGACGGATCCCTTTGACTTTGGTTCCGATCTTCAGCGCTGAAGAGCTGCCCTTAACCTTCAGATCCTTAATTACCGTAACGCTATCGCCGTCCGCCAGCAGCGTACCATTGGCGTCGCGCACTACAAGCCCTTCATCCTGTAGCGTTCCCGCATCCTGCTGCGACCAGATATGTCCACATTCAGGACAGTTCAGCGCATCGCCGTCCTGCCAGGTATATTCAGAATGGCATTCAGGACAAGAAGGTAAAGTCTGCATTACAACCTCATAAAGTTACGACCCAACGGGTAACGAAAAAACGGCGTTCATTCTATAACCTTAGCTTTGCTGTGGATAGCGTTATTCACGACGCGCCCTTGACGTAGCACAAGCTTCTTATACTTTGCGAGCCGTGCCGAAGAAGCTGTTAACCGGTGACATGACCGTGAAAGGATCAGCAAGAAGATATAACGGCTCTTTCGGTAAAGGCTACTCCCCAGATATAGAGGCTTTTACCCGTCATATTTCAGGTTGCATGTGCATTGTCTGCACCCATGCGCGTCAGTCACCTGGCTATTGATGCTCCCAAGGCCCCTGGTCTTGCCGTCTCCCTGCAACTCGAATTATTCAGGATATATATTCAAGAGGTGATATTGACATAAACTAATAATTAAAACTTATTCAGTTAAACAATATATATAAAGCTCTTCGCGATGAAAATCTCCATCCCACCATCTGCTTGAGACTGAGTCAGGCATTGTATATATAATTAACTTCCTGACAATTTCACTCATTATTTATTGAAATAACATTTCTAAGAAATTAATTTATACGCCATACAGATGCAATAACTTGACCTTAATATTAAGGTTAGTCTATTGTCGCATGTAAAGAAACGTAGCATCTGACACATCATCATCAAGCTAACCACCTGCCAGGACAGTTTCGGCATATACCATTCTGGTCATGGGCTGGTGCTACTAAAAATCATTAAGATTCTGGAACAATCAACTGTCAAAGCACGCCCTCACCTGGAAGGAACCATTGCATACATCAGTTAATGAAATCATTGTAAAAACCATTGATACGCGGGTAAAAAATATTTAGTTACTGGCCTTTGCTATTCGAAATAAACATTCTGTCACAGCTGATGATGCACTTCATATGATCAAGCGGGTATACGCTTACGTTATATCCAACCTTAGGCAACGAAGCTCATTACTACTCAGCGTAAGAAATCAGTCTACTGATGTTATCCATTAGTTCGGTGTAAGTTTTAGCTGATAGATGAAACCCCAAACAACGGTGCGAAGCATGATAAAGCCTAATTTGAATATTTTGGAAGCAACCACTAAATCTACTTATGATCCAGGTCTGATAGCCGCCGAGACTGCTACAGAAAAATGTAATGTTATCAACCTGGCATAATAGACGTATGATGAACATCATTCAGTTTCATAATCATATAACTTATTGAATTTAAGGGATTTCACGGTTTTACAGGATAATATTATGCATACTATTTTACCCCAGTTTGAACCTTTAATGGAGGCCACCACCAAAGATGAAGTCATGCTTCATGTTTCTCAGGCTATAAAATTTCTGGAATTTGAGCGATTCTTATTTGCAGTTGTGCCTAAGCCCAAGACTGAGGATCCGGGCCTCTTTCTGCACAGCACCTACCCGGAAGAGTGGCGCAATTATTATGACCGGCATAGTCTCAGCTCCAACGATCCAACGGTAGCCCATTGTTTTAAGGCAATGAGTCCTTTCATCTGGCAGCCGGAGTCATTTCAGACAATTGAACAGAAAAATCTTTATGAAGAGGCCTCATCTTTTGGCTTGCGCACTGGCGTGACTCTGCCTATTCATGGAATCTCCGGGGAAGTAGGGATGCTGACATGCGTCCGGGATGAAATACCGGGTAAAAAATTCCAGCAGGACTTTAAACATAATTTAAGCAGCCTCACTTTATTGCGTGATATTATCTGTGATGCAATGAACGCGTATATTACCGTTGAGGATACCCTTGAAACTGGTCCACAACTCACCATACGAGAATTAGATTGCCTGCGTTGGATAGCCCTCGGAAAAACCACATGGGAAATCAGCCGTATATTAAATATCAGCGAAGCGGGTGTTAATTTCCATATTTCAAATTTACGCAATAAATTTGGCGTAAACCGACGTAACGATGTGGTCATCAAGGCAATAAAATTGGGGATTATTACTCTTCCTTAATTGCCAGCATAACGACTGGCAACCGTTGGCTTGGCACTGAGTATCCGTTTGTTCCCAGGGAAAATTATTTCCTGGGCGAGCAAAATGGCCATAGGCTACCGTCTGTTGATAAATCGGATGCAATAAATTGAGCATTTCACAATGCCTTTTGGCCGCAAATCAAAACACTCCATATCCAACGAGGCTATTTGCGCATCTGGGGTCGTGCCAGTCCCCTTAGTATTTATCCTGATATTGATGAGGCGGGCCATGCCGATAGCGTAGCTAATTTATAGCTGACACTGCCGCGCTATATCCGTCAGCGCGATATTCTTTGCAACATAACGCGCAGCATAGGCTGCAGAACGATCCACCTGTGAGGGATCTTCACCCGATGAAGTAAATAAGCAGTCATTATTCATAGTAAATTTCTGTTAGTTAATAGAGGCTTGATGTGCAGCAACGCAGAGTTACTGCACTAACAAAAGCTGAAAAGTATCAGGTCGCGCCACCATCAACGGTGATCGTCTGCCCGGTGATCCAGCTCCCTGCCTCACTCAACAAAAAGGCAACAACTTCAGCGACATCCTTTGGTGTTCCCAGACGTTTAAACGGTGACGCTGCGGCAAAGGTCGCCTGTCGCTCCGGTGGAGCTTTGGCAAACATCCCCGGTATGGTGGCACCAAGTCTTAAACTATTAACAGTAATTTCTCTGCTACCAATTTCTTTTGCCAGAACCTGGCTGAATAGTTCTAATGCCGCCTTGCTTGCTGCATAAAGCGCAGAGCCGGCAATCGGGACATCCACCATTGTCGATGAGATATTGATAATACGACCATTATTGCGCAGCAAATTTGCCGCTTCCTGTAGTACAAAAAAAGCGCCACGGACATTGACATCAAACACCTTGTCATAAAGTGCACTGGTGACTGCCGATATCGGACCAGGCGCGATAACACCTGCATTATTGATAAGATAATCGAGCTGCCCATATTGCTTCTGGACAAATCGGAACAGCGCTTTAATATCATCAGGCTTGCTAATATCGGCACGTACGGCGTAAACCTCACCTCCGCTGTCTCTTATCGCGGAAACAATATTTTCGGCCTCCTTTTCTGCTGTCGCATAGGTAAATACAACAGCCATACCGCTCAGAGCCAGACGACGAGCTATTTCGCTGCCAATGCCACCCGAGCCCCCCGTGACAAGTGCTATTTTTTTATCCTTGTTGACTAATGTCATAACCTTAATCCTTAGTTAACTAGCGTTGAAAAATCAGGTACCCTCAGGCATTGCCCGCCCCATATCCTTGAGAGTATTACTGTGAGAAATTTTGTTCATTTCTATCGATTTTAGGAGCAGCAAACAGAGGGTTCCTGCAAGCGAAACGGCAGACATCACAAAGAATGTGCCGCCTGACAGAAGGGAGTAAAACGGGCCGGAAAGCAATACAAATATACCCATCCCAAGCCCCATTGAAAATGCGGAATAGATCCCCTGTGCCGTAGATGACAAAGAAGCATCAACCTTATTGGTAATAATTTGCATTGCTGCAAAGTGGCAAGCGCCAAAGGAGAGCGCATGCAAACATTGTGCAACTAACAGTAGAAAGATACTGTCAGTGCTGCCGATCATTAACCAGCGTAATGCTGCCGCGATTCCACCAATAATCAGTACATTTACCGGTCCCAATCGGGACAGCAGAACCCGGCCAAAGGCAAAGACTATTACCTCCCCCACGACGCTACTTCCCCACAGTATCCCGATAATTTGATCCGATAATCCTTCAGCACGCCAGTGAATAGAACCAAAAGTATAATACCCGGCATGGCTACCCTGAATCAGGGTCGTCGCGATTAAAAAGCTGACGAACCATTTGCTTTTGAAGAATGCTAAAATAGTGACTTCCTCACTCTTTATTAAGGACACCTTTGTTTTCGGCAATAAGCAAGAGGAAACAAATAGCAATCCAGCCGCTCCACAAATAGACCATAACAATGCGGACTCGCCAAAAATCGCTAATAGCTTGCCGGAAGAAACCGCCACCACCATGAAACCAACAGAGCCCCAAAGCCGTACTTTTCCATAATCAAACTTCTGCTCTCTGGCCGTTACCGTTGCCAGGCTTTCGGCCAGTGACATAATGGGTGACCAGCAGGCAAAGCTAAAAATTGTCAACAAGAAAATAGGAATAAATTCGTTCGTTTTAGAGAAAACCAATAGACTAACAAACAAACCCAGTGACAGTATAATAGCTGCTTTTCTTCGCTGGCCGCTGCGGTCAACAATATTTGACACGACTGGCGTAAAAATAATTTTCAAAGAAAATGACAGTGCAGTTAACGCCGCAATTCCTGACGGAGAAATGCCTTTATATTCCAGCCACACCGGCCAAAATGGCATGTGTATTCCAATAAATGCAAACATACTAAAATAAACAAAACCAAATCTTGTTTTCATGAAATGATTCATTTTAATCACTCAATAATGCGAAGTGCAGCCCGACCACTGATAATATAAATCAATATAAAAACAAAGCCACACTAAGGTTTAGAATAGAGTTATTTCAGTTAATCAGCGGATTTCACTAATTTCGTTTCCAGCCAGTCAGAAACTTCTATGCTGTACTGGCTAATATAATTCAGACAAACATGCGCCTCGGTTGGATAAATTTTCAGAGGATGATTTATTCCCAAATACTGATGAAAATGCTGTAGTTCCTTCAATGGAAAGATATCATCCAATGCACCATGAACTGACAGAGTATCTACCGTATTCTGTTCCGGTTCGGTAAGCCTCAGCTGGTCAAAAAGACGCTGCATATCTGCATCATCCCCTCCCATAAAGGCATAGCGGAAATCCTCCTTGAGTCGGCGGGGCAGCGTTGCATAGGGTGACAGACTCGGCCCGCCCGATAAATTGACTACCGCCCGGAACTCAGTCCCCAAATAACGGGCAACGCGTAGCGCAAGATAGCCCCCAAAGCTAATGCCAAAAAAACCGAGCCGGCTACTATCCACGGCAGATTCAAATCGCAAACGTGCAATAATCTTTTGAACTACATTTTCAAATTGCATATCAATGGAATTACAGCCCAGGTTGATCCCTTGTCCCGGCCCATCAAACATAAAAACCGCAATACCACGTGCAAGAAACTGTTCGGCAAAGGCGAAAACTTCGACCTCAGTAACGGAATCAAGACCATTCGACAAAATTACGCATGGCCATCTCTTTTTACTATCCGAACTCACATCGGGCAGCACCAGATAATAAGGAACACGCACGTCACCATACATAAATTCACCCGTGCTCAGAGGCAGCTTCGTATGTTCCAGACTTTTCATAAAACACTCTTTTACTGCCTGACGCATCTGCGTTTTCTGCACTGGATCGGAAAAGTACATAAATTCAGCCCAGTGGAAACATGCCGCTGCGCTACGCCAGGCCGCTTTGGCGCCAGCTGTCGAACCACTCTCTCCGGCAAGCCTGCTATACTCATAGCCCTGTTGGTTCCAGCGTTGCATCCATTCTTCCCAGAATTCAGCCGAGCTGAGGTCCTGTAACCCGGCGGGGAAATCTTGCAGTGCGATAGTAATATCCCCCCACGAAATCTGGGCGCCATGCACTGACCGCAAAAACATCAACCGTGGTAAAAAATATGAGCAAAGCCGGTACAAATGTTCTGGCAGGTGAGCGGGTTTAAGAGGCGATTTCATGCCGCCATCCTTTGTTTTTTCAACCAATAACCGCACGCCTCAACCGTTGCCTTGCTATTTTTCATAATCAGTTCTTTGATACGTTGCTTATTACGCAGGATGTCGTCATCAGAAAACAGCGTACTGCAGTATTCGGATTCAATATGCAATGAATGTTCAGAAATAATCTCACAACCATTTCCACTGGAACGCACCAGCCAGCGCCCATTATGATTTTTTAATACCGCAGGAGGTTCAGGCTGGAAATAAGTTATTTCCATAGCGTCTTTATCGCATTGTCGAATACTACGAAAACATTCCTCGCCCGCGCCCCCCATAACATTCATTATAAATTCCTGATATTTATCATCTTCATAAATCATCTTCACGCCTTCACAGTGCGGTAAAATATCCTGCCATTGATGAACATTACAGAGCAGATCGTAAACTTCTTTCGCTGCAAATGGCAACGAGTAGCGAGTGGTAAAAGACGATAGTGTGATATCTTTTTTCTCTACGAACTCTTTTATTGCCAGCATCTCCGAGCCCGCATTATTATCAATAAACTGATTAATAAATTCACTGGCTTCCTCATGCGTAGTGATATTCTCACGAATGGCAGTAATATCATCAAGCAATGAAAATTCACGTGTCACGTTAAGAACACAACGATGTTCATCAAGAGGAATAACTCGCCACTGCCCACTCATTTCTTTTAAAAATGGCATCGGTACCGGTAGGGAAAAATCGATTCTGTATATCTTATCGAAATAGCTACGCTGCGTATCCCATCCAACCACACGATCATCTTGCCAGGCTTCAATACGCACGCGTTCGGTATTTCCTTTCTTTTCCCTGACTACGGCCGATGTGCACGCATCAAAAATTTTTGGCCAATTATTCACATTAGCAATTGTGCTATAAACTTCTTTGGCAGGAACATCGCAGACGATGGTATGAGACGTGGAACGACGTTTTCCAGCTCCCGCCCTGGGAAACGTTTTCTTTACGGCATCTCTGATATTTTTCAGCTCTCTGGTAGAATTTCTGTTGATTGCGTCAGCGATAAATATCTGTGCCTGTTCGCGCGTGGTTACTTTAGCTGAATAGTCAGGAATATCATCCAGCAGCGTATAGTCGTGTTCCAGAATAATCAGGCTCTGCGCGTGATTCATTTTAACTACGCGCCATGTGGTAACCATGTTTTTAACAAACATCATGGGTTTAATAATTGTAGCGTCAATACCGAATATTTCCTTACGAAATACTCGTTTTGATTCCCAGACCATAGGCTCATCGCCAACCATAGCCTTTACACGAATAAATTCTTCGTTTTCATTACAACCAAGATTTTCCACCGAGATACAAGGATCGAAAACTTGAGGCCACTGCTGAGAATTACAAATCAAAGCGTAAACAGCCTCTTGCGTTGCATTACAAACTATAGAATTCGACTGAGCATAATCCATTATATTACCTCCATAATTGAAAGCTTAATAAGTGCATCGGCATTGATACCTTTCAACACTACTCCCTTAATTATCTTATCGTTGCTATTCCGTGGGAACGGGGTACGGCTTGGGTAAACATAATCCGGCCATTTTTCTTCACTGAGGCGTGAACTAAGTTGTGCCAAAATAGCCTGACTGATTTCATCATCACTCTTTTGTGTCAGTGGACCATAAATACAAATAACAGCAACATTACCCAGATTATTATCTGCCGGAAGACTTACCAGCAGTACCTCATGGATACCAATAATATCGGCAATAATATTTTCAACTTCCTCTGGATATATTCTGTGACCATTCTCACTCAGGAGCGTATTGCTAATCCGTCCCTTTAGGATCAGTTCTCCATTGTTTGTGAAATGACCATAATCACCGGTGTGAAAATATTCATCGACTGGTTTTACCTTTCCGGAAGCTATATCATAATAGCCTTCCATCAGGCCCGTTCCTCTTAGTACAACCTCGCCTACATTATTTTTATCATCGTGAGTAAAATGCAGGGAGACATCCAGTGTATCATCCGGTTTTCCCACGCAATAGATGTACTCCTCATAAAGTTTACGACGATGATCCTCCTCATTCAGCCAGCAAAATGGGCCAAACGTTTCACTTAACCCATATCCCTGAGTCCACTCACAGGGTATACGTACCCGAGCTTCCTCAAGCAGTTCTTTAGAAAGAGCCGCCGCACCATAAGCTATTACACGCAGGCAACTCAGTTCAGCACCGTATTCACCAATGCCTGCAACAAACCGACGAAGCGCAACCGGTCGTAGCATCATATGGGTAATCTGATGCAGTACAACCTGCCGTGGCCAATCCTCTATCACCCGGTTAGAGGGAAAAACCAACGTAGCGTCATGCAGTAACGCTCCAAAAGAAAAAATAATGCCAGTCGTGTTGTTCATCAGACCAGACATAAAAATACGCGCGTCCGGACTGAATTTTAATTGACTTGATACGGAAGCTACACGCTTGCACACCAGCGACTCTGAAATACTGACTGCTTTGGCTTTACCGGTAGTTCCGCTGGTAAACAGAACTAAAAAGTTCTCAACAGGATCCGGGTTTTCCACCACAATATCGATAATTTCAGCGTCGTTTTCTACATTATTCCCGGCGAATATATCTAACTCGATAATACGGGTGTTTTCACCCGTTGCACGTCTCAGTTCTTCAACAGCCGCATCCCGTCGCAGATAAACCACCTTGTCAGGGGACACCGTCTGAATAATATTTACCCACTCTTCTATCGCTGCATTTTGCAGGTTATAGGGCATGACTATCTGGATACCGATCGCACTGGCAGCCGCCATAAATACTACAGCACTTTCATCATGCTCAGGAATTAATACGACCTGCTGCCCGCGTTTCACTCCCAGGGTTCCAAGCATATAAATAGTTTTCGCCACTGCCTTACATATATCAGCATAAGTGTAAGAACAAGCTGGCGTCACCATTGATACCTTATTACTCATGACATCATCGGCACACTGGAACAGCCAAATAAGTTTCATTAACAGCCTCCATGCAGGATAATATTATCCTTAAGCACATAGATAGTTATCTGGCTGCTTTGCCAGAATAAATGCGTAAATGGTCTGGCCGCTCTCCCAGGATTCGCGTTCGGATTTTGACGCGGGAATACCAAATTCCTTTTCAATTTCTTTGGCAAATTCTGTCATTTCGGTTGAATCCATGTCATATACCAGATCGAGATCGGCATTCATATCTAATTCATCTTCCATAATGTCGATATAGTTGGCAAGTAGCGCTCTGACTGCTAAAAAAACATTGTCATTCATTATTAAATCTCCTGTTATTAATCATTAAACACCCCGAAAAAATTCAGGCTAAAACCAGTAATACTGGCTATCTTAAATATCGTAAATATAGCTATTACTTCTGAATTGTTTTACACCGAACTTAAACTCAGCGTTGAAATACTTCCCTGCTTGCTAAGCCGGCGAACCATGACTTTGCTAAAAGGTAATGATGAATCCCCGCTGGCATCAAAACGCTTAGGATGAGTGGAACCATGGCGGAGATCCTGGGCAGCACACGCCGTTTCCATTACGCCAGAAACGGCAAACATATTGCCAAAATGCTCTCGACCAGAGCCAATATATAGCGGAGCCCGAATATCATTGTGGAGGCTACTCATACTGCTATTTTCAACTTCAAAGACACTATCCGTTAAAAACAGGTAAGGTTCATCCGGATGACTGATGGCGGTAAATGTCTATTGATTTCGAAACGGAAGTAGCATAATTGCGTTCCGCACAGAAACTGTCTGCAAATCCGCTAATTTCGCAATAAATTGTCGCGCCTCTTTTTATCGCATTTTCATATTCTTCCAGTACCAGGAATGCGGCACCATCACCAAACGCGGTTGATGTTTCTGTGCCAAATACCCCAGATTTCGCCTCGCCAGGAGTAAAAGCGCGAGCCAGCATTGAGCGTACATATGGGCTCGAAAGATCTTCAGATGCACCGCAGAGAATAATATCGGCACGCCCGCACTGGATAGCTTCAACACCGTAACCAATAGCTTGTAAACCTGCCACACTGCTGGCTGAGAAGGTCTTGGAATAGCCTTTCAAGCCATGCTGCAGAGAAATTTGTCCCTGCAGCGCGGCAGGAAACCAGGCGGTAGCGACATAAGGCCCCATAGCCTCCATACCTTCAGTATGCAATGCTTTAATTTTCGGCTCTGCATATCCCCAGCCGCCCAGACAATTGCCGACAAAAATTCCAACTCGGGATAAATCAATATCGCTATCCAGTATTCCGCTTGCCTTAAGCGCCATATCTGCTGCACACAGGCCATGGAACGAGAAATTGTCCAGTTTGCGTTTCAGGCGATTACTCACAACTTCTGTGCCATCAAATTCCGTAACCCGTAAAAAGGTAAGAGGCTCATGCGGGCCAGAGCAATTTTGTTCAGGAGAATTAAGACAAATCTCTTCAATACTGGATCCAAGCGCGCTTAAAGCACCTACGCCAGTGATAACAACACGTTTTTTCATGAATTATCCCGCCTGCAAAACAACAGCGCTGTGGATCCCTGAGAATCCGCTGCTTAATTTGATAGCCGATCGAATCGATGCCGCCCTTGCTTCATTTGGCACGTAGTCAAGGTCGCATTGCCCATCGGGTTGTTGATAGTTGATCGTTGGGAAAATCGTCTGATGTTCTATTTCCAGACACATAGCGACCAGTTCAATAGCATTCGCGGCGGCCAGAGCGTGCCCTGTCATAGCTTTTAACGAATTGACGGGAATGTGGTAAGCCCGTTCACCAAATACACGCTTAATTGCCCCGGTCTCATTCGCATCATTCTGGGTCGTCGAACTGCCGTGTGCGCCGATATGGTCAATATCATCAGTGCCACACTTCGCATCCTTTAAAGCAGCAAATATGCAACTGGCCAGCGCCTCACCATCAGATGGCAAGTCGGTCATATGCCAGGCATTATTAACCGACGCGTATCCGGCAACTTCGGCATAAATTTTTGCGCCGCGCTGAACCGCATGCGTATATTCTTCCAGCACAAAAATGCCGCACCCCTCAGCGATCACAAATCCATCACGTTCAGCGGAAAAAGGGCAAGAAGTCTGTGTCTTATCAGCACAGTCGCGGGTTGACAGAGCGCCAAGCGCTTCGAATGAGCCAACAGACAGCGGGCACAGGGGGGCTTCACTGGCTCCTGCAATCATGACATCAACTTTACCACTGCGAATTTGTTCGAAAGCAAATCCCAATGCGTCCAGCCCTGCCGTACATCCTGTCGACAAATTGGAAACAGGGCCCATAGCACCGTATTTTCTGGCAATTGAGAAGGCCGCGCTGCCAAAATCCAGATTGTCGTAGAAATGTCGCCCAGCCCAGTCTGCATCATTTTCTTCGGTGCCATTGTCGGTCATCAGTAACAAGTTCTGTTCCATAGTGGCAGCATCAGCAATCGCACTGGCGACCATCACACCAAAACGGAAACGCTCTATCTCATTTATTCTCAGCCCTGAATCTGAAATCGCCATATGCGCTGCGGCCAGTGCAAATTGCAGGTAACGACCGCTGTTTTGAATTTGTCGTTCAGAGATGTCATATAAAAACGGTGAGAAATCATCTATCCGGCCAATTGCCGTACTTTTAAAGCCAAAGCGTTTTCCCCATTCATAGGGTTTTATCCCAGATATTCCCTTGAGCGTATTGCTCCAGAATTTTTCAATGCCGATCCCATTAGGTGCAATGACCCCGAGACCGGTAATGACAACTTTTTTTTCCTGCATAATATTTCCAGAATTAAAATTATTACAAAGCATTCATCAAGGCTTTGTTTATCCTGATTTCATTTGCGCCTTAATCTTGATCGTAAAACAGATCCAAATTTTGGCTCGTTTGTGCCTGAATGGCTGGATTAAGAACGGTCTGAGCGCTATCCGGCAACATAGCCTGCGCTATCATTGAAAAATCATCGTCAGTAATTTCAAAATGACCGAAGCGAAATTTATACCCCCAGCTACTTAGCCCTTTAGTAAAACTGAGTCTGTCAAGAAGGGGATGAATTGGAGCATCAATGCAGGGTTGATAGGCGACATCGCGCCGGTACGGCACAAAAGTCGGCGTCATCTGAAACTGATAGGTTTCTTCACCAATGACAGTACCAATAGCGGTAAAACTCTGGCATTTTTCTTTTCCACGAAACTGCACAACGGGGGAATAAAACACAATACCATCGCCTACGGCCATTCTAGCCAGCGGTGCGCGTTTTCCATGGCATACCTGACAAAAGCCTCCCTGTTCACCGAACTTAATATGTTCTCGCGACACAACGCCACACCAGTATCTTGCCATCGTGCTCCTCCTGTTAAATGAATCCAGCCTGATTAATTTCTTCATCAATCAAGCCGGTTTTTATTTATTTTTTTACAGCCAGAGAAAGAATATTATTTACTGATTCAGGTAAACCGCCTTGCATATGTGGCCAAATTTCTTTGCTGAAAAATCCATATGCCTCCTGTGAAATTTCGGCCTGAACTTCATGTGTAACCGTAATCTGCTGACCAATTTCCTCTATATAATGAATGTTTCTCAGCACACCGAACGGCAATATAGTTTCATCTGAAAATTCTTTCTGTGGGGTTACCGTTTTTAGTGTAACTAAAATGGGTTCTCCACCTTGCGGAGTCAGTGAAAATTTATTTCCTGCCTTGAATTCATCATGCAGTTCAGCATTATTTATTCCTGAATCCCATTTATCCCAATTGTTGACATCAGCCCACAGCGCCCAGATAGTTTCAGCAGTTGCATGCGTTGTTACCTGGTAAGAGGCAATAAATTTCACATTATGAGACATAGTCTAATTCCTTTTTACTGTTGATGTTTAATAAAGGAGAAGTATCGTTCTTATCTCCCAGCCAATATGAACGCTCTCGCGCCCCAACCTCCACCATCACGCCATTCAGGGACCAGTTTTTCTCATTAAGAGAATCAGTATCTCCCCAAAATGCAGAATTAAAAAATTCCAGAATAACGTTTGCATGCCAAATTAAACCGAGCTCAGTTAGCTGCATGCAATCATCGTTAAGTTCTACCAGCCCTTTACGCTCTAAACGTTCAACTTCTTCAGCGAAGTCATCAAGGAATTGCGTGCCAAATTTATTGTAATAAAACTTATATTCTATTTTAAAATATACCAGAGAAAAAACAACATGGCGTTCCCGCTGCACGCGGGCAGGCATATACTCTGTGACAGAACTAATTAAAAACTCATCACGGTTAACATACTCAATGTATTTTTCAACATCAGCTTCAGTCCCAAGACGATAACCATCAAAATAGCTATATGAGCCGGGTCCAATTGCCAGGGTATCGTTATCAATCTTCCAGTTGGAATGGTTGTATTTATTTTCATAACCAGGCTTGCAAAAATGGTCCATCATATACATCTTATATCCCATATTTTCTGCCATCTCTTTTGCTTCACGATACATAGCCTTGACCATGGAATTTTCAGGGTTTTCTGGTTTCTGTACCTTTCCACGATTTATAAGCTGGCTTTGCGGAGTCTCGTTATGAATTCGGTAAAGATAAATGGTAAAATGTTTCACACCTAATTCATTGAGTTTCCTCAAATCACTTTTCCAGATACTCAGAGTATGCCCTGGCATGTTATACATCAAATCCATCTGGATATTAGTAAGGCCTTTCTCCTGAAAATCACGAATAACCCTTATGCTATCCTCAGCGGCATGGGGTGATCCTACAATTTCCAGAATCTCCGGATGGAAGGACTGCACCCCAAGGCTTAAACGGTTAATATGTGAACCTGCAACATAATTTATTTTTTCATCATCAAAATCCCGGGCATTACCTTCCAGGGTAAATTCATACTCTTTATCAACCTGAAAATTATCAAAAACAGCATCAACTATACGCTTAATATTTTCTGTTTTTAAAATACTCCCGGTCCCTCCACCGATGAAAATGCTTTTCAGATTCCCTTCCCCAAATTTTTTAAACCGGGACCACTTTTTCATATCTTTAAGCAAAGCATCGACAAACTCATCCTCCCGATTTCGCTTATCATTTTCTGGTAGTAATTTAATGAAATAAGGGCAAGACTTACAACGCTTCCGGCAAAAAGGAATACCAATATATAAAGTAAAATCAACGCCATCCTGTTCCATATTAACGTGATTGGTAACAAAATCGCTACCTTCCATATTTTTATGCATACCGGGTGGATACAGAACAAATGGCAAATAGCATTTGTTCGGATAAGGCTTCGTCAACTCTTTATTCACCACTAATATCTCCGCAAGTAAACTCTATTTTTTGAAAAAGATGATAATTAGAAAAAACTTAACTAATCAATAATAGCGACCACTCTGCTCCACGCAGCATCCGCATTTTTTAACTTAACAGGAAAACAACAAACCTTAAAACCGGTAGCGTTTGGCAATCCCTCAAGATTACCTAATCGCTCAATCTGTAGGTATTCATGGTCTCTGCCAAAAAAATGAGCAGGCCATAGCACATCTTTATTTCCCGAACGTTTATAATCAGCGATCATGTCGCAAAAAGGTCGATCAAAGCTAAAAGCATCAGTACCAATAACACGAACGCCTCGTTCGATAAGCCAGGCCAGGGCGCTAATATTAACTGCCTGATAATCTGTAAAATATTCACGTTTACCCAGTTTTTTATAAGCGCCAGTGTTGATCAGAACAATATCGCCACTCATCAGTTCATGGCCTGTTTCAGCCAGTTTTTTTTGCACATTATCTGAATCAATAACCGTATTCCCATCAGAAAAATCGAGCAAGACACCGCGACCATAACACCAGGAAAGAGGAATATCCGTTACTGTCTTTTGTAACCCGTTTTTATCTGACCGCCAGCCGTAATGATAAGGAGCATCAATATGTGTTCCCGTATGCGTTGTCAGACTATAAGTCATTAAAGAAAGCCCCATACCATCCGGAAAGTCTCTGTGATCAATATAGTATTTCTTAGGTTTTACTATTTTCATCCAGAGGCGACGTAAAAAGCTTACTGACTGGAAATATAAATAGCTTTTACCTAATTTATCTGCCCCAGACTTGTGATTAACAATTTTTCGCGTTATTTTTTGCGGCTCCCAAAAATCCGGGTCTATATCCACACTTAAATCAACAATTCTTTTTTTCTCATTCACGATGGATTTTCTCAAAACTGATGTGATAAATATTTTTCGACTCAACATGTTCTAATTGCGATATTGCACAGACATAGTCATCACCAGTAATAATAGTATCTGCGCTGATTATTTCTGCGTGCTTGTCAGATAATTTATTCTGTTTACCAAATAGCATCGCATGCAAGGTTAAACCATTAAGCTTAATGAATGACTCCATCCGGCACCATGCACATGCTGCTAATTGCTTAACGACCCGGCTTTTTTTCCATATATCATCTGTATCGCGAAATGCTGCTAAATATTCATCACAAATGCTAACCAGATTAACTGTTTGTCGTTTTCTTTCAAGATCGACACCAATCATCTCGCCTGAAACTGCCACCACACATAATTCAGCCGAAGAGCTGCTGCTAAAGAAAATTTTTTCGCTATCTTCTGCAGAAACAATATATGGCTTACCCTTTGCATCATGAATAATCGTGTATGAATTAACATAATGATGCAGTACAAAATCTAACACTGCTCTTCTAAATGCAAAATTACGTTTTCTGTCGGGCGGAATTATTTGCTCGTAACGTTTACGGTCTTCTTTCCTCAGCAGTGCTAATATAGAAATTTCATCTGTTTCTTTTATTTTCGCAATCCATATATCAGTCCAGCTGCACATACTATTCCCTTGGTAAAATCAGTAATTACCAAGTCCGCCGCAAACATTTATTGCCTGTGCGGTAATGCCGCTGGATACTGGTGAAGCAATATATGAAACCATGGCAGCTACTTCATCCGCTGTGATATATCTTCCAAGCGGAATTCTTTCTTCCACCCGCCGCTTTGCCACTTCCTTCTCTACTCCCCAGATAGCGGCATAATGTTCTCTGACCCTTTCTGCCATATCCGTTTCAACAAATCCCGGACAAATGGCATTAACGGTAATACCTGAATTATTACGTGCCAGTTCAAGCCCCAGGGATTTACTAAACCCCACCATACCGTGTTTGGATGCGCAATAAGGCGCACCGTGAATTACCCCTTGTTTCCCGCCCGTTGATGCGATGTTAATAATGCGTCCACCGTAAGGCATCATGGCTAAACGCAGCAATTCACGCGTGAAGTAGAACATACCGTTCATATTAGTATTAATGACATTTAGCCATAGTTCGTCGCTAATCATAGACGTAATACCGCCACCCGATATGCCAGCACCATTAACTAACACGTTAATCATGATTTCACGCTTCTCTAAGCGCTTAAAAAGATCCCGCACATCAGCCGAAACTGAGACATCACAAACTTCACTAATAACATCAAGATGCGGGTGCTGCAGGCTCAGATCCCGAGCCAGTTGCATCAGCCGCTCTGCAGAGCGCGCAACTAAAATGGGTGAAAAGCCGTCCTGGCAGAGCCTTTGCGCAATTGATTTGCCAATCCCACCAGTGGCACCGGTTATTAATACTCTTTTATATTCTTGATGCTCTAACGTAATCATTTTTAAATTCCTGACAATATTTCCCACTTTGGAATATTTAAATCCATTTATATCCAGGACCCGTATCCATGCTTAACAAAATTCAGGATATAAGCTGAAAAGTTGATGCTGGTATTAAAGCATGATCTTCTACAGATGAAACCTAGCAAAGTTGATAGGTAACAAATAGCAAAGCAGAATAAAAATATTTATTTCAACGCGTTAAGTATATTAATCAAACTAAAAAGCGATAGCTAAAATGATCCATTGAAAAGGAACAAAAAATAACCTCTTGTTTTAATTAACTTTTGGCAGGAATTACCCCATCAAAAGCCCTTGCCCTATCAGGACTGCTAGTAACCCGAATTTAAAAAATAAAATAAATTAACCAACACCAGAAAGCTCTCGCATTATATAAGGAAATGATTCATATGGAATCCAGCATCATAATTGAACCACGTAATAAATTAAATAAAGTCGAACTGTGTGACATTCATAAATTACGAGCCAA
This sequence comes from Mixta theicola, assembly GCF_002895925.1. Classification (GTDB taxonomy): domain Bacteria; phylum Pseudomonadota; class Gammaproteobacteria; order Enterobacterales; family Enterobacteriaceae; genus Mixta; species Mixta theicola. The sequence continues at coordinate 137,686 of NZ_NWUO01000010.1, read as the reverse complement.
AGTGTTTAAAGATCGTATGGGCTGGGAAGTACCCATATTAAGCGGCATGGAGATTGATGGCTATGATGCTCTTGACCCTTATTACATGGTCATCCGTAATAAAACAGATGATGTTTGCGGCTGCTGGCGTTTATTACCAACAGAAGGCCCATATATGCTGAAGGATACCTTTCCAGAACTACTGCATGGTGAACGGGCTCCGGTCAGTGAACGTGTCTGGGAGTTGAGCCGATTTGCTATTGAAACTGAGAGCGATTGTAACTTTGGTTTTGCTCAACGCGCGATGGAAGCAATGAGAAAGATTGTTACGTTCGCTGATGAGAAAGGTATAGATAAATATGTCACCGTAACAACGGTTGCTATCGAACGATTACTCCGCCATGCAGGTATTGATATAACAAGATTTGGTAAGCCGCTTAATATAGGCAAAGAGCGGGCCATCGCCCTGGAAATACACCTGGAGGAAAAAACCCGATCTGCACTATTTCAGTAAACTGACATAGTAAAAAGCTGAAATTCAGATCCATCAGCATGAAAGCGTAATGAAACCGATCTTAACCCGCCATCTCCAGACAGCTTTTGTCTCTAAGTTAAGTTTACCCGCTGGCGTCGATATTCTCTCGGCGAGAGGCATCCCAGCACGCTGTGGGATGGTTGTCATTGTAATGCCCGAATGCTGCAATATTCCCTATGCGCCTGCGTTCTGAGTTACTTAATACGCGTGCAGTAAATGCCACACTACTACATGGCAGCAATGACTTTTTTGCATTTTGCTGAACAAAACGGGTATACCAGAAATAATTTATCTGATGAGCTTCGTCCGGCCAAAAAGTCAACATCCCCCCGGATCCGCTCACTCGCGAAGACGACAGAAGAACCCAGCCTGCATATATTCATCAATCCCACAGAAATATAATACTCTCCTATACCGGCATCCGCCCCGGTGAAGTCAGCATCCTGGCCAGAGAGGATGTCGTTCCTGTTAAAAAAAGATAAGCATTTCAATAGAATACTCAGATAGCCGGATGACAAAGCCAGGGCTGATGAAATCCGAACTATTCAGCTTTCCCTATCAACAGTGGCTGCCCTTTCAGAGCAGAGAAAATTTACTGCGATGCTTCCCGCATTGCGGATAAAAATGAAAGAATTGCATAAAAAACCAGAGGATATTGATATTCACCCTGTATTCTTACCGGCGACCACATGCAGAAAGAATCAGTTTAATATTCTGTATCGAACCACTAGCATACGGGTGTTATAGCAAAACATAGTACGGCGCTCAGGGATCCGCTACAGGACAGTCTCCCAACTCCGGCTCCATTTGCGTGCTGGAATCTGATGGCCCACGGTAACATTGCATTCATCGCGAAACAGATGGGTCACGCTGACTATTTGATGTTGATCCATGTGTATGGCCGCTGAATGGAAAATGAAAGTGCCGCAGAAAATTTACGGATTTGGGAATCGCTGGAAGCAATGGGACATGATAAAAAAGCCCCAATAGCGCCCCAGGAAATAAAGAAGAGAGCTTAATACATTGAAAAGTAAAGAACCAAATGGCATTGACGCCCATACTCCCATGATGCAGCAGTATCTTCGTCTGAAGGCACAGCATCCCGACATCCTGCTGTTTTATCGCATGGGTGATTTCTATGAACTGTTTTATGACGATGCCAAACGCGCGTCTCAACTGTTGGATATTTCCCTGACTAAGCGCGGTGCCTCCGCCGGTGAGCCGATCCCCATGGCGGGCGTGCCTTATCACGCCGTGGAAAACTATCTGGCCAGGCTGGTGCAGCTGGGCGAGTCGGTGGCTATTTGCGAACAGATTGGCGATCCGGCGCTGAGCAAAGGGCCGGTAGAGCGCAAAGTGGTGCGCATCGTCACGCCGGGTACCATTAGCGATGAAGCCCTGCTTAACGAACGCCAGGACAATTTACTGGCGGCTATCTGGCAGGACGCGCGCGGTTTCGGCTATGCCACGCTGGATATTAGTTCGGGCCGCTTCCTGCTGACCGAACCGGCAGACCACGAAGCGATGGCCGCCGAGCTGCAGCGCACTAACCCTGCCGAGCTGCTCTACCCTGAAAATTTTGCCGCGATGGATCTGATTGAAAATCGCCGCGGTATGCGCCGTCGTCCGCTCTGGGAATATGAACTGGATACCGCTCGTCAGCAGCTTAACCTGCAGTTCGGCACGCGCGATCTCATCGGTTTCGGCGTTGAAAATGCGCATGTCGCGCTGCGCGCCGCCGGTTGCCTGCTGCAGTATGTAAAAGATACGCAGCGCACCTCGCTGCCGCATATCCGCTCGCTGACTATGGAGCGCCAGCAGGACAGCATCATCATGGATGCCGCCACGCGGCGTAACCTGGAAATTACCCAGAATCTGGCGGGCGGCGTTGATAACACGCTGGCCGCCGTGCTGGATAAAACGGTCACGCCGATGGGCAGCCGCATGCTGAAACGCTGGCTGCATACGCCCGTCAGGGATAGCCGCGTCATTACGCAACGTCAGGAAAGCATTGCCGCCTTGCAGGATCTCAGCGGCGATCTTCAGCCGATACTGCGTCAGGTTGGCGATTTAGAACGAATTCTGGCGCGTCTGGCATTACGTACCGCGCGTCCGCGCGATTTGGCACGTATGCGTCACGCCTTCCAACAGCTGCCGGAACTGAACATTTTATTAGCCAACGTGGATGCCGGACATCTTCCCGTGCTGCGCCAGCAGATGGGTGAGTTTAGCGAACTTCGCGAGCTGCTGGAGCACGCCGTTATCGAAGCGCCGCCGGTACTGGTGCGTGACGGCGGCGTGATTGCGCCGGGTTACCACGCCGAGCTGGATGAATGGCGCGCGCTGGCCGATGGCGCGACCGATTATCTCGATCGTCTTGAAATCCGCGAGCGTGAAAAGCTGGGGCTGGACACGTTGAAGGTCGGCTTTAATGCGGTACATGGTTATTACATCCAGGTCAGCCGCGGACAGAGCCATCTGGTGCCGATACACTACGTGCGCCGCCAGACGTTGAAAAATGCCGAACGTTACATTATTCCAGAGCTGAAAGAGTACGAAGATAAAGTGCTTACCTCTAAGGGTAAGGCGCTGGCGCTGGAAAAAGCGCTCTACGATGAACTCTTCGATCTGCTGTTGCCGCACCTGGATGCGCTGCTGCAAAGCGCCGCCGCGCTGGCCGAGATGGATGTGTTAACCAACCTGGCCGAACGCGCCTGGACGCTAAACTATACGCGCCCGATATTAAGCGATAAGCCCGGAATCAAACTCTCCGGTGGCCGTCATCCGGTGGTAGAACAGGTGCTGAAAGAGCCCTTTATTGCCAATCCGCTTTCGCTTTCGCCGCAGCGCCGTATGCTGGTGATTACCGGTCCGAATATGGGCGGTAAAAGTACCTATATGCGGCAAACGGCGCTGATCGTGCTGATGGCCTGTATCGGCAGCTTTGTTCCGGCAGAGCAGGCGACTATCGGCCCGGTCGATCGTATCTTTACGCGCGTCGGTGCGGCGGACGATCTCGCTTCAGGCCGCTCAACCTTTATGGTGGAGATGACCGAAACCGCGAATATTCTGCATAACGCAACCGAACACAGCCTGGTGTTGATGGATGAGATTGGTCGGGGAACCTCAACCTATGACGGTCTTTCCCTTGCCTGGGCCTGTGCCGAGAGCCTTGCCAGCCGTATTAAGGCCATGACGCTGTTCGCTACCCACTATTTTGAGCTGACAACCCTGGCTGAAAAAATGGAAGGCGTAGCCAACGTCCATCTGGATGCCGTGGAGCATGGGGATACCATCGCTTTTATGCACAGCGTACAGGAAGGCGCGGCCAGTAAAAGCTATGGCCTGGCGGTTGCCGCGCTGGCGGGCGTACCGAAAGAGGTAATTAAGCGCGCACGGCAAAAACTGAAAGAGCTGGAGGCGTTATCGGGCACGGCTGCGGCAACGAACGCTGATGGCCCACAGCTGCCGCTGCTGGTCGAAGAGACTTCGCCCGCGGTTGAGGCGCTGGCAGCGTTAGATCCCGATACGCTTTCGCCGCGTCAGGCGCTGGAATGGATTTATCGGCTCAAATCGCTGCTGTAAACAGCCCGGCCTTCACGCTGCATACAGGCAATAAAAAAGCGGTGGTCTGAGACCACCGCTTTCGCATTACCTTATTGCAGGAACATTGTTACTCGCGGAACAGAGCTTCAATGCTCAGGCCCTGCGCCTGCAGAATTTCACGCAGACGACGCAGACCTTCAACCTGAATCTGACGTACACGCTCGCGGGTCAGACCGATTTCACGGCCCACATCCTCAAGCGTTGCCGCTTCGTAGCCTAACAGGCCGAAACGACGCGCCAGTACTTCACGCTGCTTAGCATTCAATTCAAACAGCCACTTAACGATGCTCTGTTTCATGTCATCGTCCTGCGTGGTGTCTTCCGGGCCGTTATCTTTCTCATCGGCCAGAATGTCCAGCAGCGCTTTCTCAGAATCACCGCCTAACGGCGTATCAACTGAGGTAATGCGTTCGTTGAGACGCAACATACGGCTTACGTCATCAACCGGTTTATCCAGCTGCTCGGCGATCTCTTCCGCACTCGGCTCATGATCCAGCTTGTGCGACAGTTCACGCGCGGTGCGCAGATAAACGTTCAACTCCTTGACGATGTGAATCGGCAGACGAATGGTACGGGTTTGGTTCATAATTGCCCGTTCAATCGTTTGACGAATCCACCAGGTGGCGTATGTTGAGAAACGGAACCCACGCTCCGGGTCAAACTTCTCAACAGCACGAATCAAGCCAAGGTTGCCCTCTTCAATCAGGTCCAACAGCGCCAGACCACGATTGCTGTAACGACGAGCAATCTTTACCACCAGTCGTAAGTTACTTTCAATCATGCGACGACGAGAAGGTATGTCGCCTTTCAATGCGCGGCGAGCGAAGAAAACCTCTTCCTCTGCCGTTAAAAGTGGCGAATAACCAATCTCACCGAGGTAAAGCTGCGTCGCATCTAAAACACGTTGCGTCGCACCCTGTGACAACAACTCTTCTTCAGCTAGTTCATTATCACCAGGTTCATTTTCAACAAGAGCCTTCTCGTCGAAAATCTCAGCTCCGTTCTCGTCGAATTCCGCATCTTCATGTAACTCGTTAACTTTCAGCGTATTCTGGCTCATAAGCGGCTCCTACCCGTGATCTCTGGGCAGAACTTCAAGGCTCTGCCCGTTTATCGCTGCGGTAAATAACGCAACGGGTTGACGGATTTCCCCTTGTAACGAATTTCAAAATGTAATCTAACTGAACTGGTTCCGGTGCTACCCATAGTAGCTATTTTCTGCCCCGCCTTAACTTCTTGTTGTTCCCGGACCAGCATAGTGTCGTTATGGGCGTAGGCACTCAAGTAATCATCATTATGTTTGATGATAATCAGATTACCGTAACCGCGCAGCGCATTACCTGCATACACTACACGACCGGATGCGGTGGCAACCACTGGCTGTCCTCGCGATCCTGCGATATCGATACCTTTATTGCCACCTTCTGCAGCAGAGAAGTTATCGATAATCTTACCGTCGGTAGGCCAACGCCAACCAGCCACAGGGGTTGAACTGGACGTTGTACTGCTCACCGTCGGCGGTGCGGTAACCGGGGCTGTTGTCGTTGCAACAGTTGTATTCCCCGCTGAAGGCAACATTTTGCCCCCACCTGATTTTCCTGAATCATCAGAATACGTAATAACCGGTTGCTGCGCAACCGTAGGAGATTTGATTTGTGTCGAGCCTGGAGGAGTCGGTACACCTCCCTGCGTAGCATCCGCTACCGTAATCGCATTTCCACCGGTAATCGGCGAACCTGAGCCGTTACCAACCTGCAAAGCCTGACCCACGTTGAGGTTGTAAGGCGCAGCGATATTATTGCGCTGGGCTAAATCGCGAAAATCATTGCCGGTAATCCAGGCAATATAGAACAATGTATCGCCTCGTTTAACGGTATATGTCTCACCGCTATAGCTACCTTTCGGAATATTCTCATAACTGCGGTTATAAACGATACGACCATTCTGCGTTATTACATTAGCATTGCTACTATTCGAACCGGACGCAAATACGGGTCTGGAGGATGGCGCGCCGTTTAGCATGCCGCCAGAGGTGGCATTATCGCCCATCGGCTGTGACCGACTACCAACCGTACTAATAGGAGCCTGAGCGTTATCATTAGAAGTACAACCCGTCAGCCAAAATCCAATTAATGAAACAGCCGCAAGACGGCTCAAAGTAAAAAGTGGGCTTCCTGTGCTCATTTATCCCCCGTGATAACAAACCTGTGACGAGCCTTGAAACGACGAACGTAATAGGTCACGTCCGCTATCCATTGCTGATGAATGGAATGGCTGATACTAGCAACAACCCAATTTCTGTGCCATTAAACAGTTGTGAAGAAATGCGTAGTCCGGCGCTGGATATATCAGGCGAGATCGCCCTGTACGAGCGGCACAAAGCGTACCGGTTCAATAATATCGACAATAAACTCGCCGCCCTTACGCCGAATGCGTTTCAGCAGCTGTATCTCTTCTCCAACCGGCAAAACCATAATGCCGCCTTCATCAAGCTGAGCCAGCAGAGCTTCAGGAATTTCCGGCGGCGCGGCGGTGACAATGATGGCATCAAACGGCGCGCGCGCCGCCCAACCCTGCCAGCCATCGCCGTGGCGCGTCGAGACATTATGCAGATCCAACTGTTTCAACCGGCGCTTCGCCTGCCATTGCAGCCCTTTAATACGCTCAACGGAACAAACATGATCGACCAGATGGGCCAGAATGGCCGTTTGATAACCCGAACCGGTGCCGATCTCCAGCACGCGTGAATCCGGCTTCAGCTCCAGCAGAGAGGTCATTTTCGCCACCATATAAGGTTGCGAAATGGTTTGCCCGGAGCCAATAGGCAGCGACATGTTTTCCCATGCCTGATGTTCCAGCGCTTCATCAACAAAGCGCTCGCGCGGCACGTCGCCAATCGCTTTCAGCAAAAGCTCATCTTCAATGCCCTGCTGACGTAACTGATCCAGCAAAGCCTCGATGCGTCTGCTTACCATAACGCCTCGACCCCGGCTTTCGTTAGCCAACTCGCCACCACCTCCTGCGCCTGATGAGCGGTCAGATCGACATGCAACGCCGTAACGGAAACATAGCCTTCATCAACGGCGGCAAAATCGGTATCCGGGCCGGCATCATGTTTATCGCCCGGCGGGCCGATCCAGTAAAGCGTATTGCCGCGCGGATCTTGCTGAGGAATGACTTTATCGGCGGGATGACGGCTGCCGCAGCGAGTGACACGAATACCTTTGATTTGATCCAACGGCAGATCGGGAACGTTAATATTCAGAATACGTCCGGTGCGCAGCGGCTCACGCAGCAACCCTTGCAAGATAGCGCAGGTTACCGCGGCGGCGGTTTCATAGTGATGCTGTCCGTCCAGCGATACCGCCAGCGCAGGCAATCCTAAATGCCGCCCTTCCATCGCTGCCGCTACCGTTCCGGAATAGATCACGTCATCGCCTAAATTAGGCCCGGCATTAATCCCGGAAACCACAATATCCGGCTTTGGGCGCATCAGCGCATTGACGCCAAGGAATACGCAGTCGGTAGGCGTGCCCATCTGCACGGCAATATCGCCATTGGGATAAGTAAAAGTACGTAACGGGGTTTCCAGCGTCAGCGAGTTGGAGGCGCCGCTGCGGTTACGATCGGGCGCGACCACCTGCACCTCGGCAATTTCACGCAGGGCTTTTGCCAACGTCTGAATACCTGGCGCATGGATCCCATCATCGTTACTCAGTAATATCCGCATTAATCCTTAACCTTCTGTTTTATAAAGACCATTACCATTATCACCGGATTTATTATCCTGCTGCTTATCCTGTTTTAATTTTGCTGGTCTCTTTTTATACAGCAAAACGGTTTTTAGACGGCAGCATTCTATCGCGACTATATAAAGGAAGGTAGAAGGAATTTTTGAGACGCCTGCGAATGATCTGGCGAACATGATGCACGCAACGCTCTGACAAAGGTCGTCAATAAATGCGCCAGCGATGAACCTGAATTATTACCGCCGCCCCGCTCAGGCTTGTTGAATACCCTGTTCAGCGTAAAGCGCTCACCGCAAGGCGAGCGCTTTTATTCAGGGCGAAGCCAGCCGTTTTGCCAGCCTTTCCAGCTTCACCGTCAGCCACAAAATCACCGCCACCAGCAAAATGGTCAGTGCGGAACCATCCGCAATACTGCCGCGATCGGTCAGGCTGAAGATAGTGACCGGCAAGGTTATCCAGCCTGGCGGGTAGATCATCACGGTTGCGCCCAACTCCCCCATCGACAGCGACAAACTGAGCGCCAGTGCGGAGAGCATCCACGGCATCAGCAGCGGCAGCGTAACGCGGCGCAGGCGATACCAGGGCGACGCGCCAAGGCTCGACGCCATGTTTTCGATATCGGCTGAAATACGCACCAGGCCGGTTGAGATGTTGCTGAAGCTGAACGCGGAAATCAACACGAAGTGCGCCGTCAGCACCATCCACAAGGTGCCGTTCATCTGCAGCGGCCCCTGGCTGAACGCCACCAGCAACCCTAAGCCCACCGACACCGAGGGCACCGCGCTCGGCAGAAAGAAGAGGATAGAGAGGCTTTTTTGCAGTCGGGGGCCGTACTGACGCAGCGCCAGCGCCGCCCAGCTTCCGCAGAACAAGGCGAATATGCTGGCGACAAAGCCCACGATCAGGCTGGCAAGCAGCGAATCCCAGGCTGCGCCGCGAAAGGCGTTGATGAAATGATCGAAGGTGAAGCCTGACGGCAAAAAGTCGTTCCACTGCTGGCTCAGGCTGGAGAATAAAATCACCAGCAACGGCAACAGGAAGAAAACCGTAAACAGCGTGACCGCGACAATGCTGGTCATCCTGCGAGCGACCGGCGACCAGACTAACATGATGAGCTCCTTACCCCGGCGCGAGAGACGACGAGGCGATACAGCATGAACAGGCCGATGGACAGCAGAATGTTGACCACCGCGATGGCGCAGGCGGCGATGTAATCCGATTCAAGGATCGCCTTGCTGTAAACCATCATCGGTAGCGTATTCACGCCCTTAGCGCCAATAAACAGCACGATGCCAAACTCATTCGTTGACAGCAGCAGACACAAACTACCGCCCGCTAATAGTGCAGGCAGCGCTGCCGGAAAGATCACCTGCGCGATAACCCGCAGCGGACGAGCGCCCAGCACGCTGGCGGCTTCCAGCTGGCTGCGGTCGATCTGGCGCAGCGCTGCCATCAGCGGACGCATTACCAGCGGCGTGAAAACGGTAATTTCCGCCAGAATCACGCCCCACATCGAATAAAGAAAATTCACCGGCGGCAAATCAAAATCGAAAAAGGTCATCAGGCCGCCGTTGATTAGGCCCGCTGAGCCATAAATAAAGGTGAACGCCAGCGTAATGAGAAAGGTCGGCAGGGCGATAAAAGTGTCGATTACCAGGCCGATAAGGCGGCTGCCGGTGAAGGGAATAAACACCAGAATCAGCGACATCACGCTGCCCAGCGTCAGGCAGCCGAGCGTGGTAAAAAGGGCAATTTGCACGGTATCGAGCAGCGCGCTGACAAAGCGTCGGGACTCCAGCACCTGCCAGAAAGAGCTAAAGCCGATCTGCCCGCTTTCGTCGTGCAGCGCCTGCTGCACGATCAGCAGCAGCGGATAAAAGAACAGCGTCGTCAACACCAGCAACGGCAACAGCAGCCAGCCGTAACTTCTGAGGCGTTTGAGCGCCATGCCCGACGACGCCGGGCGCGTAAGAGCGATGTTTTCAGACATGGCCCACCTCAAGCAGCACGGCATCATCCGGCTCAAACCACAGCGCCAGACGATCGCCCGCCTGCGGCAACGGATTAAGCTGGGTTAACACGACACGCACCGTTTCGCCCGCCACATCGCATAGCAGATGGGTCAAATCGCCTTGCCAGTGCAGCGATTTCAGCGTGGCGTCGAGGCGGTTGCTGCGTTCAGAGCGTTTATGCAGCGTAATATGTTGCGGACGCACGCACAGCAGCTTATTGCGGCTGTGCAGAATACCCGGCGTCACAACGTTTACCAGCGTGCCGCCGCAGCTGACCAGGGTTTCACCTGCCTGCGACTTCAGCTCCAGCACCGTTGCGCCCAGAATATTGGCGCGCCCAAGAAACTCAGCGGCAAAGCGGTTAGGCGGCTGCCTGTAGAGCGCATGCGTTTCGCCGTACGCCACCATTGAACCATCCTTCATGATGCCGATTTTGTCCGCCAGCGTCAGCGCTTCGGTCTGATCGTGCGTGACGTAAAGGATGGTCATCTCCGGCAACTCGCGATGCAGGCGTGCAATCTCTTCCACCATATTGTGCCGAATCTGCGCGTCGAGCGCAGAGAGCGGTTCATCGAGCAGCAATACCTGAGGTTTGGTGGCCAGAGCGCGGGCAATCGCCACGCGCTGCTGCTGACCGCCGGAGAGCTGATGCGGATAGCGGGTGGCGAAATCCACCATGCCGACGCTTTTCAGCGCCTGCTGCACGCGCTCGTTCGTCAGCGCTTTTGGCAGTTTCCGCGCGCGCAGGCCAAAGGCGACATTGTCCTCCACCTTAAGGTGCGGGAACAGGGCATAGTTTTGCACCACCATGCCAAGGCCGCGTTTGTAAGGCGGAAGGCGGGTAATATCGCGATCCCCCATAAAAATGCGCCCGCTGGCCGGCGGGACAAATCCGGCGATGGCGCGCAGCACGGTGGTTTTTCCCGAACCGGACGGGCCGATCAGCGCCAGTACTTCGCCCGGTTCGATGGTTAGCGACAGCGGTTTCAGCACCACCCGATCGTGGTAGGCGACCCGCAGATTATCCAGCACAATCCCCGAGGTGTTCGTCGCGGTTCCGGGCGCGGCTGTATAGGTTTTCATCAGCATGACGCTTACTCGCTGTCGGTGACCTGATGCCAGCGGGCAATATCCGCCGAAAGGGTTTTCGCCACCTCGTTCCACTCCGGCTGCCAGACGTTTACGCCTTCCATTGCCGATTTCGCCTGCTGATAGTGGCTGTCGGACGGCGTGACATCGTTGCGTACCGGCATGCCCCATGCCAGAGAGCTGACCTGCGTCTGCGCCGCTTTATCCAGCAGGAAGTTGATCAGCTTTTTGCCGTTCTCGTTCTGCGGCGCGTTCTGTACCAGGCCAATAACGTACGGCAACGCCAGCGCGCTGCGTTCGCCCTTCTCATCGGCGGGCCAGAACACTTTCACGTTCGGGTTCTGCGCCATCTGCGCCAGGTTCATTTGCAGATCGCCGTTCGCTACGAACAGTTCGCCTTTATTCACCAGTGCGGTCAGCTTACCGGTGGAAGCCGAAGGGCCGACGTTGTTGGCCTGCAGCTTGCCGAGGTAATCGAAACCGGCCTCCTTGCTGCCGAAGCTGTGGAAGGTTTGCAGCATCACCGCGGTGCCGTCGCCGGCCTGACCTGGCGTGGAATACTGCAGTTTGTTTTTGTAGCGGCTGTCGAGCAGATCGCTCCAGCGGGCCGGTGCGGTTTTCAGCAGCTTAGCGTTGTAAATAAAGCTGATGTAATTGTTCACCAGCGGCGAATACCGCTCGGTGACGCCGGGGATCTGCGCGGCGGCGTCTGGCCTGAACTCCGCCAGCAGGTTATCGCTCGCGGCGCGCTGGATAAATGGTGGTACGGTGACCAGCACATCGGCCTGCGGGTTGCTGCGCTCTTTTGCCAGACGTTCGACAATCGCGCCGGAGCCGCCTTCCACATACTGCACTTTAATGCCGGTGGCTTTGGTGAAGGCATCGAACTCCGCCTTATACCAGCTGTTATCTCCGCTGTGCAGCCCGTCGGCGGAGTAGACGGTGACGACGGAACTCGCCCAGACCGGGCTTGAAGCAAGGACAACAGCAGAGAGCAGGGCAAGTCGGGAAAGTTTCATTCATAAGCCTCATCAGGTGGGAAAACAGTATCTGGACTACACCAGATTTACGGTTCACGCTAAGGGGCTTTTGTGACAGAAAAATGAAACAGACAAAAAAAGGCCCTGCTCATTGCTGAACGGGACATGCCAGGAAGCCGGATTCAGTGCGTATCAACTTCGATACGCAGGCTGTCGTGGCGCCAGAATTCGATGTCGTAATCAAGCACGCGGCCATGTTGATCGTAGTTGAGGCGGCTTAGCTGAAGCGCGGGCAAACCTTCCATAATTCCCAGCGCCGCTGCGGCGTGCGCCGGCACTGAGGTCGGGAAAAAGGTCAGATGCATACTGGTGTAAATCAGGTTGTATTGCGTTTGATAAACCTCGGTGAGGCTGCCGTTAAGATCGTGGCTCAGCAGCTCCGGTACGCGCGCCGGCAAACAATGATTTTCGCAGTAGCAAATGGCGCGGCCGTCGGCGTAGCGCAGACGCGCCAGCAAATAAATCTGGTCAAAGGGCTGCAGTTCAAGCGGCTTCATTAACTCAATCGGCACCGTGGTCAGGCATCCGCTCAGCAACACCGTTTTTGGTTCGCGCCCCTGTTCAAGACAAAGCTTGTGGAAATTGGTGTTTTGCGTGGGGTCGAGCCAGAGCGCGCGGGGGTGACAAACCAGCCGCGGCGATCGGAACGGTATATCACGCCGCTGGCTTCCAGCTGCGCCAGGCTCTCCCGAATGGTGGTGCGCGTGGTCGAGAAAATGGAGCAAAGCTCGCGCTCCGACGGCAATTTATCGCCAGTTTTCAAGGCGCCGCTCTGAATACGTGCCTGAAGTTCAGCCTTGATAAGCAGATACTGCGGAATATCACTGGTTAAGGATCTCATGCTGGCTCGCTGCTGTTTTTAGGCGTCATTATACATACCGAGATGAATTTTTTGTTGCAGCGACGATTTTCCCTTGTTCCGCCAAAACCGATCCCCTAATAATAAAACGCATCTGGTACAGACCAATGGTGGAAAAATGAGTTCTCGTAATTACCTTTTGCTGACGCCGGGCCCGCTTACCACGTCCCGCACCGTCAAAGAAGCGATGCTGTTCGACAGTTGTACCTGGGATGAGGATTATAACCTGGATACGGTACAGGCCATTCGGCAGCAGCTGGTTTCCCTGGCGACGCAGGCGGAAGACTATACGTCAGTTCTGCTGCAGGGCAGCGGCAGCTACGCGGTGGAAGCGGTACTTGGCAGTGCGATCGGCGAAACGGACAAGGTACTGATCGTCAGCAACGGCGCTTACGGCGCGCGCATGATTGAGATGGCGTCGCTGATGGGCATTGCGCATCGCGCCTACGACTGCGGCGAAATTAATCGCCCGGATGCCAGTGAAATTGACCGTATTCTGGATGAAGATCGCAGTATCACCCATATCGCGATGGTGCATTGCGAAACCACGACCGGCATGTTGAATCCCATAGCCGAAGTCGCGGAGCTGGCGCAGCGCTATGGCAAAATTTACATCGTCGATGCGATGAGCAGCTTCGGTGGCATTCCGCTGGATGTCGCGGCTTTAAAGATTGATTTTCTCATCAGCTCCGCCAACAAATGCCTTCAGGGGGTGCCGGGTTTTGCTTTTGTGATTGCCCGTCAACACGAGCTGGAAAAATGCAAAGGCCGTTCGCGTTCGCTGTCGCTTGATCTTTATGCACAGTGGCGCTGCATGGAGGATCACCAGGGCAAATGGCGATTCACCTCGCCGACGCACACCGTGCTGGCCTTCGCTCAGGCGCTGAGAGAGCTGGCGGAAGAAGGCGGCGTCGAGGCGCGTTACGCGCGTTACCGCAGCAATCAGCGCGCGCTGGTAACGGGCATGCGTATGCTGGGCTTTGAAACGCTGCTGGACGATACGCTGCACTCGCCCATCATTACCGCGTTTTATTCACCGCAAGATCCAACCTGGCGCTTCGCCGACTTTTATCAGCGGCTGAAAGCACAGGGCTTCGTAATTTATCCTGGCAAAGTATCGAAAAGCGACTGCTTCCGTATCGGCAATATCGGTGAGGTCTACCCCTCCGACATCACCGGTCTGCTCGCTGCCGTCGAATCCGCCATGTACTGGAAAAAATAAGGAAAACTCATGCAAGGTATTAGCGCCGTGATTCTGGACTGGGCCGGAACCACCGTCGATTTTGGCTCTTTCGCGCCGACGCAAATTTTTGTCGAAGCCTTCCGCCTGGCTTTTGACGTAGAAATCACCCTTGAAGAAGCCCGTGTACCGATGGGATTGGGCAAATGGCAGCATATCGAAGCGCTGGGTAAATTGCCTTCGGTGGATGCGCGCTGGCAAAGCAGATTCGGCCGTGCGATGAGCAAAGAAGACATCGACTCTATCTATAAAACTTTCATGCCGCTGCAGATCGCGAAAGTCGTCGATTTTTCTCAGCCGATTGCGGGTGTGGTGGAGGTCATCGCCAGTCTGCGCTCGCAAGGCATTAAAATTGGGTCCTGTTCCGGCTACCCGCGTCCGGTGATGGAGCGATTAGTTCCTGCGGCAGCTGCGGCGGGCTATGCGCCAGATTACTGGGTAGCAGCAGACGACCTCGCGGCAGGCGCGCGCCCAGGCCCCTGGATGGCGTTGCAGAATGTGATTGAGCTGGGTGTCGATGCGGTTTTCAACTGCGTGAAAGTAGACGATGCGGTTCCCGGTATCGAAGAGGGTTTGCGTGCGGGCATGTGGAGCGTCGGCCTTTCTGTATCCGGTAATGAATTTGGCGCCACATGGGAACAATTTCAGCAGATGGATGTGGCGGAAATTGCGCATCATCGTAGGATCGCAGAGGAGAAGCTGAGCGCCGCCGGGGCACACTATGTTATCGATACGCTGGCGGATCTGCCGGCGGTGATTGAGCAGATCAACATGCGCTTACACCAGGGCGAGCGCCCGTAATCTTTAACCGTGGCGGAGCCGGATTCCGCCACACATTAATATGATAAAACCAGGCATCTTCTGTAGTGGTTGTCTAATTCTGGCCCACCCATAACATTTATCAGGGATCATATTGTCCGGTTTATGGTGCGCGGTTAAAAAACACCCTACGACAACGTGCGACCCTGAAATATTACGAGAGTGTCATAACAACCGGCTACAGAAGAAAACTACGTTGCTGATTATTCAGTAATATCCGCCTCGTTACCTTCCAGTTCGAAAAGTTCCCTGACGATGCTGGTGGCGAAGCTGCCGGCCGGCAGCCAAAAACTGAGTTCCAGCGTGGCATCATCGGCCCAGTTCCAGCGCAGGTCGCGGGGAATAACCAACATCGCCCGTCGGGCGGCTTCTACCCGCTCACGCTCAAGCAGCTGGATAAACGCCGGGCTGTCGGCCAGGCTTTGCTGTTCAAAAGCCAGCGCGGCGTCACGGCTTCCCCATTCCCCGCTGCCGGGTAACGGCGCGGTGATGCGCAGCTCATTATTATCAATACGCGTCTGCAGCTGCGGCAGCTCTTCTGCCGCGGCGACAAACCAGCTGCCGCGCCCGGTCAGCTGCAGCGCATCGCCGGGAATCGCCTGCGTCAGGCTCCCCTGCTGCGTCAGACGATCGCTGACCACCTGATTAAACATCCAGCTGCGCGCGGCTGAAAGCAGAAAGCTGCGCTTATTCCGTTCACGCACGCGAATTTCATCGTTGGCCCAGCGTTTCGCCTGCTCCAGATTGTTGCCCTGGAAACCAAAACGCTGTTGACCGAAATAGTTAGGCGCGCCGCCGGTTTGCACGCGCAGCAGCCTTTCCTCCAGCGCCGCGCGATCGCTAATATGGCGCAGCACCAGCCGGAAAGCATTACCCGCCAGCGCGCCGGTACGTAATTTACGTTTATGGCGCGCCAGATGCAGGATTTCGCAGCCTTCCAGCGTAAACGAGGAAAAATCCGGCGTCTCTTTGCCCGGCAGACGCAGACAAAGCGTTTGCTCAGTCACCGCATGGCGATCTTTCATGCCGGCAAAGCTGACGTCGCGCGGATGGATACCGGCAAACTTTGCCAGCGCATCGGCAACGAAGCGGGTATTACAGCCGGTCTTACGGATGCGCACCAGCAGATGCTCGCCCTCGCCGTCAGCCTCGTAGCCCAAATCTTCAATCACCACGAAATCTTCCGGGCTGGCCTTTAATTGCCCGCGGATTGCAGGTTTACCGTAAAGCCACTGCCATTCAGGTAACGCCATTATGCCTCCGCCCGCACGATAAGCGCCACGGCTTCACAGGCGATGCCTTCGCCCCGTCCGGTAAAGCCAAGCTTCTCGGTGGTGGTCGCTTTCACATTGACATCATCCATATGACAGCCGAGATCCTCGGCGATATTGATGCGCATTTGCGGTACATGCGGCAGCATTTTCGGTGCCTGAGCGATGAGTGTGACATCGACATTGACCAGCCGGTAGCCTTTAGCCTGAATGCGTTGCCAGGCTTCACGCAGCAGGCCACGGCTGTCCGCGCCTTTAAAAGCGGGATCGGTATCGGGAAAAAGCTTGCCAATATCACCCATTGCGGCGGCCCCCAGCAGTGCATCGGTCAGGGCATGCAGCGCCACATCGCCATCGGAATGGGCAATAAAGCCTTTTTCAAACGGAATCCGCACGCCGCCGATAATCAACGGGCCTTCGCCACCGAAAGCATGGACGTCAAAACCGTGACCAATACGCATTATGCGCACTCCTTGTTATGTCGTTGAGTAAGATAAAATGCCGCCAGCGCCAGATCTTCCGGGCGGGTGACTTTAATATTATCGCTGCGGCCAGCGATCAGTTCAGGATGATAGCCACAATATTCCAGCGCCGAGGCCTCATCGGTAATGGTAGCGCCTTCGTTCAACGCCCGCTCCAGGCACTGTCGCAGCAGCGTCAGAGGAAACAGCTGCGGCGTCAGGGCATGCCATAAGGCTTCACGTTCAACCGTATGCGCGATTGCGTCTTTGCCCGGCTCGCTGCGCTTCATGGTATCGCGCACCGGCGCGGCAAGAATGCCGCCGATGCGGCTGTGGCGACTAACAGCTAACAAGCGGCTTAAATCTTCAGCGGCCAGACAGGGACGCGCCGCATCATGCACCAGCGCCCATTCAGTCGGTTCAGCCGCCTGCAGGCCCGCCAGCACCGAATCGGCACGCTGTTTCCCGCCGGTTACCGTCAGGATACGGCTGTCACCGGCCAGCGGCAGCTGCTGAAAATAGTTATCGTCCGGACTAAGCGCAACAATCACCCGGTTAATGGCCGGATGAGCCAGCAGGCTGGCGATACTGTGCTCCAGAATGGTGGACTGACCGATGGTCAGGTACTGCTTAGGGCGCCCCGATTGCATACGGCTACCGATACCGGCAGCGGGCACCACGGCGATAATATCTGGCCAGGCGTCAGTTATAGTGGTCATTGCTATCGTTGTTGATTTGGCAAAGCCTGCTGCCCGTTACGTTTATTTTGATCCGGCACCAGGCGATAGAAGGTCTCTCCGGGTCTAATCATCCCCAGCTCATTGCGCGCGCGCTCCTCAATTGCTTCCGAACCGCCGTTTAGGTCGTCGATTTCGGCAAACAGCTGATCGTTACGCGCTTTTAATTTGGCATTACTCGCCTGTTGTACCACTACGTCATCGCTGACGCGGGTGTAATCATGAATACCATTCTTGCCCAGCCACAGCGAATACTGCAGCCAAACCAGCAATGCAAGTAACAGCAGCGTCAGTTTTCCCATCCCCGCCCCCTGAAAAACGGCTCAATCATCCCATAACTTTTCACCGGACTCCACTCTACCGGCGAAATTGCGCCGCTTTCTGCACGGTGTGCCTGGAAATAGCGCAGCAGGTAAAGTTTTGTAACGCGTCGTCGCGTTTGATCATCGGCTGACGCAGTTAAAAAAGGCGATAGCGGGCCATAACCGTTCTCTGCCGTGGCCGCAAAAAGCCATCGCGCGCCTTACCAGCCGGTTAGCCAGGAAAAGAGCAGCCAGAAAAGACAGGTTACGGTGACCAGCGTCAGCAGCAGCGTCCAGATAAGCTGGCCGCGCAGCAGCAGGCCAAAGGCGATACCGATCAGGACGGCGACCGGCAGCAGAGCGAGGAAGAATGGCCAGGTATAGAGCAGGAAAAACAGCGTATTGGAGCCATACAGCAGAAAAGGGATCGCCAGCGCGCACCAGTAAGAAACAAAACCGATCACGCCACCGGGGAAGGACCAGGCGCGGTCGTCCTGGTCACTGCTATTTTTACGGGCCAGCAGGGGTGTAACATTATGCATAGGTATCCTGTTGTTGCGCATAGCGGCCCGCTCTCTGGCAGTTTGCCGCTGCAATCTCAGGAATTGATAATATCGCGCCGGCGCAGCAGATCTAATAGTTGCGCGGTTAATTTTGTTACCAATTGTTCGCCATCAAGGTGGATTTCCGGCTGTTCCGGCGCCTCATAAACCGAGTCGATGCCGGTAAAGTTACGCAGCTCGCCCGCCCGCGCTTTTTTATACAGCCCTTTGGGGTCGCGCGCTTCGCAAATCGCCAGCGGCGTATCGACAAACACTTCGATAAACTCCCCTGCGCCCAGCATTTCACGCACCATCTGCCGCTCTGCGCGGTGAGGCGAAATAAAGGCGGTCAGCACCACCAGCCCGGCATCTACCATCAGCCTTGCCACTTCGCCCACGCGGCGGATGTTTTCCTTGCGGTCGGCGTCGCTGAAGCCTAAATCACGGCACAGGCCGTGGCGGACATTATCACCATCCAGCAGATAGGTACTGACGCCCAGCTGATGCAGCGCCTGCTCCAGCGCCCCGGCTACCGTTGACTTACCGGATCCGGACAGGCCGGTAAACCAGAGCACCACGCCCTGATGACCATGCTGGCGCTGGCGATCGGCACGCGTTACCGCGTGCGCGTGCCAGACCACATTTTCATTATGCGTCGCCATCTTATTGCTTGCCCGCCTGCAGATCGCGCGCTTCCCAGTGCGGGAAGTGACGACGGATCAGCGCATTCAGCTCCAGCTCAAAGGCGGAGAACTCACCGTGGCTGGCGGTCGCCTGCTGCTGCGGCTGACGGATCATTCCGGCACCGACGGTGACGTTAGAGAGGCGATCGATAAAGATCATACCGCCGGTTACCGGATTCTGCTGATAGGCATCCAGTACCATCGGCTCATCAAAGGTCACGTTCACCAGCCCGATGCCATTCAACGGCAGCGTATCCACCTGATTGTTATGGGTCAGGTTATTGATATTAACCTGATACTCGATGCTTTCGATGCGGGCGCGCGTTTTCTTACCGGCAATTTTTACATCAAAGCTCTGACCCGGCATCAATGCCTGCTCCGCCATCCAGACGACATCGACGGAAGCGCCCTGCACCGCTTTCAGCGTCTCATCCGCCGCCACCAGCAGATCGCCACGGCTAATATCGATTTCATCGTTTAATACGATGGTTACCGCTTCGCCCGGACCCGCCTCCGGCAAATCGCCATCAAAGGTCACAATGCGCGCTACGGTAGATTCAACGCCGGAAGGTAGCACCTTCACACGCTGGCCCACGCGCAGAATACCGGATGCCAGCGTACCGGCATAGCCACGGAAATCGAGGTTGGGGCGACTGACGTACTGCACCGGGAAACGCATCGGCTGGCTTTCTACCACGCGATTAACTTCCACCGTTTCCAGCACGTCCAGCAGCGTTGGGCCGCTGTACCAGTTCATAGTGGTGCTTTGCGTCGCGACGTTATCGCCTTCCAGCGCCGACATCGGAACAAAGCGAATGTCCACATCGCCCGGCAGCTGCGCCGCGAAATCAAAATACTCCTGTTTGATCTGCTCAAAGCGATCCTGGCTGTACTCCACCAGATCCATTTTATTGATCGCCACCACCAGATGTTTAATTCCCAGCAGCGTAGAGATAAAGCTGTGACGACGCGTCTGATCCAGGACGCCTTTACGCGCGTCAATCAGCAGGATCGCCAAATCACAGGTCGATGCGCCGGTAGCCATATTACGCGTGTACTGCTCATGTCCCGGCGTGTCGGCAATAATAAACTTACGCTTTTCGGTGGAGAAATAGCGGTAAGCGACATCAATGGTAATGCCCTGCTCGCGCTCCGCCTGCAGGCCATCCACCAGCAGCGCCAGATCGAGTTTCTCGCCCTGGGTGCCGTGGCGCTTGCTGTCGTTATGCAGCGATGTAAGCTGATCTTCATAAATTTGCCGCGTATCGTGTAGCAGGCGGCCAATCAGCGTACTTTTACCATCGTCCACGCTGCCGCAGGTGAGAAAACGCAGCAGGCTTTTATGCTGCTGCGCATGCAGCCAGGCTTCCACCCCGCCCTTATCGGCGATCTGTTGTGCAATAACGGTATTCATCTGGCGTCCCCTTAGAAATAACCCTGACGTTTCTTCAGCTCCATTGAGCCAGCCTGGTCGCGATCGATAACGCGGCCCTGTCGCTCGCTGGTGGTGGAAACCAGCATCTCTTCGATAATTTCCGGCAGCGTTTGCGCTGACGATTCCACCGCGCCGGTCAGCGGCCAGCAGCCCAGGGTACGGAAACGCACCATGCGCGGCGTTACCTCTTCGCCCGGCTGCAGGTCGATACGGTCGTCATCAATCATCATCAACATACCGTCACGCTCCAGCACCGGACGTTCTGCGGCCAGGTAGAGCGGCACGATTTCGATATTTTCCAGGAAGATATACTGCCAAATATCCAGCTCGGTCCAGTTAGAGAGCGGGAAGACGCGGATGCTTTCGCCTTTGTTAATCTGCCCGTTGTAGTTGTGCCACAGTTCAGGGCGCTGGTTTTTCGGGTCCCAGCGGTGAAAGCGGTCGCGGAAAGAGTAAATACGCTCTTTAGCACGCGATTTTTCTTCATCACGACGCGCACCGCCAAAAGCGGCATCAAAACCATATTTGTTCAGCGCCTGCTTCAGCCCTTCGGTTTTCATAATATCGGTGTGTTTGGCGCTGCCGTGAACAAAGGGATTGATGCCCATCGCCACGCCTTCCGGATTGCGATGGACAATCAGCTCCGCGCCAATCTCTTTTACCGTGCGATCGCGGAACTCATACATTTCGCGGAATTTCCAGCCGGTATCAACGTGCAGCAGCGGAAACGGCAGCGTGCCGGGATAAAAGGCTTTGCGCGCCAGATGCAGCATGACCGATGAATCTTTACCAATGGAGTAAAGCATTACCGGATTACCAAATTCAGCCGCCACTTCGCGGATAATATGGATACTTTCCGCCTCCAGTTGACGCAGATGAGTCAGTCGTTTTTGATCCATGATTTTTCCTCAAGCCAAATTCACAACGGCGGAATCGCGTTCTGCCTGCTGTGCTGAATGTTGAAACCAGGCCAGCTGCGCGTGGAGATTAACCACTTCGCCAATGACCAGCAGCGCAGGCGTCGGAGCCTGCTGCGCCAGCTGCTCCAGCTCGGCCAACGTCCCGGTCAGCACCTGCTGATCCTGCCGCGTGCCGCGGCCAATAACGGCCACCGGCGTTGACGCCGCGCGACCATGAGCGATGAGCTGTCCGGCTATTTCCGCCGCCTTTACCGTGCCCATATAAATCGCCAGCGTCTGTTGCGCACGCGCCAGCGACGACCAGTCGATCGTCTGGCCATCGGCACGGCAGTGGCCGGTAATAAACAGCACGCTCTGGGCATAATCCCGGTGGGTCAATGGGATCCCGGCATAGGCGGTGGCGCCGGAGGCCGCGGTGACGCCAGGAACGACCTGAAAAGGGATACCCGCCGCCGCCGCCGCCTGCAGCTCTTCGCCGCCGCGCCCGAAGATAAAGGGATCGCCGCCTTTCAGGCGCACCACGCGCTTTCCCTGACTGGCCAGCGATACCAGCAAGCGATTGGTCTCTTCCTGCGCCACTGAATGCGCCCCGGCGCGTTTACCCACGCACAGGCGATCGGCGTCACGTCGCACCAGATCCAGAATCTCATCGCTTACCAGGTGGTCATACAGCACCACGTCCGCCTGCTGCATGACCTGCAACGCCCGCAGCGTCAGCAGCCCGGCATCGCCCGGTCCTGCGCCCACTAAAATAATTTCGCCCTGATGGGAGGGTTCGTCCGTTAGCTGCGCATCCAGCGTTTGCTTCGCGCCCTGCACGTTGCCGGCCGCCATCTGGCTGGCAAACAGGCCATTAAAGGCGCACTCCCAAAAGCGACGGCGATCGGACATTTTGCTGAAGCGCTGTTTGACCTTATCGCGCCATTCGCCCGCTACCTGCGCCATCGCACCGAGGTTGGCAGGCAGCAAGGCTTCGAGTTTTTCACGCAGCATACGCGCCAGAACCGGCGCGGTGCCGCTGGAAGAGATAGCGACCACCAACGGCGATCGGTCAACAATCGAGGGGAAGATAAAGGAGCATTTCGGCTGATCGTCAACAACATTTACCAGCAGCCGACGCTGACTGGCCGCTGCGAAGACCTGGGCGTTAAGTTCGCTGTTATCGGTCGCGGCGATGACCAGATAAACCCGATCGAGCTGCTGTTCTTCAAACTGCGTCGCCAGCCACTCAACCTGCTGATTATCCGCCAGCGTCTGCAGTTCCGGGCAAAGCGTGCGCGCGGCAATCTGCACCTGCGCGCCAGCGCGCCGCAGCAGTTCGATTTTGCGTGCCGCCACATCGCCGCCGCCGACAACCAGCACCGGCCTGGCTTTTAGATCGGCAAATATAGGGAGATAATCCACGTCGGCCTTATATTAAATAACAAAAAGTTAACGCGACTATACGACTGCAGCTTCCGACAGATGAAATTACGAATTGGAATGAGTAGTTACCGAATGGAATAAAGCCGCGGCAAAGCTTCGAATAAAAGATGCTTAACGGATGATATTTCGGGTATTTAAGAGCAATTGAAATTGTGCAATCCGCGTCACACTTTCATACTATCTATGCAAAATTATTTCGTTTCAGCGTCATCGGATGACGCCTAAGGACTATGGTATGTTTTCCTTGCTCCGCCTGAGTGCGTTGGCCGCGCTGCTCAGCTGCGGCATCAGTTTACCGGTTAGCGCCAGCGCCCCGGTTCCCGGCCAGTTTGCAGAGCAGCAGTTACGCCATATCGCCACCTTGTTTCCCGGCCGCATGGCGGGTAGCCCGGCAGAGCTGCTTACCGCCGACTACCTTCAGCAACAGTTTGCGGAGTTAGGTTATAAGAGCGATAAGCGCGATTTTAAAACCAAAGCGCCGTGGCGCGACAATAATGGCAAGACGCACTGGCGCAACATTACCGCCACCTCGGTGATTGCCGCACATGCCGGAGAAGTGCCGCAGGAGATTTTAGTGGTTGCGCACCTGGATACCTGGCGGCCATTGAGCGAAGAAGAAACGCAGAAGGATATTGGCGGTCTGCGTCTGCAGGGCGCGGATGATAACGCATCCGGGCTTGGCGTGATGCTGGAGCTGGCGCAGCGGCTCAGCCATACGCCGCTGCATTACGGCGTGCGTTTTGTGGCGCTCAGCGCGCATCAGAATGATTTGCACGGCTGCGATGCTTATATCGCGCGGATGAAAGCTGCCGATCGCAAGAATACGCTGTTAGTGATCGATCTCGATAGTTTGATTGTGGGCGATCGCCTCTATTTTAACAGCGGGAAGAATACCGCGTCGGCGGTAATCAAGCAGACACGCGACCGGGCGCTGGATATTGCGCATCGTTATGGCATTAACGCGACAACCCGTCCGCTTCACAGCGCGGCTTATCCGACGCCTAACGCTTTTGACGCCGCGGGTTTTCCCTTGCTGACGGTGCGCGCCGCTAACTGGGATCTGGGCAAGAAAGATGGTACGCAGCAGCGCGCCGTTTCACGCCATTTTCCGCAGGGAGTCAGCCATCATCAAACCGAGTGGGATAATTTAAGCTATCTTGACCGTTGGTTACCCGGACGCATCAGCGCCCGCACGCGCGATAGCGTTCGCATTCTGTTTCCCCTGATTAACGAGCTGGCTAATCCTCCCGCCGCCAAGAAGGAGTCATAATGTACATTATTAACCTGAGCTATCATCGCCCAATTGAGGAAGTTGAAGCCCTGACTGAAGCGCATATTAACTGGCTGCAGCGTTATTTTGCTGTTGACGTTTTTATCGCCGCAGGCCGTAAGGAGCCGCGCAGCGGCGGCGTGATTATGGCGAAAGATATCGATCGTAGTCGTCTGGATACCATTCTGGCTGAAGATCCTTTTGTGGCGGTGGCGCACTACGAGGTTATTAAGGTGAATATTTCACGAACCTCAGAAGCGCTAAAGGCGCTGGCCGAGGGCTGATAAAAATGTGGTACGGGCCTGAACAACAGGCCCGCACTTTTTAGTCACGCTTATTTGGTTTGAATAAAAGGTACGCTCCCGCCGGGGAGCATGGTTTCGGGCAGCTTGCCATCCCAGCGTTCCGCGGTTATCAGGCTAACCAGCTCCGGATTATTCCGCAGCGCTTCGCCTCTGAGGCGAATAGCCTCTGCCTCAGCGCTGCCCTTCAGGCGAATAGCTTCCGCTTCAGACCGGGCGGTCACCAGCCTGCTTTCCGCTTCTGCCTGCGCCTGAGTAACGGCGATCTGCGCCTGAATTTTTTCCGTTTCCAGATTCTGCTTACGGGTGGCGATAGCCACTTCCGCTCTCATCCGATCCTCAATTGATTTCTCATAGGCATCGGAAAAATCGATATTTTCTATCTGGACAGAATCAATTACCAGCGGCCCTATTACCGCGTTGCGCAAGGCCACTTGCATATCCTGCACCAGCCGGGCGCGATCCTGCACCGCGCTGATAGCGGTATATTTACCAAAAACGTTTTCCAGCTGCGTCGGAATCTGCCTGGCGATCAGGCGTTCTTTCATATTTTCAATGGTGGAATAAGCGGTATAGACCGCTTCCGCATCGGCGGCCGGGATATGAAAATTGACCGATACCGTCATAACGGCGGGCTGCTGATCGCGGCTGTAGGCTTGCATACCGGTAAACAGCATTGACTGATTGCGGATGGAGATTTTACGGACGCTTTCCACCAGCGGAAAGGTGAAGCCCAGCCCCGGTTCGGCCACCTTCACAATTTTGCCATACCTTAAAACAATGCCGCGCTCACCCTCGTTAACCGTAAAGTAAGATAAAAACAGCAGTAACACCGCCACCGCTGCCGTTGCCGCTGCCCAGATAATGTTTTTTTTCCCTTTCATCACCGCTCTCCCTTATAAACCGCAACAGGGCGCTTGATGCATTAGCGCCACGTCGACCGTCTCGCGCCGCGGCCGCCAGCAGTGTACGGTTTTTCCAGCTTGCGGCCTGGCAGATATGTCTTGTTTCCGGGGCGTGGGGATAATCAATCAAGAGGAAGGAGAGAAGGAATTATGAATGTAAGGCTATACGCTAAGTAAACAGGCGGCCCGAGAGCCGCCTGTTGCGTTTATGCTGTTCGTTACGGCTTACTCATGCAGCCCGCATTCGCGCTTTAAACCGAAGAAGCGCGTCTCTTCCTCGGCCATGCCCGGCTCCCACTTACGCGTGGTATGCGTATCGCCCACGGACAAATAGCCTTCATCCCACAGCGGGTGATAACCCAAACCGTGCTGCTGCAGATACTGATAAACCTTACGGTTATCCCAATCGATAATCGGCAACATCTTAAACACGCCGCGTTGCACCGCCAGTACCGGCAAATGGGCACGGCTGCCGGACTGCTCGCGACGCAAACCGGCAAACCAGCTCTGCGCACCGAGCGTCTGCAACGCGCGATTCATCGGCTCAACCTTATTGATCTCGTTATAGCGCTCAATCCCTTCCACGCCCTGTTCCCACAGCTTGCCGTAGCGCGCTTCCTGCCACGCCGGCGACTGCTCCGCCCGAAATATTTTCAGGTTCAGATCCAGCTTTTCCGTCAGCTCATCAATAAAGCGATAGGTCTCCGGGAACAGATAGCCGGTATCGGTCAGAATCACCGGGATGTCTGGCTTCTGGCGCGTAACCAGATGCAGCGATACCGCCGCCTGAATACCAAAGCTGGAAGAGAGAACAAACTCACCCGGCAGATTTTCCAGCGCCCAGAGCACGCGATCCTCGGCGGACAGCGCTTCCAGTTGCGTATTTACCTCAGCCAACGCCATGATGCGCTCAACTTTCGGCAATTCATTCAGTGCTGCGAGATCGAGTACAGACATCATCCCCTCCGTTATTCCCAGAAATCCCGGGCTGGATCGACGATCGGTTTTACGATACCGGCGCGAATGGTGAAATCACCAAAGCCTTCGCCCGGCGTGCGCTCTTGCGCCCAACGGCCCACCAGTTCATCAATATTCGCCAGAATCTCTTCTTCGGTAATATTTTCACGGTACATGCGCGGAATACGTGTGCCGCTGCGGTTGCCGCCAAGATGCAGGTTATAACGTCCCGGCGCTTTACCCACCAGCCCCAGCTCTGCCAGCATGGCGCGTCCGCAGCCGTTCGGACAGCCGGTCACGCGCAATACAATATGCTCGTTCCCGACGCCGTGCTGCGACATAATCTCTTCCACGCGGGTCACAAAGGCGGGCAGAAAACGCTCCGCTTCCGCCATCGCCAGCGGACAGGTCGGAAACGCCACGCAGGCCATCGAGTTTTCACGCTGCGCGGTCACGTTCTCCATCAGCGCATGCGAACGGGCGATCTCTTCAATGCGCGCCTTTTCGCTTTCCGCTACGCCCGCCACAATCAAATTCTGATTAGCGGTCAGACGGAAATCGCCCTGATGGATTTTAGCAATCTCCGCCACGCCGCTTTTCAACGGACGTCCCGGATAGTCAAGCAGACGGCCGTTCTCAATAAACAGCGTCAGATGCCACTTATTATCAATCCCTTTTACCCAGCCAAAGCGATCGCCGCGCGTGGTGAACTCATAAGGACGGATCGGCCCAAAGGTGATACCGGCGCGTCGTTCCACTTCCGCTTTGAACGTCTCAACGCCAACGCGCTCAAGAGTATATTTGGTCTTGGCATTCTTACGATTGGTACGATTGCCCCAGTCACGCTGGGTAGTGACCACGGCTTCGGCAACCGCCAGCGTTTTATCCAGCGGCAGAAAACCAAACTCGCTGGCGGTGCGGGCATAGGTTTCTTTATTGCCATGCTCAATGGACAAACCGCCGCCCACCAGCAGGTTAAAGCCCACCAACCTGCCGTTTTCCGCAATCGCGACAAAGTTCAGATCGTTAGCGTGCAGATCAATATCGTTATGCGGCGGCACCACAACCGTGGTCTTAAACTTACGCGGCAGATAGGTTGCGCTGAGGATCGGTTCCTCTTCCGTGGTGGCGACCTTTTTCTCATCCAGCCAGATCTCGGCGTAAGCGCGGGTACGCGGCAGCAGATGCTCGGAAATTTTCTTCGCCCACTCGTACGCTTCCTGATGCAGTTCGGACTCCACCGGGTTAGAGCTGCACAGTACGTTGCGGTTCATATCGTTCGCGGTGCCGATCGCGTCCAGCCCCACTTCGTGCAGCATCTGATGCGCCGGCTTCACGTTCTTTTTCAGGATGCCATGAAACTGAAAAGTCTGACGGTTGGTCAGGCGAACGCTGCCGTACAGGGTGTTTTCAGTAGCGAACTTCTCGATCGCCAGCCACTGCTTCGGCGTAATAATGCCGCCCGGCAGACGGCAGCGCAGCATCATCGCATGACGCGGCTCCAGCTTTTGCTCGGCGCGTTCGGCGCGAATATCGCGATCGTCCTGCTGATACATGCCGTGAAAACGGATCAGCAGAAAGTTATCGCCGCTAAAGCCGCCAGTCAGGCCATTGTGTAAATCTTCGGCAATCGTCCCGCGCAGAAAATTGCTCTCTTTTTTCATGCGCTCCGCATCGGAGAGTTTTCCTTCGACGACCAGCGGCCCTGGGTGTTTTTCACTCATTAGTAAACATCTCGCTGATAACGGCGCTCAATGCGCAGCTCACTTAAAAATTCATCAGCCGATTCAAGGTCCATTCCACCCTGTTCGGCTACCACTTCCAGTAACGCCTGCTCAACGTCTTTTGCCATACGGTTGGCATCGCCGCAGACATAAATGTGCGCGCCTTCCTGCAGCCATCGCCACACTTCCGCACCTTTCTCGCGGATTTTGTCCTGTACGTAAACTTTATGCTGCTGGTCACGCGACCAGGCTAAATCGATATGGGTCAGCAGCCCCTCTTTTACATAGCGCTGCCATTCCACCTGATACAGAAAATCTTCGGTGAAATGCGGATTGCCGAAGAACAGCCAGTTCTTACCGCTGGCGCCGTCGTTTTCACGCTGCTGCATAAAGGCGCGGAACGGCGCGATACCAGTACCCGGCCCGATCATAATGACCGGCGCGTCGGGATTGGCGGGCAGGCGGAAATTATCGTTATGCTCGATAAACACCCGCACTTCGCCCTCTTCTTCCAGCCTGTCGGCCAGATAGCTGGAGGCACCGCCGGCACGCGGACGTCCGTCAATTTCATAGCGCACCGCACCGACGGTAATATGCACTTCGCTTTCCGTCTCGGCCTGCGAAGAGGCGATGGAATAGAGGCGCGGCGTTAGCGGACGCAGCAGCGACAGCAGCTGCTCCGGGTTCAGCTCGCCGGGCGCCTGACGCACCATATCAACAATCGGTACGGTTTGTGCATAATGCTGCAGCTGGGCCTTATCCGCCGCCAGCGTCAGCAGCTTCTCGTTGCGCACCAGTTTGGCGTACTGCTCAACGATTTGCGGCGTGTTGACCGTCAGCTCAAAATGCTGCTGCAACGCCTGGGAAAGCGGCAGGTTTTGCCCTTTCACCTCGACAATTTCATCGCCGCGCAGCCATAACAGCTCAGTCAGCTCTTTCACTAACGCCGGATCGTTTTCATACCAGACGCCAAGCGCGTCGCCTGGCTGATAACGCAGCCCGGCATCGCCTAAATCAATTTCAATATGACGCACATCCTTATCGGAGGCGCGACCGGTAATCTTCTGATTAACCGCAAGCGTCGCGACCAGCGGTTCGTCACGCGTATAAGGCGTGGTGAACACTTCATTAAAGGTGCCGGTGGCGGTGGCGGCGGCCTGTGCAGGCGTCTCAGCCGGTACGCGCTTTTGCAGCAGCGCGACGATCTCTTTGCGCCATTTCTCCGCATCGGCAGCAAACTCGACATCCGCATCAACGCGATCGTGCAGACGCTCAGCGCCCAGCTCGGCCAGCCTGCTGTCGACATCTTTCCCGGCCTTGCTGAAAAACTCATATGAGGTATCGCCAAGGCCAAACACCGCAAAAGCGGTTTCCGTCAGCTTCGGCGCTTTTTTCGACATCAGGTATTTATGCAGCGCGACCGCTTCTTCCGGCGGATCGCCCTCGCCCTGCGTTGAGGTAACGACCAGCAGCAGTTTCTCCTGGGCGATCTGTTTGAATTTATAGTCGCCGGCATTAACCAGCTTCACATTCAGTTTTGCCGCCAGTAAATCGTCGCGCAGCTGTTCCGCCACCCGGCGCGCATTGCCGGTTTGCGAAGCGGAGAGCAGCGTAATGGCCGGTGCTTCAGCGGCGGGCGCGGGCGCGCTCTGCGTGGCTGAAACGGCACCGGGCGACTGGTTAACCACCCCCCAGAAATAGCCGGAAATCCATGCCAGCTGCGTCGTTGATAAATCATGGGTCGCCGCCTGCAAGCGGGCGAGCTGCTCCGGATTAAGCGGGAGCAAAGAACCTGGGGGTGCCTGAGTCGTCATTGCTTTGATAATTCCAGTATCAGTGGTGCCAAACCGTTCAGAGACGGAAGATAAGGTAGAGGTTACCGAGTCGCATATTAACCGGTAAATAAGGGTTAGAAATAATAAATAACCAAAACGCCTAAACACTTTTGCCGATAAATCTTAACGCTTTAGCTTCTTACTAAATTATTTATTTATCAATCTGTTAAAGAGTGGGCGTTGATTGAGCATGGGCAAAAGCGGCGATAGCAGGGGAAACGGGTGCGGAAAATCTGTTTTTCCGGTAGACTTCGCCGGTTTTTGCAACAACTGAGATACCGACTATGGCAACTACGCTTTTTAAAGATTTCCTGTTCGAAGCCGCCCACCGTCTGCCGCACGTGCCTGAAGGCCATAAGTGCGGACGTTTGCACGGTCACTCATTCCTGGTGCGCCTTGAAATCACCGGAGATGTTGATCCTTATACCGGCTGGATTATGGATTTCGCCGAGCTGAAGGCCGCTTTTAAACCGGTATACGATCGTCTCGATCACTATTATCTGAACGATATTCCCGGCCTGGAAAATCCCACCAGCGAAGTGCTGGCGCAGTGGATTTGGCAGCAGATGAAACCGGTCGTGCCGCTGCTTAGCGCGGTGATGATCAAAGAAACCTGCACCGCCGGCTGCGTTTATCGCGGCGAGTAATAACTGCCTTTGCGGCAGGCATCAATTTCCCTTTAAATCCGCTATGTTAGAGTGGTGCGCTCAGAAGAAAAGGAGCGCAGGATGGCGGACGATTTTAACACTATTATCATTGGCGCAGGGATTGCGGGCAGCACCTGCGCTCTGCTCTGCGCCCGCGCAGGGCTTTCCGTACTGCTTATCGAACGCGGGGAACAGCCCGGCAGCAAAAATCTCTCCGGCGGCAGGCTCTACGGCTACGCACTGGCAAATATTATCCCCAACTTTCAGGCAACGGCGCCGCTTGAACGCCGGATCACGCACGAACACTTCTCTCTGCTGACCGCCGAAGGTGCCACCACGCTCAGTGGAAACCATCCCGTTAGCGAATCCTGGAGCGTGCTGCGCGCACGCTTCGATCCGTGGCTCGCCGCGCAGGCTGAAGCAGCAGGCGCGCAGCTGCTCTGCGGCGTTACGGTAGAGGCGCTGCATAAACAGGGGGAGCGAATTACGGGCGTCGTTTGCGAAGGAGAGCTGCTGCGTGCAAAAACCGTCGTGCTGGCCGAAGGCGTCAACAGTGAGCTTGCTGAACGCAGCGGGCTTATCCCTCCCCCGTCGATGGACAACATGGCGCTGGGAATAAAAGAGACGCTGGCGCTCGATCCTGCGCTTATCCAGGCGCGCTTCCGGCTGGAGGAGGATCAGGGCGCTGCATGGTTATTCAGCGGTCAACTGTGCGGAAGCAAAGCTGGCGGTGGGTTCCTGTACACCAATCGTCATTCTCTCTCCCTTGGGGTCGTCGCCCCGCTCTCT
Source organism: Mixta theicola (assembly GCF_002895925.1). GTDB lineage: Bacteria > Pseudomonadota > Gammaproteobacteria > Enterobacterales > Enterobacteriaceae > Mixta > Mixta theicola. The sequence continues at coordinate 106,553 of NZ_NWUO01000010.1, read as the reverse complement.
TCACTGCGGGATGGCCCCGCCGCGGCATCTACGCTGCTGGAAACACTCAAGAGCCATCCGGGCGTACGGCCGCTGGTGCGCGAAACGGAAGTGCTGGAGTACGGCGCACATCTGGTACCGGAAGGTGGTTTGCACGCTCTGCCTTCCCGTCGGGGGGGCGAAGGCTGGCTGCTGATTGGTGATACGCTGCGAACCTGTATTAACACCGGTCTGACCGTTCGCGGCATGGATATGGCGGTACTGAGCGCTCAGGCAGCAGCAAACGCGCTTATCGCCGGAGAGAGCGAAGCGCATTCACCACTGGCAACCCGCTATAAACAGGAGCTTCAGCAGAGCCTGCTCTGGCAGCAGCTGCGCCGCTATCGCCACCTGCCAGCCCTGCTACAGAACAGCATCTGGTATCAGCAGGGTCCGGCCTTCTGTCGCAGCGTACTGGCAGACCTGAGCCGCGCTGACGCAACGATTACTCCCCCTCTGTGGCGAATTCTGCTGCGTCACGGTCACCGCGCCGGCCTGCGGCGGCTCTCCGGTCTGATGTTAAGGAGCCTGAAATGTCTGTAAATGAGAGCCTCGCGCGCAATTGCTACGTGCCTGACGATCGGTCGCATATTGTGCTGGATGGAACCCTCAACGATGAGCAGTTTGCCCTGCTGGAAAAAGTTTGTCCGGCGGGTCTGTTTCAGCGTAATGCCGAGGGACAGGCAGTGCTAAACTATCGCGGCTGTCTGGAGTGCGGCTGCTGTCGAACGATCGCAGGCCCTTCAGCGTTTTCGCAGTGGCGCTATCCGGCATCAGGTTGTGGCATAGCGCTGCGCTTTGGTTAATTTACGTAAGGATCTCTGCGTGCCACTACTCCACCTGCTGAAACAAAGCCCGGTTATTGCTGCGGTAAAAGATAACGCCAGCCTGCAGCTTGCCATTGACTCCGACTGCCAGTTTATTTCGGTGCTGTATGGCAATATCTGCACCATCAGCGGGATAGTACAAAAAATAAAGAAAGCCGGGAAATTCGCCTTTATTCATGTCGATCTGCTGGAAGGTGCGTCGAATAAAGAAGTGGTTATTCAGTTTCTGAAGCTGGTGACCCAGGCTGACGGCATTATCAGTACTAAAGCCAGCATGCTGAAAGCCGCCCGCGCCGAGGGCTATTTCTGCATTCACCGGATGTTTATCGTCGACTCTATTTCATTTCACAATATTGATAAGCAGGTGGCGCAGTCGAACGCCGACTGTATCGAAATTCTGCCGGGCTGCATGCCAAAAGTGCTGAACTGGGTGACGGAAAAAGTACGTCAGCCGCTGATTGCCGGAGGTCTGGTCTGCGATGAAGAGGACGCCCGCAACGCCATCGCCGCAGGCGTCGCCGCCCTGTCCACCACCAATACCGACGTCTGGAGGCTGGCAAAATCCCTTAGCCGCTAGCGCGGCGGCGCGCTGCCAGCGCCTCCAGCACCGCCTGGGCATCTCCGACGATACCGACATCCGCAGCGGCAAACACCGGCGCTGCGGGATCGGTATTGACCGCCACAATAAACTGGCTCTTGCTGACGCCTGTCATAAAGGCAGATGCACCGGAAGCCCCCGCGATGATGCAAACCTTCGGTGCCACGGTCTGACCGGAAACGCCCAGCATTCGCTGTTCATCGCAGCCACCCGACATTACCCGCTGGCGGGTATATCCCGGTTCAGCATCCAGCCCGCGGGCCAGCTCAGTAAATATTTCCCCACAGGCCCCTTGCCCGGTCGCCAGCACATACTTCGCCGACTGTAGCGGATGCTCAGGCCGACTGAGCCGCTGAGGAGGCGCAAGCGAGTGCCCCAGCGGCTGCGGAACAATCGCCTTTTCGGTGACGGCCTCCGGGACGTTACCCCTATAGCCCGCCAGAGTGCGCGCGGGCGTCAGGCACAGCGGCAGCGCGCTATATGTCAGCATGGCCGTCAGCGCACTGCCGTAAGCGGCTTTGCTGACCTTTTTCTCCGTCAGGCTACAGCCGCTGGCGCGGCATACGGCGCTTCCGTTAAGTCGCCAGGCCAGGCGAGTTGCCAGCTCATCACCCTCCCGTGAGCAAGGGAAGAGAATAAGCGCAGCCGGATCGGCCCGGAACGCTACCTCCAGCGGCGCCAGCAGCTGTTCTGCCAGAAAAAATGGTGCCGTCGCTCGCCACAGAGTACGCGGGAGTGCCTCCAGCTGGTTATCCGCCAGAAAAGCCGCAAAATCCTGTTCATCGCCGGAATGCAGAACCACCAGTACAATTTTCATCGCGACATCCTCCCGCTTAGATACCGATCCCAGAGTTTCTGCACTTTTTCCTGCACCGAATCTGCGACAATTACCTCTCCCGCCCGGCGGGAAACCTCTCTTGCTAAGGATGAACAGACGGCTGTCGGGTGCGCCTCGCCAGCCGGTGCGATCTGCATAACATCGGCCTGCGCCGCAGCAAGCCGGGCGCGCATTCCCGGCACGCGAAGCGCCATCTGCCCCCGGTTTTGCACCATCAGTACCGCAGGCTGAGCCAGCTGCCACTGGCTGCGCTGATGAAAATCATCGCTCTGCACCGTAAAACCGTTCTCCCTGGCCTCCAGCCCGGTTACGCCTGAAAAGCAGGGCCAGCCGAGTATGTCGGCCAGCAGCCAGCCGGTCTGACCGTTCTGCCCCTCGCTGCTCTGGCTGCCCAGCAGAACCATCGCGATCTTCTCCTGCCTGACACGTTCGGCAATTTGCCGGGCGATAAATGCCGGATTAAAGCGCAGATCCCGCGCTGTATTCACCAGGGTTCGCTGAGTAAATCCCAGCGCGGCAAGGTGGCGCAGGAGCGGCATTGCGCGCGCATCCCCTACCGTCATCGCACTCAGGTTCAGCTGCGCATTGCGCGCTTTGGCCTGAAGCATCAGCTCCGCCGCCCCCTGCTCATCGCTCCCCATTACCAACCGCATCAAGCCCGGATCCGGCCCCTTAGCGCTTTTTGCCGCAGCCTGCCAGTCGGCCTCTCCGAGCATGCCCAGATCCGGTTCTGCCTTAAACGCCAACAGAATGTTCATTCTCCTTTCCCTGTGTTTTTTGTTGCGCAGCCTCGACCAGTGAGAGATTTTTAGTTTCCGGCGCCCACAGTATTGAGACCAGCAGGCCAACCAGCAGCACCGCTACCAGCAGTAGCAAGGTGGTGCGCATTCCCCATGTCGTCAGCGCCAGCGGCAGCAGCCCGGTACTGATGGCCGCTCCCAGGCGGCTCATTGAAGTGGCAAAGCCCACGCCAAGCGAGCGAATATCGGTTGGAAAGCTTTCTGCTGGCAGAATGCCGACCAGATTACTGGCTGCGGAGATCGTCATGCTGAACAGCGTAAACAGCAGCAGGATCGCGATGCTGTTGCTCGATGGCGTAAAGGCCAGTACGCTGAGCGTTATCGCCAGCAGCAGAAAGCTGCCAATCAGAAACTGCCGCCGGGAGAGCATCCAGGTCAGCAGCAGCCCCAACAGAGCCCCTGCGATCAGCAGCATATTCAGGATCAGGCTTGCGCTCAGCGCAGCCTCCAGCCCGATACTCTGAGCAATGGTTGGCAGCCAGGTATAAATAACAAACCACGGCACCACCAGACAGATAAAAAACAGGCTATTAAAGGCCGTGCGCCGCCAGTAGCGGGCGGAAAACAGGGTGCTGATATGCCGCGTGGTGACAGCTGAAATCTCATCTCCCGGCAGCACATTCGCCCCAAGAAAACGACGAACCACTTCATGCGCCTCGGTAATTCGGCCCTGGCGCATCAGCCAGCGTGGCGATTCGGGAGTGCCTATGCGCATCAGGGTGATAATCAACGCCGGAAGCGCCGCCGAGGCGAGCAACCAGCGCCAGGCATCCGGCGCGATATTAATCCAGGCGTATCCGGCAACGCTTGCCAGCACGTAGCCTATTGTCCAGACAACGCTGAATGCGCCAAGCAGCATGCCGCGATAACGCTTTGGAGAGAACTCAGCCAGCAGCGTATGACCCACGGAGTAGTCCCCGCCGAGACCAAAGCCAATCAGGATACGCAGAAAGATCAGCTGTTCGGGCGTGGTGACGAAAAACTGCAAAAAAGAGGCCAGGGTAATCAGCAGAAAGCTGAAGGTAAAAATACGCTGGCGCCCGGTATAGTCGGAGATCCAGCCGAGGATCAGGCTGCCAAGAAACAGGCCAAACAGCGCCGAGCCGCCAATCAACCCCTCCTGAAGCGACGTAAGCTGCATTTGCGGCTGGAGCTGAATCATTGCATAGCCGATAACGCCGAGAACGTAACCATCGGTGAGGTGTGCCCCATAGGTGAGTCCGGCAATGCGGCAGTGAAAGCGGGTAAGCGGTAGGTCGTCCATACTTACCGGTGACGAGCTCATAGCATCCCCTTCAAAAAATCGGCCTCCCTGACCAGGGAAGCCGCGATGATGATTATTTTTCAATTGGATAGATAGTGCCGGTATTCATGATACCGTTCGGATCGAACTGCTTCTTCAGCCCTTCCAGCAGCGCCCAGGCCGTACCGTGTTCTGCCTTCGCCCAGTGTACGCGGTGCTTGCCAATACCGTGGTGGTGAACCATCGATCCGCCGAGGTTGATGGTCTCCTCGCAAATGATCTTGTTCAGCGGATTGTGGTACTTGTCGATCTCCTCTTCCGGCTTGCAGCCCACCACGTTGTAGTCGTAGACGAAGTACATGTTGGTGCCGTTGATATAGCTGTGGGAGGAGTGGCCGCCCAGCATGGTAATATCGTCCGCATGCGGGAACTCGGTGCGAATGCGGTGAATAACGCGTTCATAGATCTGGTGGATGCAGCTCCAGTCGCCGGATACCTCTGTGGTAAAGCCCATGTTGCCGGTCTTCAGGATCTGCACGCGCTCGGCGGCAACTTTATCCGGCCCCCAGTTCAGGTTGTTAAACCAGTTTTCAATCAGCCTGCTGTCAACGCGCTGGCACTGCGGATAGCGGGCAACAATCTCTGCAATCCCCTCGCCCGTCGCCTTCGCCATCCGCGGGTTACCTTCAGCCATAAAGATCAGCACGCATTTGCCATTGGCAAAGTGGGTAAAGTGCTGAGTGCCATCTTCAGCGTCATACAGACGCGCAATCGACGGACGGTAGCCTTCTACCATCACCTCACGCAGGATCTCGAAGCCCAGCTTCATATCATCCAGGATATAGCCATAGTAAAGGTTGTTTTCCGGCGTGAACTTGAAGATTTTTACCGTCACTTCGGTGATATAGCACAGCGCCCCTTCATTACCAATGATAATGTGGCGAATATCAGGGCCCGCAGCACGACGCGGCACGTTTTTAATGCGGGTGACGGTCCCGTCCGGCAGTACCGCTTCCAGCCCGACCACCATATCTTCAATAGCGCCGTACAGCGTAGAGAACTGGCCAATGCTGCGGGTCGCCACCAGGCCGCCCATCTGGGCCAGCGGTTTTGACTGCGGGGAGTGTCCGGTGGTGTAGCCTTTAGCGCGCAAGGCGTTTTCCAGTATTTCCAGAGGAACGCCGCACTGCGCGGTCGCCTGCATATTCTCAATATCAATATTGATGATTTTGTTCATCCCGGCGCCATCGAGCACCAGCGAGTTTTTCACTACCGTCTCCAGTCCCCCTTCAGTAGCGGATGCGCCGGTACGCGGTACGCCGTTGATCCTGTTCTGATTCATAAAGGAGAGCACGCGGGAAACCTGCTCCGTAGAACCAAGCTTCACCACCGCCGCTGGCAGAGGCAGGGTAAAGACACCGTGAATATCCGCATATTTTCTGAAGCGGTCGATGCTGTTTTTCTTGAGCACGTTCTCATCGGTGATCACGCGCTCAGGGCCAACGATCTCTTTGACCTGTTCAACAATTGCTTCGCGGGATAAAGACATAAAATTACCTTCCTGATTTAAAAGTAAATAAGCAGCAGAAACCACCCGTTTTGACCATCGGCATTATTAAATGCCTTAAGAAATTAGCGGACTAAATAACCACCATCGACAACTAATAAGTGACCATTGACATAATCTGAAGCGCGACTGGCAAGAAAAACCATCGCCCCCATTAAATCCTGCGTATCACCCCAGCGATTGGCAGGAATATGATCAAGCACGCGCTGATTTGTTTCCGGATTACTGCGGGTAGCCGCAGTAATTTCGGTGGCATAATATCCAGGCGCAATACCATTGACCTGAATATTATACTGACCAAGCTCATCGCAATAGGCTTTGGTAAAACCCGCAAGCGCGTGTTTGGTTGCCGAATATGCAGGTGACCACTGACCGCCTAACCAGGAAAACAGCGAACAGATATTAATGATCTTTCCACTCTTTTGCGGGATCATGATTTTTGCCGCTTCGTGGCTTAATTCAAACGCGGCGGTGAGGTTAACGCTGATCATCGGATCCCAGTCGGCGCGGCCGAAATCGAGTACTTTATTGAGCTTACAAATCCCGGCATTGTTGACCAGAATATCCACGCTGCCAAAGCGCTCGCAGCAGGCGGCAATAATCTTGTGCGGCGCGCCTTCAGCGGTGATGTCAACCTGCATAAATTCCACCTGAACGCCCTGCTGCTCAATCAGTTCGCGGGTTTCGCCATTATCCTGAATGAAGCTCGGAATGAACAGATTTGCCCCCGCCTTCGCCAGCGCCAGAGCAAAAGCCTGGCCCAGGCCGCTGTTGCCGCCGGTGACAATGGCGGTCTTGCCCTTCAGGGAGAAGAAATCCATAGAAAATGCGTTGAGAGATTCGATTGACATATCCGGCTCCAAAATCCTTTAAGCAAAAAAAAAGAAAGGCAACTTCCCCCGCGAGAGGGAAGTTACCTTTCTCATATTCTCTGGTAACTGGGCATAATTTTTAGCATAGCGCTGCGAATCTAAATGTGATGAGAATCACAGAGATTTATTAGTAATGATTTTGATCGATAAAATTGAGAAGCGTGATTATTCTCACAGAGTAATCTGGCCTGCCATGATATTTCTAATATCTATTACTAGAGACTATGAGAAAAGTAATCCACCTGGAAAGGCGGCTTACTTTTCTCTTTTTTTTGTCTGTACAAAACGAGAATACGCTATGCAACAACACTCTTATCGACGCTGGATAACGCTTGCAATTATTAGTTTTAGCGGTGGCGTTAGCTTTGACCTGGCTTATTTACGTTATATTTACCAGATTCCTATGGCAAAATTTATGGGATTCAGCAATACCGAAATTGGATTAATAATGAGTACTTTCGGTATTACTGCGATTATTTTATACGCGCCCAGCGGCGTCATTGCCGATAAATTTTCACATCGGAAAATGATTACTTCAGCAATGATTATTACCGGTATTCTTGGTCTGCTGATGATGACTTATCCGCCTCTTTGGGCGATGCTGCTTATTCAGGTTGCTTTCGCGATTACCACTATTCTGATGCTGTGGTCGGTATCGATTAAAGCAGCTTCAATGCTTGGCGATCACAGCGAACAGGGCAAGATTATGGGCTGGATGGAGGGCCTGCGTGGCGTTGGCGTCATGTCGCTGGCGGTCTTTACCATGTGGGCCTTTTCCCGCTTTGCGTCAGACGATCCGAACAGCCTGAAAACCGTCATACTGATCTACAGCGTGGTATACATTGCGCTGGGGATCCTGTGCTGGTTCTTCGTCAGCGATGGCGTCAGCCATGAGGTGAAAACGACGGATCGGCAGAAAAAAACCTTTCAGCTTAGCGATATCCTCTCCGTACTGCGTATCAGCACCACCTGGTATTGCAGCATGATAATCCTCGGCGTTTATACCATCTACGCTATCCTCAGCTACTCCACCAACTACCTTACGGAAATGTACGGTATGTCGCTGGTGGCCGCCAGCTATATGGGCATTGTGATTAATAAGATCTTCCGCGCCATGTGCGGCCCGCTGGGTGGACTGATTACCACCTACAGCCGGGTAAAATCCCCCACCCGCGTGATTCAGATCCTGTCAGTTATTGGTGCGCTGGCGCTTATCGCGCTGCTGGCAACAAACCACCACCCGCAATCCGTTGCGGTGGGTATAGGCCTTATTCTGCTGCTTGGCTTTACCTGCTACGCCTCGCGCGGCCTCTATTTTGCCTGTCCAGGCGAAGCGAAAACCCCGACCTTCATTATGGGCACCACGGTGGGCATCTGCTCGGTCATCGGCTTTCTGCCGGACGTCTTTGTCTATCCGATCGTCGGCTACTGGCAGGATACGCTGCCCGCAGCCGAAGCCTATCGCAATATGTGGATGATGGGACTTGGCGCGATGTGCATGGTGATGGTTTTCACTTTTTTACTGTACAAAAAAATACGCGCGACGGAAGTGCCTCTGAGCCAGACAGGCTCCCCTTCCCAGGCCAGCGGCGCGTAAAACCGCATAACATAATGGGTACACAGGAGAATGACGATGGCCCAAAAATACATCATTGGAATTGATGGCGGCAGTCAGAGCACCAAGGTCGTAATGTACGACCTTGAAGGTAACGTCGTCTGCGAGGGAAAGGGGGCGCTGCAGCCGATGTACACCCCGGATGCCGATACGGCTGAACACCCGGATGACGACCTGTGGCAATCTCTGTGCCTCGCCGGAAAAGATCTGATGCGGCAATTTACAGGCAATCCTGATGATATCGTCGGCATTGGTCTTGGTTCCATCCGCTGCTGCCGCGCGCTGCTCAGGGCCGATGGTACGCCCGCTGCACAGCTTATCAGCTGGCAGGACGCTCGGGTCACCCGCCCCTACGAGCATACCAACAGCGACGTGGCCTGGGTCACCTCTTTTTCCGGCTATCTGACCCACCGCCTGACCGGAGAGTTTAAGGACAATATTGCCAACTACTTTGGTCAGTGGCCGGTGGATTACCGAACCTGGGAATGGAGCCACGATTCGGAAATCATGCGCAAGTTTCAGATCCCCAGGGAGATGCTGTTTGAGGTACAAATGCCGGGAACAGTTCTGGGAAACATCACGCCGCAGGCCGCACAGGCCACCGGGTTCCCCGTCGGATTACCGCTGGTATGTACCACCAGCGACAAACCCGTAGAGGCGCTGGGGGCCGGCTTGCTGGATGATGAAACCGCCGTCATTTCACTGGGAACCTACATCGCCCTGATGATGAATGGTCAGGCGTTGCCAAAAGATCCGGTGCACTACTGGCCTATCATGTCTTCGATCCCGGAGACGCTGCTGTACGAGGGCTACGGCATCCGCAAAGGCATGTGGACCGTAAGCTGGCTGCGGGACATGCTCGGCGAGTCGCTGCTTAAAGATGCAGCTGCCAGCGGCGTCACTCCGGAAGATTACCTCAACTACCGGGCATCCGCAGTATCTCCTGGCTGCGACGGTTTAATGGCGGTGCTGGACTGGCTCACCAATCCCTGGGAACCCTACAAACGAGGGATTTTCATCGGCTTTAACGCAACGATGGACTACGCCTGGATGTACCGGGCAATCCTTGAAAGTATCGCGATGACGCTGAAAAACAACTACGACAATATGTGCCGTGAAATGGACCATTTTGCCCGTCAGCTGATAGTCACCGGCGGCGGTTCTAACAGTGATTTGTTCATGCAGATTTTTGCCGACGTATTCAACCTGCCAGTACGGCGCAACAGCATCAACAGCTGTGCCAGTCTGGGGGCGGCAATCAACACGGCGGTAGGGTTAGGGCTGTACGCTTCGTATGAAGAGGCCGTCGCCAGGATGGTGCGCGTGAAAGATCTCTTCGAACCCAGCGCGCAGAATGCCGCGCTGTACGAAGCGATTAATAAAGGAATATTTAAAGACCTGCCGCGCCACACCGATCCGATTTTGAAGAAATCCTGGGAGATCTTCCACGGTCGCTTAAACGCGGAGGAGAGCATTCAGAGCTGGTCTAACGCATAAGACTCCGGGCCGGATGCCTGCACATCCGGCCCGCTTATCAGGCAATATTCAGATATTTATGGGTCTGCATCGACAGCCGCCAGTTGCGGGCAATGCAGGTCTCAATACACAGCCGCGTCGCATCTTCTTTCTGGCTGATGGGCTGGAGCGCAATAATTCGCTGTTTGTCGTCGGCGATGGTTTCCAGCAGCTGATCCAGCGCAGCAATATCGCGCTGACGCGCCACCGGATGCTTAATCTCATCGGCACGCACCAGCGCCTGATCCAGCACGTCATAGCCGCCGCGCATATTAACTTTAGGCGAAACCGTAACCCAGGTTTGCGCCGTGCAACGCACCGGATGCGTACCGCTGGTTTCAATCTGACAGCTGAAACCGGCCTGCTGTAGCGCATCGGTCAGCGGGGTTAAATCGTGAATGCACGGCTCGCCGCCGGTAATTACCACATGGCGTGCGGTCCACTGCTGCTGGTTGATGGTTTGTAGTAAGGCATCAGCATCGGCAGCGCCCCAGGCATCGCTTTCCACTGTTTTTACCAGAATATCGCCCAGCGAGGTTTCCCGATCGGCCAGCTTATCCCATGTATGTTTGGTATCGCACCAGCTGCAGCCAACCGGGCATCCCTGCAAGCGGATAAAAATTGCCGGAACGCCGGTATAAAAACCTTCGCCCTGCAACGTCTGGAACATTTCATTAATCGGGTACTGCATCACGCACTCACGTCAGGAGAAATAAGGGCGCAGATTATGGCAGATGAAGGGAGTGACGCCAAATATCGCAGGCAGAAAAGGCACAAACTGAAGATTAAAAAAAGCCGCCCGGCATCAGGCTGGGCGGCTGCTTCCTGCTACATAAATTTGTCGTGGCGCAACTGCACCATCGCCTGACGCGCAACGTCATTCGCGCCGCTTAGCGTGAAGTGACCATAATCAAACGCGCTCGGCTGACCGTTTGAAGCCAGCGCATGGCAAACATCATTCGGACACATAATATTGTAAACCGAGATATAACCCACCTGTTCTTCTGCCGCCGCCTGCTGCATCCGCAGATCGATACCTTTAATATTTCGGTTAACGGAACTTGAGACTAAATCTTTACGCCCGTTCTCCTGATAGGCCAGCAGATCCGGCAGAGGCTCGGCATACTCAATCGTCGGTCCCATAACGGTGATATTGTTGGTCAATCCTTTTAGCGTTTCCAGCGTCGCTTTCAGAGGAGCAATATCCTCCGGCAGCCAGCGGGCGGAGATAATGACGCCATCAATTTTGTGTTTGGGGATCCACTGCTGATAGACATAATCCATCAGTTCAGTACATTTATTGCTGAAGGACTGGTGCGATACGGGTTTACATCCTGCTGAGGTTGCCTGCATCAAATTAACGCTACCTCCCGCAGCAAGGCTGAGCGCACGCCACAGATGGGCACCGTGGCTGTCGCCGATTAACAGATAATTTTTTTCCGTGGCGGAGGTTTTCAGACAGAAATCACGATCGTAATGCCCTTTCGCTTCATTGTTCCCATCGATAAAGCATTTACCTAAACGGAACTGATAGAAATACTCCTCGGTACCGCGATACTGAGAGAATTTCGCCACCGCCAGCGCCTGATCGGAAAACTTACCGGACTCATTGCTGATATGACTTTTATACAGCGTGGTCGAAGCGATAATCACCAGGCCCACCACGGAGAAGGCGGAAACCATTGCCGGATTCAGGTTCGATAGCTTATAGCGGAAAGGAATTTCGACGAGATAGCGGGAAGCGATAGCCAGGGCAAAGGTCATCGCCAGCACCAGCAGATCGCGTACGCCTTCATTCATATTCAGGAACATCTTGCTGTAAACGATAATCGGCCAATGCCAGAGATAGAGGCAGTAAGAGATCATTCCGACATAAACCACTGGTTTCAACGCCAGAATGCGGTTTACGACGGCTTCCCGGCCCGCCAGAATCAGCAGGAAACTACCGACACATGGCCAGAGCGCATTCCACGAGGGAAAGGGTTTGCTGGTGCTGAGCCAGAAAAAGCCAAACAGAATCAGCGCCAGCCCGGCAAGGCTCATCAGATGCTTAATGTCCTGACGCACGGTCGCCATGCGCGCTTCAATAGATGAAACCGCAATAATCCCACCGACCGCCAGCTCCCACGCACGCGTAGGCAACATATAAAAGGTAAAATCGGGCTTTTTCAGTACGCCAACAATGCTGAGCAGAAACGAAACCGCAATGATTGCCAACATGACCTGCGTTACGCGATGGCGAAACCAGCGTACGGCAAGCAGCAGCACAATCGGGAACAGAATGTAGAACTGTTCTTCAACCGCCAGAGACCAGGTATGCAGGAGAGGTTTAAGTTCTGCGGGGCCGGCAAAGTAACCGGTTTGCTGCCAAAAATAGATATTCGACGAGAAAAGCGTGGTGGCAACGGCGCTATTGCCCAGTTCGGTAAACTGCGCCGGCAGCAGATGATGATAGCCAAACAATAGCGTGGCTATCAGTACCACAAATAGCGGCGGTAAAATACGTAAGCAGCGACGCTTGTAAAATTCAAGATAAGAAAACTCACCCTTCATGGCACTCTGATAAATAATGCCGCAGATGAGATAACCGGATATGACGAAAAAAATATCAACTCCGGTGAACCCACCGGGAATACCGGTCACGCCCAGGTGATAGGCGATCACTGGCAGCACGGCGAGTGCGCGAAGACCGTCAATGTCAGCACGGTATTTCATTTTTAACCTTCCGTATCATTACAAATAATGACGTAAGGTTTACATATTCCTGTTAAAAATTAACTATGCCCGCAACCAAATCAGATAGTTCTGTAAACAGCTATTTTCCCTGCAAGTCCTTCATTATTATCAGCATAATGAAAAAGCCTCGGCGTAATTCGGCGCTTTTCAGAAAATACGCAGATTGCGCCGTTCAGTACAGGCGATACCGTAGCCTGGATTTACGCCGGATTTACGCCATGCAGCGCACCAGACGCATACCGCTGGCAGTCCGTTTGACATTTACTTTTTTATACCCGTTCAGAAAAAACTGTTGTTTTAATCGACTACTGACACCGGGAAATTCTGGTTGAATATGCGATGACAATTACCGCTTTACCGAAGTATAAATTCTCAAAATTTAACTTTCATTGTATAAAACTGTCCCAGTTTAAAATAAGTTTCCGGGGTTGTTTTCCGCAAAAATTAACCTGGCCAGCGATGCAATTAACATTAACTGGTTCTATTTTTCTATATTTTTTTTCATTCCAGCGGCGGGTAAATATTAACGAATGGCCCGACCTGGTCGGTTATACGTTTTCATGCGCGCTGTTTAAACTTTTGGTCAAAACTGTAGCAGAGGCTGAATATTGACGGCCGGGAGATAAAAAAACCCCGTCAGATGACGGGGTTCAACAGCAGCCGGGCAGCGGGTAAACTCCGCCGCACGCGCAAGCGTAATTACTGACCTTTAACTTCTTTCAGACCGTTGAACGGTGCTTTAGAACCCAGCGCTTCTTCGATACGAATCAGCTGGTTGTATTTAGCCACGCGGTCAGAACGGCTCATAGAACCGGTTTTGATCTGGCCGGCTGCAGTACCTACCGCCAGGTCAGCGATGGTTGCATCTTCGGTTTCGCCAGAACGGTGAGAGATCACGGCAGTGTAGCCAGCATCTTTCGCCATCTTGATTGCAGCCAGAGTTTCGCTCAGGGAGCCGATCTGGTTGAATTTGATCAGGATGGAGTTAGCGATGCCTTTCTCGATACCTTCTTTCAGAATTTTGGTGTTGGTGACGAACAGGTCGTCGCCCACCAGCTGGATTTTATCGCCCAGCACTTTAGTCTGATAAGCGAAGCCTTCCCAGTCAGATTCGTCCAGGCCGTCTTCGATAGAAACGATCGGGTACTGTTTGGTCAGATCTTCCAGGAAGTGAGTGAACTCTTCAGAAGTGAACGCTTTGTTGCCTTCGCCAGCCAGAACGTATTTGCCATCTTTGTAGAATTCAGATGCCGCACAGTCCATCGCCAGAGTAATATCTTTGCCCAGCTCGTAGCCCGCTGCTTTTACCGCTTCGGCGATAACCGCCAGCGCTTCAGCGTTGGAGCCCAGGTTCGGCGCATAGCCGCCTTCGTCACCTACTGCGGTGTTCATGCCTTTCGCTTTCAGCACTTTCGCCAGGTGATGGAACACTTCAGAACCCATACGGATCGCTTCTTTCACGCTGGAAGCGCCAACCGGCTGGATCATGAATTCCTGGATGTCGACGTTGTTGTCGGCGTGCTCACCGCCGTTGATGATGTTCATCATCGGCAGCGGCATAGAGAATTTACCCGGAGTACCGTTCAGTTCAGCAATGTGCTCATACAGCGGCATGCCTTTGGCTGCGGCTGCAGCTTTGGCGCTTGCCAGAGAAACGGCCAGAATCGCGTTAGCACCAAAGTTAGATTTGTTTTCGGTACCGTCCAGATCGATCATGATCTTGTCGATGTTCGCCTGATCTTTCGCATCTTTACCCAGGATGGCTTCAGCAATCGGGCCGTTAACCGCAGCGACTGCTTTGGTGACGCCTTTACCCAGGAAACGAGATTTATCACCGTCACGCAGTTCCAGTGCTTCGCGAGAGCCGGTGGAAGCCCCTGACGGCGCGGCAGCCATACCTACAAAACCGCCTTCCAGATGAACTTCAGCTTCAACAGTCGGGTTACCACGTGAGTCGATGATTTCACGACCGATGACTTTAACGATTTTGGACATTAGTTTTTCCTCAGTACAAGTTAAGCTAAAACTCTGACAAACAGTGCGCGAAAAGTTCGCGCACTGTTATAAAAACGCTTACTTCACTTGATGCTTCTGGTACTCGCTTGCGGCCTTCACAAAGCCGGCAAACAGCGGGTGACCATCGCGGGGCGTTGAGGTAAATTCCGGATGGAACTGACACGCAACAAACCACGGGTGGTTCGGGTTTTCGATAATCTCAACCAGCTGATCGTCCCCTGAGCGGCCAGCGATGCGCAGACCTGCCGCTTCGATAGGCTTCAACAGCATATTGTTGACTTCATAACGATGGCGATGACGCTCAACAATGGTATCGGAGCCGTACAGCTGACGCACCAGGCTATTATCGGACAGCTGACACTGCTGGCTGCCGAGGCGCATGGTGCCGCCGAGATCGCTCTGCTCGCTGCGAACTTCGACATTGCCGTTTTCATCGCGCCATTCGGTGATCAGCGCCACCACCGGATATTTACAGTCTGGCACAAATTCCGTTGAGTTGGCATCAGCCATACCCGCAACGTTACGGGCATATTCCATCAGCGCTACCTGCATACCCAGGCAAATGCCCAGATAAGGGATATTGTTTTCACGCGCATACTGAGCGGTGAGAATTTTGCCTTCGATACCGCGCGGACCAAAGCCGCCCGGCACCAGAATCGCATCCAGGTCTTTCAACACTTCAACGCCGCGCGATTCAACATCCTGCGAATCGATCAGCTTGATGTTAACCGTTACGCGATTTTTCAGGCCGCCATGCTTCAGCGCTTCAATCACGGATTTATACGCATCCGGCAGCTCGACATATTTGCCGACCATACCGATGGTCACTTCTCCGCCCGGATTCGACTCTTCGTAAATCACCTGCTCCCATTCAGAGAGGTTAGCTTCCGGTACGTTCAGGCTGAATCGTTTACAAATATAATCGTCCAGCCCCTGTGATTTCAACAGGCCAGGAATCTTATAAATGGAATCAACGTCTTTCAAAGAGATGACCGCTTTTTCCGGCACGTTACAGAACAGCGCGATTTTAGCGCGTTCGTTAGCCGGTACGGCACGATCGGAACGGCAGATCAGCACATCAGGCTGGATACCGATAGAGAGCAGCTCTTTAACAGAGTGCTGCGTCGGCTTGGTTTTGACTTCACCCGCCGCGGCCATATAAGGCACTAACGTCAGGTGCATATAAAGGGTATGTTCGCGCCCTACATCAACCGCCATCTGACGGATGGCTTCCAGGAAAGGCAAAGATTCGATATCGCCAACGGTACCGCCGATTTCCACCAGCACCACATCGTGGCCTTCGCCGCCTTCGATAATGCGTTCTTTGATGGCGTTAGTGATATGCGGAATAACCTGAATGGTAGCCCCAAGGTAATCACCGCGGCGCTCTTTGCGCAGCACCTCAGAATAGATGCGGCCAGTGGTAAAGTTATTGCGACGCGTCATCCGGGTGCGGATAAAGCGTTCATAGTGACCTAAATCGAGATCGGTTTCGGCGCCGTCGTCGGTAACAAACACCTCACCGTGCTGCGTTGGGCTCATGGTACCCGGATCCACGTTGATATACGGGTCCAGTTTCATGATGGTCACGTTCAGGCCACGCGCCTCAAGAATGGCTGCGAGGGAGGCTGCGGCAATGCCTTTACCCAGAGAGGATACGACCCCGCCGGTCACAAAAATATAGTTCGTTGTCATGCTGAACCTGAGAGTTGAGGTTTAAAGACGGTGGAATAACCAGGACGGGAAAACAGTATACCGGATTCACCTCTTACCCACAATTAAACATTGCCGCCATCGCCATACCCGATGACGGCCTACCTTAACCGGGTGATACGCCAAAAGGGTTGATTTGGGTCATAGTGAGCGAAATTTTTTTGCTAAAAGCTGAAACGAGTAAGCCGCAGGCTGCGGCTGAATGGCAAAAAAGCTTTTTGTGGCAAATCAACGCCCAAAGCCTGGGAAGCGACCTTTTCCTGCTGACGGCAGCGGAGCGGTTTTAAATTAAAAATAATAAATTAGCCCGCCGCTTTCTCGCCGGCTTTAACCTGCTGCCAGGCGGCCTCCATCTGATCCAGCGAGGCGTCGCTCATATTCATGCCCTGCGCCGCGATAATCTGCTCAACCTGCCGAAAACGTCGTTCAAACTTCACGTTGGCTTTTTGCAGCGCCGTCTCCGCTTTAGTACCGAGATGACGCGCCAGATTGACGGTAGCAAACAGCAGATCGCCAACTTCTTCCTCCAGCTTCGCCTCATCTATCACCGCCTGCTGCGCTTCGTGCATCACCTCATCGATCTCTTCATGCACTTTATCAACCACTGGCCCTAACGAATTCCAGTCAAACCCCACGCTGCGGCAACGCTTCTGGATCTTTTGCGCGCGCATTAGCGCCGGCAGCGCCTGTGGAATATCATCCAGCGCCGAATGCTGCGCTTTCTCCGCGCGCTCCTGCTGCTTAATCTGCTCCCAGTTATGCAGCACCTCTTCGCTGTTTTTCACCTGCGCATCCGCGAAGATATGCGGATGACGGCGTTCCAGCTTATCGGCAATACCGTGGCAAATATCATCGAAGGTAAAACGCCCCTCTTCACGCGCCATCTGCGCATAAAAAACGACCTGAAACAGCAGATCGCCCAGCTCTCCGCGCAGATCGTCATAATCCTCGCGCTGAATGGCGTCGATCACCTCATAGGTCTCTTCCAGCGTATAGGGCGCAATGGTGGCGTAAGTTTGTTGACGATCCCAGGGGCAGCCGTGCTGCGGATCGCGCAGGGTCTGCATAATAGTCAGCAGACGATCAAGAGCAGTCATAATGAAACCTTAATGCGAATAAGCGGGACCGGCATACCGCACCGCGTACGGCATACCGGATAATTAATGCAGACGTCGGGCGTCGATAATGTCAGGAACCTGATTAAGGCGCGCCAGCACGCGTCCCAGCACCTGCTGATTGTAAATCTCAATATCCATATCTATGGTGGCCAGCTGCTTACGCGTATCGCTGCGGCTGGATACACCCAGCACGTTCACCTTCTCATTGGCAAGAATGGTGGTAATGTCGCGCAGTAACCCGCTGCGATCGTTGGCAGTCACGCGCACCACCAGCGAATAACCGCTGGAATAGCTTTCGCCCCAAACCGCATCCACGATCCGCTCCGGCGCATGCGACATAAGCTCCGCCAGCTGATCGCAGTCGGCGCGGTGGATGGAAATCCCCCGCCCCTGGGTAATAAAGCCCACAATATCGTCGCCCGGAATCGGCTGACAGCACCGGGCAATATGGTGCATTAGATTACCAACGCCTTCCACTACCACGCGCCCGCTCTCTTTCCCCGAACGCTGCGGCGTATGGCTTTTCTGCGTCAGCTGGCGCAGCGCCTCACGATCTTCCTCTTCCGCGCTCGGCTTATTCAGCTTCGCCTGCAGGAAATTGATCATCTGATTAAGGCGTATATCGCCGCCGCCGATCGCCGCCAGCAGCTCATCCAGCGTGCCGACGTTATAGCGCGGCAGCAGCAGCTTCTCCGCCTCTTTCAGGCTAATATCCAACTGATTCAGCTCGTTATCCAGAATCTGGCGGCCAGCCACGATATTCTTATCGCGATCCTGCTTGCGGAACCAGGCGTGGATTTTGGAACGCCCACGGCTGGTGGTGACATAGCCAAGGTTAGGATTTAGCCAGTCGCGGCTGGGGTTTGGCTGCTTTTGCGTGATGATTTCAATCTGATCGCCCATCTGCAGCTGATAGGTAAACGGCACGATACGGCCGCCAATCTTGGCGCCGATGCAGCGGTGACCAATATCGCTGTGAATGTGGTAGGCGAAATCAAGCGGCGTCGAACCCGCAGGCAGATCGACAACGTCGCCCTTCGGCGTAAAAACATAAACGCGATCGTCAAATACCTGGCTGCGCACCTCTTCCAGCAGCTCGCCGGTATCCGCCATCTCTTCCTGCCAGGCGATCAGTTTACGCAGCCAGGCAATACGCTCCTCATGCCCATGCGCGCCGCGCGCCTGTCCGCCGGAGCCCTCTTTATACTTCCAGTGAGCGGCGACCCCCAGCTCGGCATCTTCATGCATCTGGCGGGTGCGGATCTGAATCTCAACCGTTTTGCCGTCGGGACCGAGCACCACGGTATGAATCGACTGATAGCCGTTTGGCTTCGGATTAGCGACATAGTCATCAAACTCATCCGGCAGATGACGATACAGCGTATGTACAATCCCCAGCGCGCCGTAACAATCCTGCAGGCGCTCGGCGACAATCCGCACCGCCCGCACGTCAAACAGTTCGTCAAACGCCAACGACTTTTTCTGCATCTTACGCCAGATGCTGTAAATATGTTTGGGACGCCCGTAGACTTCAGCCTTCACGCCTTCACGCACCATCTCGGTGCGCAGGCTCTCCACAAAGGTTTCGATATACTGCTCGCGGACAATACGGCGCTCGTGCAGCAGCTTTGCGATACGTTTGTATTCGTCAGGATGAAGATAGCGGAAGCAGAAATCTTCCAGCTCCCACTTAAGCTGCCCGATACCGAGACGGTTGGCTAACGGGGCGTAGATATTGGTACACTCTTTCGCCGCCAGAACGCGTTCATCCTCCGGCGCATCCTTCATTTCACGCAGGTGAGCAATGCGTTCGGCCAGCTTGATCACCACGCAGCGGAAATCTTCCACCATCGCCAGCAGCATGCGGCGCACGTTATCCACCTGCTCGGAAGCCATCGAGTCGTTATGGGTAGCCTTAAGCTGGCGAATCGCATCCATATCGCGCACGCCATGCACCAGCGAAACAATCGCTTTGCCAAAGGTTTCTTCCAGCTTCTCTTCCGAAACCACATCGGCATCCGCCAGCGGAAAAACCAGCGCGGCGCGCAGCGTGTCATTGTCCATGCTCAGCATCGACAGGATTTCGACCATCTCAATGCCGCGCCACAGCAGCAGAGCCTGATCGGGATGCGATTGGGTTACGGCCTCACAATAGTGCCAGGTAGCGGCCAGTCGTTCACTTGATTGCGGGTTAACGATCCCCAAACTGGTGATCCACTCATCGAGCGCGAATTCACCCGCCGTATTCAAATGTGCGCTTCTTACCGCAACCATAACCTCTCCTGGCAACCTGTAAAAATACTTATGTTTTACCGAATAGCACCATAGATTCAAGATGACCGGTATGAGGAAACATATCGAGCATCGCAACCCTTTCCAACCGGTAACCGGACGACAGCAGTAGCTGACTGTCGCGAGCAAGCGTCGTCGGGTTACAGGAAACGTAAACAATACGTTGTGGCGCGAGTTTAGCAATATGTTGCATCACGCCGCCTGCGCCCGCACGTGCCGGATCCAGTAACACCTTGTCAAAACCGTGCGCCGCCCAGGGCTGGCGCGTCACCTCTTCTTCCAGGTTTCATGAAAAAAGGTGATGTTTTCAAGACCATTCAGCTTGGCATTATACGCACCTTGTGCTGCTAAAGCTGCTACGCCCTCCACACCCACAACATTTTGTCCAAACTTTGCCATCGGCAAAGTAAAGTTTCCCATGCCGCAAAACAGGTCTAAAACCCGATCGTTCGGCTGTAGATCGAGCCACTCCAGCGCCTTTGCCACCATTTTTTGGTTTACCGCGTCATTGACCTGAATAAAATCGCGCGGGCTAAAGCTCAGCTTTAGCTGATGTGACAAATAATAAGGCGGCTCGCCGCTAATCTGCTGTAGCTGCTCGCTATCCGGCGCCAGGAACAGCGCCAGCTGGTGCTCATGCGAAAAACGTTCCAGCTTTTGCCGATCGCCGGCGCTCAGCGCATCAAGATGGCGCAAAACCAGCACCGGACCATTATCCGCCTGCACCAGTTCGACATGCCCCAGCCGCCGTACCGCCTGTAGCGAAGAGAGACAGGCCCTGAGCGGCACCAGCAGCGCATCAAGTTCGGGCTTCAAAATGGGGCAGCAATCGATTGAAACCAGCTCATTAGAGGCGGTTTTACGAAAGCCCAACTGCAGCGTCTGCGTTTTGGCCTGATATTGCAAGCCGAGACGCGCGCGGCGGCGATAGCCGTAAGCGCTGTCGCCGATAATCTCCTCCACCGTGGTCTGCTGTCCGGTTTCGCGCGTGAGCAGATGCGCCAATGCTCTGGCCTTACTCTGCTGCTGTAGCGCTTGCGAGGCGTGCTGCTGCTGACAGCCGCCGCAAACGGTAAAATATGGACAGCGCGGCGTAACGCGTTGCTCGCTGGGCTGTAAAATCCGCCGTGCGCGCCCGCGTGCGTACTGGCGTTTATCCTCCAGCAGCTCAACCTCAACCTGCTCGCCCGGTAGCGCGCCGCTGACAAATAGCGTTTTGCCCTGATGACGAGCCACCCCCTGACCGAAAGCGTCAAGATCGTGAATAGTGACCGTAATTGTTTGTCGGGTCGTCACACGCCGTTTTGCGGAGTAGAATTGCGCCATAGTGGAATAGAATCTCTGAATAATTGCTACGCGAAGTGACGCCTGATTGACGGCGTTACTGCCCGGCGTAATTGTCTCATACCGGACTATCATGACCAAATACAGCCTGCGGGCAAGGATGATGATTTTAATACTGGCACCGACCTTAATGATTGGCCTGCTGCTCAGTACGTTTTTTGTGGTGCATCGCTATAACGAACTGCAGCGTCAGCTCGTGGATGCCGGGGCTAATATTATCGAACCGCTGGCGGTTTCCAGTGAGTATGGCATGACCTTTCACAGCCGTGAATCGGTACGCCAGCTGGTTAGCCTGCTGCATCGCCGTCACTCCGACATCGTACGTGCCATCACGGTGTTTGATGATAAAAATCAGATATTTGTTACCTCTAACTATCACCTGAATCAGGAGCTGTTGCGCCTGTCGAATGGCGCTAAGCCGCCCAACCAGACGGCTATTGAACGCCGCGCGAATATCATTGTGCTGCGCACGCCGATCGTATCAGAAAGTTATTATCCGGATGAATCGCCGGGGCGGGATGCCAAGCCTACCGGTAATCCGCTGGGCTACGTGGCGATTGAGCTGGATCTGCAGTCGGTCAGGCTTCAGCAATATAAAGAAGTGTTTATTTCTACGCTGCTGCTGCTGTTTTGCCTGTGTATCGCCATGCTGTTCGCCTATCGCCTGATGCGCGACGTTACCGGTCCGATACGCAATATGGTCAGCACGGTAGATCGCATTCGTCGCGGTCAGCTCGACAGCCGCGTTGAGGGCTATATGCTCGGCGAGCTGGATATGCTGAAAAACGGCATTAACGCGATGGCGATGTCGCTGACCGCCTATCATGAAGAGATGCAGCAGAATATCGATCAGGCGACCTCCGACCTGCGCGAAACGCTGGAACAGATGGAGATCCAGAACGTTGAGCTGGATCTGGCCAAGCGCCGGGCGCAGGAAGCCGCCCGCATCAAGTCGGAGTTCCTGGCCAATATGTCGCACGAGCTGCGCACGCCGCTTAACGGCGTCATCGGCTTTACGCGTCAGACGTTAAAAACGCCGCTCACCTCCACCCAGCGCGATTACCTGCATACCATCGAACGCTCCGCAAATAACCTGCTTAGCATTATCAACGATGTGCTGGACTTCTCGAAGCTGGAGGCCGGAAAGCTGGTGCTGGAATCTATCCCGTTCCCGCTACGCGCCACGCTGGATGAAACCCTGGTGCTGCTGGCACCTTCCGCCCACGATAAAGGGCTGGAGCTGACGATTAACGTCCAGGGCGAGGTGCCGGATAACGTGATCGGCGATCCGCTGCGTCTGCAGCAGATTTTAACCAACCTGATCGGCAACGCAGTGAAGTTTACCGAGCGCGGCAATATCGATATTCGCGTGGAAAAGCGCGGCCTGAGCAATAGTAGCGTCGAGCTGGAAGTGCAGGTACACGATACCGGAATCGGGATCGCCGAGAAGCAGCAGTCGCAGCTGTTTGAGGCTTTTCGCCAGGCCGACGCCAGTATTTCCCGGCGGCACGGCGGAACCGGGCTTGGGCTGGTTATTACGCAGAAGCTGGTGAAAGAGATGGGCGGCGCTATCGCTTTTCACAGCCGCCAGGGTCAGGGCTCGACCTTCTGGTTCCATGTCAGCCTGGCGCTGAATCCGAACGCCGCCAGCGATCCACGCGCGCTGGACGGGCTGCGCGGCAAGCGCCTCGCCTATGTTGAGGCGAATCCGGCCGCGGCGCAGGCGGCGCTGGATATTCTGAGCTCCACGCCGCTGACGGTCAGCTACAGCCTGACGCTCGAAGGGCTGACCGAGACGCGTTACGATATGCTGCTGGTGAGTTTGCCTGTTAGCCAAAGCACCGACAGCGTGCTGTCGCAGGCGTTTATTAACAGCCTGACGGCGCGCGCCGACTGCGTGATTATGGCCCTGCCCAGCCAGATGCTGTTACAGGCGGAGCTGCTGAAAACGCGCGGAATTGATGCCTGTTTATGCAAGCCGGTAACCCGCACGCGGCTGCTGCCGATTATGCTCGATATGCATGCGCGCAAACTCTATGACCTGCCCGCCCGCGCCCGCCTGCCGCTGACGGTAATGGCGGTGGATGACAATCCGGCTAATCTGAAGCTGATTGGCGCGCTGCTGGAGGAGCAGGTAGAGAATATCGTGCTGTGCGACAGCGGCGAAAAAGCGATTGATATAGCCCGCCAGCAGGCGCTGGACATTATTCTAATGGATATTCAGATGCCGGAAATCGACGGCATTCGCGCCAGCGAGCTGATTCGGGAGCTGCCCCAGCATACCAATACGCCGATTATCGCGGTGACTGCCCATGCGATCGATGGCGAGCGCGAACACTTAATTAAGGCGGGCATGAATGATTACCTTGCCAAGCCGATTGACGAAGAGAAACTCAGCCACTTGCTGGCGCGTTACTCGCCAACCCTGCGGCCGGCAGCGCCGGAAGCGCCCGCTATTTCTCCTTCGCTTGACTGGCAGCTGGCGCTGCGTCAGGCGGCCAGTAAGCCCGATCTGGCGCGCGATCTGCTGCGAATGCTGCTTGATTTCCTGCCGGAAGTTCAGGCAAAAGTGGAACAGAGCCTGGCGGAAAATCGTCAGAACGGGCTACGGGAAATTATCCATAAGCTGCACGGCAGCGCCAGCTACAGCGGCGTGCCGCGGATGAAACAGCTGTGTCGGCAGATTGAATATAGTTTGCGGCTGGATGGCGAAGTAATGGCGCTGGAGCCTGAGCTGCTGGAACTATTGGATGAGATGGAGAATGTGGCGCAGGCGGCGCGCCACATTCTGAGTCAGGCCTGATTGAAAGCCTGACCGATTTTCAGGGTTGCGGCGATATTGCGTGCCGTCATACGCACGTTTTGCGCCGCGTTATCCAGCGCGTCTTCCAGCGTACAAATGGAATAGATCACGCTGTATACCGCATCCAGACCGTGTTGGTGAACCACGCCAACATCCGCCGTCAGGCTGCCGGCAATGCCTATCACCGGCTTGTTGTAGCGCTTCGCCACTTTCGCCACGCCAATCGGCACTTTGCCGTGAACGGTTTGGCTGTCGATGCGTCCTTCGCCGGTGATCACCAGCGTGGCATCCTTCACTAACTCATCAAGACCCAACGCTTCGGTAACGATTTCAATGCCGCGCCGCAGTTCCGCCTGGCAAAAAGCATGCAATGCCGCGCCCATTCCTCCCGCCGCTCCGCCGCCGGAAATATGCAGCACGTCAATATCCAGATCGCGCTGAATAACAGCCGCATAGTGCGCCAGCGCGTTATCAAGCTGGGTTACCAACTGCGGCGTCGCGCCTTTTTGCGGCCCAAAATCGCCGAGGCGCCCTCTTCGCCCGTCAGGGGATTGGTGACGTCGCAGGCCACCTCAAAGCGGCACTGACGCAGACGCGGATCGAGCTGGCTAATATCAATGCGCGCCAGCTGCGGCAGCGCCCCGCCGCCGTAACCGATCTGCTCGTCCTGCGCGTTAAGCAGTCTGGCGCCCAGCGCCTGCACCATCCCGGCACCGCCATCGTTGGTCGCGCTGCCGCCGATGCCGATAATAAAATGCTGTACGCCACGATCCAGCGCGTTGGCGATAAGCTCGCCGGTTCCCCAGGAGGTGGTCACCAGCGGATCGCGTCGCGCAGGCGGCACCAGTTCCAGGCCGCTGGCTGCGGCCATCTCAATAAACGCGCAGCTTTCATCGCCAGACAAACCATAAAAAGCATCAACCGGTTCGCCCAGGGGTCCGGTAACCGATAACCTGACGATTTTTCCCTGCGTGGCCGCCACCATCGCCTCTACGGTGCCCTCTCCGCCATCCGCAACCGGCAGCTTAACGTATTCAGCATCGGGAAAGATTGCACGAAAGCCGTTTTCAATCTCCGAAGCGACCTGCAGGGCGGATAAACTCTCTTTATACGAATCCGGTGCGATAACGATTTTCATAAATAGTCCGAACGCTATTGGGCTGGCCGCAGCCAGAGAACGAAGCCGGTCAACCTGACCGGCTTTAAACCGATGCGGATGGCTAGCGTGAAATTTCAACCTTCGCTAACTTTTCATAATAGCAGGCCAGCGCACTGTGGTCGGAGGTGCCCATGCCATCCGCTTTCAACGCCTGCATCATTTCCATAACGGCGGCGGTTAACGGCAGCTGCGCGCCAATGTCGTGCGAGGTATCCAGCGCATTGCTGAGATCTTTAATATGCAGATCGATACGGAAACCCGGCTTAAAGTTACGATCCATGACCATCGGCGCTTTAGCATCCAGTACCGTGCTGCCCGCCAGTCCGCCACGGATGGCCTGATAAACCAGCTCCGGGTTGACGCCCGCTTTCGTCGCCAGGGTTAGCGCCTCGGACATCGCCGCAATATTCAGCGCGACAATCACCTGGTTCGCCAGCTTGGTGACGTTGCCCGCGCCAATATCGCCGGTATGCACCACCGAACCGGCCATCGCTTTCATCAGATCGTAATAACGATCGAAAACCGCTTTATCGCCGCCCACCATCACCGAAAGCGTCGCGTCGATCGCTTTTGGTTCGCCGCCGCTCACCGGCGCATCCAGCATGTGGATGCCCTTTTCCGATAGCGCCTGATGGATCTCGCGGCTGGCCAGCGGAGCGATGGAGCTCATATCAATCAGTACCGTGCCGGGTTTCGCGCCCTCGATGATGCCGTTTTCGCCCAGCGCCACCTCTTTAACATGCGGCGAGTTCGGCAACATAGTAATGATCACGTCGCACTGCCCGGCAACCTCTTTTGGCGTTTTCGCCGTGGTGGCGCCCAGCTCAACCAGTTCCGCCTCGTTTCCCGCACTGAAATCACGAACCACCAGCGTATAACCCGCTTTTACCAGGTTTTTGCTCATTGGTTTGCCCATGATGCCGAGGCCAATAAATCCAATTTTCATTGTCATTCCCCTTGTTAAGCTATTTTTTAAAACGATCGCAAAGCGCCTGCGTTGCATTACGGAAAACGCCCAGATCGCTTCCCACGGCGACAAAGGTTGCTCCCCATTCAAGATAGCGGCGCGCGTCAGCCTCTGCCGGCGCAAGGATGCCGCTCGGTTTGCCTGCGGCTTTCGCACGCGCAAAGATATGCTGAATCACCTTTAATACTTCAGGATGGGCGGGCTGCCCCAGATAACCGAGCGCGGCGGAAAGGTCGCCCGGACCGACAAAAATCCCGTCAACGCCCTCTACCCTGGCGATGCTGTCGAGATTGTCCACGCCCTGCTGGCTTTCAATTTGCACCAGCACGCTGACGTTACTGTTGATGTCGAGGTTGTAGTCCGGCAGCGTGCCGTACATATTGCTGCGATGCGAAACCGAGACGCCGCGAATACCGGCGGGCGGATAGCGCGTTGAGGCCACGGCCAGCACGGCTTCCTCTTCGCTTTCCACAAAGGGAATCAAAAAGTTATAAAAACCAATATCCAGCAGGCGTTTGATAATCACCGGCTCATTGCAGGGCGGACGTACCACCGCCGCGCTGGGGCTGCCTTTAAGCGCCATCAGCTGCGGCACAAAGGTGGTGACATCGTTCGGCGCATGTTCGCCGTCCAGCACCAGCCAGTCGAAACCCGCCAGGCCGAGAACTTCCGTGGTAATAGGATTCGCCAGCGAACACCAGCTGCCGATCAGCGTTTCACCACTCAGCAGACGCTGACGAAAACGGTTAGGATAAGACATACTGTTTCCTCTCGGTTAGGCGCGCTTAGCGCACCAGGCATGGACGTTTGTTGTTAAAGCTCCAGTTCGGCACCAGGAACTGCATCGCCTGCGCATCATCGCGCGCCCCTAATCCGTGCTGCTGATAAAGCTCGTGCGCTTTCATCACCTGATCCATATCCAGCTCGACGCCCAGGCCCGGCTTCTGCGGCACCTGCACCATGCCGCCCTTAATTTCCAGCGGCTGCTTCGTCAGGCGCTGGTTGCCCTCCTGCCAGATCCAGTGCGTATCAATGGCGGTAATCTTGCCCGGCGCGGCGGCGGCAACGTGGGTAAACATCGCCAGCGAGATATCAAAATGGTTATTGGAATGGGAGCCCCAGGTCAGGCCGAATTCATGGCACATTTGCGCCACGCGCACCGAGCCTTGCATGGTCCAGAAATGCGGGTCGGCCAGCGGAATATCGACCGACTGCAGCGACAGGGTATGCCCCATCTGACGCCAGTCGGTGGCGATCATATTGGTGGCGGTCGGCAGGCCGGTGGCGCGACGGAACTCCGCCATCACCTCGCGTCCTGAATAACCCTGTTCGGCGCCGCACGGATCTTCGGCATAGGCCAGCACGTTGCGCAGCTGTTTACCCAGCTTAATCGCCTCTTCCAGCGACCAGGCGCCGTTGGGATCGAGCGTAATGCGCGCTTCCGGGAAACGCTGCGCCAGCGCGGTCACCGCTTCCGCCTCTTCGCTGCCTGCCAGCACGCCGCCCTTCAGTTTGAAATCGTTAAAACCATATTTCTCATACGCCGCTTCGGCCAGCCTGACTACCGCCTGTGGCGTCAGCGCCTCTTCATGACGCAGGCGATACCAGTCGCAGCTGGCATCCGGCTCGCTCTGATAAGACAGCGACGTTTTACGTCGATCGCCAACGTAGAACAGATAGCCCAGCATCTCGACCCGATCGCGCTGCTGGCCTTCGCCCAACAGGCTGGCGACGTTAACGCCAAGAAACTGCCCCAGCAGGTCAAGCAGCGCGGCCTCGATGCCGGTAACCACGTGGATGGTGGTACGCAGATCGAAAGTTTGCGTGCCGCGCCCGCTGACATCGCGATCGGCGAAGGTGTTACGCACCTGGCTGAGCAGGTTTTTATATTCGCCCAGCGTATGACCGACAAGCAGGGCCGCCGCCTCTTCCAGCGTCTGGCGGATCTTTTCGCCGCCGGGAATTTCACCTACGCCGGTATGGCCCGCGTTATCTTTGATAATCACGATATTGCGGGTAAAAAAAGGTGCGTGCGCCCCGCTCAAATTGAGCAGCATACTGTCATAACCGGCAACCGGGATGACCTGCATCGCGGTAATTTTCGGCGTAGCGTTCTGTTGGCTCATGGTCGGTTCCTTATGCTTTTCTGCGCCCAAACGCCGGGCGCTTGCGATCAAATGTCCAGCCGGGAATGAGGTACTGCATCGCGGTCGCGTCGTTACGCGCGCCGCCCGGCAACGTTTTGTACAGTTCGTGCGCCTGTTGCAGGCGTTCCCAGTCCAGTTCAATACCCAGTCCGGGCTTATCGGGCACGGCAATTTTGCCCTGACGGATCTGCAAAGGCTCTTTGGTCAGACGACAGTCGCCTTCCTGCCAGATCCAGTGCGTATCAATGGCGGTCGGCTTACCCGGCGCGGCCGCGCCGACGTGGGTAAACATCGCCAGGGAAATATCGAAATGATTGTTGGAATGGCAGCCCCAGGTCAGGCCCCAGTCGTCGCAGAGCTGCGCAACGCGCACCGCGCCGCTTAAGGTCCAGAAGTGCGGATCGGCCAGAGGAATATCGACCGCGTTCAGCATTACCGCGTGCTGCATTTCACGCCAGTTGGTGGCGATCATATTGGTGGCAACCGGCAGGCCGGTGGCGCGGCGAAACTCCGCCATCACCTCGCGCCCGGAATAGCCCTGTTCGGCACCGCAGGGATCCTCGGCATAGCTGAGAACATCCTGTAGCCCTTTGCAGAGGGCGATCGCCTCATCCAGCCTCCAGGCGCCGTTAGGGTCAACGGTGATCCGCGCGTCCGGGAAGCGTTTTTTCAACGCCCGTGCGGTTTCTATTTCATCTTCGCCCGGCAGCACGCCGCCTTTTAGCTTGAAGTCTTTAAAGCCATAGCGATCCTGCGCGGCTTCCGCCAGCCGTACCACCGCCGCACTGTCCAGCGCCTGCTGATGGCGCAGGTGATACCAGTCGTGCGTCGCCTGTTCGCCGCTAAGGTAAGGCAGATCCGTTTTTTGGCGGTCGCCGATATAAAACAGATAGCCCAGCACCGTAACTTCATCGCGCTGTTTACCCGGCCCAAGCAGCTCGGCTACCGGCACATTCAGGCACTGGCCCAGCAGATCCAGCAGGGCGGCCTCCAGCGCGGCCACCGCATTGACCCGTAGTTCAAATGTCCAGGCGCCTTTGCCGAACGTATCGAAGTCAGCGTGCTGATTACCTTTATGTACCTGCTGCACCAGCCGGTTCATCCGTCCAACCTCGTGGCCCACCACCTGTGGGATCGCCTCGTTCAGCGTCTGCCAGATGGTTTCACCGCCCGGCGCTTCGCCAAGGCCGGTATGCCCGGCGCTATCGGTCAGCACCACGATATTGCGGGTAAAGTAAGCGCTATGCGCCCCGCCGATATTGAGCAGCATACTGTCATGACCGGCGACCGGAATAACTTTCATCTCAGTAATAACGGGCGTGCTTTGCGTATTCATCGCCTCTCCTTACGCTATTTTTTTCAATTCGATACGTTTGATATTGCCCACCAGCACCAGATAGCTCAGCACCGCGACGAAAGCATGGATGCCCACGTAAATCAGCGCGCCGTTATAAGAGCCGGTGGCGGCAATGATGTAGCCGATAGCGATTGGCGTAATGATGCCGGAAATGTTGCCGAACATATTGAACAGGCCGCCGCTGAGGCCGCTGATCTCTTTAGGCGCGGTATCCGCCATGACCGCCCAGCCGAGCGCCCCGATGCCTTTACCGAAGAAGGCGGTCGCCATAAAGAACACCACGAGCCATTCCGTATCGACGTAGTTACAGGTCACCATCGAAATAGAGAGCAGCATGCCGAGCACAATCGGCGTTTTACGGGCGATATTCAGCGAACCGGTTTTACGCATCAGCCAGTCGGAGATAACGCCGCCGAGCACGCCGCCAAGGAAACCGCAAATAGCCGGAATGGAGGCGATAAACCCCGCTTTCAGAATCGACATGCCGCGCGCCTGCACCAGATAAACCGGGAACCAGGTAATAAAGAAGTAGGTCAGCGCGTTAATGCAGTACTGGCCGAGATAGATGCCGATCATCATACGCGAGGTAATCAGCTGGCGAATTTGGCTCCATTTTTCACCTCCGCTGACTTTTTGCTGGTTCTTTTTCGCGTCCATATTGATCAGCGCGCCGCCCTGCTCCATATACTCCAGCTCGGCCCGGTTTACGCCCGGATGATCGTTAGGATCGTGGATCACTTTCAGCCAGATAAAGCTGAGGATGATGCCCAGTCCGCCCATAAACCAGAACACGTGCGACCAGCCAACCTGAGCGGTCAGCCAGCCCATAATCGGCGCGAAAATAACGGTGGCAAAATATTGCGCTGAGTTAAAAATCGCCACGGCGGTCCCGCGCTCCTGCGCCGGAAACCAGGCGGCGACAATCCGACTGTTGCCGGGGAAAGAAGGCGCCTCCGCCAGCCCCACCAGGAAGCGCAGCATGAACAGCGCGACGATAACGGTAAAGCCGGAAAAAATATCCACGAAGCCCTGTAACAGCGTAAACAGCGACCAGATAAAGATGCTCCAGAAATAGACGCGCTTCGAGCCGAAGCGGTCAAGCAGCCAGCCGCCGGGGATTTGGCCAATCACGTAGGCCCATGAGAATGCCGAGAAGATATAGCCCATACCGACCGGATCGAGGCCAATATCTTTCGCCATCTGGGAGCCGGCAATCGAAAGCGTGGCGCGGTCGCCATAGTTAAAGGACGTGACGATAAACAGCATCACGACGATCCAGTATCGTGCGTTAGTTCTTTTTTCCACGGCGCTCTCCGCCTGGCTGTATGAATTCATGATGCACTCCTGAAATATAGCGGTACGCTACTTTCCACTCTGACTGCATACACATCGCGTTGAGTATCAGAATGAGGTTGGGTTAAACATGCGATAGTTATCCATTAGCAAAAACATGTATTACGCAGCGCGGCTGTCTCACCGGTTGTCAAACCAGGGAAAAAGTATAGGGAGCGCAACGGGGCAATTCACTGGAGTAAAGCCTGATATTTGGCGGTGAAAAGCGCTTATTTTATGGCGTTTGCATAATTCGCTGCGGCACGGCTCACGGAATCGTTGTTTTCAGGCCAATCGGCTGCGGGCCCTGGATAGCGCGGGTCGGGTTTGTGAGCCTCTTCACTTGCATTTGTTCTAAAGCCTGAAAATGAAGTGAACAGAAAATTGAAACCAGGTCATTTGCATAATGCCCGCGGCATTGCCGCTTCATATACTTTTCACAGCAAAAACTTAAGACGCGGTTTTCACCAGCGCCATCTTCCTTTTCCTTTCCAACCTTTTTCCATTTACTGGATACCGAAGCAATGAAAACAGTGCATAAAGAGACGCCGCGCTATATCCGGGTACACGCAGACGATAATGTCGCTATCGTGGTAAATGACAACGGCCTGCCTGCCGGCACCCTGTTTCCATGCGGGCTGCGCCTGACGGAACATGTTCCTCAGGGGCATAAGGTGGCGCTCAGCGCGATTGCGCGCGGCGAAACCATTCGTCGTTATGGTGAAGTTATTGGCTACGCGCTACGTGATATTGCCCAGGGCAGCTGGATTGAAGAATCGCTGGTGGCGCTGCCCGAAGCGCCGCCGCTGGAAAGTCTGCCGCTGGCGACGCGCGTGCCTGAGCCGCTGCCGCCGCTGGAAGGCTATACCTTTGCAGGCTACCGCAACGCCGACGGCAGCGTCGGCACGCGCAATCTGCTGGGGATTACCACCAGCGTGCACTGCGTGGCCGGCGTGGTGGATTACGTGGTCACTATTATTGAGCGCGAGCTTTTGCCGCGTTATCCCAACGTTGACGGCGTGGTGGCGCTGAATCATCTTTACGGCTGCGGCGTGGCGATCAATGCGCCAGCGGCCATTATCCCTATCCGCACCATTCATAATCTGGCTCTGAACGCCAACTTCGGCGGTGAAGCGATGGTGGTGAGCCTCGGCTGTGAAAAGCTGCAGCCGGAGCGGCTGTTAGCCGCTAACGGCGATGACGTGCAGGCGATCGCCCTCGGCGACGAGGATATTGTGCGTTTGCAGGATGAACGCCATGTCGGCTTCCAGGCGATGGTGCAGGAGATCCTGCGCGTGGCGGATCGGCACCTGCAACGCCTGAACCAGCGCCAGCGAGAAACCTGTCCCGCTTCCGAGCTGATTGTTGGTATGCAGTGCGGCGGCAGCGATGCTTTCTCCGGCGTGACGGCGAATCCAGCGGTGGGCTACGCCTCGGACCTGCTGGTGCGCTGCGGCGCAACGGTGATGTTTTCCGAAGTCACCGAAGTTCGCGATGCGATTCATCTGTTAACGCCGCGCGTGGTGGATAAGGCGACCGGTAAACGTCTGCTGGAAGAGATGGCCTGGTATGATGACTATCTGCGCCAGGGACAAACCGATCGTAGCGCCAACCCCTCGCCGGGCAATAAAAAAGGTGGGCTGGCAAACGTGGTCGAAAAGGCGCTCGGCTCGATTGCTAAATCAGGACGCAGCGCCATCGTTGAGGTGCTGTCGCCCGGACAGCGCCCGACCAAACGCGGATTGATTTATGCCGCCACGCCCGCCAGCGATTTTGTCTGCGGCACGCAGCAGATGGCCTCCGGCATTACGCTGCAGGTTTTCACCACCGGGCGCGGCACGCCGTATGGTCTGGCTGCTATTCCGGTAATCAAAATGGCCACGCGCACCGCGTTAGCAAACCGCTGGCACGATTTAATAGATATTAATGCGGGCACCATTGCGACCGGGGAAGAGTCCATTGAACAGGTGGGCTGGCGCTTATTCGAGTTAATTCTGGATATTGCCAGCGGCCGCCAGCAAACCTGGTCCGATCGCTTTGGCATTCGCAATGCGCTGGCGGTGTTTAATCCGGCTCCGGTAACCTGACCGGGGAAGGCTGGCGCCTACCGGAGCGGGAAGGATTACAGCAGCTTGCCCCAGCTTTCAACCCAGGGCGAGGTGACGCTTTCTGGCTCCGGTGATTCCAGCGCATCCACCAGCAGCACATCGCCTATGCGCGTTGCCCCCTGCTCCTGCAGCTGCGCATCAAAGGTTTTGCCCGCGCCGCAGAAATGATCGTAGCTGCTGTCTCCCAGCGCGATAACGCCATAGCGCAGCTGAGGCTGATGGCCCAGCTTCTCCTTTACGTCGTGATACAGCCCGGCAATGCTGTCGGGGAAATTCCCCTGGCCGGTGGTCGACGTGACGATCAGCGCAACTTTATCGCCGTACTGCTGCCAGTCGCTAAAGCCGGGATCTTCAAAAATCTGTACCTGATGCCCCTGCTCTTGCAGGATCGGTTCGGCCTCTTCCGCGACCAGCAACGCGTTGCCGTACACCGTTCCGACGAAAATACCTATCTGCGCCATAAACTTCTCCCTTAGAGTGATTCTCTATCCTGGCCTGGCGATTGTTCAAACTCAACCCTGGGAATATCAGGGAGATGATGCTGCCAGCCAAACTGCTGCATCAGGCGCTGCCAGTCATGATCGAGCCCGGCACGCAGGATAAGCGGCTCGCCGGTTACCGGATGGTTCAGCGCCAGGCTGCTGGCGTGCAGCATTAAGCGATCGCAGCCGAAATGCTGCGCCACGCCGCGGTTCTGGCGTAAATCGCCGTGCGTGGTATCGCCAATAATCGGATGGCGTAAATGAGAAAGGTGACGACGCAGCTGATGTTTGCGGCCCGTCGCTGGCTGAAGCTCCACCAGACTGTAACGGGAGGTGGGATAGCGGCCAATAGCCACCGGCTGTTCAGTTATCGCCAGCCCGCGCCAGTCGGTTACCGCCGGCTGCGGCCCTTTATCCGGCGAGGCATATTTGTCGCCTATTTTATCCAGCTCTTCGGTCAGCGGATAATCAAGCCGCTCCGCGCCCTGCAGCCAGCCACGCGCCACGGCATGATAGGTTTTCACCATCTGATGCTGCTCAAACTGCTGCGACAGCAGACGGCCGACTTCACTGGAAAGCCCCATCAGCAGCACGCCAGAAGTGGGACGATCGAGCCGATGCGCGGTAAATACGTGCTGGCCAATTTGATCGCGCACCGTCTGCATCACCACAACTTTTTCTTTGCGATCCAGCCAGCTGCGATGCACCAGCCAACCAGCCGGTTTATTTACCGCTACCAGCCATTCGTCTTGATAGATAATTTCCAGCATCAGCGATCCGTGGTAGTAAACAGCGCATCGAGCGCGCTAAGGTGGGCCAGCAGCTCGTGCCGTCCCGGCGTCCCGGCGTCCAGCGCCATTTCATAATAGGGCGCGATGGCAAAATTTTGCGGCAGCGCAGCTCCGGCGTCGAGCAGGGCGTGCATACGGGGGATCAGCACCCACTGCAACCACTGCAGCGGCCGCATGGTATCGAGGAAAAACGGCTGCGTGCTGTCGAACGCTGCCGACTCAGGCGCTTCGTTTTGCCATAGCGCATGCGTTTTCAGTAATGCTTCGATCGCCAGCAACCCCTGACGAACCTGATGTTCACGGTGCATGGGCATCCTCACAACGGGTGAAATTTTAAGGGCGGCAAGCATAGCATCGGTGGGCCGGTGGGAAAACGCGCGGCATAAAAAAAGGGGCACTGTAATACAGTGCCCCCGGTTCGTTTGCAGCCGTCCTGCTACTTTATTGCTCCCTGCTCATCCATGAAAACTTTTCCCTGTTGTCATCCTGACAAACCCGCCTTCATGGCGATACTCCATTGGCTTTCCTGGCCCACCAGACATCCTGTCTGGCTCTCATTCTCCGTCCTGGAGGTGTCCTTTTATTCCAGCCTGGAATATTCGGCTTCATCCTGAAGCTATCCTTTAACGCATTTCCCTGCGCGGCAGATCATCCTGCTGAACGCCTTCCCTGACGTTGTCCATTCCACGGATTCCCTTTCCGATAATATGTAGTTTGCCTCAGCCAGCACAGGAAACAAGCTACCTTTTCCGTTAACAATTAAAGCAGGCAAAAATCTGAAAAGGCGGATTTCACTAAGTTCATGATTTACATTATTTTCACAAAAAAACCTTTGGTTTCCTTGCCGTTTATCCTGGCGATCTCTCACAGCTTACGTAAGAGATCTCTCACAATAAGTCGAGCCAATCACTTAACTAAGCTCAGTAACTGGTTGTAATGACTTAAGAAATATCCGAATATCCGGCGCCAGTTTTTTGCGCTGCTGCGTTCCCAACGTTTCGCAGATCACTTCGCCGGTTAAATTACACACCGATATAACTTCTGAATCAGATGAGGTTGTGGCAATAAATAATGTCGGGGTTTGTTTTAAACGCCTTTTCATCACCAGGTGCCCAATCAGGTTTTCCTGCACGCGCACAAAATCGTCCTCGCTCCATACCTGAAGTAAAGTGATCGGCTGTTGCTCGAATGTCGCCGGCATATCTCCGGCGTACTGCGTTGTATAATAGCTCACCACCGCAGGCTGCAGCTGCAGTTCCAGCGCCCGTTCTACCGCAGCCAAATGCGGCTCGGCGCTAAAAGGCTGTGGCTGCCACAGCACGCGCTCGCCGCGATTTTCTACCGCGCAAGGCGAAGGAACCGCATATAATTCTGCGCTGGCGGGCAGGTGCCCATACCGCTGTTGCCATTGTTGGCAGTAATGCTGAGTGAAGTCACGCAACGCGGCGGCAATTAGATCATTCATCTTTTTTTACTCCAGGCTGACTGAGTTACACTACAGCCTTATTTACCGTTTCTTTATCACCGGAAAAGACACCGCTCGTCACCCCTGACGGGTTTGAGGTTACGTTATGTCTTCTTATGAACAACATCAGGCGCTTGCCAGCCTGACTCTGGGCAAGCCGACCGCCTGGCAGGATCGTTACGAACCTGGCCTGCTGCAGGCAGTGCCTCGCTCGCTTAATCGTGAGCCCCTGGGCCTTTATCCTGTTAACCTGCCCTTCCACGGCGCAGATATCTGGACATTGTATGAGCTCTCCTGGCTGAACGCCAAAGGCGTTCCACAGGTCGCCGTGGGCGAAGTGGTGCTACAGGCGGACAGCCTTAACCTGATCGAATCAAAAAGTTTCAAGCTCTATCTTAACAGCTTTAACCAGACGCGCTTTGCCGACTGGGGCGAGGTGCGCCAGACGCTGGAACGTGATTTGCGCGCCTGCGCTCAGGGAGAGGTCAGCGTGGCGCTGTTTCGCCTGCAGGAAATTGAAGGGCAGCCGATTGGTCAGTTCGACGGTTTCTGTATTGATGAGCAGGACATCAGCATTGATGACTACCAGTTCAACGCCGATTATCTGGCCGATGCCGCAGGCGAAGAGATCGTTGAAGAGACGCTGGTTAGCCATTTGCTGAAATCGAACTGCCTGATTACCCATCAGCCTGACTGGGGTTCGGTACAAATCCGCTATCGCGGGCCGCGCATCAGACGTGAGGCATTGCTACGCTACCTGGTCTCGTTCCGCCGTCACAATGAGTTCCATGAGCAGTGCGTAGAACGTATCTTTAACGATCTGCTGCGCTTCTGCCAGCCGGAAACGCTGTCGGTTTACGCCCGCTATACGCGACGCGGCGGACTGGATATTAATCCGTGGCGCAGCAATAGTGACTTTTCGCCCAGCCATTCACGCCTGGTGCGCCAGTAAACTGCGGAGCTCCTCGCAGGACTACGTTCTGTTACAGGAATCGGTTGAGGAACTTCAGCACGGCAGGCTACTCTGAGAAACAGCGGTGGCGCTACACCACCGCTCAGGGATTTTCTCGTCACCGGGCGGTTGCCGTAACGGCACGGTGTCATTTGTCACCCTGGCGGGTGTAAAGGAGTTCACTTGATTACACATATCAGCCCACTTGGCTCGATGGATTTGCTTTCGCAATTAGAAGTCGACATGCTGAAGCGTACGGCCAGCAGCGATCTCTATCAGCTGTTTCGCAACTGTTCTCTCGCCGTGCTTAATTCCGGTAGCCAGACTGACAGCAGCCATGAGCTGCTCTCCCGCTTTGAAAACTTCGATATTAATGTGCTGCGCCGTGAGCGTGGCGTAAAACTGGAACTGATCAATCCGCCGGAAGAGGCTTTTGTTGACGGACGCATTATCCGTTCTTTGCAGGCTAACCTGTTTGCCGTACTGCGCGACATTCTGTTTGTA
This sequence comes from Mixta theicola, assembly GCF_002895925.1. Taxonomy (GTDB): domain Bacteria; phylum Pseudomonadota; class Gammaproteobacteria; order Enterobacterales; family Enterobacteriaceae; genus Mixta; species Mixta theicola. Next base: position 69,374 of record NZ_NWUO01000010.1, on the reverse strand, counting down.
ACGGGTCAGTTCGAGACGGCAGGCCGCTTTCAGCAGCTCGATCTGGATAATTCCGTTTATATTACCAACCTGGTTTTTTCTATCCTGCGTAATGCGCGCGCCCTGCACGTGGGCGAATACCCGAATACGGTGGTGTGCTGGGGCGGCCACTCGATTAACGCTACAGAATATCAGTATTGCCGCAACGTTGGCACCCAGCTGGGCCTGCGCGAACTGAATATCTGTACCGGCTGCGGGCCTGGCGTAATGGAAGCGCCGATGAAGGGCGCCGCTGTCGGCCATGCTCAGCAGCGCTATCGCGAAGGACGTTTTATCGGCCTGACCGAGCCGTCGATTATTGCCGCAGAGCCGCCGAATCCGCTGGTCAATGAGCTGATTATCATGCCGGATATTGAAAAGCGTCTGGAAGCGTTTGTGCGTATCGCGCACGGCATTATCATTTTTCCGGGCGGCGTCGGTACGGCGGAGGAGCTGCTATATCTGCTGGGTATTCTGATGAACCCGGAAAATAACGATCAGGTGCTGCCGCTGATCCTGACCGGGCCAAAAGAGAGCGCTGATTATTTCCGCGTGCTGGATGAATTTATCGTTAATACCGTCGGCGAGCAGGCGCGTCGCTATTACACCATTATTATTGACGATGCAGCCGAAGTGGCGCGCCAGATGAAAAAAGCGATGCCGCAGGTTAAAGAGAATCGTCGTGAAAGCGGCGATGCTTACAGCTTTAACTGGTCGCTGCGTATTGAGCCGGACTTACAGGTTCCCTTCCTGCCAACGCATGAGAATATGGCGAATCTTAATCTCTATCCTAATCAGCCCCCGGAAAAACTGGCGGCAGCCTTACGCCGCGCCTTCTCCGGCATTGTGGCCGGTAACGTGAAGGAGATAGGTATCCGCGAGATTCGGCAGAAAGGCCCGTATAAACTTCATGGCGATCCGGCCATTATGCACCGCATGGACGATCTGCTGCAGGGCTTTGTGGCCCAGCACCGCATGAAGCTACCGGGTACGGCCTATATTCCGTGCTACGAAATCATTAAATAATGCCAAACGGGCGGCATCAGGCTGCCCATCTTTAACTATGACTATTCATTTATTAATTATTGATGCGCTAAATCTTATCCGCCGCATTCATGCGGTGCAGGGAACGCCCTGTCAGGATCGCTGCGTCGCGGCATTGCAGCAGCTGCTGGGCCATACGCAGCCCACGCATGTCGTTGCGGTATTTGATGATGAGCTGCGCCGTGAGGGCTGGCGGCATCAGCTGTTGCCGGATTATAAGGCGGGACGTCCCCCGATGCCGGAAGATTTGCAGCGGGAAATGCCCATGCTGCAGGCGGCGTTTCGTCAGGCTGGCGTGCCCTGCTGGGCCGCCGAAGGCGATGAGGCCGACGATCTGGCGGCTACGTTGGCCGTGAAGGTGGCGCAAAGCGGCTATCAGGCGACGATTGTTTCAACGGATAAAGGTTATTGTCAGCTGCTGGCGCCTGAGATCCGAATTCGCGATTATTTTCAGAAACGGTGGCTGGATTTACCTTTTATTGAGCAGGAATTCGGCGTCGCGCCAGCAAGGCTGCCTGATTTTTGGGGGCTGGCAGGGATTAGCAGTAGCAAAATACCTGGCGTAGCCGGAATTGGTCCCAAAAGCACCAGCCAGTTATTACAGCAGTTTGGTTCGCTGGAAGCGCTGTATCAGCAGCTTGATGCGGTGCCGGATAAGTGGCGCAAGAAGTTAAGCGAACAGCGCGAGATGGCCTTTATTAGCCAGCGCGTCGCTACGCTGCGCACCGATCTTCATCTTAACGGTAATCTGAAAGATTTACGGCTACGGGGAAATTAGCCAGACCTGGCCTTAAGCAATAAAATCTGGTGATTGTTAATAAATTTATTTTCAAATTAAAAATGCTGGTCAATTAAGACCAGCATGAAGCGCTATAACAAAAATGCTGTTATTTATCTGCCGGGCCGCAGCCGCCAATGATTTTAGAGATAGAGACAGCCGGGTGCAGTAAATAGTCATAATCGCAGTTTTTTTCTTTATTATAAACGCTACCGGTACAGCCGGTCAGAGTTACCAGAAAAGCGGACAGAATAGCGAATTTGCAAGCCTTTTTCATTGTAATTTCCTTTTTAATTAAGAGTTCCCTTTAATACAGCGCGAAGCCATATGAATGGCTTCGTTCATAATACAACCCTAAATATATAAATCTGTCAATAAAAACGAAGGCAGCCTGAATATTGATCCTGGCGGGGGTTATTTTTGTTATTTACCCTGAACGGTTACATTCTGTTTATGGCGTTATTTGTTGTGGTTATGTTTATTTATTTAAAGAGAAAGTTTCAGGCTTTGGGTGCCGACAGCAGCGCTGGTGGCGTTAATGCGACAATTTTTCATCTGAATGCGAGAGGCAGGCGTTACCGCCCACCAGCACCGGAATACCGTTACCGAAAAAAGTCGACGGCCTTCGCGAGTGGGCGCGACGGGAAGCCGCTATGTCCTGAGTATACAGAACTTCTGGCGCCTATTCCCGTCACGGCTTCGTTACCCTTGCGATCGGCATCTGGAAAATGTGCTGGTAGGTTTCGGTGCCGCATACGAAATATGAGCGAGCAGACGGCTCAGTAATCCAGAAAGGCGGATTACCTCGCCTGCTTTAACGCTCGTCGCGGCGGCCCGGCACGGCTCCCCAAACGCGGCGAATATGCACCGTCACCTCTTCACGATCGTGATAAAGCTGGCGCGCCTGAATTTGAGCGTTAATGCCGTTTTCCTGCAGCTTCTCCTGCATCATCGCCAGGTTCTGTGACACCTCTTCATAGCGCTTCTTCATTGGCAGCTTAAGATTAAAAATCGCCTCACGACACCAGCCGTTAATCAGCCACTCCGCCATCAAATTAGCCACGCGCACCGGCTTTTCCACCATATCGCACACCACCCAGCTGATATTGCTGCGCGTCGGGCGATACTTAAAACCATCCTCACGATGATGCATCACCTGGCCGGTATCCATCAGAGAAGGCGCCATCGGACCATTATCCACCGCATGCACCATCATGCTGCGTTTCACCAGTTGATAAGTCCAGCCGCCCGGACAGGCGCCCAGATCCACCGCATACATCCCGCTTGCCAGACGTTCATCCCACTCATCGGCCGGAATAAACACATGAAACGCCTCTTCCAGCTTCAGCGTGGAACGGCTCGGTGCATCAGAAGGAAACTTAAGACGGGGAATACCCATAAAAAACGGCGAATTATTGTTGGGATAAGAGTACCCCACATAACAGTGGCCAGAAGCGATAAAAAAGACATGGATCACCGGCCGGCTGGCGCTCTCATAATTCAGCAAACTCTTCTGCTGACGCAGCGCCGCACGCAGCGGAACGGTAAACTTGCGGCAAAACTTCAGCAGTTCCTTCGCTTCGTTGGTATCCGGTACCTCGACCCTTAAGTCGCCGCCCTTCTCTACCACCCCGTTCAGCATCCCGGCCACCGGGGAAATACGATCCTCAGGCGGCAAATCACGCAGCAGATCGCCGACCACCACCATCTGACGGGCAAAAATCAGCTCGCTGAAAGGCAGCTCGCGCGCCAGCTTATCGGCATCGGCGGCGGCATAACACTCAAACAGCACATAGCCCGCATTCTCTTTTACCCGAGCGAAACCATAAACTTCACGCTGCGCCGCCTTATCGGTAATTTCTGCCGCACACTCTTTCTCAAAACCGGAACGGCAATATAACAACACTTTATTCATGGCGATCTGCCTTTCTCTTCAGACGCAGCGCGCCGATTAACATTAAAATCCAACCAATCAGAAAACAGGTGCCGCCTACTGGCGTAACAAACACCCACATCTTCAGATGCGACAGCGCCAGACAATAAAGACTGCCGCTAAACAGCACCACGCCCAGGGCTAAAAACGCGCTGCTCCAGTAAAACCAGATATTGGCGCGGCGTAGCATCGCCGCAGCCAGGCCGATAATGGTCAGCGTATGCCACGCCTGGTAATCCAGCCCGGTATGAATCCAGGCCATTTCCGTCGTCCCCAGAGACTGACTCAGGACGTGCGCCCCGAATGCGCCAAAAGCGACAAAGAAAAAGCCGCTAATGGCAGAAAAAATTAACATTGCACGACTGGACATCGAACGATCCTCGTAACATAACGCGCCGGGTCACTCCGTCGCGGATAAATAGGTTAATTGGCGTAGCGGAAGCGGAATTTCTCCTGCTCGCTTGCGGCTTTTGCCAGAATCCAGTGCCGAAAGGCGGCTATTTTACCCAGTTCTGCCTGGCTGTCATGACAAACCAGATAAAAAGCATTTTTACTTACCAACACATCATTAAATGGGCAAACCAGGCGGCCCGCCTCAATTTCACTTTGCGCCATGACATTGTTCGCCAGCGCCACGCCCTGGCCATGAATCGCCGCCTGCAGCACCATCGCGCTGTGGCTGAAAATAGGCCCCTGCTGCACATTAATGTGCTGCAAGCCTAACTGACGCGTATAGGATTGCCAGTCGCGGCGCGAAGCGTCGTGCAACAGCGTCATATGCTCTAAATCGGCTGGCGTTTTCAAGGGTTTATCGCCGGTGAGCAGCAGCGGCGAGCAAACCGGCAGCAGATATTCAGCATACAGTTTCTCTACGCGCAGTCCCGGCCAGTTGCCGCGACCATAAAAAATCGCCACGTCAACATCGTCAGCCAGTTTCTCTTCTTCCCGGTCCACCGCCTGGATACGTACGTCGATTCCCGGATAAGCTGAGTTAAAGCTGGAAAGACGCGGCACCAGCCACTGAATCGCAAAACTCGGCAGCAGGCTGACCGTCAGAGCGCCCCTGGCGCTGCGCGACTGCAGCTTGCGCGTCGCATCGTTGAGCGCGGAGAAAATCTCCTTAATATCCAGATAGTAGCTTTGACCTTCCTCGGTTAATAATAGCGAACGATTACGCCGCCGAAACAGCTTCAGACCGAGAAAATCTTCCAGAGATTTAATCTGATGGCTTACAGCCGCCTGGGTAACAAACAGCTCTTCAGCCGCTTTGGTAAAGCTAAGATGACGCGCTGCTGCATCAAAAACGCGCAGGGCATTCAGTGGTGGAAGACGTTTTGACATGGTTTCCAAATCTTGGATGAAACACTTTGACGCAACCCGACAGCATCGCGTTACGTATTAGATTTTTTTATCCGAGACATTATAAATTGTCCGTTGAGGAAGCTCCAGCAAATACCTATAGTTGCCGCACTTCCTGAGCCGGAACGAAAAGTTTTTCAGAATAAGCGGGAAACGGCTGATTCAGAAGGCTTTTGGCTTGTGGATGTGATGTTGTGTTTGCAATTTGATCTGACGCTTTTCAGATCGGGTAGCTCAGCTACCGTTTATTCCTGTATTTCTGTAGATTTACCCTGTCTGTCCATAGTGATTTTAATAGCACCGCAAAATGCGGTGCTTTTTTTTGCCTGAAATTACTGGCCCATCTCTACCATCTCTTTCACATCAGAGCGGTTGATCTGCTGTTCGTTGCCCTGGACATCTTTATAGCTGATCATACCGGTATCATCGTCTACCATAGGCTTACCGTTGGTAATAATGGTGCGGCCATCATTGGTATGCATGACGTAATTGCTGGAACAGGCTGCTAAAGTAAAAATCATGGCACAGGCGGCCAGTACTGCGGCGAGTTTTTTCATTTTCTGTCTCCTTGCGGATTAAATGCGATAAACCAACCGTCGCGGTCAGCCAGATGAATGCCGCTCAGTATCAACATTCAGCCTGGCAAACCGATGGTAAACAGTTTAAACCTTGCCTTTTCAGCATAACGCGGATCTGCTGCTTCGCCAGCGGCTTAGGAGATTTTCAACCTGTTCCTGGCAGCATTTGCTAAACCTTTATTGTAATGAGAACCGCATGACCCTATTTAATCCCGCCCAGTTACGTCAGCAGTTTCCGGCGCTGGCAAACGCGGGCGTTTATCTGGACAGCGCCGCCACGGCGCTCAAACCGCAGGCGGTTATTGAGGCCACCCAGCATTATTACAGCCTGAGTGCCGGGACCGTCCATCGCAGCCAGTATGCCGCGGCGCGTAAGCTCACCGAGCGCTATGAAAGCGCACGCGCGCAGGTCGCCGGCCTGATTAATGCGCCGCATCCGCAGACGATTATCTGGACACGCGGCACCACCGAAGCGATCAACCTGGTGGCGCAGAGCGGATTAAGACCCACATTAAAGCCCGGCGACGAAATTATCGTCAGCGAAGCAGAGCACCATGCCAATCTGGTTCCCTGGCTGATGGTTGCCGGGCAGACCGGCGCCCGGGTGGTGAAATGGCCGCTGGACGCGCAGCATCTGCCGGATATGGCGCTGTTGCCCACGCTATTGAACAGTAAAACGCGCCTGCTGGCGCTGGGGCAGATGTCCAACGTTACCGGCGGCTGTCCCGATCTGGCGCAGGCGATTCATCTGGCGCATGCCGCTGGCGCGCTGGTTATGGTAGACGGCGCGCAGGGCGTGGTGCATTGCCCGCCGGACGTACAGGCGCTGGATATTGATTTTTATGCATTTTCCGGCCACAAGCTTTACGGACCGATGGGCATCGGCGCGCTGTATGGTAAACCGGCGCTGCTGGAAGCGATGCCGGCCTGGCAGGGCGGCGGCAAAATGCTTAGCCATGTTGATTTCAGCGGCTTTACGCCGCAGCCGGTGCCGTGGCGCTTTGAGGCCGGTACGCCAAACGTGGCGGGCGTTATCGGCCTGAGCGCGGCGCTGGAATGGCTGGAAACCGTTGATATTGACGCCGCAGAACGCTGGAGCCGCAGCCTGGCGACGCTGGCGGAAGAGCAACTGCAGGCGATTCCCGGCTTCCGCAGCTTCCGCAGCGGCGAGTCCAGCCTGCTCTCTTTTGATATTGTCGGCATTCATCACAGCGATGTCGTCACGCTGCTGGCCGAAAGCGGCGTGGCGGTGCGCGCCGGTCAGCATTGCGCCCAACCGTTAATGGCGGCGCTGGGCGTCAGTGGTACGCTGCGCGCCTCATTTGCGCCCTATAATAGCCTGCAGGATGTCGATGCGCTGGTGCGCGCCATCCATAACGCCATCACTTTACTGGCCGAGTAACGACTATGACGCTTATCGCCCCACATCCGTTTGCTGAACTGATCACCGTTTCATCGTTAAAAGAAAAGTTTGCCGCCTGCCCCGGCTGGGAAGAGCGCTATCGCCAGCTGATCCTGCTGGGTAAACAGCTGCCGCCGCTGCCGGACGCGCTGAAAAGCGCGGGAATTGAGCTGAGCGGCTGTGAAAATCGCGTCTGGCTGGGCCATCAGCGTTTGCATGACGGATCGCTGCATTTTTATGGCGACAGCGAAGGAAGGATCGTACGCGGCCTGCTGGCGGTACTGCTGACTGCGGTAGAACGGCAGCAGCCGGAAACGTTGCTGCAGCAGGACCCGCTGCAGCTGTTTGATGAGCTGGGCCTGCGCGAACAGCTAAGCGCCTCGCGCAGCAGCGGGCTGGATGCGCTGGCGCGAGCGGTACGCGCAGCGGCGGCTAACCCTGACGCGCCGCCTTCGCCAACATTTTCTTAAGCACGTGTGATACCGCAACAAAACCAAAGGTGGCCGTTACCATCGTGGCGGCCCCAAAACCGGAGGCGCAATCCATCCGCTTCGGTCCTTCCGCCGTGCTGCGTGAAGCGCAAACGCTGCCGTCCGGCTGCGGATAAACCAACGCTTCGGTAGAGAACACGCAGTCGATGCCCAGCTTGCCTTTGCTATTCTTCACCACGCCGAAATCATGCTTTAGCCGCTCACGCAGCTTCGCCGCCAGCGGATCCTGAATCGTCTTCGCCAGATCGCTGACCTGAACCTGAACAGGATCGATTTGACCGCCGGCGCCGCCGGTCGTCACCACCGGGATCTTATTGCGCCGGCACCAGGCAAGCAGCGCCGCCTTGGGCCGCACGCTATCGATCGCATCAATCACATAGCTATAGCCAGCGCGCATGAGCTCGGCGGTATTATCGGGCGTAATAAAATCGTCCACGCAGTTAACCGTACATTCCGGATTGATCGCCAGAATGCGCTCGGCCATGACTTCCGTTTTTGCCTTGCCAACGTTGCCCTGCAAGGCATGAATTTGACGGTTGGTGTTGGTGATGCAAACGTCATCCATATCGATCAGCGTAATGCTGCCGATACCGGTACGCGCCAGCGCTTCCGCCGCCCACGAGCCGACGCCGCCAATGCCGATCACGCAGACGTGCGCATCGGCAAACAGCTGTAATGCGTCCTGACCATAGAGACGCGCCGTACCGCCAAAGCGCTGCCGCCAGGCGTCAGAGAGAACTCTCATGAAATAACCTTTTGCTAGTCGATAGCGGGCCAGAACGGCCCGCCATACGGAAGTTTACTGGCTGACGCTGACCAGCATTGAACCATTCTGGTTGTTTTGCGCGTTGCTGAACAGCATAGTGCCGCTGCCCGGCGCGCTGCGCAACACCCAAACGCGGCCATAGTGGTTAAAGAAACCCGCCATATGCCCCGCTTCCGGGCCGATGCCCTGGTAAATATCAAAGTGCTGGCCTTTGATTGCGCCGCCCACGTCCAGCGCCACCATCAACCGCATCTCATACTTGCCGGTAAATTTGCCGTCATTATTTAACAGCGGCACCTCCGCCAGCAGTACCGTTCCCGGCGGGATCAACGAGCGGTCCGCCGCCACCGACGCTTTCGCAATCAGCGGCACCGCGCTGGCGCCGCGCACCGGGGTAAAATTCTCCGGCTTAAAGAAAACAAAAGAGTTATTGGTTTCCAGCAGCGCACGCACCTCTTGCGGACTGTGGGCATCGGCCCACTTGCGGATCGCCTGCATTGACATATCTTCGCGCTTCACTTCACCGCGATCGATCAGCTCCTTACCGACGCTGTGATAGGCCCAGCCGTTCTTACCCGCATAGCCAAAGAACATCAGCGGACGCCCATCGCCGTAATCGACATAGCCGCTGCCCTGCACATCCATAATAAAGTTGTCCATCAGCGAATTGCTGTAGCCAATCACATAGCGATCGTCCAGCGAGCCGCTGTAGATCTGCGCCCGGCTCGGCAATTTACGGCCTTTACTGCGCGGCGGCATACGGTACAGCGGATACTGGAACTCGCCCTGACGCGTATAGCGCGCATGGATAACCGGCGTGTAATAACCGGTAAACTGGACGTTGCCGTAATTATCCATCCCTTCCATCTGATACGCATCCAGACCAAACAGCCGCAGCTGGCGCGTATCGCCGCCCGCCAGCAGCCAGTTCTCAATAGCGCTATAGGTATTATTTTGGCGTGTATATAAAGAAGAAGCGGCGAAGCGTATTTCACTGACCTGATCGCCGAAATCTTTACCGTTAACCGGGCGCCCTTTGGCGTTCGGCTGATTCACCAGCGCTAGCGGCTGCTCAATTTTGCCATCTTTATATTGCTGACCGCGATCGGTCGGCTTAGAAGAACATCCCGCCAGCAGTGCTAACAGCGCGCCCGTAACCCAATACTTTGTCCAACGTCCTTTCATTGCATTCTCACCTCAGCTGCTTGCAGGGCAAGATAGCAAAGGGGTTATAAGAATGAAATGCGTTACCGGAAAAAGTGTCGCGCCCTTTGTTTAATAAATCGCCAGGGAGCGGATATATTCATCAACCAGCCCTGCTATTCTAATTAATTTTCAAAAAGGGGTTGCATCATAATCCGGTAAGAGTATAGTGCGCTTCCACGGACGCGGGATGGAGCAGCCTGGTAGCTCGTCGGGCTCATAACCCGAAGGTCGTCGGTTCAAATCCGGCTCCCGCAACCAATTAAGCAGTACGCAATAGCTTGTCGTGACGGAAGCGACAACATCCGGACGCGGGATGGAGCAGCCTGGTAGCTCGTCGGGCTCATAACCCGAAGGTCGTCGGTTCAAATCCGGCTCCCGCAACCAATCATTAAAACACCCTCAAGGGTGTTTTTTTGTATCTGGCGTTTGGTAAAAAGCCGGTTCGCCCGCAAGCGCGCTCCCCGGTTATCTTGTTACTTATGGTGCGCCAGCGCCGCCCCTTTCGAAAAATAGGCTTTGATGCCGCCAAGAATCGCTTCAGCCACCTGCTGCTGATAGCGCGTCGTACGCAGCTTGCGCTCCTCCGCTGGATTACTGATAAACGCCGTCTCGACCAGAATCGATGGAATGTCGGGCGCCTTTAATACCGCAAACCCGGCCTGATCCACGCTGCGCTTATGCAGATGATTAACCCTTCCTATGCGCGTCAGCACTTCCTTACCAAACTTCAGGCTATCGGTAATGGTCTGGCTTTGCAGCATATCGAACATCGTATGGTCGAGGTAGCGATCGCCGCTTTTACTTACGCCGCCAATTAAATCCGATTCATTCTGCGTTTGCGCGAGAAAGCGCGCCGCCGTCGAGGTTGCGCCTTTCGTCGAGAGCGCAAATACCGAAGAACCGCGCGCCGCCCGACTGGTAAACGCATCGGCGTGAATGGAAACAAACAGATCGGCCCGCTGCTTACGCGCCTTCGCCACGCGTACCTTCAGCGGGATAAAGACATCTTCATTGCGCGTCATATAAGCGCGCATATTCGGTTCTTTATCAATTAACGCCTTCAGACGGCGGCCGATTTTCAGCACGATATCTTTTTCACGCGTTTTATGCAGGCCATGCGCGCCGGGATCTTCACCGCCGTGTCCCGGATCAATCATGATAACGATGGGACGGTCGCGCCCCGCTTTGCCGGGCAGCGGCGCCTCGGCAGGCTGCGTACGTTCCAGATTGCCCTGATTATAATCTTTAAGCAGCGCCAGCAGCGGATCGTTCTGCGTGTCGTGCGCCGAATAGAGATCGACCACCAAACGGTGCTTAAAACCGGCTACCGGTGCCAGGGTAAACAGGCGCGGCGCAACGTTCTGTTTTAGCTCCAGCACGATGCGCACGGTATTTTTATCGAACTGGCCTACGCGCGCCGTTTTGATATAGGGATCGTTTTTCTGCACCAGTTGCCCTACTCCCGTCAGCACCCGATTCAGGTGCAGATTTTCAAGATCGATCACCACGCGTTCGGGATGGCTCAGGGCGAACTGCTTATATTTCAGGGCCACGCTTGATTCAATGGTCAGGCGGGAATAGCTGGAAGAAGGCCAGATGCGCACCGCAACAATATGGCTGTTGGCCGCCAGCCCAACCCGGCTAACGCTCAGTAACCCTATTGCTCCAGCGCCCTGTAACAGCCGACGACGGCTGATGACGGGATGAGATTCGGACATGCCGCTCCAGATGCTGTGTTGTGTCTAAAAAAAAGCCAGGAAAAAAATGTGGCGAAAACTTTAACCCAATCGCTTTTATGCTGTCACCCGGAAAAGCCCATTAAATGCAGCCTGTTAAGCTTATTATCCGATTGTGAAAAATGATAAGCATCAATAAAAGCCGCTTGCACTTCCGACCACAAAAGAATAAAAATACACAAAAATCGAATATTCATGCAAAAGAGGGTTTGCCGTGAAGGAACGTAGCACCGCACTGGTTCAGGGTTTTCGTCATTCCGTTCCCTATATCAACGCCCACCGAGGTAAGACTTTTGTCATTATGCTCAGCGGCGAGGCGATTGAGCATGATAACTTTTCCAGCATAGTTAACGATATTGGCCTGCTGCATAGCCTCGGCATTCGGCTGGTCGTGGTGTATGGCGCCCGCCCGCAAATCGACGCCAGTCTGACAGAACATCAGCTGGAACCGCTTTATCACAAGCACACCCGCGTAACCGATGCGCAATCCCTTGAGCTGGTCAAGCAGGCCGCCGGACGTTTGCAGCTGGATATTACCGCCCGCCTGTCGATGAGCCTGAGCAATACGCCGCTGCAGGGCGCGCATATTAACGTGGTCAGCGGCAACTTTATTATTTCTCAGCCGCTGGGCGTGGACGATGGCATCGACTATTGCCACAGCGGACGAATTCGCCGTATTGATGAAGAGGCGATCCATCGCCAGCTCGACAGCGACGCGATTGTTTTGATTGGCCCGGTGGCGGTATCGGTGACCGGCGAAAGTTTTAATCTGACTTCGGAAGAGGTCGCAACCCAGCTGGCGATTAAGCTGCGGGCAGAAAAGATGATCGGCTTCTGCTCTGAGCAGGGCGCGACGGATGATAAAGGCAATATTATTTCCGAGCTGTTCCCGAACGATGCACAGGCGCGCATTGAAACCCTGGAGCAGCGCGGCGATTACCTCTCTGGCACGGTGCGTTTTCTACGCGGTGCGGTGAAGGCCTGCCGCAGCGGCGTGCGGCGCAGCCATCTGATCAGCTATCAGGAAGATGGCGCGCTGTTACAGGAGCTGTTCTCCCGTGACGGCATCGGCACGCAGATCGTGATGGAATCCGCCGAGCAGATCCGACGCGCCACTATTAACGATATTGGCGGGATTCTGGAGCTGATCCGCCCGCTGGAACAGCAGGGAATTCTGGTGCGCCGCTCGCGCGAGCAGCTGGAGATGGAGATCGATAAATTCACCATTATCGAGCGCGATAATCTGACCATCGCCTGCGCGGCGCTCTATCCCTTCCCGGAAGAGCAAATTGGCGAAATGGCCTGCGTCGCGGTACACCCGGACTATCGCAGTTCCTCACGCGGTGAAATGCTGCTGCAGCGTGTCGCGTTACAGGCGCGCCAGCTGGGGCTGAAAAAGCTGTTTGTGCTCACCACCCGCAGCATTCACTGGTTCCAGGAGCGCGGCTTTACACCGGTAGAGATAGAGCTGCTGCCGGAAAGTAAAAAGCAGATGTATAACTACCAGCGCCGTTCCAAAGTGCTGATGGCGGATTTAACGTAGCGCTTAGCGACGTAGCTGACCGGCACAGCCTGGCCTGTATCGGTCAATTATGTCGCCTCCCAGCGTTTACGGCAGGATAAGCTATTTAACCAGGCGGCATGTTTATCATTATCCTCGCCCGTAAGATTTTCCAGGCAGAGTAAGCCATATCCCTGTTCGGTCACGATAATACCGGTGCCGATAATTGATCCTTCCTCCGCCTTGATACGCTGCCACTCCTGCTCAGGCAAACGTAACATTACCGGTTGATTAATTAGCGTTGTTTCTGAACCGCTTAATATTATGCCTTCAACCAATACGGGATTGGGATAACCGGAGATCAATGAGGGCGATCGCTTTAAGGAAAAAATGCTCGTCTCTTCTTTCTTTACCTTTTTTACCGCTACAATGAATTTATTTTCTGGCTGTAACGCTTCAACACCCTTAAACATGGCGTTTTCCGCTTTAAACTCAATTTTTTTTGCTAAAAAAGAAGCCATAGCTCCTCCGCTGGAGAATGCGAATAGCGTTAAAAACAGCGTGGCTTTTAACGTACCTGAGCGTTTATAGCATATCAATACTGAACCCTCCTGTTGCAGGCGTGAATCCCAGAAATCCGGAAAAACAACGGGTGTGACCATTTCTTATTGAAACCAGCTGATGGTATAAATTGTCAGGCGTATCGACGCCAGGGATGGAAGAGGGCAAAACTCCCGCCTTATTAAATGCGAGGCTGGCATGAGTGGAGCAGTTATTGCCTAACAGGCTGAAGCCCCCCGGATCATTTTTCATTTCATTCCATGCAGCGGTAAAAAGCATGGATTCTGTTTCGGATACTTTAATTAACAACAAGGTAGACACCAGATTATATTTTTTAGCCAGGGTAGCATCAACATAATGGATCCGGCCATAAGCGGGAGAGGCAAGGTCATCATACGTCATAACAACCCCGTCCATCCCCAACCCTGTGGAAGCTGATACGCCAAGATAGCCTGCACCTGTACCGTAAAACCCGACAGGCGCTCCATCGCTTAACACACAATCAGCATGTTGTTCTAACAGGTCTGGTACATGTGTGGGAAGACGTTTGCCACGGACAATTAAGCCGATTTCATTATCAACGATGATTTTCGCCATAATCAACCTGTGACTTTATTCTGTTTTATATCAAACCCCATCGCAACTTCTGCGCCTTTCACGCCGTTGTTCATCTGTTTCCAATAATAAATTTGTATCGCTGCAGCCTGGAATTTATAGGTCACCAACGTCTGGCTTCCACTCGAACCACCGATACTTACATCAGCAATTAATGCATCTTTTAATATAAACAAAGCATATTCTACTGATTTACCGCCGCCAGCCTTGCAGAGTGAGACCTTTACATCTTTAATATGCTGACCAGTAGCGCACATTCTCATTAACGTCGGCATCGCATTATCAATCGCGGCGACCACGCTGAGATCCTTAAAATCTACCTTGCCCGCACCACCGCCACCGCCTCGATAATTGTTTATCTGCTGAGAAGCCCCCCAATTAACAGAAAATATATCTATCCATTCCTTATGGTTCGCTTCCACACATTCACCAGCAACCTCTGCAACGTTTAAATAAACAGAATTTGACATATATCCTCCTCAAATTTAAAACAACAACATTAAAGAGGTTAATATATGCACAGGGTGGAAGAGATGAATATTAAGGAAATATATAATGTACTTATTTTTAATCAGATCGGTACATAATTAATAGTTCAATGACAATAGCGTAATATTGTACTGGGCGATATTACGCTATTATTTGAAGCCCGATAAAAAGCGGGAATCAAAAATCGGGCATGTCACTGCAGGGAGCGCTGAGGCGCTCCACCAACCCGCTGCGCCGCTGGGTACGCACGGCTACCGCCCGCGCAAAGATTTGCCGATCGGTATAGAGCGTTAGCTGACTGCGCGCGCGGGTAATGGCGGTATACACCAGCTCCCGCGTCAGCACCGGCAAATAGTGGTTAGGCAGCACCAGCGCCGTATGCTCAAACTCCGATCCCTGCGATTTATGCACCGTCATCGCCCAGGCGGTATCGTGCGGCGGTAAACGGCTTGGCTGCACCGCCTTAATCGTGCCGTCCGGCAGCGGAAAGAACACTTTCAACGCGTCGCTGGCATCGTTCATCGCTACGCCAATATCGCCGTTAAACAGCCCCAGCGCGCTATCGTTGCGCGCAATCATTACCGGCCGACCAATATACCAGCGGCTTTGCGCCTGCGGCCGCCGAATCCGCCGCTGTTTCAGCAGCTGACGTTCGATACGTTCATTCAAACCGGCAACGCCAAATGGCCCTTCGCGCAGCGCGCACAGCAGCCGGTAACGGGCAAATGCCGCCAGCACTTCATCCGCATCCGCATTGCGCTGCAGCAGCGTCAGATACTCTTCATAACCCGCAATCCCCTGCTCCAGGAGCTGCTGGTAATGTTCGGCATTGCTTAGCTCGCTGCGGCAAATATCAGCAAAGCCCGCGCCGAATACCTTTTCCGCCGCTTTGGCATCGCCAGCGTTCACCGCCTGCGCCAGCTGACCGATACCGGAACGGGCATCGAAACGGTAGCTCTTGCGCAGCAGGCAAATACTGTCGCGCACGTTGGGCATATCCTCGCCGTCCATCCCGTCCAGCTGACAGCCGGTAAGCTGCTCCAGCTGCCTGGCGCGCGCCGTGCTGTAACCCGCCTCGGCGCAGCGGCAAATATCGCCCAATACCGCTCCCGCTTCGACCGAAGCCAGCTGATCGCGATCGCCAAGGAAAATAACCCGCGCATGTTTCGGCAATGCGGCAATCAAATTTGCCATCATCGGCAGATCCACCATTGAGGCCTCATCCACCACCAGCACATCAAGATGCAGCGGGTTACCGGCGTGGTAACGCAGCCGCTGGCTGTTGGGCTGCGCGCCCAGTAAACGGTGCAGCGTTGTCGCCTCTTCAGGAAAGGCGGTGCGCTCCGCGTCGCTTAGCGTCAGCGCCTGCAGCGCCTTGCCCAGAGACTCCGTGAGCCGCGCCGCCGCTTTACCGGTGGGCGCGGCCAGACGAATGCGCAGCTTTTGTTGGGAAAGCCGAATCAGCGCCGCCAGCAGTTTAGCGACGGTAGTGGTTTTTCCGGTTCCCGGACCGCCGGAAATCACCGAGATATGACGGGTAATCGCCACGGCGGCGGCAATTTTTTGCCAGTCGTCAGGGCGATTGCCGAACAGCTCATTTAATATCCGCTGCAAATCGGCGTCATTAAAAGCGGGTACGGGCTGCTCAGTCGCGATAAAGCGCGCCACATGGCCTTCTCCGCGCCACATGCGGTGCAAATAGAGCCGCTGCTGCGCCACCACCAGCGGCGTCGGCTTTGAGCCATCGCTTACCGCGTGGCTTTGCAACAGCAAACGCTGCCAGTCTGCCGGCTGCCCGACCGTCTGCCAGATTTCGGCCGCCAGCTCCGGCTGCCGTCCGGCAAACAGTTGGCCGTCACGAAAATGATCGAGCGGCAGGCAAACATGCCCTTCTCCCGCCTCGGCGCTAACGCAGGCCGCCGCCAGCATCAGCGCGGGTTGTCCATCATCCGCCAGCATATGGGCGAACTGCAAATCCAGCGCGCGTATCAGGCGTTTGTCCACCGCCTCGCGCAGCAACTCGCTCATTTTTCTCATTCCGCTTCCACCTTGTCTCCGGAAAACAGGCGATCCAGCGCCATGACAAAATCTGCAGACGGACGGTGATGAAACACGCCATTTTCACTGGCGCTGCCGTCCATTCCGCGCAAAAACAGGTAAAACACGCCGCCGAAGTGGCGCTGATAATCATAATCCGCTACACGATGACGCAAATAGCGATGCAGCGCCAGCGTATAAAGCTGATACTGCAAGTCATAGCGGTGGCTAATCATCGCCTCCGCCATCGCCTGCGGCGTATAGGCGGCGCTCTCTTCGCCCAGCCAGTTAGACTTATAATCCAGCAGGTAATATTTCCCCTGCCAGCAAAAAACCAAATCGATAAAGCCTTTCAGCATCCCCTGCACCTGCTGAAAATTCAGCCCCGGCGCCTGAGCCGACAGGCTGTCGTGCTGACGCATTACCGCATCCAGCGCCGGTGCGGTCAGCAGCTGATGCATCGGCAGATAAAACTCCAGCTCGACCAGATAGCGGCCCGGCGTTAACCTCGCCAGATGGATGCCTTCCTGATTAAGCGGCGTTTGCAATACCCGGCTAATCCAGTCGGTAAGCATCGGTAGCCACTGTTCGCCAAAACCGGCCAGCTGCAGCTGTTCCGCCAGCCATGCTTCATCCGGCGGCTGGTTAAAATCAAGCATTTCAAACAGGCCGTGCAGAAAAGTGCCCGGCGAAGCGCCGCGCGGAAAGGTATGCGGCGTCAGCGCCGGTGCGACAACCTCAGCCATTTCTCCTGCCGCATCAATATCAAAGCGCGGCGTCAAATCGAGCACAACCGTCGAACCGTGCTGCTGCAGGCCAGAGTAGCTGGTGACGCGCCAGTGATCCTGTAGCGGACGGGAAACCACCGGGCTGTCGAGCTCCACCATACGATCGCCCTCCGGCTGCCAGCGTCCTGCCGCAGCCTCTTCCGGCATCACCATTTCTACCGCGTCGTTGCTTAAGTCACGCAGCGCTGCCTGCAGCCCGCTGGCGTTGAGCGCTTCGCCACGCTGGACCAGATGGCCCACCGCGCTTTTATGCAGGTCGCTGTTGCCCTCTTTTTTACGATTGCCCTTAATCAGCGGCGCAATGCCGATGCTGCAATGATAAACAGAGCGGGTTAGCGCTACGTACAGCAGGCGTAAATCTTCCGCCAGCCTTTCCTGCTCGGCCAGCGCCAGGCTCTCTTCATCATCGCTCAGATCCAGCAGAGCCTGAAAAGTCTGGCGATCGTGATACAGCCCCTGCGCCGCTTCACGGAAGTTAGCGGCAAACGGCAGCCATACCAGTGGATATTCCAGCCCTTTGGATTTGTGGATGGTCACGATCTGCACCAGATGACGGTCGCTTTCAAGACGCAGCTGCTGGCTGGCCGACTGATGGTTAGGCTGCGCGATTTGCTGCGCCAGCCAGCGCACCAGCGCATGTTCGCTATCCAGCTGCGCGGCGGCTTCCTGCAACAGCTCGCCAAGATGCAGCAGATCTGTCAGACGCCGCTCGCCGCTGTCAGAAGCCAGCAGGTTTTCTGCAAGATTGCGCCGGGTCATTAGCTCACGCAGCATCGGCAGAACGCCGCGCTGCTGCCAGCGCTGGCGATAGGCGGCAAACTCATCAACCAGCGCGTCCCAGCGATCTTCATCCTGGCTCATGGCATCAATAGTGACCGCATCCAGCCCTAAAATACTGGTCGCCAGCGCGCTGCGCAGGGTGCGCTCCAGCTCAGGAGCCAGCACCGCCTGCAGCAGCCACAGCAGTTCACGCGCTTCCGGCGTGGTAAACACGCTGTCGCGGTTGGATAAATAGACCGAAGGAATATTAAGGCTTTCCAGCGCCTCGCGAATGACCGCCGCCTCGCTGCGGCTGCGTACCAGCACGGTAATGTCCGAGGCTCTGACCGCACGCTGGTCGCCCTGCTTGCCAACCAGCGCGTCGCCGCGCAGGCCAGCCTGCAGCCAGTGAAGAATTTCCGCCGCGCACTGGCGCGCCATCCACTGCTGGTATTCGCTAACGCCCACGCCTTCGCCGGGCTGCAGCCAGAAGCGCAGCGCTGGCTGCACCGCGCCGTCAAGATGAAAGCCGCGCGTTTCGTTGGGCGGCGCGGCGTTAACCTCAATAAAAGGGATCTGGCTGAATAAAAAGGGATTATCCAGCCGGGAAAACAGCTGGTTGACGCTGGCCACCATAGCGGGTGATGAGCGCCAGTTAGTGTTCAGCGTATAGTGAGCGCTGACTTCGCTACGGGCGCGCATATAGGTAAAAATATCCGCGCCGCGAAAGGCGTAAATGGCCTGCTTCGGATCGCCAATCAGCAGCAGCGCATTTTCCGGCTGCGCAATATAGAGACGCCGAAAGATACGATACTGCTGCGGGTCGGTATCCTGGAATTCATCGATCAGCGCCACCGGATAGCGGGCGCGAATCGCCTCCGCCAGCAGATCGCCGCCTGGCTGTTGCAGCGCCTCATCCAGACGGCTAAGCAAATCATCGAAGCCGAGCAGCGCCCGCAGTTTTTTCTCTCTGCGGGTCGCCAGGCGAATCTCTTCCAGCGCCCGGGCAATAATCAGATCGCGCAGCGACAGCGGCTCGGCGAGAAAGGCATCCACCGCCGCAAACAGCGGATGCCGCGGCGGCTCGCCCTTTTTGGTTTTTTCCAGCAGCACGCTCTGGCGAAAACGCGCCAGATCTTTGGGCACCGTGTAGCCCTGCATCTCTTCTTCAACCCAGGCCGCCACATTATTCAGCCAGGCAGGTAAATGCTTACTGCTATAGCTACGCTTATCGACGCCGGACTTTTCAATCAGCTCGCGCAGTTCCGCCGCCGCCGCACGCCACTCAGCCTTAAGGTTATCGATGCGCGCCACGATCTTCTCATGGCGCTGCGCCAGGGTTTCTTCGCCATCCGGCGCATATTTTAACGCGGGCGATTCGCCGTGCAGCCACGGGGTTAAGGTGGCAAGCAGCTGCTCCGGCCCGGTCCACTCCTGCGCAATCACTTTGGCGATCGCCAGCGGCAGCGGATAACAGTGACGCCGCCAGAAATCGGCGGCCGCCTGACGGCGCAGCGCGGATTCATCTTCAATCAACTGCTGTTCAAACAGCATCCCGGACTCAAAGGCATTGAGATTCAGCATACGCTGGCAGAAGCCGTGAATGGTGAAAATCGCCGCCTCATCCATTTGCCGCTCGGCGGCCAGCAGCAGCGCGGCGGCATCGGCCGGATCGCTAATCTCCTGCATCAGCGCCGTCAGCACCGGGTTGGCGCTGCTGCCGCGCACGCAGGCCAGCCGCAGCTCATGGATATTCTGCCGGATACGTCCCCGCAGCTCGGCGGTGGCCGCCTCGGTAAAGGTCACCACCAGGATTTCTTCAACCGACAGCGGACGATGGAAAGCATTATCCTGCCCAAGGCCAAGTAACAGCCTCAGGTAGAGTATGCCGATAGTAAAGGTTTTTCCGGTTCCCGCTGACGCCTCGATAAGCCGCTCGCCATAAAGCGGCAGCGTTAGCGGATCGAGCCGTTGCGGATTGTTGTTGCTCATTTCTTCTCGCTTGTTACCGGCAGCGACTGCTGCAGGCTGCTGACGTTCGGCCAGGTTTTCCAGCCTTGCGGTGAGGCATAGTCAGCTTTTCCATGCTGGCTGCCGGAGATCTGCGACAGCATAGCCAGGCCCTGCTTAGCGATCGTCGCCCGGTGGAAGAAATCCGCCAGGCTCTGCGGCGTCAGCGTTTTAATTTGCTCAATGACTTTATCCCGGGTATCAAAAGCGTAATTTTCCCGATAAAAATCTTTGTTATAGCGCCCCGCTTCTTCATCCAACGTTTGCGGACGCTGCTGCAGTTCATTAATCAGCGCCGCCTGATACTGCGCAAAATCCTGCTGGCTCATCGCCCGCAGCCGCTTTTCAGCGTCAGGATAGAAGGCCTCATAGCGCTGCAGCAGCAGGGCAGGCTGCTTGCTGTTGCTTTGCAACAGGAAACCGATGCCCCACTGGCGTCCAACCGGCATCTGGAAGGTGAAGACCGCATAGCCCAGCTGCTGCTGAGTACGCAGCTGGTTATAAAACCAGGGTTGAATAATCTGACTCAACAGCGTGCTGTTGGCAATACCCTGATCTTCGCTGTAGCCGACAGGGACGTAAACCGCCGCCAGCGCCGAGTCGCTGCTGCTGCCCGCCTTCTGGATATTGGCGCGCAGCGGCTGGTTGATGGTGACATATTCGTTGCGCCACCCGCTTTTACCCTGACAGTTCAGCTGCTGCTTTACCTCACGCGCCAGCGATTCTACCGCCTGCGGCGCCATATTACCCACCACCAGCATTTCCGTCGTCGCCTGCTCCGCCAGCATACGACGATAGTCGTTCAGCTCTTTCAGGCTGACAGAATCCAGCAGCTTACGGCGCTCGCTGCGTTCGGTGTAGGGAAGCTGCGACAACATCTGTACCGGCTGAATCGCCTGTTCAAAGGCTTTGCCTTTCTCCGCCGCATCCAGCTGCTCTTTATACCAGGACTTTGCCTGCGCCAGCAGCTCTTCCGTCGGGACATAGTTAACGTAACCCTGCAGTAGCGTAATCAACAGTTTCGGCAGCCGCTGCGTAAAACCGCTGGCGCTAAGAGTGATACCCTCATTTCCGCCGGTAGAAAAGCTAATGCCGCCAACCGAGGCCTGCGAACTCAGCTCATCCAGCGCCACGCCCGCCAGATAATCATTCAGGGCGAACAGCACCTGATGGCGGGCGCTGTCCGTCGCCGCCTTATTCCGCAACGCCAGCATAATATTGGCCTTCGGCTCGCTGGCGTAATAGCGGCTCGGCATATAAAAGGCGCGCAGCCCCGGCTCATTAATCAGCGGCTGCGGATGCGTTATCGGCTTTTCAGCGGCCGGGATCAGACTAAAGTCATCGGGAATATAGGGATTCAGCGCAGGCAGGGCCAGCTTGACCTCTGCGGCGTCCTGCTGCCATTTACTGAACAGATCGGCGCTGATTTTATCGACCTGATAAGGCGCATCGACAAAATAAGCGATTTTATTGTGCGGTTCGTCGGGGCTGATATACCAGATACGCGCATTCTGCGGCGTCATTCCCTGCAGGCGCGCGTTGATTTCCGCCGGATCGTAGCGGTCAGCAAGGTAAGGCGCATCCAGCGTATGTTCGACCGGCACCCGCAGCATGGTGTCCGCCAGCCATTCGATATAATCCATATCGCGCCTGATCGACGGATAGCGATAATCCAGCTCCAGCACATGCGCCATTTCATCGAAATAGCGTTTATCGATGCCTTTATCGCGCAGCATAGCAAGGTAATCAAAAATCGCCGCAACCACCCGATCGCGCTGCGCCAGCCCTTTATCGGTCAGCGAGACGTTAATGGTGAATACGCCGCCGTTACGCGTAATCATCGGATCGGCACCGGCATCAATGGAGTCGGCCAGCCCCTGACTTTGTAGCCAGTCGGAAAGCGTATCTTTGCTGCGGTTACCAATCAGGTAACTGATTAAGGTATCGGTTTTGCTGCGAAAGCGATCGCTATTGTTATCGATGCGAAACTCTACCCGCAGCTGTTTACGCGGCTGGGCCGGAACGTAATGGATGATAATACCTTTCTGCTGGTCGGTTACCGCCGGTACGTTGATTACAGGAACGCTGGCCTGATGATTGCTCACCCGCCCAAAAGTCTGCGCGGCGATAGTTGCCAGTTCCGGCAGCGGCTGATTGCTGTAAATAACCGCTTTCATCAGGTTGGCCGAGTAGTGCTGCCGATAAAACTGGCGCAGCGCATCGTGCAGTTTACTGTCCGGTTTATCGCTCAGCGTTTCCAGGTTACCGCCGGAGAAGCGCGCCGCAGGATGCGCCGGATTCAGCGTTTCCGCACCCACCTGCGCCATGCGGTGCCCGTCACGGGAACGCGCCATAGTAAGCTCAGCATTAACCGCATTCCGCTCGCGATCGGCGTTGACCGGATCGAGCAGCGGCTCGGCGATGGCATCCGCCAGGCGGTCAACGGCCGGGGCCAGCGCTTCATTCTCCACTTCCAGATAGTAAGCGGTGCGATAGGAGGCGGTGCTGGCATTATGGCTGCCGCCGTGCTTCTTCAGAAACTCCGCCAGATTATCCGGCTGCGGATAGCGCTTCGATCCCATCAGCACCATATGCTCAAGGTAGTGAGCCAGGCCCAGCTGCCTTGCGGGATCGTCCAGCGAGCCAATCGGCAGCGTCAGCGCGGCCAGTGATTTCGTTGCCTGCGGATCGGAAACCAGCAGTACCGTCATTCCGTTATCCAGACGAATCGCCTGATAGTGACGGGGATCTTTATCACTTTTTTGAATGGCCCGATCGATGGGCTGCCAGCCTTTCTCAGCGCTGGCCGCCTGGCTAAACAGAGTAAACATCAGTAACAGACTGGCTGTCCAGACAGCGTACTTTCGCATTTAATCCCCTTGAGTTTTATCCTTTTCTCCAACGCGGTGTCGCTGGCCAAAACAAATATCACTACTGAAATCTGGCGGATAAGCGTTCCGCCAGGCGCTTCTACTGTAGGTTAAATTAGCTATTCATCATTTTTCTGCGTATCGCTGCGGTTAAAACGCAACAGCGGCAACAGCCACTGTTCGGCAGCGGCGCAAATAGCATCAAGCTGCGTCGCTTCCAGCGTACGGAACAGGCGTTGCAGATAAGGATCGCTGCCTTCGCCTTCCAGCTGATAGTTGCCCTGCCAGGCGGTTAACAGCTTCGCTCGCGCTTTGGTCTGAGTGGCTTCATCCATCAGCATGACATCGTTTTTGGCGTCGTAGCTCGCTTCCAGCCAGGCGCCGCCGGTTTTCGCCAGCAGCAGCAGCGGCGAACACATGCCGTCACGATAGCCTTCGACATAGCGCGTAAGCCACTCCTGCGCCTGCTGCGCATCGATCGCGTCAAAGCACCAGCTGCTCTCTTTACGCCCCAGCATACGGCTCTGCCCTTTTCCACCCAGCGCGCACCACGCCAGATGCTCCAGCCACAGCGCCAGACCATCGGTAAAGTTCAGCACGCCCGGACGCCAGCGCAGCAGACCGTTTTCCTGCACCTGCACCAGCCAGCCATTCAGCTTAACCCCCGCGACGGTCAGGTCGATTTCCACGCTGCGGCTTTCGGCGCGCAGTTCTCTGACCTGCTCAGCCAGCGGCGTCATCTCTTCCTGCTGCGTTTGCCAGAACAGTTCGCCGAAAGCGCCATAGGGCAATACGCCCGCCGCACGATGATGATTGAACAACCGCTGGGTATCTTCTTCTTCAATCAGCGCGTTAAGCAACTGAGCGTTAATCTGGTAACGATCGAGCGCATCCAGCACGAACGGCTCGGCGTCAGGCAGCTCGGTCTGCTCCAGCGCAAAACTGACGCCGAGGCGCATAGTAAAGAAGGCGCGTACCGGGTGACGCCAGAAACGCAGCAGCTGTTCAAAGCTCAGCTCGCGGGTCTCCAGCGGCGGCAGCGGCTGCATAAACGGCGGATGCGGCTCGCCGCTGCCGCGCGCCGCAGGCAGCCATTCCTGAGCAAAGCTGCGATATTCCGCCTGCGGCGCGAAGTTTTGCGGATCGAACGGCATACGGCTGTGCAGGCAATGCAGGTGCGCCAGCACCCGTTGAGCGCTGCTGTCAACGTCCAGCGCCTCATCGCCCGGCAGATGAAAGCTTTGCCCAATATAATCCACCAGCTCAGTGAGCAGCACCGAAGGGTAGCGTTCCGTATTATCCTGAATCGAGCGGCCAATATAGCTGATATAGAGTTTCTGCTGCGCCGAAAGCAATGCCTCCAGGAACAGGAAACGGTCATCGTCTCGGCGGCTGCGGTCGCCCTTTTGCGGCTGCTGCGCCATTAAATCAAACCCCAGCGGCGGCAGCGTGCGCGGATAGACGCCGTCATTCATTCCCAGCAGGCAAACCACGCGAAACGGCACCGAACGCATCGGCATCAGGGTACAGAAGTTAACCGGCCCCGCCAGAAAACGCTGGCTGATACGCTGCTGATCGAGGCGCGCGGCCAGCTCATCGCGCAGCAGCGTGGCCGGAACGTTATCGATGTAGCGCGCCTGCAGACCATAGGCCATTACCTGCTGCCACTGTTCTTCAATCAGCATCAGCGCGGCATCGGTATTCACATCGGCGGCAAAAAAGGTTTGCAGCATTTCGCGGCACAGCGGCTGCCAGTCGCTAAGCGTACGCGGCTGGGCCAACACCTGACGCCAGTGGTTAAGCTGCATCAGCAGCTCTGCCAGATTACCGGCCAGCTCGGCGATCAGCCCGCTGGACTCATCGTAAGGCAGGATGCCGTCCCAGTCGCCATGCGCGCTTTCCATCGCATAACCGAGCAGCATACGGGTGATACCGAAGCGCCAGGTGTGCTGGCCGGTCGGTGGCAGCTCCAGCTCACGCACGTTATCATCATCCAGCCCCCAGCGAATGCCGGACTCCTCTACCCACATCCGCAAACGGCGCAGCCCTTCTTCATCAATAGCAAAGCGCGTCGCCAGCGCCGGCACTTCCAGCAGCGCCAGCACTTCCTCACAGGCGAAGCGGCTGTCCGGTAAAGCGAGCAGATTGATAAAGGCCATAATTGCCGGATGGGCGAAGCTGGCGCGCCGATCCGAAATCGCAAAAGGCAGATGGCGATCCGCCGATGCGTTGCCGAATACCGCCTGAATATAAGGCGTGTAGGCGTCAATATCGGCCACCATTACGATAATATCGCGGGCCGTCAGCGCGGGATCCGCCTCCATCATCGCCAATAATTGATCCTGTAAAACTTCTACTTCGCGCTGCGGACTGTGGCAGACATGCACCACCACGGAACGATCCTGCGGATCGAGACAGCGTTTTTTATGGCTGCTTTTCAGCTCTTCCGCGTCCAGGCCAATAACCGCGTTATCTTCCAGCTCCAACAGATCGTGCTGTAACGCCTGCAGCAGCGTATCTTCCGGCACCTCAACAAAGGCATCGATTTCCCGCGCCTCCATTTGCGCCAGCAGATAAAGATTATCGCGCCCCAGCTTGCCCCACGAGGCCAGCAGCGGGTTGGTCAGCTGCTGTTCCCCGGCATCGTTAAATAATGACGAGGCGGCTTCGGGATCGCGAAACAAGGCGATCTCCTGCTGTTGCTGATGATGGCGGCGACGGCGGCTCTGAAGCTTCGCCAGAAAAGCGTAGTCCTGAATATCGCCCCAATAGTGACGGCAGGGGTTGGTGAACAGCAGGTGAATATCGATATGCTTGCCCAGCGCCTGCAGCGCCTGCAGGTAGACCGGCGGCAGCGCGGATATTCCGCAGATAAAGACGCGATCGGGCAGACCCGCCGGACGCGATTCGCTGCTTTCCAGCTTTTGAATAAAGCGCGCATACAGGTTGGCGCGGTGCCACTCCGGCTGTTCGAGGTCGCGGGTATATGCCACCAGCGCGGCCCACAGCGGCGCCTGCCACTGCTGCGCATCGCCCAGCCCATCGATAATTTTTCCCTGCTGCCAGCTATTCAGCCATTCCGGGCGATAGACCAGATACTGATCATAAAGATCGGCCACGCGCGAAGCCAGTTGAAACAGCTTACGCTTGTCATCGTCGTCGTTAAGATAGTGCTGCAACGGGCGAAACGCCTCCTGCCGCAGCAGATCGGGCAACAGCGTCATTAGCTTCCAGCTCATGCTGGCTTTATTGAAGGCGCTCTCTTTGGGGATACCGGGCAATACGCGCACAAACATATCCCAGATAAAAGAGGCGGGCAGCGGAAAAGTGATATTGGCCGCAATGCCGAACTGCTGGGCCAGCTGCATCTGCAGCCACTGCGCCATGCCCGGACTTTGCACCAGCACCACTTCGGACTGAAAAGGATCGCGTAACGGTTCGTTTTCAATCAGATACGCCGCCAGCGATTTAAGAATATCGAGCTGGTTGGAGTGATAAACCGTAAACATAGTGGCTCCTGTTCAGTGCTGCTACTGCGCGTTAGCGCGGGGACACTCTACCTCTTAAATCAGCTAATGCAACCGGTGGGCAAAAAAAGCGCAAAAGTACGGTTAATGACAGCGCGCCTGGCGGGAAATTCAGCCGTCCGGAAAGTCATTGATCACAGCGCAGCTGGCCCAGCGTAACAGGAGACAAACCGGGCCGGGAAGCCGTGGCCTGCCAAAACAGGCAGCCTTCCACCGCCGGTAACGAGCGTAGCGAGGTTTGCCAGCCTTCGCTCTCCTGCCCCTGCAGACGCAGTGCAGCGACGCGCCATGCCTCGCGCTGTTGCCACTGCTGGTAAAAGCCTGCCGCCAGCATCCGCTGATAGTGCAACAGCGCCGTTAAACTGATGGCAAACAGCAGCAGCGCCAGCAGCGTTTCCACTACGCTAAACCCTCTTTCACCCTTCATCAGCGAGGCAATCCGAGGGTGAAAGCGGACAAAAATCGAGCCAACCGTGCGCCAGCGGTTGCCAGCGCCCGCCTTCTCCCGGCGTCAGCCACTGCCATAGCGCCAGCGCCTCCCCGGCGGTTGACTCACCCCCGCCGCGCAGCAGCGCTTCGCCGTTATCCCGATGCAGCACACAGGCACGCCAGCCAAACTGCGGCTGCCGTTGGCAATGCCAGCCCTGCTGCTGAGGCGGCCAGGTCAACTGTGCGCCCCAGGCCAGCGCGGAAAGCGCCTGATGCTGCTCCAGCAGGAACTGTCGCTCATCTGCGACCAGCGACAGCGCACCATCCAGCTGTTGACGCGTGGCATGCAGCAGGCCTGAGCCCAGCAGCAGAACCAGCAGCACCATCGCTAGCGCCATGCCGCCATCCTGCCTTAAGGTGCGTTGTGGGTGCTGACCACGCCTTGCAGCGTGAGATGAAGCGCGGGAAAGCTCGGCGATTCGCCGCCGAGCGTCAGCGTCACCTGCCGCCCGGCGCGGGTAAACACCAGCTCGCCAACGGCTAGCGTGGCCGGATCGGAAAGGCTTTCCCAGCCGCTGCCGTCGCAGCTGCTCACGCCGCGCTGCATCTCCAGGCGTTGATTGCGGAGTCGGTATCCGTACCATTCGCTCTCCTCATGCTCCGGCCCTTCCCAGCGGCCATTGCTGTTTTCATCCCACCTGACCAGCAGGCAGTCCCGTTGAAGGATAAGCGGCGTCCCCTGACAGATCCCGTGACAGTAGCCAGCGCGCCGAATCGCCTTTTCCAGTACGTTCATTATTTGCTGTAGCTCTTCCTGTAGCCGCACCTGGCTTTGCAGCTGAAGGTTTTGCCGCTGCAGGTGCGGCAGCAGACGCAGCGCCCCCAGCATTAAAATGCCGCTCAGCGCCATCGCGATCAGCATTTCCATCAGGCTAAACCCTGCGGCTTTTACAGACATGGCGCGACCTGACAAAGCCGGATACGGCCTCGTGAGGATATAATTACGCGCCAGCGCAGCGTGCCTTCGCCAAAAATAATGTGCCCCGCTTTTGCCACGTTGCGTTTGCCGTAAAATCCCGGCTCCCCGTCAATGGCGATGATATGCACCTGCGGGTGCGGCGCCAGCAGCTGTAGGCGCCGTCCGCTACCGCAGCCAGCCGCAGGTATGGCTCCGCTGCCCAGGCACCAGCGTTCGCCCGTCAGCAGCCACAGCGGCTGTTCCCGGTTATGCCAGTTGGCCCACGCCCGTACGCCATGTAAAAAGCGCTGCAGCTGCCGGGCGGTCTCCTGCATACGCTGGCGCTGCTGCCAGCTTTGCCAGCCCTGCAACGAAGCGAGACTCAGCAGACCGGCTATAGTCAGCACCAGCAGCAGCTCCATCAGGGTAAATCCTTCAGCACGCGTTGTTTTCATCGCGCTATTGTGCCGCGCTGGAGAATAGCGACCAGCGCGGCGTCTGCGGATTACGGGCGCTCTTCCCGCTTTTTTAGCCGATTTGCAGCGGCTTACAATACGCTGTGAAACTTGCCGCACAACAAAGACCCTCATCTCAGACACGGCTAAGCCTGCACCAAAAATGCGCGATGCTGCACATTTGTTGATCTTTTGTTAAGACATAATCAACGCCATAGCGCATTTTTACCCCCACAGCGCGGCTTTGCCGGCCGCTTAAACCTGGCATGACTTCTGCTTTGTTAAATCAATAACAGCCGGGTCAGCGCTGACAGTCTGATAACACTGAGGTGGTGAGAATGGATAAGCCGACGTTGATTGCCCGCATTGAGAGCTCTTTTGCTCAGCAAACGCCAGGCGGCAAGCGTATCGCCAGCTGGCTACTGACCCATACCACGCAAATTCCGTTTGAAACCGCCGACAGCATTGCACGCGCCACCGGCACCAGCGGCATTACCGTTGGCCGCTATTTACGGCGGCTGGGCTACCGTAACCTCAATGAAGTTCGGCAAAGCCTGCGTGATACGCCGCAGATAACCTATAAGCCGTGGGGCGTGATCGATCGTCTCGACTCCTGGCAACAGCAGCGCCATCTGCCCGATCGCTATCGCCAGTCGCTGAAGCTGGAACTGGATGCGATTACCCAGGTTTATCAGCTGGCGCAAAGCGAGGCGTTTAACCGCATCAGTCAGCGGCTGGCCAACGCCGAGGCGGTGTTTGTGCTGGGCATTCAGTCCACACGCGGTATCGCCAACGCCTTTTTTAGCCATCTGGAATATCTGCGCCCGCACGTCAGCTATGTGGACGGGCTGTCGGGAAGCTGGGTGGAGACGCTCAATTCTGAATTTGCCTCGCCTTATGTGGTGGTGACCGATACCCGCGCCTATTCCACCATCGCGCGCCATTTTTGCCGCGTTGCCTGCGAACGACAGATGACGCTGGCGCTGGTCACCGATGTCTGGTGTCCGTGGGCACGCGATTATCCGCTGGATTTACTGCAGGTTAAAACCGATACCGGACACTTTTGGGATTCGCTGGCGCCGCTGAGCTGTCTGTTTAATCTGTTGCTTTCCGCAGTGGTTGAACATCTCGGCGACCGGCTGGCTGACAGGCTGGCAATCAACCGTCAGCTACAGCAAGAGTTTGGACAATTTGAACGCTAACAGGGGAAACGCATGATGCAGGAAGTTGAACTGGTCGATCTGGCCGACACTTTTCCACAGCTGGAGATCGATCTGAAATATGCCTCGCCGGACAATATTACCGGCTACGCCATCTATCAGCAGGCGCGCTGTTTGCTGCATCCCGACGCGGCGAAAGCGCTGGCGCGCAGCGTCGAGGTGGCGCGGCTGGCCGGTTTGACGCTGGTGGTGTATGACGCCTGGCGTCCTCAGCTGGCGCAGCAGCATCTCTGGCTGGCCTGTCCAGACCCGCAATATGTTATGGCCGTTTCGCTGGGATCTAACCACAGCCGCGGCACGGCCATTGACGTCACGCTGCGCGACGAGGCGGGCAATCTTCTAGATATGGGCACCGCTTTTGACGAGATGAATGCGCGTTCGCATCTCTGGAGCCCGGATATTCCCGCAACGGCGCACCGTAACCGTCTGGTGCTGAATGCCATTATGCAGGCCGGCGGCTTTATCGGTATTAACAGCGAGTGGTGGCATTTTGAACTGCCCGACTCTGTTCGTTATCCGCTGCTCAGCGATCGTTTTAGCTGTCCCGCTCTTCCTGCTGTAACCACAGCCAGTTCACTTTAACCAGGAGCCTGCCATGAAAAACTCTGTTATCTGTTGCCTGCTGCGTCCGGCGCTGCTTGCCCTTGCTATTAGCGCGACGGTGACGCCCGCGCTGGCGGCAGTCCCCAAAGAGATGTTGGTTATCGGCAAGGCTGCCGATCCGCAAACGCTCGATCCGGCCGTCACCATTGATAATAACGACTGGGCGGTAATCTACCCGGCCTATCAACGGCTGGTGCAGTATAAGACCGAGGGCGGGAAAGGATCGACGAAGATAGAGGGCGATCTGGCCACCAGCTGGCAGGCCTCGGAAGATCAAAAAGTATGGACCTTTAAGCTTAACCCGACGGCAAAGTTTGCCGACGGGACGCCGGTTACCGCCGCAGCGGTAAAAGCCTCTTTTGAACGTCTGATGAAGGTGGCGCAGGGGCCGTCAGAGGCTTTTCCCAAAGATATAAAAGTTGAAGCGCTGGACGCCAACAGCGTGCGCTTTACGCTCAGCACTCCCTTTGCGCCGTTCCTCTATACGCTGGCCAACGACGGCGCGGCCATCCTTAATCCGGCGGTGCTGGCGCAGCATGCTACCGACGATGCGCGCGGCTGGCTGGCTGAGCATACCGCCGGTTCCGGCCCGTTTATGCTGCAGCGCTGGCAAAAAGGTCAGCAGCTGCTGCTGGTTCCCAATCCGCATTACAACGGCACACGCCCGACGTTTAAGCGCGTAACCGTTAAAATCATTGGCGAAAGCGCGTCGCGCCGCCTGCAGCTAACGCGCGGTGATATTGATATTGCCGAATCGCTGCCTGTCGATCAGCTTAGCGCGCTAAAAAAAGAGGATAAGGTCAGGGTGGCGGAATATCCCTCGCTGCGCGTGACCTATCTCTATCTGAATAACGCGAAGGCTCCGCTGAATCAGGTGGAACTGCGGCGCGCTATCTCCTGGTCAACCGATTATCAGGGAATGGTGAAAGGCATTCTGGCGGGCAACGGCAAACAGATGCGCGGGCCGATCCCGGAAGGCATGTGGGGCTTCGATGCGCAGGCTATGCAGTACAGTAACGATCCGGCGCAGGCGAAAGCCGCCTGGGAGAAGGTGGCGGACAAGCCGAAAACCCTCTCTTTCCTCTATTCCGACAACGATCCTAACTGGGAGCCGATCGCGCTTGCCACCCAGGCCAGCCTCAGCGCGCTGGGCATCAGCGTAAAACTGGAGAAGCTGGCGAACGCCACGATGCGCGACCGCGTGGGTAAAGGCGATTATGACATCGCCATCGGCAACTGGAGCCCGGATTTCGCCGATCCCTATATGTATATGAACTACTGGTTCCAGTCGGATAAAAAAGGCCTGCCGGGCAACCGCGCGTTTTACAGCAATCCGCAGGTGGATGCCCTGCTGAAACAGGCGTTAGCGACTACCGATCAGGCGGCGCGCACCCTTGATTATCAGGCGGCGCAAAAGAAAGTGATTGATGACGCGGCTTACGTTTATCTGTTCCAGAAAAACTATCAGATGGCGATGAATAAGGCGGTTCAGGGCTTTGTTTATAACCCGATGCTGGAGCAGGTTTATAACGTTGCCACCATGAGTAAGTAACGGCGCTGTCCGTGCGTCGCCTGATAAAGAGGCCAGGACTATGACTCTGTGGAGCATTCTGCGGCAGCGCTGCTGGGGGCTGCTGCTGGTAATGATGGGCGTGTGCGTTATTACCTTTATTATTTCCCATCTGATCCCCGGCGATCCGGCGCGCCTGCTGGCGGGCGATCGCGCCAGCGATGAAATGGTGCAGCATATTCGTCATCAGCTGGGGCTGGATCTGCCGCTGTGGCAGCAGTTTATCCATTATGTCAGCGATCTGCTGCATGGCGATCTTGGCACCTCGATTCGTACCGGCAGGCCGGTGCTGGCGGATATTCGTCTGTTTTTCCCCGCCACGCTGGAGCTGGCGCTGTGCGCGCTGCTGTTGGCGCTGCTGGCAGGCGTGCCGCTTGGCGTGCTGTCGGCGGTGTTTCGCAACCGCTGGCTCGATCACCTGGTGCGCCTGCTGGCGATTACCGGCATTTCCACGCCCGCCTTCTGGCTGGGGCTGGGGGTTATCGTGCTGTTTTACGGACATCTTAACCTGCTGCCCGGCGGCGGTCGGCTGGATGACTGGCTCGATCCGCCCGCGCACGTTACCGGTTTTTATCTGATCGATACGCTACTGGCCGGCGATAGCGCAGCCTTTTTTAACAGCCTGCAGCATCTGATTTTGCCCGCACTGACGCTGGCCTTTGTGCATCTCGGCATCGTGGCGCGCCAGATCCGCTCGGCGATGCTGGAACAGCTCAGCGAGGATTATATTCGTACCGCCCGCGCCAGCGGGCTGCCCGGCTGGCGCATCGTTATGACGCACGCGCTGCCTAACGCGCTGATCCCCTCGATAACCGTGCTGGGCCTGGCGCTGGGCGATCTGCTGTACGGCGCGGTGCTAACGGAAACCGTTTTTTCCTGGCCCGGCATGGGCGCTTACGTCGTGGCCTCAATTCAGGCGCTTGATTTCCCGGCGGTGATGGGATTCGCGGTGGTGGTGTCGTTTGCTTATGTGCTGGTTAACCTGCTGGTAGACCTGCTCTATGTATGGATCGATCCGCGTATCGGTCGTGGAGGCAATGCATGACGGTAAGTGAAACCCAACTGGCCCCGGTAAAAGCGCCCGCCAGGCGGCGCGTCAGCAAGGCGTTCTGGCTGCTGAAGCAAAGTCCGCTGACGCTGGCTGGCGGCGCCATTATGCTGCTAATGCTGCTGATGCTGCTGTTTTCCCCCTGGCTGACGCCGTTCGATCCCAACGCCGTTGATTTGGCGGCGCGTTTACAGCCGCCCTCCGCCGCGCACTGGTTCGGCACCGATGAAGTGGGCCGCGATCTGTTCAGCCGGGTGCTGATCGGCAGCCAGCAGTCGATCGCCGCCGGGCTGGCGGTGGTGGTATTGGCGGGCGGTATCGGCTCGCTGCTTGGCTGCTTCTCCGGCGTGCTGGGCGGCTGGGCGGACGCGCTGATTATGCGGGTGATGGATATTATGCTGTCGATCCCGTCGCTGGTGCTGACCATGGCGCTGGCGGCAGCGCTTGGGCCAAGCCTGTTCAACGCCATGCTGGCCATCGCCATTGTGCGCATTCCTTTTTATGTGCGGCTGGCGCGCGGGCAAACGCTGGTGGTGCGCCAGTTTGCCTATATACAGGCGGCGCGCACGTTCGGCGCATCGCGCTGGCATTTGATCGGCTGGCACGTACTGCGTAACGCCCTGCCGCCGCTGGTGGTGCAGGCTTCGCTGGATATTGGCACCGCCATTCTGATGGCCGCCACTCTGGGTTTTATCGGCCTTGGCGCGCAACAGCCAACCGCCGAATGGGGCGCGATGGTCGCCAACGGGCGTAACTACGTGCTGGATCAATGGTGGTACTGCACCTTTCCCGGCGTGGCCATTCTGATCACCGCCGTCGGCTTTAACCTGTTTGGCGACGGGCTGCGCGACCTGCTCGATCCTAAAAGCGGAGGACGTCATTAATGAACGAACCCCTGTTAGTCATTGACGATTTACAGCTCAGCTTTCCCATTTTTCAGGGCGAGATCCATGCGCTCAATCGCGTATCGATGACGATTCATCGTGGCGAAATTGTTGGCGTGGTGGGCGAATCCGGCTCTGGCAAATCGGTTACCGCGATGCTGGCGATGCGCCTGCTGCCTAACGATAGCTATCGTATTAACGGCGGCAGCGTGCGGCTGTTGGGTCAGGACGCAATTAACGCCAGCGAAAAGCAGATGCGCCAGCTGCGCGGCGCAAAGGTGGCGATGATTTTTCAGGAGCCGATGACCGCCCTGAATCCAACGCGCCGTATCGGTCAGCTGATGATCGAGGTGATTCGTCAGCACCGGCCACTTTCCGTCCGCGAGGCGCGGCAAAAGGCGATCGCGCTGCTGACGGAAATGCAGATTGCCGATGCGCCGCAGGTGATGCGGCGCTATCCCTTTGAGCTGTCCGGCGGTATGCGCCAGCGGGTGATGATTGCGCTGGCCTTCTCCTGCGAGCCGGAGCTGATTATCGCCGATGAGCCCACCACGGCGCTGGATGTAACCGTGCAGCGCCAGGTGTTGCGCCTGCTGAAGCAAAAGGCGCGCGCCAGCGGCACTGCCGTCCTGTTTATCAGCCACGATATGGCGGTGGTTTCACAGCTGTGCGATCGCCTGTATGTCATGTACGCCGGGGCAGTGATCGAAAGCGGCGCCACGCAGCAGGTGATTGCCCAACCGGCGCATCCCTATTCCGTTGGGCTGCTGCGCTGCGCGCCAGAGGCCAGCGCCCCGCGCGCCGAGCTGCCCGCCATTCCCGGCACGGTGCCGAACCTGACGCAGCTGCCCGTCGGCTGCGCCTTCCGCGAACGCTGCTTCGCCGCCGATGAACGCTGTCGGCAGGCGCCCTTACTTAGCCCGTGCGGCACCGACGCCCGGCTGGCCGCCTGCTGGCATCCGCAACTGGAGCAACGCCATGTCTGAAATATTGCTGGAGCTGGACAACGTTCACGTTAATTTCCCGGCGCGCACCAACTGGCGCGGCAAGGTCACCGAACGCGTTCATGCGCTAAACGGTCTGGATTTGCAGATTGCCCGCGGTGAAACGCTGGGCATCGTCGGCGAATCAGGCTGCGGTAAAAGCACGCTGGCGCAGCTGCTGATGGGCATGATCAAACCCGCCAGCGGCGCATGTCATCGCGCATACAACCCCAACTCGTGGCTGGGCAGCGGTATGCAGATGGTGTTTCAGGATCCGCTCTCCTCGCTCGATCCGCGCCTGCCGGTATGGCGCATTATTACCGAGCCGGTATGGATTCAGAAACATAACAGCGAGGCGCAGCGCCGCGAACTGGCGCAGTCGCTGGCGTTGCTGACCGGCATTCGCCCGGAATATCTTGACCGTTTGCCGCACGCCTTTTCCGGCGGGCAGCGACAGCGTATCGCCATCGCCCGCGCGCTTTCGGCGCAGCCCGATATTATCGTGCTGGATGAGCCGACATCGGCGCTGGATATTTCCGTGCAGGCGCAAATCCTCAATCTGTTGGTTAAGCTACAGCGTGAGCGCCAGCTAACCTATGTGCTGATTTCGCATAACGTGTCGGTGGTGCGCCATATGAGCGATCGGGTGGCGGTGATGTATCTGGGACAGATTGTGGAGCTGGGGGCGACGGAGCAGGTATTAACGCAGCCGCGTCATCCCTATACTCGTCTGCTGCTGGATTCGGTGCCGCGCGTCGATCGATCGCTGGAAGAAGAGATAGCAGACAACAAGGGCGAACTGCCGGGGAATCGACGGCTGCCGCAGGGCTGCTTTTTTCACGACCGCTGCCCGCTGGCGGTAGAGGGCTGCCGCCAGCCTCAGTCGTTAAGGATGGACGCCAGCGGCGCGGGGGTGCGCTGCTGGCGGGCCGGGGTTATATCGCCACCGGCGCCTTAATGGCGGGATGCGGATCGTAGCCTTCGATTTCAAAGTCTTCGAAACGGTAATCAAACAGCGAGGCGGGCTTGCGTTTGATGACCAGCGTCGGCTGCGGGCGCGGTTCGCGGGTCAGCTGCAGCCGCGCCTGCTCCAGATGGTTGCTGTAAAGGTGCGTATCGCCGCCGGTCCAGACAAAATCACCCGGTTCCAGATCGCACTGCTGCGCCATCATATGCACCAGCAGCGCATAGCTGGCGATATTAAACGGCAGGCCGAGGAATACATCGCAGGAGCGCTGATAGAGCTGGCAGGAGAGCCTGCCGTCCGCCACGTAGAACTGGAAGAAAGCGTGGCACGGCGCCAGCGCCATCTCATCCAGCTCGCCAACGTTCCACGCTGAAACGATAATCCGCCGCGAGTCGGGATCGTTTTTCAGCTGCTCCAGCACCTTAGCCAACTGGTCGATTTGACGACCGTCAGCCGCGCCCCAGCTGCGCCACTGTTTGCCATATACCGGTCCGAGATCGCCATGTTCATCGGCCCACTCGTCCCAAATCGAGACGTTATTTTCTTTCAGATAGGCGATGTTGGTGTCACCGTTCAGGAACCACAGCAGCTCATGAATAATCGAGCGCAGATGGCAGCGCTTGGTGGTCACCAGCGGAAAGCCTTCCTGCAGATTGAAACGCATCTGGTGGCCGAAAATCGACAGCGTGCCGGTGCCGGTGCGATCGTTTTTCGGCGTGCCCTCGTTCAGCACTTTTTCCATTAATGCCAGATACTGCTTCATTTCTGTTCACCTGTTTGTAGCTGCGGGCGACGACGGTACGCCCAAATCATCATGATGATGCCGGCCAGAATCATCGGTACCGACAAAATTTGTCCCATGCTGATGCCGCTAAACAGGCCCAGCTGGGCATCGGGCTGCCGGAAGAATTCCACGATAATGCGGAACGTGCCGTAGCCAATCAGGAACAGGCCGGAAACGCTGCCCATCGGGCGCGGCTTGCGGATAAACAGGTTCAGAATGGTAAACAGCACCACGCCTTCCAGCGCCAGCTCATACAGCTGTGAAGGATGGCGCGGCAGCACGCCGTATGTCGCCAGCAGCGATTGCCACTCAGGGTGCGTGGCGACCAGCGCCACATCTTCGCTGCGCGAGCCGGGAAACAGCATCGCCCAGGAAAAATTCGGCGCGACGCGGCCCCAAAGTTCACCATTAATAAAGTTACCAAGACGGCCCGCGCCCAGTCCGAACGGGATCAGCGGCGCAATAAAGTCAGCGACCTGGAAGAAGTGGCGTTTGGTACGATGGGCAAACCACAGCATCACCACGATTACGCCAATCAGCCCGCCGTGGAACGACATGCCGCCATCCCAGACTTTAAACAGGTAAAGCGGGTTATCCAGGAACAGCGGCAGGTTGTAAAACAGCACGTAGCCAATGCGACCGCCAAGGAACACGCCAAGGAAGCCCGCATACAGCAGGTTTTCCACTTCCTCTTTTTTCCAGCCGCTGCCGGGCTTGTTGGCCCGTCTTACCGCCAGCCACATAGCAAAAATAAACCCAACCAGATACATCAGGCCGTACCAGTGCAGGGAGACAGGCCCGATGGAGAAAATCACCGGATCGAATTGAGGGAAAGCCAGATAGCTATTCATCTTTCACCATTAATGTCATCCGTCCACAGGCTGGACGATGGATAGTTCACTCCTTGCGCACTGCGTAACACGCAGCGCCTCTCAGCCAGGAAAAACCGGCCAGGCATGATAACATAGCCGTTTTCTGGCTGGCTCATCGAAATGTAAACGCGGATAAATACCTTAACGGCCGCCGCGGATCAGCCCGCCTAAACCGCGCCGCTCCATAAAGGCGGCGACCTGATGCCGCACTTCGGTCGCGGTTTGCGCCTGCAGGCTGCGTTCGGAAAGCAGAAGCGCCTCTTCGCGGTCGATGTGCCGCAGCAGATATTTTACCCGCGGCACGTTTTTTCCGTTCATGCTCAAATGGTAATAACCGAGCCCAATCAGCAACGCCACGCACATCGGATCGCCCGCCATTTCACCGCACAGGCAGAGTTCGACCTGCGCTTCGCGCGCGGATTCGGCAATCGACTTCAGCGCTTTGAGCATCGCCGGATGCAGCGAATCATACAGGTTGGCCACGCGGGTATTGTTGCGATCCACCGCCAGCAGGTACTGCGTCAGATCGTTCGTGCCGACCGAAATAAAGTCAACGCGCGCAGCCAGATGAGAGATCATAAACAGCATTGAGGGCACTTCGATCATAATGCCGATGCGCGGTTTGGGAATGGCGTAGCCGAGCATCTCTTCCACTTCTTTCCCGGCCCGATCGATCAGGCGACGCGCTTCGTCAATTTCATCAATGCTGGTGATCATCGGCAGCAGAATGCTGAGGTTGCCGCTGGCGGCGTTGGCGCGCAGCATGGCGCGCACCTGCACCAGAAAAATCTCCGGCTGATCGAGCGTCAGGCGGATGCCGCGCCAGCCCAGGCAGGGGTTCTCTTCGCTGATGGGCATGTAGGGCAGCTGTTTGTCCGCGCCAATATCCAGCGTACGCAGGGTTACCGGCTTGTTCAGAAACAGCTGCAGCATACCCTGATACTGCGCGACCTGCTCCTCTTCTGAGGGGAAGCCGTTTTGCAGCATAAACGGGATTTCAGTACGGTAGAGGCCAATGCCGTCCACCCAGTTACCCATCGTCTGCTCATGTTCAGCGCTCAGGCCCGCGTTCAGCATCACCTGAATGCGCTCGCCGCTTTTTAGCCGGGCGATCTGCTCAACGTCATCTTCAGCCAGCCGGCTCAGCTCATTTTCTTCGCTGACCAGCTGCTGATATTCTTGGATCAGCACCGGCTCCGGATCGATCAGCAATTCGCCGCGATAGCCATCAACGATCAGTAAGCGCTTATTTAACAGCTCAGGCAGAATATCCGCGCCCATCACCGTTGGGATGCCCATCGCCCGCACCAAAATCGCCGCATGAGAGTTGGCCGCGCCGTCACGCACTACGACGCCAGCCAGCCGCTCCTGCGGCAGCTCCGCCAGCGTGGTCGCCGTTAGCTCATCCGCCACCAGGACAAAACGTTCCGGCCAGGCGTTGGTGCCCTGCAGCGTATCATCAAGGTGAAACAGCAGCCGTTGCCCCAGCACGCGCAGATCGCCCGCGCGCTCGCGCAAATAGGTGTCCTGCAGGCTGGCGAACTGAGCGGCGAATTTCTCGATCACCTTCTTCACCGCCCACTCCGCCACCGATCCGCTGTCGATCTCGGCAAACAGATCCTGTTTAAGCCGCGCATCGGTTAACAGGTGAGAGTAAAGATCGAAAATCGCCGCGCTCTCTTTCTGCACGCTGGCGCTGAAGCGTTTGCTAAAGCGACGAAACTCGTTGCCCGCCTCGCTCATCGCCTGCGACAGCCGTTCACGCTCGCGCCCTACATCCAGCGTCGAGGCGGCGAAAACATGCTCCAGCGAGGGCTGCGTGGCATCGACCCAGCCGGGCGCAACCGCCACGCCGGGTGCCGCCGCCAGCGCACGCACGCGTTTTTGGCGGAAATGGCCAAACAGCTGGCTAACCTGAGATTGGGTAATTAGCGTGGCCAGCTGAGTGGCGAGCGTGACCAGGAAGGACTCTTCACTTTCATCAAACTGGCGATGCTCGCGCTGCTGCACCACCAGCACGCCCAGTAGCTGGCGTCGGGTAATAATCGGCACGCCGAGGAAGGATCGGAAACGTTCTTCTTTAACCGCAGGGATATATTTAAAGCTGGGGTGGCTTTGCGCATCGGCCAGGTTGATCGGTTCCGCCAGCCGTCCAACCAGCCCGACGATGCCTTGATCAAAGGCCAGCGTGACGATCTTACCGCGCGGCTTTTTCAGTCCGCGCGTCGCCATCAGGTAATAGCAACGACGATCGTGATCGGCGAGATAAATGGAGCACACTTCAGTTTCCATGGCGAAACAGATTTCGTTAACCAGGATTTCCAGCGCTTCTTCGAGGCGCGGTGCGCCCGCCACTTTCTCTACAATCTCACGCAACTGAGTCAGCATCATCAGCGTGGCTTAACCTCTCTTCCGTCGATAAGCAGGCGTATTACGCTGCGTTGCACTCTCCTGCAATGGCATGACCACAGCGGCAAACTCTTTCATCACGCGGCGGTAAACGTCGCGTTTAAAGGAGACAACCTGACGAACCGGATACCAAAAGCTGACCCAGCGCCAGCCGTCAAATTCCGGAGTGCTGCTGGTTTGCATGTTGATATCGGCGTCATTGCACATCAACTGCAGAAGAAACCACTTCTGTTTCTGGCCGATACATACCGGCTTCGTGTCCCAACGCACCAAACGTTTTGGCAACTTATAACGTAACCAGTTTCGGGTAGAGGCGAGCAGGCGCACATCTTTACGGTGCAAGCCGACTTCTTCAAAGAGTTCGCGGTACATGGCCTGTTCCGCCGTTTCTCCGGGATTAATCCCGCCCTGAGGAAACTGCCAGGAGTGCTGTCCGAAACGCCGGGCCCACAATACCTGTCCCTGTCTGTTACAAATTACAATACCAACATTTGGGCGGTAGCCATCATCGTCGATCACGGGACTACCTCAAACTGAAATTCAGATAGAGTGATTGTTTCATACTCCTTACAGGCGGTAAACCACTGCTTGCGGCTGTGAATAACGCATAACAGGGGGATAACTCACAGATTTCAACATAGTTATAAACAGCGGTCGGCGAAAAATGGTAATTTTATTCACTTTTTCTGTGGATAGCTTTGTGCAGAACATGGTAACCGCGTGGGAAAAGCAGCAACAGCCGCCGCGATCCTTTGCGGGACAAGTATGCGTAACCCATTTATTTTAAAAAGCTTATCCTCATTATTAGCGGCTATTCTGACCCTAATCGCACTGTTTATACCCGCAAGGATCCTTTACTGGCGAAAGATCGCACACCGCTGATTTTATCCACAGAATATGCCATAAAGTTATGCACAAAATGGCTGCGCCCAGTAAAAAGGCCCTGCGTCAAGGCTGTAAATGGAAACAGTATGGGAGAAAAAGCTGAGTTATCCCATGTTTCTGTGGATAACTGGGTGTAAGATCCTGTTCATTGCCGGTGACAATGTGGGTAAAACGCCGACGCGATTTGAGCCGCCGCTAACGCGGCCAAATAAAATCTTAAGATTTATCATGCTATTATTCCCCCGTTTTTATGTCCGCCTGGCCGCTAATAAGCTGCCCGTCACGGGTGGTTATTTTTTAACCAATCAATGAGGGAGAGATGGAGCCTCGTTTTCTAACCACGCCGCCGCCGGATGAGGCGACCTTACTGGCGCGCGCGCAGGCGCTGGCTGGCTATACGCTGGGCGAACTGGCGCAGCAGGCCGGTATCGCCGCGCCTGCGGATTTACGCCGCGATAAAGGCTGGGTCGGCATGCTGCTGGAGATGCATCTGGGCGCCAGCGCTGGCAGCAAGCCTGAACGTGATTTTGCCCACCTTGGCGTGGAGCTAAAAACGATCCCGGTTGATGCGCAGGGCCGACCGCTGGAAACCACTTTCGTTTGCGTCGCGCCGCTGACCGGCAATAGCGGCGTTACCTGGGAAAACAGCCACGTACGTCATAAGCTGGCGCGGGTTCTGTGGATGCCGGTGGAAGGCGATCGTGCCCTTCCTTTGGCGACGCGACGCGTTGGCGCGCCGCTGCTGTGGAGCCCGACGCCGCAGGAAGAGGAGCTGCTGCAGCGCGACTGGGAAGAGCTGATGGATATGATCGTATTAGGCCAGGTGGATCGCATCACTGCCCGCCACGGCGAAGTGTTGCAGATCCGCCCCAAAGCGGCCAACAGCAAGGCGTTAACTGAAGGCATCGGCGAATATGGCCAGCCGATTATGACGTTGCCGCGCGGCTTTTATCTGAAAAAGAGCTTTACCGCCCCGCTGCTGGCGCGCCATTTTTTGCTTTAACATTGTCCAGTCCGTGAAGCGATGCGTATAATCATCGTTTAATTTTCGTTTAGGATGCAATGTTACAATGTTTGACTGGATTGCAGATCCCAATGCCTGGCTGGCCCTCGGCACGCTGACCATACTGGAAATTGTGTTGGGCATCGATAATATTATTTTCCTCTCCCTGGTTGTCGCAAAACTGCCTAAACATCAACAAAATAGCGCACGCCGCCTTGGCCTGATGGGCGCCATGCTGATGCGTTTGGGGCTGCTGGCCTCTATCGCCTGGGTGATTAAACTCACCAACCCGCTGTTTACCCTGATGGATCATCCTTTTTCCGCGCGCGATTTGATTCTGCTCGGCGGCGGCCTGTTCCTGCTGTGGAAATCAAGCTCGGAGATCCACGAAAGCATCGAAGGCAATGATGAGGAGCATAAAACTAACGTCCACTCCTTTGTCGGGGCCATTGCGCAAATTATGGTACTGGACATTATTTTCAGTCTCGATTCGGTGATTACCGCGGTTGGTCTCTCCGATCACCTGTTTATTATGATGGCGGCGGTGGTTATTGCGGTGGCCGTGATGATGTTCGCGGCGAAAGGAATCGGGGAGTTTGTCGATCGCCATCCTTCAGTGAAAATGCTGGCGCTCGCTTTCCTTATTCTGGTCGGCTTTACGCTGATTCTGGAAAGCTTCAATATCCACGTGCCGAAAGGCTATATCTATTTCGCGATGTTCTTCTCAATGGCGGTAGAGAGTCTTAATCTGCTGCGTGGCAAAAAATCCGCGCAGTAATTTCCGCACGTTATTATCCGGCTACGGCCGGATATTTCCTTATCTGCGTTTTTTTCAGAATCCTGTGATTAATCCTGGGCAGTAAATATTTTATTACTACACTGTTTAGTTAAATAACCACCCAGGAGAATAGAGGCAATGAAGCGGTTAACCAGCGTAGCTGCCCTGACTATGATGCTGCTGTTAAGCGGCTGCAGCAGCAATTACGTCATGTCCACCAAAGATGGTCATATGATTATGACCGACGGCAAGCCAGAAATTGATAAGGAAACAGGGCTGGTCAAATATACCGATCAGGCCGGTAATGAAATGCAAATTAACGGTGATGAGGTCTCTTCCATCATTGAGCGCTAATCTGATATAAGCGCCGACTCTGCAACAGCTCTCGGCGCTTATCGATAAATTGAACCACAACTCTCCTCTTCCCCCTCTCGTCAGCGCCCGCTATAGTCGAAATGGCGCCGTTTGAAACGGTGCCGCCAAGATTCTCCCATAATGACAAAAGGAAGCCGGCAAATGCACTATCACCGTATCCCCCACAGTACGCTGGAAGTCAGCCAGCTGGGATTGGGAACCATGACGTTTGGTGAGCAGAATAGCGAAGCCGATGCTCATGCCCAGTTGGATTTAGCCATTAGTTGCGGCATTAACCTGATCGACACCGCGGAAATGTATCCCGTTCCACCACGCCCGGAAACGCAGGGACTTACCGAAAGCTATATCGGCAGCTGGCTGAAGGCGCGCGGCAATCGTGACAAGATCGTGCTGGCGACCAAAGTCGCCGGG
Organism: Mixta theicola; assembly: GCF_002895925.1. GTDB lineage: Bacteria > Pseudomonadota > Gammaproteobacteria > Enterobacterales > Enterobacteriaceae > Mixta > Mixta theicola. The sequence continues at coordinate 26,272 of NZ_NWUO01000010.1, read as the reverse complement.
CCATCGCGCGGCAGCGACGCTGGCATTCGCCCGGTCCAGGTGCTGGATCGCAAGAATATTCGCGTGGCGCTGGAAGAGAGCCTGAAGCGTCTGAACACCGATTATATCGATCTTTATCAGGTTCACTGGCCGCAGCGTCAGACTAACTGCTTTGGCAAGCTGGGCTATCAGTATACCGATACCAGCGTGCCGGTTACGCTGCTGGAAACGCTGGAGGCGCTGGCCGAACAGGTACGCGCCGGTAAGATCCGTTATATCGGCGTCTCGAATGAAACGCCGTGGGGCGTGATGCGTTATCTGCAGCTGGCGGAAAAACATGGGCTGCCGCGGATTGTTTCCATCCAGAATCCCTATAGCCTGCTAAACCGCAGCTTTGAGGTTGGCCTGGCGGAAATCAGCCAGCACGAAGGCGTCGAGCTGCTGGCCTATTCCAGCCTCGCTTTCGGTACGCTTAGCGGCAAATACCTGAACGGCGCGCGTCCGGCCGGCGCGCGTAATACGCTGTTTAGCCGCTTTACGCGTTACAGCGGCGAGCAGTCGCAGCAGGCGATAGCTGAATATGTCGATCTGGCGCGCAGCCACGGTATCAATCCGGCGCAGATGGCGCTGGCCTTTGTGCGTCAGCAGCCTTTCGTCGCCAGCACCCTGCTGGGCGCCACGACGTGTGAGCAGCTGCAGAGCAATATTGACAGCTGGCAGCTGACGCTAAGCAGCGAGCTAATGGAACAGCTGGAAACCATTCATCGTCGCTATACCTATCCCGCGCCCTGAAACAGCGGCGCAGCGTTGAACGCTGCGCCTGCTTATCCCTCTTGCTATCCGCGACGTTTTTGCGCCAGCTGCCAGCCCCAGAGTATGGCGATGGAGAGCGCAAACAGCGCGCCAAAGCCGACGCCGGTCGCGACCGGCGGCGCACCCTGGCGATCGCCAGCGAATAGAGGCCCAGCATCAGCAACATTGCGCTGTTCTCGCCCAGATTTTGCACCGCAATCGCGTTACCCGCGCCGACCGTTTGCTTACCGCGCTCCTGCAGCAGCGCATTAAGCGGCACCACAAAAAAGCCGCCCAGCACGCCAATAACAATCAGCAGCGCATAGGCGTTCAGCTGAGTGTGCTGTAGCGCAAAAATCACCACCGCGACGCCAATCAGTACGCCAGCAGGCATACAGCGTCCGACGGATTTTAGCGTAACCAGCTTCGCCGCCGCCGCCGCGCCAATCACAATCCCGACCGCCACCATCGCATTCAGTAGCGTGGGGGTTTTATTGTCGGTGATGCCCAGCGCAACCGGCACCCACAGCACCAGCAAAAAGCGCAGCGTTACGCCAGCGCCCCAGAACAGGCTGGTGCCCACCAGCGTAAAGCGCGTTTCACCGTTGCGCCACAGCAGCCGGGCCGCCTGGAAAAAGCTGCGCGACATCGCCAGCGGATGCCAGCTCTGACCGGGACGCGCCGCCGAAAGCTTCGGAATCGACACGTTGGCGACCACCGCCAGCGCATAAGTCACCACGCAGGCGATCAGCGCCGCCAGCAGGCTCCAGTCCGCCAGCACGCCGCCCGCCATCGATCCCAACAGGATCGCCGCAATGGTGGAGGCTTCCATCAGGCCGTTGGCTTTGACCAGCTGCTCGCCGGTGGTGATTTCGCCAAGAATGCCATACTTGGCCGGTGAATAAGCCGCCGCGCCGATACCGACCAGCGCATAACCGGCGAAAGGCTCCAGACCAAAACAGATCACCAGCGCGCCCAGCAGTTTCAGGCCGTTCGCCAGCATCATTACGCGCCCTTTGGCAAAGCTATCCGCCAGCTGACCGACAAAAGGCGCCAGCAGGATATAGGTGGCGACAAATACCATTTGCAGCACCGGCTGGCTCCAGTCGGGATAGTGCTGATTTTTCAGCACCGCCAGCGTGGCGAACAGCAGCGCGTTATCACCGAAAGCGGAGAAGAACTGGGCAACGATCACCGCCAGCATGCCGCGCGACATTAACGGGGAGCTATCAACGGGGCGTTTCATTCTTCCCCCATTTTTTTCAGCGTAACGAAATCGGGCTTACCGCTGCCCAGCAGCGGCAGCTGTTGCAGGAAACGAATATCTCGCGGTATCGCCAGCTCCGCCGCGCCCAGCTCGCGGGCCGCCTGCTGCAGACTATCGCGCTGCAGTTCGTGATCGGTGGTGAACAGCACCAGCGCTTCGCCACGATTGCCGTCCGGCTTTATGGTGGCGGCATGCTGTTTTTCCGGCGAGGCTTTCAGGGCGATCTGCTCAACAACTTCCAGGGAAACCATCTCGCCGGCAATTTTGGCAAAGCGTTTCGCCCTGCCCTGAATCTGGCAGAAGCCGCCTTCATCAAAGCTGACAATGTCGCCGGTATCGTACCAGCCCGGCTCCATAACGCCCTCGCCGTTATCGGCCATTGGCGGCTCCAGCTCGCCAGGACGCTCCACGCGCAGATAGCCATTCATAATATTCGGTCCGCGCAGCTGTAGCCGTCCGCCCTGTTCAATGCCAGGCACCGACATCAGACGCGAATCCATGCCCGGCAGCAGACGGCCAACGGTATGCGGTTTTGCCGCCATCGGCACGTTAATCGCCACCACCGGCGCGCATTCGGTAACGCCATAACCTTCCAGAATACGGATGCCGAAACGATCCTGATAAAGCTGACGCACTCCCTCCTGCAGTTTCTCCGCCCCGGCCACCACATAGCGCAGGCGCGCAAAATCATAGGGATTGGCGAAACGGGCATAGTTGCCGAGGAAGGTCGAGGTGCCAAACAGCACGGTGCAGTTACGGTCATATACCAGCTCCGGCACGATGCGATAGTGCAGCGGGCTGGGATATAAAAACACCTGAGCGCCGGTAAATAATGGGGTGAACAGGCCAACCGTCAGGCCAAAGGCATGGAACAGCGGCAGCGAAGCCATAAAGCGATCGCGCGGCGTAAAGTCCGCGACGGTACGAATCTGTTCCACGTTCGCCAGCAGGCTTTTATGCGAGTGTACGACCCCTTTCGGATTGCCTTCCGAGCCGGAAGTGAACAGCACCATCGCCGCATCCTCCGCCCGCTGCGGCAGCATAGCGTGCCGGGGAATCAGCAGATGCGCCAGGATCCACAGCTTATCTTTGCCGGTAAGAGTATCTTTCAGATCTTCCAGGAAGATCCACTTTACCTGCGGGATCCCCTGCGGCAGATGCCACAGGTTGCCTTTATCCAGAAACTGCCGCGAGGTGAAAACGGTTTTTATCCGGGCGGCGGTAACCGCGCTGGTCAGGCCGTTTACTCCGGCGGTGTAGTTCAGCATTGCCGGAACGCGTGCGCGTAGCGTGGCGCCGAAAATAGCGGCGGCGGTCACCGTGGTGTTCGGCAGCAGCAGGCCGACATATTCGCCTTGCTGGCTATAGCGTTCCAGAATGCGCCCCACGCCCAGCGATTTTTTCAGCAGGCCGCTGTAGCTGTCCGGGGCAAAACTAATATCTTCGATGCAGGGCTTGAACCAGCCGTAGCGGGTACGGGCGCTGAGAAAAGCTTCGAACAGCGTTTCGCGCGGACGCACCGCCATTCGCGCCTCCATCATAATATGATGCAGATGCTCACCGGCCAGGGCGCGCCGGTCGCGGGCGCGTGGCGCATCGGGCATGGGAATCAGGGTGGACGGCAGCACCGTCAGGGTAATGCGCGGGAACAGGCGGCGCTTAAAGGTGCCGCCGAGGCGACCAAAAGGCGTGTATTCCGCACCTTCGATGCGCATCGGTACGATCGTCGCCTGCGATTTCGCCGCGACAAAGCCGGCTCCGCTGTAGATTTTCATTAAAGAACCGGTGATGGTAATGCGCCCTTCCGGGAAGATCACCACCGGACGCCCCTCATTAAGCGTACGCACCAGGTATTTAAGCGACATGGGCCGCGTAGGATCGAGCGGAACAAAATCCACCAGCGGCTTAAGCAGGCGCATAAACCACTTATCGGTAATATCGGAATAGACGGCGAAAACGGGCTTTACCGGCAGGAACAGCGCCAGCAAGGCGCCGTCCATAAACGACGCGTGATTAGGCGCAATCAGTACCTTTTCTTTGCGCAGCCCGGAGAGATCGCCGCGCAGCTGTACACGCCACAGTAGACGAAACAGAAAACGGAAAAAATTAAACAACATGCCAGTTCCTTAGCAGTTAAAAAACTGCCTATCACCATGCAGCAAAGGTTTGCTGAACTCAACGCTGGCAGGTTAAAAAAACAAACAGGCTATTTTATTGCGCGGTTGTATCTCAGCCTCCTTAATGCGGCGCGGCGCTTACCAGCGCATCGGGGGCGATATTCATATGCTTCAGCACCGGCGCCATAATGTTACCGAAGATCGGCGCGGCGACCGAGCCGCCAAAGTGATCGCCCGCGGTAGGATGGTTAATCATTACCACCAGCGCCACCTGCGGATTGCTGGCCGGAGCGATGCCGGCAGTATAGTTAACGTAGCCGCCGTCATATTTTCCGCTGGCGCCCATTTTCTCCGCCGTACCGGTTTTGGTGGCTAACCGGTAGCCCGGCACCGCCGCGCGAATGCCGGTCCCGCCAGGCAATACATCGCTCTCCAGCATATGCACCACCGTTTTTACCGTTTCCGGATTGGCGACCTGTTTACCGATCACCGGCGGCGTTACCCTGGTAATGGAAAGCGGACGGTAAATGCCATAGCTGCCCAGCGTGGCATATTCACGGGCGATCTGTAGCGGCGTGACGCGTAATCCGTAGCCAAACGAGAAGGTAGCGCGTTCAATATCCGCCCAGCGCTGACGATGCAGCGGAAAATAGCCGACGCTTTCGCCGGTCAGCCCCAGGCCGGTCGGCTTACCCAGACCAAAAGCGTGATAGGTATTCACCAGCGCTTCTGCTGGCATTGCCAGCGCAATATGCGATACGCCGATGTCGCTCGATTTTTGCAGGATGCCGGTCATGGTCAGGCGTGGCCAGTGGCCCACGTCGCGGATCAGGTGGCCGTTAACGCGGTACGGCGTGGTATCCAGCACCGAGTCAGGCCGCACCAGGCCACGCTCCAGCCCCTCCATTACCACCAGCGGTTTTACCGTCGATCCCGGTTCAAAGCTGTCATTGATCGCCACGTTACGCATCTGCGCAGGCGAGACGTCCGCGTAGTTGTTCGGGTTGAACGAAGGATAGGAGGCCATTCCAAGGATTTCCCCGGTATCAATCTTAACCAGTACCGCCGCGCCGGAATCCGCCTTATTCAGCAGCACGCCATCGCGCAGCTTGCTGTAAAGCGTGTACTGATCGAATTTATCAACGCTGAGCTGCACGGTAGGCGGCTGCTTCGGCGGCTGATAATCGATCATGGAAATGATGTTGCCTTCGCGATCCTGGCGATATTTCTCGACGCCCGGCTGCCCCTGCAGCACTTTGTCATAGCCTTTTTCCAGCCCGTTCAGCCCGATGTTATCGGCCCCGACGATGCCAATAAGCGGCGCCGCCGCTTCGCTCATCGGATAAAAACGGCTGTCGTTATACACAGTACTAATGCCTTTCAGATGCAGCTTGCTAATATCCTTGGCAATGCCCAGTTCGATTTTGTGGCCCAGGTAAAGGAAGCGGCGATGCGGGTTGGCGGTAATTTGCTGCTGTAGCTGTTCCGGACGTTGGTTAAGCGCGTTGGCCAGATATTCCCATTTGGGGCTGGTGAAATCGGGGTTCGCCTCCAGTACGCGCTGCGGGTCGGCAATGATGTCGCGTGAGGGGACGCTAAGCGCCAGCGTTTCGCCATTGCGGTCCAGCAGGGTGCCACGGTTAGTGGGCAGGGTAACGGTACGCAGCGAACGCTGATCCGCTTCGTGTTCCAGCATCGGATGATTAATTAACTGCAGGTCGGCGACACGGGCCAGCAGAACGGTCAGGCATCCCAGCACGCCCAGGCAAATAAGGCGAAACCGAAATGGATTGAACGGCGCTTTAATCTGGTCTTTTCCAAGAAATTTTTGTATGCGGGGCATGGTCCGTGACCTTAAGGCAGGCAAAAAAAACCTGCGCATCTGCGCAGGTTGGTGTAATCAATAAACTTGTTGATGTTCACCCATCAATACCTCTGGGATTTAAAATGTACCAAGCGGCAGCGACGGGCGGCTATCAATGATTCGCAACAGTTACCCGCAAAATGTAACCAGCTATGTGATTTATCAGCTTTTTTGCAACGTTTGCCGTTGACGGATCTCTACCAGACAGGACATAGCGTTCGGCCCCTGCGTTAACAACGAGGTACCAATATCCAGCGTCAGAACATTAGGATTGCCGGCGCGGTCCCAGGGATGCCAGGCTCCGCCAAAGCCAGGATCGAACCAGGCGCCGGTAGAGATAACCACCACGCCCGGCGTCAGGCCAGCGTTCAGCCGGACACCCGCCAGCATAATGCCGCGCGAATTAAAGACCTCAATTTCATCGCCATCGCTGATGCCGCGTGCCGCCGCATCCTGCGGATGCATCCACAGCGTTTCATGTCCGGCGGTTTTGTTCGCCTGTACGTTCGGCGTCGCATCCAGCTGGCTGTGCAATCGGTCAGCCGGCTGAACAGAGATCAGATGCAGCGGGAAGCGATCTGCCTGTTCGCTGCCCAGCCACTCCTGCGGCGCGCGCCACTCCGGGTGCCCCGCCATGTCGTCCAGCTGATAATCAGCGATGGTCTGGCAAAAGAGTTCGATTTTCCCGCTATCCGTCTGTAGCGGGCTGGCCTGCGCATCGGCGCGAAAGTCAGACATAAAGATGTAGTCGCGCTCGCTGGCCGGAACGTCGGCATAGCCGCGCTGCCAGAATTCATCAAACGTCGGCCACTGTACGCCTTTACACTGCTGCGCTTCGCCGCACTGCTGATAAAGGTGGGCGATCCATTGCATCTCATTACGGTTTTCGGTGAAGCGTTCCCGATAGCCGAGGCGCTCGGCCAGATCGGCAAAAATATCGAAATCGTTACGCGCCTGATGCTGTGGAGCGATCGCCTGATGCATAGCGAAAACAAAGCGATCGCGCGAGGAGCCGCCGATGTCGTTACGCTCCAGCGTGGTGGTGACCGGCAATACAATATCGGCCATCTGCGCCGCTGGCGTCCAGACAATATCCTGTACGATAACCGTGTCTGGCCGCTGCCAGCCCTCCACCAGCCGGTTAAGCTGCTGATGATGATGGAAAGGGTTACCGCCCGCCCAGTGCATCAGATGAATATCGGGATAGCGGTGCGTTTGTCCCTGGAAAGCATAACTTTCGCCGGGCTGCAGCAGCATATCGCAGATGCGCGCGACCGGGATCGCCAGCCCGGCCGGGTTTGGCCCGGTGGGCAGCTGCGGCGCAGGCGTATCAATGCGCGGATTGCCCACGCTGTTCATCGAACCATGCCCAAACGAGAAGCCTGCGCCCGGCAGGCCCGGCTGTCCCAGCATGGCGGAGAGCGCAATCATCATCCAGTAGGGCTGTTCGCCGCGATGCGCACGCTGTACCGCATAGGAACAGGTGATAAAGCTGCGTTTACCGATTAGCTGACGCGCCAGTTCGGCGATGCGCTCCGCCGCGACGCCGGTGATAGCGCTGGCCCACTGCGGCGTTTTCGCGACACCGTCGCTTTGTCCCAGCAGATAATCCCGCAGCTGCGGATAGCCAACGCAGTGGCTGTTAAGAAAGTCGCGGTCCGCCGCGCCAAGGCGTTCAATTTCATAGCCAAGCGCCAGCATCAGGGCGACATCGGTATTGGGGCGAATCGCGATCCAGTCGGCATTCAGGAAGGCGGGACAATCATCGCGCAGCGGGCTGACGTTGATTACGCGCGTGCCTTTGCGCGCCAGCTGCTCCAGCGCCGGTTTCAGGGTATGTTCACCCGCTCCGCCCGAAGCAACCTGCGCATTTTTCAGCGCCAGTCCGCCAAAGGCCAGCATCACTTCTGCGTGTTCAATAACGCCTGGCCAGTCGGTTACGCGTCCGGTGAGCGGCATATAAGTGCCGATCACGTAAGGCAGGAAGAATTGCGCCGTGCCCCAGCTGTAGTTGCCCATCTGATCGACGCCGCCGCCGCCGTTGAAGTAAAAGCGCCGTACCAGCGTGCGCGCATGGTTTACCCGTCCCGCCGAGGACCAGCCATACGATCCGGTAAAAATGCCGCTGGCACCGTAGCGTTCACGTACGCGCTGGTTTTCTTCCGCGACCAGATCGAGCGCGGTTTCCCAGTCAACGGCGATAAAGTCTTCATGTCCGCGCAGCGTGCGATCGCTGTTCTCCCGCGCTTTTAGCCAGGAGCGGCGCACCATCGGCTGACGGATACGCTTATCCGAATAGACCAGCTGCGGAATGCTTTGCAGCATCGGCGAGGGATTGCTGTCAGCAAAAAACGGTTCGCAGCTGGTGAGCCGGCCATTTTCAGTTACGGCGGTGAAGGCGCCCCAGTGGGCGAGATGCGGAACTTTTTTGAAAGTCATGGCGCGGAGGCAGAAGTCAGCAAAAGAAACAGGTGGGCATGGTAGCCTTTCCCGTCAGAAAAATAAAAGTGCAATATTCGGTGTGCTTTGCGACGGGGCTGACATTCTGTGCGGTTGAACTTGCGGGTCTTTTCCGCAACACTCTCAGTATGTGTAAACGTTTACCCCGGAAGATACTCTATTCATGGCTACGATAAAGGATGTCGCCAAACTGGCGGGCGTTTCTGTCGCCACCGTTTCGCGCGTTATCAATAATTCCCCCAAGGCCAGTGAAAATTCTCGTCTGGCGGTGTTTAGCGCAATGGAACAGTTGCAATATCACCCGAACGCCAACGCGCGCGCGCTGGCCCAGCAGTCAACGGAAACCATTGGTTTGGTTGTTGGCGATGTTTCCGATCCGTTTTTTGGTGCGATGGTAAAAGCCGTTGATGAGATTGCCTGGCAGACCGGCAATTTTTTGCTGATTGGTAATGGTTACCACAATGAGATTAAGGAGCGGCAGGCGATTGAGCAGCTGATGCGTCATCGCTGCGCGGCGTTGGTGGTGCATGCCAAAAAGATCCCGGATGAGGAGCTGGAGAAGCTGATGCAGCAGATGCCGGGCATGGTGCTGCTTAATCGTTCGCTGCCTGCTTACCAGCAGCGCTGTATTGCGCTGGACGATCGCTACGGCGCCTGGCTGGCAACCCGACATTTGATTCAGCAGGGTCACGATCAGATTGCTTATATTTGTTCTACGCATACGATTTCCGATGCCGAGGAGCGTTTGCAGGGTTATTACGATGCGCTGAAGGAACACAGTTTGCCCTGTAACGATCGGCTGGTCGCGTTTGGCGAGCCGGATGAGGTGGGCGGCGAGCAGGCAATGACGGAGCTGTTAGGGCGCGGCAGGAATTTTACCGCCGTCGCCTGTTATAACGATTCGATGGCGGCGGGCGCGTTAGCGGTGCTGAGCGATAACGGCATTCGTGTGCCGGAGGAGATGTCGTTAATCGGCTTCGATGATGTGCTGGTGTCGCGTTATGTGCGTCCGCGTTTAACCACCATCCGTTATCCGATCGTGACAATGGCGCAGCAGGCCGCCGAGCTGGCATTAGCGTTAGCGAATAATCAGCCGCTGCCGGAGGTGACGAATACGTTTAATCCAACGCTGGTGCGCAGGCATTCGGTTAGCCCGCCGGGTTGAAGAACTACAAACAAACGCAGGAACAAGTGCGGCGGCAGCAAACAAATACCAAGCCAGCGAGGCGGCGGGCGGGTAAAACGGTGGGGCGTGCGCCTCACCTGCTGTAGCCCCGGCGGGCAACCGGCCTGTTAGATTCATGGGTAATATCCTGCGTCCCATCAAATTTTAAAAACGGCTGGGCGACAGCACGAAGTGTGTAATTTATTTATTTTTAAGCGTTTCTCTCGCTTCAATTAAAATAGCTATAAGCTCATCGAGCGGCACTTTTGCCACAAATCCATGAGCTTGATCGCTACCAAAAAGCTCAGCCTCCAGATGATTTACTCCTTTATCTTGATTGATCTCAATAATTCTTTCTCGATCCAACTGGATCTCAAGGGTCAGTTCTTCATATTCCATTGGGCTGGAAAAAAACAGTTCCAGATTTTTCTTCATCATCTTTTCACCGGTGGATCCAATAAGGTATTGAACGAGCCATCAGGATTAAATCTAATTCCTCGCCCGTTAGGTAAACGATAATCGACACCGCCACGCGATAGTTCTTTTCGCACTGTATCAGGATTGTGCAAAACATCACGAATAAAGCTTTCTGCTGCCGCATTTTTCTTGGCCTGGCTGCCCTTTATAGGTTCGAAGGTTCCTTCTGGCCTGACAGAATGTTTTTCCCACGCCCTTGCAGCAGTTGACATCCCTTGATTATTGATCGGTTTATTAGCCGCGGTAATCCGCGCTTCTATCTCTGATGTAGCGAAATTGCTTCCTTTTTTCTTTAGTTTATTCGCCGGCCCCGCAATTTTATCATCCCCGACTCTTAATCGCCCCATAGTCAGGCCAGCCGCTATCGAAGCGCCCGCAATAAGCAAGCCTTTGGCCTGGTCAGACATCATCTGGTCATAACCGGCGGGCGCCTCGCCTCCCAGCTGTTCTGCGGTCTGCCTGAACCCGTCAGGATTACCGTTATAAATCCCGCCTGCCGCCAGAAGCCGCCCGGCGGCTTTGCTGTTGATGGTATTGAGCGGCGCGGGCTGCTTTATCTTCGCCAGTGGAGCCGGCAAAACGGTGGCGCGCGGTTTCCCGCCCCGCCTGCTGTAATCCCGGCGGGCGATCGATCTTTTATATTCACGGATGACGCCTTGCGCCCCGTCAAACTTAAACGCCAGCGGGTCGCGGCAAATCAGTTCGCCGTGCTCGTCGATATAAAAAAGCCATCCCTTTGAGGCAGAAAAACCGCCGAGCATTACCACCTCACCGCTGAAGAGCATTCTTTTCAGCTTGTCCCGCTCCCGTGGCCCGTGCGGCGGCGGCTGATTGCTATAGCCGCTAAATTCGCGCTCATGCATATTAATCAGCTGAAAACCTAAAGTTGGGCGGTCATCAAAAACATATTTGCTGTCGATATGCGACCAGGCGGAACGAGGAGAAATAATTTCCTCATATTTCTCCGGGGCCAGATCGTCGCGCGGCAGGTAATAAAAATCGGTTCCGGGCAGGCTGAAGCTCATACATCATATACTTATGATGCAAATTTCCGGGTGGACAATTACATAATCATTGGCTTTATTTCAAGTCAGAATCATCCATTATTTTAACGGGGGCACATTTCAGGAATTATTAGTGAGTGGGCGTAATTATAAAGAATAATAACTTATATCATTTATATGAAAAGGTAATTCCATCCGTTATATAAAGGCCGAATTATATCGCTTGAAATAAAAAAGTTATTATAATCACATAAAAGTATCGCGCCGATATATCCAGTGTGATGTAAGTCGTGCACAAGAGGACGGCAGTTTCGACGGAACAGCAGCGAATAAATATCAGAATTGGTGAGGCGGCAGCAAACAAACGTCAGAGCCAGTGAGGCGGCAGCAAACAAACATCAGAGCCAGTGAGGCGGCGGGCAGGCAGCGGAGTAAAGCCTCCGCGTCAGGGATGACGCGGCGGAGTCCCCAGGGATGGGTTCACGACCTCTTTACGCAGCGCCTGCCCGCCGCCGAACGAACTGAAACCACCGTAAACTCAGCCCCGCCGCCGAACGAACTGAAACCGACGCGCCGCGCTTATCGCAGCGCCTTGTGATACAAACGAACCACCACATCGGGATAATCCAACGCATCGCCAATATAGCGCCAGCCAAAACGCTCATAATAATCAGCACACAGCGCGTACAGATACAGATCGGCAAAGCCCCGTGCGTGACACCACGCTTCCGCATAACTTTGCAGCGCCGCACTCAGCCCGCTGCCGCGCGCGCTTTCATCTACATACAGCGCCGCCAGCCACGGAAAAAGATCCTGACGGCTAATCAAATCACAACGCCAAACGCCTACCGTTCCCACGGGAAGCCCGCCGTCCAACGCCACAAACGTCTGCGGGAAATCAGCGCCGCGCACGCTACTCTCTATCACGCTGGCGAAAAAATCCCGGCTCTTCTCATCGCCAAAGGCACGCCACAGCCACTCCATCAGCTGCGGCTGATACTGCGGCACCTCAGCCAACGGAACAATATGCCAGCGGCTCATACCAGCTTACCCTGAAAAATTGGCACCGATTCAAACAGATAACCATCGAAATCCGGCGCATCGGCGTCCGACAGCTCCATCAGCGTATTTTTTACATTCTCCAGATGTTGCCACATCCCCTGCCAGGCACCCATCACATCGCGCCGACGTAAAGCCGCCAGGATCGTCTGATGATCGCTCAGCCACTTCAACCGGTAACTGCGCGTCTCAATATGCCTGCGTAACTGTTGCCACAGCGGATTATTTTCATGATGCCGCCAGATACTCTTTACCGTATCCATCAACATCTGATTCTGCGTCGCCCCCGCTAACAGCAAATGAAACAAACGATCGTTATCCTGACTGGTATCATCCAGCGCGATCGCGCGCTGCTCCTGCTCCAGCGTACGCCGCAAATTCTCAATATCGGCTTTGGTTGCCATCCGCGCGGCGAAAGCGGCAATATTACTCTCCAGCAGCTGACGCGCCTGTAGCATCTCAAACGGCCCCACGTCGCTGCGGAAAAAAGCCTCCTCCTCATCGCTGCTCGCGCTGGGAATACGCATCACATAAACGCCAGAGCTTTGACGAATATCGACCGTTCCCTCCAGCTCCAGCATCAGCAACGCCTCGCGGACGATGGTTCGGCTCACGCCCCAGGTCTCAGCAAGATGACGCTCCGGCGGTAAACGTGAGCCAACCGGATAAAGCCCGGCCACGATCTGCTGGCGCAAATGCTCGCCAATCTCCTGATACTGCTTTCTCTCTTGCGGCGCTGCGCCCTTATCCACTTCATCACCCTTAGCCCGTTGACAACACCATCCCGTAGCGCCTGATTAACCGATAATAACAGATGGCGATACTCCGCTAGTTTATCAAAGCCAGCGCCTGATCGAGTACTTTTGCGCCGTTTAGCGTGCCGTAAGCCAGCGTATCAATTACCGCAATCGGAATCTGATGGCTATCGGTCAGCTTCCTGTTCTCCTCCAGCTTAAAACGCACCTGCGGCCCCAGCAGCACGACGGCCACTTCACCGGCAGAGTTTTGCAGCTCCTCGCGCAGGTTTTGCTCCGGGATCGCGTAAATTTGATAGCTCAGGCCGCGCGCCGCTGCTTCTTTCTCCATGCGCGTCACCACCATTGAAGTTGACATGCCCGCAGCGCAGGCCAGTACGATACGTTTCATTTGCGGCTCCTTACCTGGGTTGATCATCCAGCGTCAGGGTCAGCTGACGGCTGGCGCGCAGCTGACGAAACCAGTGCGCTGACTTTTTCATCCGCCGCTGGCGCTGATTTTCTAAATCGATCTCAATCAGACCATAGCGATTTTTAAAAGCGTTCATCGGCGAAACGTTATCGGTAAACGCCCACAGCATATAGCCCTGACAGTTAATGCCCGCCTGCCGGGCAAGCAGCGCTTCATATAAATGCTCAGCGATAAAGGCGATGCGATAATCGTCCTGAATTTCACCCTCGGCATTCCTGAAGCGCGCTTCGTTCTCAACTCCCATGCCGTTTTCCGCAATAAACCACGGGAAATTACCGTACTCATCGCGCATCCGCCGGGCAATATCCGCCACGATGCGTGGCTGAATCTCCCAGCCGCGTGACGGATTCATCCGTCGGCCCGGCAGCTCAAAAGGTTCATAGTAATAAGAGGGATGAAACGGCGTTTGTGCATGCCAGGCGCGCGACGGCGCTTTTACCCGATGCGGATAGTAAAGGTTCAAACCGACTTCATCGACGCGATGCGCTGCGATCAACGCTAAATCCTCATCGCTGTACTCCCATCTTATCTGATGCTGCGCTAACAGCTGCAGCAGCGCGGGCGGATATTCCCCCTTGATCGCCGGATCGAGAAACACTCGGTTATAGAACAGGTCATACATCTCTGCGGCTTTCCTGTCGTGCGGCGCGCTGGAACGCGGCCAGGTTACCTCCGGGTTTAAAATCGTCCCTATAGTGCCCGGCCAGCCTCCGGCGCGAAACAGCGCCACTACCCGCGCGGTCGCCAGATTTTTATGATGATTCCACTGCATCCAGATCGCGGTGCTTTGCTGATATGGCCAGCGCAGCGCATCGAGGTAAACGCGGGTTTGCACCACAATCGGCTCGTTAAACACAAACCAGCGCTTAACCCGATGCGCATAGCGCGCAAACACCTTTTCCGCGTAGCGAACAAACAGATCCACCACCTTTTTCGAGCCCCAGCCGCCATACTTTTCCAGCAGTATCGCCGGCAGTTCGTAATGCTCCAGACACAGCATCGGCTCAATGCCGCTGGCCTCCATCTCATCAAGCAGGCTGTCGTAATAGCGGGCGTACTCTTCGTCCACCTGTGCCGTTTCATAATCAAGCAGAAAGCGCGACCAGTTAATCGAGGTGCGATAGTGCGTCAGCCCGCAAGCTTTCATCAGCGCCACATCTTCCCGATAGCGATTGATAAAATCGGTCGCCACCGCCGGGCCGTAGCCGTTATGCCAGACGTGACGATCCTGCTGATACCAGGCATCCAGATAAGAATCCTGCCCCGCCTTCTTGCCGTGCCAGCCTTCGGTTTGCCAGGCGGACGCCGCCGCGCCCAGGATAAAATCTGGCGGAATATCAATGGTCAATTTGCTCATTCCCACTCCTTAAGGCTGCACCAGCTCCGGCTGCTGCAGGGCTTTCGCCTCGGCGGCTTCGGCACGGCGCGCCGCGATTTTGACAAACGGCAGATAGATCAGCACCGAAACAACAATACAAACCAGCTGGGTCACCACTGCTCCCATTGAGCCGGCGGTAGAAAGCCAGGCGTTAATAATCGGCGGCGTAGTCCAGGGCACCATCACTACCGCTTTACCCGCAAAACCGGTAAGCGTAGCGAAATAGCCAATGGCGCCGGTCACCAGCGGCGTAATGATGAAAGGGATTGCCAGAATCGGGTTCAGCATAATCGGCATACCGAAAATTACCGGCTCGTTGATATTAAACAGCCCCGGCCCAAAAGAGAGTTTGGCTATCTCGCGCATCTCTTTGCGTTTGGTCGCCAGCATCACCGCCGTCAGCAGGCCGATGGTTAATCCTGAACCGCCAATGCTCATATAAACATCCCAGAATGGCATGGTAATGATATTGGGCGCCTCTTTACCCTGCTCGAAAGCGTTCATATTCACCAGAATCGCTCCCAGCAGCAGCGGCTCGCGGATCGGTTTAATCATCTGATTGCCATGAATCCCGATCACCCAGAACAGCTGGGCGACAAACATCAGCAGCAAGATCCCCCACAGGCTCTGCACCACCGACTCCAGCGGCTGCTGCACCACGCGATAAACCGCATCGTAGAGATACATGCCGCTGACCCGGTGAAAAATAAAGCCGAAGGTAGCGATAGCCGACACGGTAATGATCGCCGGGATCAACGCCGAGAAAGAGGCCGAAACGTTTGGCGGCACGGTATCGGGCATCTTAATTTTTAGCCGATCGACATTCTCCAGCCGACAGTAAATCTCTACCGATAAAATGGCGATAAACATGCCGAGAAACAGGCTCTTGGTATCGGAAAACTGTTTCGCCAGCACGTCGGTTACCAGCCGCATCTGCCCGTCTACCATCATCTGCAGCGTAGTCGGCGTGACGGCGATAAAACAGATCACCGCCAGCAGGCCCGGAAACAGCGTTTTAATGCCGTTAATCCTGCCCAGCTCAATACCGATCAAAAATACCGCGCCGATATTCAGAAAGCTCAGCGTGGCATAGTTAATACTGGTGGTGATCGGCTTGAGATCGGCCAAGAAAGAGAGCGCCGGGAAACTGGCGAGGCCGTTGTTGGCATCCAGCACCATATTGGAGATCAGCACCGAAAAAGCGCCAACGATAATCACCGGCATCAACGTAATAAAAGAGGCTTTGATCGCCATGATGTAGCGATAGCTGTTAAAGCGCGTGGCGAAGCTTCCCAGCGAGTCAATCAGTCGATCCTGTAGAGACATAAGCAATACCTCAGGGTAAGTGAGTAATCGTCCTGTTGTGACAACCCAACCCTTCCCTGATATGGCATACCAAAATTAGCCTGTTATCCGCTTTTTTCTGTGATCTTTAGCGCAGTTTGCTTATTTGGTATTCCAATAAGATGATTAACTCAAATCTGGTATGCCAATAATCGAGGTGAGTATGAATTTTGAACAAGTCGTCATGGAGCTGTTGATTCACGCTGGCGAGGCACGTTCTTATGCGATGAGCGCGATTCAGTCAGCCCGCAGGCGTGAGTGGCAGCAGGCGGACGAGGCGCTGGCAGCCTCGGCGGAAGCCTCTAAAGCGGCGCATCAAATACAAACGCAACTGATCGGCGCCGATGAGGGCGAAGGGAAATTACCGGTGACGTTGATCCTAGTGCACGCGCAGGATCATTTAATGAATGCCATGCTGTGCCGGGATCTGGCAGAGGAGATCGTGCTGCTGCGCAAAGAGCTGCTGGCGTAAATACCCGGCCGCTCCCGCTATGGCAGCAGGAACGGCCCGCGTGTTACAGCTCCAGCGCCAGCAGCTCTTCAATGGTCTGGCGACGGCGGATTTCACGCGCCTCGCCGCCATCAAACAGCACCTCCGGGATCAGCGGACGGCTGTTGTAGTTGGAAGACATGGAGGCACCATACGCGCCGGTATCATGGAACACCAGATAATCGCCCGGCGCCGTTACCGGAAGCAGGCGGGTTTCTACCTTGCCGCCTTCCAGCTGGGTAAATACGTCACCCGATTCGCACAGCGGCCCCGCCACCACCGTTTCACGTTGCTCTCTTTGCGCCGCCGCGTTATCAGCAGAAAGCAGCGAAATATGATGATAGCTGCCGTACATCGAAGGGCGCATTAAATCGCTGAAGCCCGCATCCACCAGCACAAAGTGACGGCTGCCCATCTCTTTCACCGCCCGCACCTGCGCCACCAGCACGCCCGCCTCGGCAACCAAGAAACGTCCAGGCTCGATCTCTAATTTCACCGCATGACCCAAATGTGCCGCAATACGTTCGCGCGCGCGGTGCCACAGGCTGTAATAGTGTTGCGTATCGATCGCCTCTTCGCCGTAACGATAGGGAATCGACAGGCCGCCACCGGCAGAGATCGCCGTAATATCCCGATCCAGCGCGATAACCTGGCTTACCATGGCATCGCATACCTGCTCCAGATGGCGATAATCCACCCCGGAACCGATATGCATATGAATGCCCACCAGCTGCAGATCGTACTGCTGAATGGCCTGCAGCGCCTGCGGCAAATCATGGTGCCAGATGCCGTGCTTGCTGTTTTCACCGCCGGTATTGGTTTTTTGACTGTGACCGTGACCAAAACCTGGGTTGACCCGCAGCCAGACCGGATGGCCCGGCGAACGCTCGCCCAGCTGATGCAACATATCCACCGATCCGGCATTAACCGGAATGCGCAGCTCGGCAATCCGCGTCAGCGTCGGTTTATCCAGCACGTCAGCGGTAAAAACGATCTCATCGCCGCCCGCGACATAGCCCGCCGCCCGCGCACGTTCAATTTCACCCAGCGAAACGGAATCGACTTTCACGCCAGCTTCACGCATCAGGCGCAGAATATGAATATTCGAGCAGGCCTTCTGGGCGAAACGCACCACGTCAAACTGCCGTAGCTGAGCAATGCGCTGGCGAATAATATCAGCATCATAGGCCCAAAACGGACCATCATAGCGTTCGGTTAGCGGCAGCAGGTTAGCGGCGTTCAGGGCGCTGTCAGGGTGGTTAAGCGGGCGCGGCATGAGGTTTCTCCTTAAAATTTCCCCCATTACGCCATAGCTCTTTTTACCTGAAAAATATCTGTTTCTGCAGAGTCTATGCAAATATGATATGGCTTTCGCTTTCGGAGAAATCATGGCTAACATCACCCATCGACATATCGAAATTTTTCACGCGGTGATGACCAGCGGCAACCTGACCGCCGCCGCCGAGCTGTTGCATACCTCTCAGCCAACCGTCAGCCGCGAGCTGGCCCGCTTTGAAAAGCTGACCGGGCTGAGTCTGTTCGAGCGCGTGCGCGGCCGCCTGCATCCCACGGTACAGGGGCTGCGCCTGTTTGAAGAGGTGCAGCGATCCTGGTACGGTCTCGATCGCATCATCAGCGCGGCGGAAGGATTGCGTCAGTTTCGCCAGGGCGAGCTTTCTGTCGCCTGCCTGCCGGTTTTTTCCCAGTCGCTGCTGCCGCCGCTTTGCCAGCCTTTTCTGCAGCGCTATCCCGATCTCAGCCTGAATATCATTCCGCAGGAATCGCCGCTGTTGGAAGAGTGGCTGTCAGCCCAGCGCCACGATCTCGGCCTGACCGAAACCCACATTACGCCCGCCGGTACGGAGCGCATCGAACTGTTAACGCTGAACGAGGTCTGCGTTTTGCCTGCGGATCATCCTTTAGCCTCGCGCAGGCGGCTAACGCCGCAGGATTTTGCCGGCGAAAGCTATATCAGCCTGTCGCGCAGCGACAGCTATCGGCAGCTGCTGGACGCGCTGTTTCATGAGCAGAACGTGCAGCGCCGAATGGTTATGGAAACGCACAGCGCGGCGTCGGTATGCGCGATGGTGCGGGCAGGCGTGGGAATTTCGGTGGTGAATCCGCTGACGGCTCTTGATTATGCGGCCAGCGGCGTAGCAATCCGACGCTTTAGCGTTGAGGTGCCCTTTACGGTGAGCCTGATCCGCCCGCTGCATCGTCCGGCTTCGGCGCTGGTTAACGCGTTTAGCCTGCACCTGCAGCACGAGGCCGCGCAGTTTCGGGTTAAGCTTAATGCCCTGCTTGATTAGCCAGACGGCAGCGTTTTTAGCCTAACAGCAGCAGGCAGGATAAATCATCGCCGCCATTGATTTCATCGATGGCTTTATCGAGTTTATCCGCCATTGATGAACTGTGGTTGATGTACTGATAATAATCGGCAAATAGCTCAACCACATCGTCCTGTTTAATTTCTTGCTGCAGCGATTTCACCGCAAGCGAAAATTTCAGGAAAAAGTAATCCATAACGATGCGGTAAAATTTCCGCATAATAAGGGCAAGGTCTTTGCCTGGAAACCAGCTGCTGTAGAGCTGATAATGTAAATAATTACGCATAACATACGGCTCTTTCAGGCATGAAACCGTACAAAGCTGCTGCCATTGCTGGTTAATCTCGGTGAACTTAGCCTGCATTGCAGCAATATCAGCGGTTTCCGCTCCGCTCAGATAATCAGCAATTAAAATATAATTATCGCGAAGAGAGTAATTACGCACCGTGGTATTTATATTATCTTTAAAAATCGCCATGACGGCGCGAAGTTTCAACAGCGCAGACTGCTCGTTTGTATTGCTATTCGCTACCAGCTGGCCGCGGTTAAGCGCCACAATCAGCTCTTCATAAAAGGCTTCAGCTTCAGACAGCCGGCCAGATAAATCAAAGTTTATACGCTGCAGATATAAAATAAACTGAGCCAGCGCCAGCAGGTTGGCTTCGATACTGCTGCTTTGCGCAGCAATCAGGTTCCAGGCAAACAGATGAATAAGCTGATTTTTTTGCCCTAAGATATGCCGGGAAGCCAGTGTGGTTTTGGCGGCCGTTGCAATAAGGTTGGTCTCTTCATGCTGTAGCATACTCTCCTGTTCAAACAGCACCAGTCGCACTACCTCCGAACAGGACATTGTCATGTTATGGCGCAACTGATCGCCCCAGCTATCCGTTCTTCGGGGATAGCCCGCACAGGTATTGGAGAGCGAATCGCCGCCCATTTTTTGATGGATTTTACACAGCTTATCCGCCGTAAAAAATGGGCATTTTCCATTCTCATCAAAATGAATAATGGAATATTTATTTTTGCCCCCTTTGGCCAGTTTTAAACTGCTTTTAGCAATGGTTTTTATTTCTTCATCAGGTGAATTGATATATTTTTCATGTGTTTTTTTATCTATGTAAATATTCCATCCATGACAGCAATCATTTAAACATTCCGATCCCGCACATTTAAACTTCTTATAAAAGTTTGGGGTGATGATTTTGTGTATCTTCATAGATTAACACTCTTGTATAAAACAGATAAGGTAACATAAAGCGTTAATAAGCCAATGAGGCATAAGCGCACACTTTAGCGTGCAATTAGCCATAACGCGCTCGGATAATACTGACCGTTCCGCGGGCTATTTCCGATGATTTATCGTGCAGGAAATATTATGGTTAGCGCTTTGATAATCTGCGGCCTGCGCAACAAGTCGCAGAGCGCATCTGGAAACGGAGTGGATGAAGCAGAATGGTAACAGGGACGCATAGCGCGGCATCGGGATCGGGCGGGCGTGAGAGAGGAGCTGGCGAAGGCGCTGACGGCACATGATATGCCGCCAGCGCGTCGCTCTGCTAAATTAAGCGCGTACCGGCTGCGCCTCTCCGCCAGCGCGACGGAAGGTGATCAGGCAAACCATCAGCCCGACCGCTGCCAGCAATGCGGCCGCCACCGGCACGGCGGTCAGGCCGTAGCCGCCTTCAATAACCGCCCCGCCAACCCAGGCGCCTAACGCATTACCAACGTTAAACGCGGCAATATTCAGGGTAGAAACCAGATTCGGCGCCTCTTTACCGTGACGCACCACGTTAATTTGCAGGCCCGGTACGGTAGCGAAGGTCGCCATCGCCCACAGGAACAGAGTAATTTCCGCCAGCCAGAGTCCGTGGCTGGTCCAGCTAAAGGCCAGCGAGAATAGCGCAATCAGCGCAAAGCTCAGCATCAGGCTGAAGGAAACTTTCCAGTCCGCCAGCCTGCCGCCGATGATATTGCCTACCGTCAGGCCGGCGCCGATCAGAAACAGCGTCCAGCTCACGCCGCGATTGCTGATGCCGGTGACCTGTAACAGCAGCGGAGCGATATAGCTAAACAGGGCAAACATCGCCGCCGCAAAGCAGACCGTCATCAGCAACGACAGCCAGAGTTTGCCGTTCGCCAGCGCGCTGATTTCGCTGCCGAGGTGTACCGGCTTCTCATCTTTATTGGTCGGCAGGCTAACGATCAGGGCCATAAATGCCAGCACGCCAATCACCGCTACGCCCCCAAAGGTGGCGCGCCAGCCATACAGCTGACCAAACCAGGTACCGAGCGGCACGCCCAGCACGTTAGCCAGCGTCAGGCCGGTAAACATCAACGCGACCGCCGATGCCTGACGGCCAGGCGCAACCAGGCTGGCGGCAACCACCGAACCGATACCAAAAAAGGCACCGTGACACAGCGCGGTAACAATACGCGCCAGCATCAGCAGGTTATAGCTGTAAGCCAGTGCGCACAGTATGTTGCCGATAATAAAAATCGACATCAGCAGGGTCAGCGTGCGTTTGCGCGGCAGCCGCGCGGTCAGCAGAGCCATTACCGGCGCGCCGATCGCGACGCCCAACGCATAGCCGCTAATCAGCCAGCCGGCGGAAGGAATCGACACGTGCAGGTCGCCCGCTACCTCCGGCAGTAATCCCATAATAACGAACTCAGTGGTGCCGATTGCAAACGCACTCAGCGCCAACGCCAGTAATGAAACAGGCATAACATTCTCCAGAAACGATGATTGCAGACTCCAGGCAGACCGCTAGCGGGCAGCGGATGGGATGACGCGTTGTGTTGCTGCATCTATTTATTGCGTCACGACGGCTATTAAAGCACAGCGTTAATGTGACAAACACCCCGAAACTGACAAGGGTTTATTGCGCTACGAGCAATAATCCTGCGGTTAGCTGGGGCAAAGCGCGCATCGCCTTTAAGAGTATTCCTTTACCCTCACTTAACAACTGGCGGTGGTATTTTGTTAAAGTTTGCCTTCCCCATGCTGCAACGGTGTGGAATGTAACAACATTATGGTTTTTAGCGGATAAATAAGGCATTAAAGAAAGCAAGGCGGCTGCCGACATCCTGACAACGGATAAACAGCGCTTAATGGTCAATATCGGGGATTTATCATGCGTAAGACGTTCGCCCTGCTGGTGTTGGGTTTGACCGGCTGTTCGGTTGGCCATTATGAATACAGTAAAGAAGCCCAGAGGCGCGTTGATATGACCGTAACCGGTATCCCTACGGTGCTGGGCCTGGGCACGCTGGGCACCACCATTCCTCTGACCGCGAACTATAGCCTGACCGCCGCCCACGTTGCGAAGTTCTCTTTATATAAGGTTAAGGCCTGGCATCCTGAATGCGATCTGGCCATTATTTACCATAAGAATGATGAAAAAGATCTGCCGCCGCGCTTTCGTAACGGTTTTATGGGCGATCGGGTTAACCTGTACGGCTACAGCTTTTATACCGCGATGCCGGTCGCTTCATCCGGTAAAAACCTGGTGAATAGCAGCCTGCAAAACAGCTGGAATAAGCCGAGCTGCGTAGTGGTGGCCGCTGACGCGGGCGTGGTTCAGGGGATGTCCGGCGGCGCGGTTTATAATGCGTCTGATGATACGCTGGCCGGGGTGATTGTCGGCTACAGCGCAGAGATTAACGATAAGAAAAGCGGCAAAACGCTGTATAAGAATGTCGCGCTTTATATTCCCTGGTCCCAGTTTTCAACCTGGCTGACGGCAGAAACAAAGTCATAAGCGACAGTTTATAACGTCGGCCCGGCGTGTTAGCCCTGCCCGCGCGGTTTATCCGGCAATCCGTTATGCGGGCCGAATGGTTGCGATGGCGGATTGTGCCAGCGATCTTTTCGGGTCGCTTCATATTCAGCATTAAGCGGGTAATGTATGCGGTTTTCCTCTTTCTGCGCTTCGCCGACAACCAGCAGCCTGACTTCCGCCGTCCCGTTATTGATAAATGTGTGACAAATCCCCGTTCCCGCCGGAAATGCCACCGCATCGCCCGGCTGCAAGGCATATAGCTCGCCATTGATCCAGGCATGAGGATGCCCTTCCAGCACATAGACAAACTCTTCTTCCGCGCTTTCAGCATGCGGATAAGAGAGGCGACGCCCTGGCAGCAGGCGCTCATGATGAATGCCAATGCGTGTTAATCCCAGCGCCCGGCCCAGCGGCGCGCCGATGCCCATATGTTCATTACTGTCGCGGTAATGCGGTTTATCTGGCTCTTCCAGTTCCTGCCAGTGACGAATAAAGTCGGGGCTCGTTATCGGCTGCATGTTATCGGCTCCGCAGAAGGATCGTTTAAGTCTGGCAAAGGAATAAGACAATCTCAAGAAAAGCGCCAGCGCGCAGCCAAAGTAAAAAGGGACGCCTGAGCGTCCCTTTTCACCGAGCCTGACGATATTACTTCGCGGACGGACGCAGCGCCGGAAACAGAATAACGTCACGAATGGTGTGGCTGTTGGTGAACAGCATAACCAGACGGTCGATACCGATGCCGAGACCTGCGGTCGGCGGCAGGCCGTGCTCCAGCGCGGTAACGTAGTCTTCATCGTAAAACATCGCTTCATCATCACCGGCGTCTTTCGCTTCCACCTGCTGGCGGAAACGGTCGGCCTGATCTTCAGCGTCGTTCAGCTCAGAGAAACCGTTGCCGATTTCACGACCGCCGATAAAGAATTCGAAGCGATCGGTGATTTCCGGGTTGGTGTCGTTGCGGCGCGCCAGCGGAGAAACTTCCGCCGGATATTCGGTGATAAAGGTCGGCTGAATCAGATGACTTTCCGCCGTCTCCTCGAAAATCTCCGTAACTACGCGGCCCAGGCCCCAACTTTTCTCAACTTTGATACCCAGCGAGCGCGCAATCGCCACCGCTTTATCAAACTCTTCCAGATCGGCAAGGTTGGTTTCCGGACGATACTTCTGAATCGCTTCTTTCATCGTCAGTTTGACAAACGGCTTGCCGAAATCAAACGTCTGCTCGCCGTAAGGCACTTCGGTGGTGCCCAACACATCCTGCGCCAGCGTACGGAACAGGCTTTCCGTCAGTTCGATCAGATCTTTGTAATCCGCATAGGCCATATAGAGTTCCATCATGGTGAACTCAGGGTTATGGCGCGGCGAGATGCCTTCATTACGGAAGTTACGGTTGATTTCAAACACCCGATCGAAACCGCCGACCACCAGGCGTTTCAGATAGAGTTCCGGCGCGATACGCAGGTACATATCGATGTCGAGCGCGTTATGATGAGTGATAAACGGACGGGCAGACGCACCGCCGGGGATCACCTGCATCATCGGGGTTTCCACTTCCATAAAGTCGCGGCCAACCATAAACTGGCGGATACCGGCCATAATCTGCGAGCGAATACGGAAAGTGTTACGCGACTCTTCGTTGGCGATCAGATCAAGATAGCGCTGACGATAGCGAGTTTCCTGATCGGCCAGGCCGTGGAATTTATCCGGCAGCGGGCGCAGCGCTTTGGTTAGCAGACGCAGTTCGCTACAGTGAATGGAGAGCTCGCCGGTTTTGGTTTTAAACAGTTTGCCGCGCGCGCCGAGGATGTCGCCCAGATCCCATTTTTTAAACTGTTCGTTGTAGATGCCTTCCGCCAGATCGTCACGCGCGACGTAAAGCTGAATACGTCCGCCCACGTCCTGCAGCGTAACAAATGACGCTTTACCCATGATACGGCGCGTCATCATCCGCCCCGCCACGCAGACTTCGATATTCAGCGCTTCCAGCTCTTCATTTTCTTTATCATCGAACTGCGCGTGCAGCTGGTCGGAGACGCTGTCGCGGCGGAAGTCGTTCGGAAACGCCACGCCCTGTGCACGCAGCGCGCTGAGCTTTTCACGACGCGCTTTCAGTTCGTTGTTAAGTTCAAGCGCGGCATCAGCGCCCTGCGGTTGTTGTTCAGACATGTCGGTTCCTTATAGCCCTGCTTTCAAACTTGCTTCAATGAAACGATCCAGATCGCCGTCCAGCACCGCCTGGGTGTTACGCGTTTCTACGCCGGTGCGCAGATCTTTGATGCGTGAATCATCCAGCACGTATGAGCGAATCTGGCTGCCCCAGCCAATATCAGATTTGTTATCTTCCAGCGCCTGTTTTTCGGCATTTTTCTTTTGCATTTCCAGTTCATAAAGCTTGGCTTTCATCTGCTTCATGGCCTGGTCTTTGTTTTTATGCTGAGAGCGATCGTTCTGACACTGGGTTACGGTGCCGGTTGGAATGTGGGTGATACGCACCGCTGATTCCGTACGGTTAACGTGCTGACCGCCCGCGCCGGATGCGCGATAGACGTCGATACGCAGGTCCGCCGGGTTAATATCAATATCGATATCGTCATCCACTTCCGGGTAAACGAAGGCGGAGCTGAAGGAGGTGTGACGACGGCCGCCGGAGTCGAACGGGCTTTTACGCACCAGGCGATGGACGCCAGTTTCGGTGCGCAACCAGCCAAACGCGTAGTCGCCGGAGATACGGATGGTGGCAGATTTAATGCCCGCGACTTCGCCGTCGGAGGCTTCGATAACTTCGGTTTTGAAGCCTTTATCTTCTGCCCAGCGCAGATACATACGCAGCAGTATGCTGGCCCAGTCCTGTGCTTCCGTACCGCCGGAGCCCGCCTGGAGATCGATGTAGCAGTCAGCGCTGTCATATTCACCGGAGAACATGCGGCGGAATTCCAGTTCGCCCAGTTTTTTATCAAGGACATCCAGTTCGGCGACGGCTTCGTTGAAGGTTTCTTCATCGTCCGCTTCTACCGCCAGTTCCAGCAGGCCGGCAACGTCTTCCAGCCCCTGAGCCATTTGGTCAAGGGTGTCAACGATGGCTTCCAGCGCGGAGCGTTCTTTACCCAGAGCCTGGGCGCGCTCTGGCTCGTTCCAGACGTCAGGCTGTTCCAGTTCGGCGTTTACTTCTTCGAGGCGTTCTTTCCTGGCATCGTAGTCAAAGATACCCCCTAAGAACGTCGCTGCGCTCAGTGAGGTCCTGGATACGATTTTTCACCGGATTAATTTCAAACATGGCTTTAGGATCTTTTAAGGAGTGACGTTAGATATAAGGGAGGAGTTTAACTGAAAAGGCGGTGAGATTGTAGTTTTGTGCGGGGATGTCGCGGCGGACTGAGGGGGTATTTAGTTCAGGAGCGTCGCGGCGGGCTGGAGGTGGTATTTAGTTCAGGGGCGTCGCGGCGAACTGGGGATGGAAGTGAGTTCGGAGATGTCGCGGCGGACGTGGGGGGTTATTTATGTTCGGGGGGCGTCGCGACAGAACGTGGGACTGGGAACGTT
>NZ_NWUO01000009.1 GCF_002895925.1 Mixta theicola | reverse complement strand
AAGTCTGATGCTCATAAAAACGTCGTAATGAATTACGTGTTCACTCTGAGACTTGATACTGCAATTAGTTTTGCGATATCCCGTCCGTGAGTGCCCACACAGATTGTCTGATAAATTGTTAAAGAGCGGTGCGACCGGCGTGTTGTGCCGTTGTCGCGAGGTGGCGTATATTACGCTTTCCTCTTTCAGAGTCAACCTCTTTTTCAGAAGTTTTTCTCCGGCGATTCAGCTTTGCTGAACCGCCTGACTCGACGCTGCGTAAGCCGCTGTGCCGTGTCAGTGGAGGCGCATTATAGGGAGTTCTCAGAACCTCGCAAGCCCTAATTTAAAAAAAACAACCAAGCGTTTCTTTTTTCGCCAATAGCGTAAATAACCACCTTTTATTGCGCATCTATTAACCCAAAGTCCGTTTTGTTTTGCCCGTTTTTGGCGAAGTGACCGGCTTCGGCTGATGCTATTCTCTATTTCTCTGCCGTTTTTTGTTTTTGCCCGCGTAAACAATAAAGAAGAAGGATGCTTAATGATCAAATCTGCGCGCAGTATGGCCGGCCTCCCCTGGATTGCTGCGATGGCTTTTTTTATGCAGTCGCTCGACGCAACGATATTGAATACTGCCCTTCCGGCGATAGCCGACAGTCTCCAGCGTTCCCCACTTGCTATGCAGTCTGCGGTCATCAGCTATACCCTGACGGTGGCAATGTTAATTCCGGTCAGCGGCTGGCTGGCCGATCGCTACGGCACAAGGAAGGTTTTTATCGTTGCCGTTTTCCTTTTTACCTTTGGCTCTTTGATCTGTGCGCTTTCCGGCTCGCTAACGGTACTGGTCGTTTCCCGTATTATCCAGGGGATTGGCGGGGCAATGATGATGCCGGTGGCGCGCCTTGCATTACTGCGTGCTTATCCGCGCAGCGAGCTGTTGCCTGTGCTGAACTTTGTTACCTTGCCCGGCCTGGTCGGCCCGGTCGTAGGCCCGATGCTTGGCGGCATTTTAGTAACCTACGCTTCCTGGCATTGGATCTTCCTGATAAACATCCCTATCGGCATTCTCGGTATCGTCTACGCACGTAAATATATGCCGGACTTTACAACACCGCGTCGTCGCTTCGATCTGTCAGGCTTTATTCTGTTCGGCTTTGGTCTGGTGCTACTCTCGTGCGGCATTGAGCTCTTCGGAGAGAAACTGGTCGCCGGTACGGTTGCCGCCGCCGTTCTGTTGGCTGGTATCTTTTTACTGCTGCTTTATATAGCGCATGCGCGCCGTCATCCAACGCCGCTGATTGGCCTGCCAATGTTTAAAACGCGCACTTTTTCAATTGGCATCCTGGGAAATGTGGCTTCCCGGCTTGGCACCGGCTGCGTTCCTTTTCTTATGCCGCTGATGCTGCAGGTGGGATTTGGTTATTCGGCAATTATCGCTGGCTGTATGATGGCGCCGACGGCGATTGGATCGATGCTGGCTAAATCGACGGTCACCGGCGTGCTACGCAGGCTGGGCTATCGCACCACGCTGGTCGCCATTACGATGATTATCGGTCTGTTTATTGCCAGCTTTGCGCTGCAGTCGCCGGGCGAGCAGATTTACATCTTGCTGCTGCCGCTGTTCCTGCTGGGTATGGCGATGTCAACGCAGTTTACCGCCATGAATACCATTACGCTGGCCGACCTTACCGATGAGAATGCCAGCAGCGGCAACAGTATGCTGGCGGTGACGCAGCAGCTGGCGATCGGTTTTGGCGTGGCCGTGAGCGCCGCGGTGCTGCGTTTCTATGAAAACTTCGGCGGCACTACGGTTGAACAGTTCCACTCGACTTTTCTGACGATGGGCGTGGTCACTATCCTGTCGGCGCTGGTATTTATGTTGTTAAAGCCGGGAGATGGCCGCCACCTGATTAGCGATCGCGCAAAGCGCCGTAAAAAGGCTTAGCGTTGCGCGACTGAATGACGCTCAATCAGCTCCGGCGTCAGCACCAGCCTTTGCTGGCTGCCGCCGGGCGATTTGAGGCGATGAATTAACGTATCGATAGCCAGTTCGCCCAGCTCATCCTTTGGCTGATGAATTGTCGTCAGCGGCGGCGTCATATAGCGCGCCAGTTCAATATCGTCATATCCCATCACCGCCATATCATCAGGAACACGTAGCCCCGCCTGATACAGCGCATGATACGCGCCGACGGCCATAGCATCATTGCTGGTAAATACCGCCTGCGGACGCGATTTGCAGGCCAGCAGCGCATTCATACCGTTAAATCCGCCCTGAAATTCAAAATCGCCGTCAACCACATGCTCTGGCGGTAAAGGCAGGCCGGCTGCTGCCATTGCCTGTTTAAATCCTTCCAGCCGCAGCCGCGCTGGGGTTTTATCCAGCGGCCCGGCAATGCAGGCGATGCGCGTATAGCCGCGTGCAATAAGGTAGTTAGCCGCCAGTTCGCCGCCAAGCAATGAATTGTCCTGAATAATATCGCTGCCGCCGTCAAAGGGCGCCCAGTCCATCATCACCGAAGGAATGCCCGGATAACGCGTCAGGATGTCGGCAGAAGGCAGATGACTTTCGGTACACATGATCAACAGGCCATCAACGCGCTTTTGCAATAGCGTTTCCAGGCTGCGATTCATGCGGTCTTCATCGCCTTCGGTATTGCACAACACCAGGCTATAGCCGCGTTCATAGCAGCTGTTTTCCACGCCACGTACCACTTCGGCATAGAAAGGGTTGCTGCTGGCGGTAAGCAACATACCAATGGTATGGGTTTGGTTGATCTTCAGGCTGCGCGCCAGGGCAGAGGGCGCATAGTTTAGCTCATGTATGGCCGCTTCGATTTTTTCCCGAATCGACTCACTAACAAAGCGGCTGTTATTAATGACGTGCGAGACCGTCGAAGTCGAGACGCCCGCTAAACGGGCGACATCTTTCATGGTAGCCAATCCGCTTACCCCTGCTGCTGTAAAAAGCGGTCAATCTCTTCGCGCCAGGGCACGGACGGCTGCGCGCCGGGACGCGTCACGGCAATCGCCGCCGCCGCATGCGCAAAACGCACCGCCTGCACCATCGGCTGCTGCTCCAGCAGCGCGGTAATTAAAGCGCCATTAAACGTATCCCCGGCGGCAATGGTATCAATAGCCTGAACGCGGAAGCCGGGAATGCGCTGACCTTCCCCTTTTTCGCTGAGCCAGACGCCACGGCTGCCGAGCGTAATCAACACCTGCGCGATACCTTTCTTATGCAGCACGGCGGCGGCACGGGCCGCATCTTCATCGCTTTTTATCGCGATGCCGGTCAGCATTTCCGCTTCGGTTTCATTGGGGGTGATCATATCCACCAGCCCCAGCAGCTCATCCGGCAACGACGCTGCCGGAGCGGGATTAAGGATCACGCGCGTCTGATGCTGTCGGGCAATCTTCGCCGCCGCCAGCACGCTTTCCAGCGGTGACTCCAGCTGCATCAGCAATGCGGAAGCCCCGGCAATCACCTGCTGATGCTGCGCGACAACCTGTGGCGTCAATGCGGCATTCGCACCGGCATGAATAGCAATGCTGTTTTCACCCTCGCCGTTGACGAAGATAAGCGCAACGCCGGTAGTGGCGGCGTCAATAACAGAGACGGGTGAAGTATCGATGCGGTCAGCGGCTAACTGTTGGCGAATACGTTCGCCAATATCGTCAGCGCCGACGCAGGCGATAAAAGAGATAACTGCGCCGCTGCGACCGGCGGCAACCGCCTGATTTGCTCCTTTACCACCAAAAGCGACCTGGTACTGTTTCCCGATCACCGTTTCACCAGGCCGCGGGAACTGTGACAGATTTAAAATATGATCGGCATTAATACTGCCAAGTACAGCGAGTTTAGCGGTTTGCGTCATTTCGGGGTTCATCCAGAAAAGTGCGCCACCTGAACGGTGGCGCGTTGCCCTGCTTTTCTTTAGTTATTTGGTGACCAGCTTCAGATCGACCGGATTGATAGCCTGTACTTTCTCGCCTTTTAACGCTTTATCAGCGGTCTGTACGCCTACCTGACCAATTTTTTCCGGCATCTGAGCCACGGTCGCGGCCAGTTTGCCGCCTTCAACGGCTTTAACCCCATCATCGGTACCATCGAAGCCCACTACCACCACATCAGATTTACCGGCGGTTTGCAATGCTCGTAATGCACCCAGCGCCATTTCGTCGTTCTGCGCGAACACCGCCTGCACATCAGGATGCGCCGTCAGCAGGTTCTGCATCACGTTCAGGCCCTTGGTACGATCGAAGTCGGCTGGCTGGCTGGCCAGAATCTGGAACTTATGCGCATCGGCGGCCTGTTTGAAACCTTCGCCACGCTCACGCGCTGCGGAGGTTCCGGCGATACCCTGCAGTTCAATAATTTTGGCGCCTTCACCCAGTTTTTTGGCGATAAAGTCACCGGCCATTTTTCCGCCGAAGCGGTTATCTGACGCCACGTGACTAATGACCTTACCCTGCGCCGCTACGCGGTCCAGAGTAATCACCGGAATATTGGCCTGGTTTGCCATTTTAACCGCATTTCCTACCGCATCCGAGTCGGTTGGGTTGATCAGCAACAGTTTAGTGCCGCGTACGGTCAGATCCTGTACATTCGCCAGCTCTTTCGCCGGGTTATTTTGCGAATCCAGCACCACCAGGTTGTATCCCAGCTTATCCGCTTCTTTCTGCGCCCCGTCTTTCAAAGAGACGAAGAAGGGGTTATTCAGCGTAGAAACTACCAGCGCGATGGTGTCTTTCGCCAGTGCGTTGGCGCTGAGCGTGGCACCAAGTAATACCGCCAGTGCCGTCAGTTTTTTCATTTTCATCTTTATATCCTTAGAGGTAAGCGCTATTTGCTACTTTTGTTATCCACCAGCACCGCCAGCAAAATCACTACCGCTTTGACGATCATCTGATAGTAGGAGGAGACGCCCAACAGGTTGAGGCCATTATTCAGGAAGCCAAGGATCAGCGCGCCGATTAGCGTGCCCATAATGCGTCCTTTACCGCCCGCCAGGCTGGTTCCGCCCAGCACGACCGCTGCGATGGCGTCCAGTTCATAGCCGGTTCCTGCCGTTGGCTGCGCAGAGGAGAGGCGAGCCACTTCAATCGTGCCCGCCAGCGCCGCCAGCATACCGCTCAACGCATAGACAATAACTTTAACGCGGTTGACGTTGATCCCTGACAGCCGGGTTGCCGCTTCGTTGCCGCCCAGGGCGTAAATATAGCGGCCCAGGCGCGTATGGTGCAGCATGTACCAGGCGGCGAGAAAGACCACCGCCATCAGCCACACCGGCGTCGGGATACCCAGCGGACGGCCAATGCCGAACCAGCCGAACAGATCGGCATTCTCATTAAAGCCGGTATTCACCGGGCTGCCGTTGGTATACACCATAGTGACGCCGCGCAGCAGCAGCATCATCACCAGCGTGGCGATAAAGGCCTGCACCTTGCCCTTCGCGACAATGGTGCCGGTAATAGCGCCAATCGCTGCACCCAGCCCCAGCGCGGCGGCCACGGCCAGCAGCGCATTAACTTCCAGTCCGACGATGGATGCTGCTACCGCGCCGGTTAGCGCCAGCAGCGAGCCAACGGAAAGGTCGATGCCGGCGGTCAGAATAACCAGCGTCATACCCACCGCCATAATGGCGTTTACCGAAGTCTGCTGCAGGATATTGAACAAGTTATTAACGGTAAAAAAGTTCGGGCTCTGGCTGGCAACTACCGCAATCAGCACAATCAGGGCAATCAGAGACTTTTGCTCCAGCAGCCAGGCCTTGCTGAACCAGCGGCGACGAGCTGGTAAGGTTTGCGTACTCATAAATGTGCTAACTCCTCGCTGTGTTGCTTGCCTACGGCGGCGGCCATCAGGACTTCCTGCGTGGCTTGTTCAGTGGAAAACTCGCCGCTCAGGCGGCCTTCATGCATAACCAGAATGCGATCGCTCATCCCCAGCACTTCCGGCATTTCAGAAGAGACGAGAATGATGCTCAGCCCTTCCTCTTTAAACTGGTTGATCAGCTGATAAATCTCTTTCTTGGCGCCAACGTCCACGCCGCGCGTCGGCTCATCAAGAATCAGTACGTTGGGCCGCGTCATCAGGCCACGGGCAATGGCGACTTTCTGCTGATTACCGCCGGAAAGCAGGCCGATGGTCTGATCCATGCCCGGCGTTTTGATATTAAACAGACGAATAAAATCGCTGACCGCCAGCTGTTCGGCACTGTGCTTTAACCCGCCGCCGCCGTTGCTGAAATAGCTCAGCGCGGTCAGCGACATGTTTTCTTTAACCGACATGCCCAGCACCAGGCCGTCACGCTTACGGTCTTCAGAGATATAAACGATGCCGTTGGCCAGGCCATCCTGCGGCGTGCGGACGTTAACTTCGCGCCCGTTTAGCACCACTTTGCCCGCGCTGCGCGGCAGCGCACCGTACAGCACTTTCATCAGTTCGGTGCGCCCGGCGCCCATTAACCCGGACACGCCTAAAATTTCGCCTTTGCGCAGCGTAAAGCTAACGTTATCAATACCCGGCCCGCTGAGGTTTTCTACCTGCAGGCGGATCTCGCCCGGCGCTTTATCCAGACGCGGATACTGATCTTCCAGCTTGCGTCCCACCATCATTTCAATCAGCGAGGCTTCCGTTAGCGTATCGACGCTGCGCTCGGCAATAAACTGGCCGTCGCGGAAAACCGTTACGTCATCGCAGATTTCAAAAATTTCTTTCATGCGATGGGAGATATAGACAATGCCGCAGCCCTGCGCTTTAAGTTCGTTAATTACCCGAAACAGCGACACCGTTTCGGTATCGGTTAGCGCATCGGTGGGTTCATCCATCACGATCACTTTTGACTCAAAGCTGAGCACCTTGGCAATTTCCACCATTTGCTGATCGCCGATGGAGAGATCGCCCACCAGCCGATGGCTGGTAAAGCGCAGATTAAGCCGCTTGAGCAGCGCATCCGCTTCGGTGTGCATCTTTTTCCAGTCGATACGGCCAAAACGATTAACAAACTCGCGGCCCAGGAAAATATTCTCCGCGATGGAGAGCTGCGGGATCAGGTTTAGCTCCTGATGGATAATGCCGATGCCCGCCTCCTGCGACGCTTTCGGCCCGCTGAAATGCGTCTCTTCGCCCAGCCACTGCAACGATCCGGCGTCGCGTTTATAGATGCCGGTCAGCACTTTCATCATGGTGGATTTGCCCGCGCCGTTTTCGCCTACCAGCGCCATTACCCGGCCTGGATAAACGGAAAGCGCAGCGCCATTCAACGCCTTCACGCCGGGGAATGATTTTTCGATGCCTTTTAGTTGCAGTAGCGGTTGCATAGCAGCCTCAGAAAGTCACGCCGGCGGACAGGATAATATTTGCGTAGGGCGTACATTCCCCGCTGCGAATCACCGCCTGGCTCCGTTGCGTTAAGGTTTTAAATTGTTCATGAGGAACATAGGCGATAGCGATGTTATTGCCCTGCTGCCGCTGTAGCGCGTCCAGCAGCGCGATCAGCTCGTGATGCAGTCCGGCATTATGCGTGCGGATCTCTTCAGCAATAATGGCGCTTTCTACTTGCATTTCATGCGTAACGGCCTGCGCCACCTGCAAAAAGCTGGGGATACCGTGCGTTACCGCCAGATCGATACGCTGCGGGCCGGCTGGGATCGGCAGCCCGGCATCACCAATCGTCAGGCTGTCGGTATGTCCGAGACGCGCAACGATCGTGGAAATATCCGCGTTGAGTAAAGTGCCTTTTTTCATGATTCGCTCCTGAGCGAAACGTTTCGCCAGCCGGGAGTGTCAGAAAAAGCGGCGAATTTGACAACAGAAAGGTAGCGAAACTGTGATCGTTATCGAAACGTTTCGCTGAGGTGCGGAGGAATTTGATTTAGGCGAAGAAACGGGCCGGTTACGGCCCGTAAACGTATACGCGAATTCATTCTTCACCAGCCGCAGGACAATGACTTTACCCATGCCCTGAGTCACTAATGCAGCTTTGCTTTCCATAACGGCTTCTGGCTGTGTTGATAAACGTTGCAGCATCTGTTGGATACGCTAACGCAGCAGCTAAGCGCCGGGGATTAGCCCTGGATTTTACGTACCTGCTTCACTTCCAGCCGCGCATCGTTAAAGGCTTTATCCAGTTCGCCCTGCAGCTCAACTTTATCGCCAGGCGCTACGCTCTGGCCTTGCCAGTCTTCGTCATCGATTTCCACTGAAAGCGTGCCGGTTTTATCCTGGAACAGATAATCATCATCGCTGAGGCGCTTAACAATATTGCCGCGTACGGTAACCCAGCTGTCATCCTTCATCTCTTTCGCTTCTTTTACCGTGACCACATTTTTCGGCCCTTTAAAGCCTCCTTTCTGGGCCTGGGTTTGCGGCGCATTCGGATCGACAAAACCACCGGTCTGCGCCGCCAGTGCCGGCATCGTGAACAAAGCAACAATCGCAACCATTGCAGCATGTTTCTTCATCGGATTTCCCTCGTTTGATAATGGCGCGGATAGATGTTCCTAAGTACAGCACAGAGTTCTGGACAGGATCTTAAGACAAGCCATTTTTTTGTCAGTTTGTTGTCTGGCCGCCCTCAGACAACTAACCAACCCAAAGCACGGAAAAGTTCAGGCACGCTTTTATCAATTTGAGAGCAGCCGCTGCTGCCCTGCTGATACATCGCTAGATTTCCACCTGCGTTCCCAGCTCAATAACCCGATTCGGCGGAATTTCAAACTGATCGGGCGCGCGCAGCGCGTTACGCTGCAGCGCCAGAAACAGCTTGCCGCGCAGATGCAAATACCAGGGGCGTTTACCGATAATCAGCGATTCATGCGACATAAAGAAGGAGGTTTCCGTCATCCGACAGTTAAGCCCTTCCAGACCACAGCGATGGAAGATCTCTTCCATATTGGGCGTTTCCCGCCAGCCGTAGCTGCCCACCACGCGCCAGAAAGTCGGTGAAAGCTGTTCAATGGTAACGCGACGAACGTTATGCACATAAGGCGCATCCTCGGTGCGCAGCGTCAGCAGTACCACGCGCTCATGCAGCACCTTGTTGTGTTTCAGGTTATGCAACAGCGCAAAAGGAATCACATTCAGCGCACGCGACATATAAACCGCGGTACCCGGCACGCGCACCGGCGGCGATTTCTCCAGCGAGGCGATCATCGCCTCCAGGGAATTACCGTGCTCGTGCAGGCGGCGCAGCAGACGGAAACGCTCGCTTTTCCAGGTGGTCATGATGATAAACATCACCAGGCCCAGACAGAGCGGCAGCCAGCCGCCGGAGAAAATTTTAATCAGGTTGGCCGAGAAAAGCGGAATATCAATACACAGTAGCCCCAGCAGGATTAGCGCCACCAGCAGTCGATTCCAGTGCCAGTTTTTGATCGCGACCGTACATACCAGAACCGAGGTCAGGATCATGGTTCCGGTCACGGCGATACCGTAAGCCGCCGCCAGATTACTGGAATGCTCGAAGCTGATAATCACAATCAGCACCGCATAATAGAGCAGCCAGTTAACTACCGGGATATAGATCTGACCTGACTCCTCTTCCGAGGTATGGATAATGCGCATCGGCGGCAGATATCCCAGGCGCACCGCCTGACGCGTCAGGGAAAACACCCCGGAAATCACCGCCTGTGAGGCGATAACCGTGGCTAACGTCGCGAGAATCAACATGGGGATCAGCGCCCAGTCCGGCGCCAGCAGGAAAAAGGGGTTTTTAATCGCCTCCGGGTGCTCCAGCAGCAGCGCGCCCTGA
Organism: Mixta theicola; assembly: GCF_002895925.1. GTDB lineage: Bacteria > Pseudomonadota > Gammaproteobacteria > Enterobacterales > Enterobacteriaceae > Mixta > Mixta theicola. Next base: position 188,317 of record NZ_NWUO01000009.1, on the reverse strand, counting down.
CCGAAATAGTTCAGCACCAGCGACGGGACGACCACGCTAAACCAGGCCAGACGAATCGGTATTTTACCAAAGTGCCCCATATCGGCGTACAGCGCTTCCACGCCGGTAATCGCCAGTACCACCGCGCCCAGCGCAAAGAAAGAAACCTGCTTATATTCAATAAAGAAATGCACGGCCCAGGCCGGATTCAACGCCTGCAGAACTTCCGGATTATGAAAAATGCTGCGCGCGCCCAGCACCGCCAGTACGCCAAACCACAGCAGCATGACCGGAGCGAACAGCTTACCGACCATACCGGTGCCATGTTTCTGAATAATAAACAGCAACGTCAGCACGGTAATCGACAGCGGCACAATATAGGTATCCAGCGATGGCGCGGCGATTTCAAGACCTTCTATTGCTGACATCACCGAGATAGCGGGCGTAATCACCACTTCGCCATAAAAGAAGCTGCCGCCAATCAGCCCCATAATTACCAGCACCGCGGTAGCGCGTCCGCCGGTATTGCGGCCCGCCAGCGACATCAGGGTAAGTATCCCACCTTCTCCGGCATTGTCGGCGCGCATAACGTAGCTGATATATTTCAGTGATACCACCAGGATCAGCAGCCAGAAAATCAGAGATAAAAAGCCAAATACGGCTCCCCGCTCTACGCCAAAACCAAACTGCCCGGAGAGGCATTCGCGTAGGGTGTAAAGCGGACTGGTACCAATATCTCCGTAAACCACGCCTATTGCCGCCAGGGTAACTGCGGCGAGCGGCTGCTTCTTATCAGAGCTCATAATGTCATCTTTTGTTGGAGCGAAGTGACGCATTTTTGCGCACGGCTCAGGTCATCAAAAAGCGCACAGTATGCCTAATTTTCTGTAAAAGCCCACCCCTGTGTCTGGGCAACCTTTGTCAATATTAGACAATAAGAGCGCCGCTTCACCGTTTCGCGATAAAAAAGCTGACGTCTATCAACGCTTTCAAGCATGATAGCCAGTAGTGTTTGCGCTCGCTAAGCGGGTATTGCGCGTGCAGTAGTAACAGGATAATTGACTGATTATGGCTCAACCACATTTACTGGCGGAAAGAATTTCACGCCTCAGCAATGCATTAGAAAAAGGCTTATATGAACGTCACCATGCTATTCGCCTTTGCCTGTTAGCGGCGCTTAGCGGGGAAAGCGTTTTTTTACTCGGTCCGCCGGGTATCGCCAAAAGTCTGATTGCCCGTCGCCTGAAATACGCTTTTCAGCATGCGCGCGCGTTTGAATATCTGATGACGCGCTTCTCCACGCCGGAAGAGGTGTTCGGTCCGCTTTCCATTCAGGCGCTGAAAGATGAAGGCCGCTATCAGCGGCTCACCAAAGGCTATCTTCCCGACGCGGAAATCGTTTTTCTGGATGAAATCTGGAAAGCGGGTCCGGCAATTCTCAACACGCTGCTTACCGCCATTAATGAACGCCGCTTTCGCAACGGCGACAGCGAAGAACGTATTCCTATGCGTCTGCTGGTGACCGCATCCAACGAACTGCCCGAAGCGGATAGCGGGCTGGAAGCGCTGTATGACCGAATGCTGATTCGCCTGTGGCTGGATAACGTTCATGAAAAGCACAACTTCCGTAATATGCTGATCCACCAGCAGGATGAAAACGCGAATCCGGTCGATAGCGCGCTGTGCATTAGCGATGAAGAGTATCAACAGTGGCAGGCCAGCATCAGTCAGGTTTCCTTGCCGGAGCCGGTATTTGAACTGATTTATCAGCTGCGCCAGCGGCTGGAAGCGTTACCGGAGGCGCCTTACATTTCCGACCGGCGCTGGAAAAAGGCGATACATCTGCTGCAGGCCTGCGCCTTTTACAGCGGCCGTCAAACCATCGCGCCGGTGGATCTGATCCTGCTAAAAGATTGTCTGTGGCACGATCTCTCTTCAATGAAGCTGTTGGATCGGGAAATCGATACGTTAATTACCCAACAGGCGTGGCAGCAGCAGCCGATACTTATCCGGCTACAGCACATTAAAGCGCGCCGTCTGGCGCTGGCGCAGCAGCAAAGCCTCGATCGGGCGATCCGGCTGGAAAAGCATGGCGGAATGTTTAGCCGCAAAGCGCACTATGAACTGCCCGCCTCGCTTACCGCAGAGACGCTGACGCTGATGCTGCAACAGCCGCTGATGCTGCATGAGATACAGGTCACCCATGTGGTTATCACCCACGACGCGCTGCAACTTTGGCTGCAAAAAGGCGGCGAGGTACGCGGCAAGCTGAACGGCATCGGCTTTGCTCAGACGCTGGATTTACAGGTGGACAATAGCGATTGCCTGGCGCTGCGCGACGTCAGCCTGCAGTCGTCTCGGCTGGCGCTGCCCGGAAACGCCGATAATGCGGCCCTGCCGCCGGAAATCAGCGAGGCGTTGGACGAGCTGGAAAATCAGCTGCGTAGCCAGCGCGCGCTCTTTACTCAGCATCAGCGCTGTCTGTTTATCAGCGATGACTGGCTGGCCCGTATTGAAACTAGCCTACAGGATGTGGCAGAGCAGCTAAAACAAGCCAGACGATGATCTCTCTGGATACGCTCAGCGCGCTGCTGTCGATTAGCGAAGGGGATCTGGTCGAAGATCTGGTGATTGCGCTGCTGGCTTCGCCGCAGCTGGTGCTGTTTTTCGAAAAGTTCCCCGGCATGAAACAGGCGCTGTTACGCGATATGCCACGCTGGAAGGCAGAAATCGTTGAGCATTTAAAGGCGACGCCGGTGCCCGTTACGCTGGATCAGGAATTTAACCTGTTCCAGCACTATCAAACCCTTGACCCACCGCATTTTACCGCCGCATTGCCCTCTCTGCTAAACGACCTGGATAAGCTGGCTTCGCCTTTTGCTGAGCAGGCGCGGATGCTGGTGGACAATAGCGATTGCCAGCGGTTAAGTCCGGCGCAGCATACGCTTTTTCTTCAGCGCTGGCGGCTCAGCCTGACGTTACAAACCATGACGCTTAATGAGCAACTGCTGGAGCAGCAACGGGAAGAGTTACTGGCTGAACTGCAGCGGCGTATGGCGCTCAGCGGGCAGCTCGCACCGCTGCTGTCGGAAAACGAAGAGGCCTCCGCTGGCCGTCTGTGGGATATGAGCGCCGCGCCGTTACAGCACCACGATTACCAGCGGCTGGTGGAATATGGCGAGTTCCTTGCCGGGCAGCCGGAACTGATGAAACTGGCGCAGCAGCTGGGCCGCAGCCGCGCCGCGAAAGCTGTCCCAACCGAAGAGGCGCCGCCGGAGGCACTGCGTCAGCAGGTGCGCGAGCCCGCCTGCGTACCGGAAGAAGTTAACGGCCTGCATCAGAGCGACGATGTGCTGCGGCTGTTGCCTGCCGAACTGGCGACGCTGGGGATCAGCGAGCTGGAACTGGAGTTCTACCGGCGGCTGGTAGAGAAACGCCTGCTGACCTATCGTCTGCAGGGCGAGAGCTGGCATGAAAAAATAACGCAGCGCCCGGTAAATCATCAGCAACAGGAAGCGTGTCCACGCGGCCCCTTTATTGTCTGCGTGGATACCTCAGGCTCTATGGGCGGCTTTAACGAGCGCTGCGCAAAAGCTTTTTGTCTGGCCTTGCTCAAAGTGGCGCTGGCCGATAAACGCCGCTGCTACATCATGCTGTTTGCGCATGAAGTTGTGGGTTATGAACTGACGGCGGAGGATGGTATCGCTCAGGCGATCCGCTTCCTTAACCAGCGCTTTCGCGGCGGCACCGATCTCGCCGCCTGTCTGGAGGCGGTGCTGCAGCGCCTGCAGGGCAAAGCGTGGCAGGAAGCGGATGCGGTGATCGTCTCAGATTTTATTGCTCAGCGGCTGCCGGATGCGCTTATTAAAACGATCGGGCGCCAGCAACAGCAGCAGCGCCAGCGCTTTCATGCGGTCGCCATGTCGGCGCACGGGAAGCCGGGCATTCTGCGTATTTTCGATCATATCTGGCGCTTCGATACCGGATTGAAGCAGCGCCTGCTGCGTCGCTGGAAGCGTTAGCGCTGCCGCCTGTAGATTGCCTTTGCATTCTTCGTCGGCAACGGTAGGATGACTTCAGCTCAGCCGGACCGGTTTCTGTCCGGGTCGACGAACTTCCCTTCCCTCTTTATTCTTAGCCAACCGTGGAGCGTAACGTGGCAGAAACGCTACAACTCGATAATCTGGATCGCGGTATCCTTAATGCGCTGCTGGACAATGCCCGTACCGCCTATGCCGAACTGGCCAAACAGTTTAACGTTAGTCCCGGCACCATTCATGTGCGGGTAGAGAAAATGCGCCAGGCCGGTATTATCAAAGGCACGCGCGTAGAGATCGATCCCAAACGGCTGGGTTATGACGTCTGCTGCTTTATTGGCATCATTCTAAAAAGCGCCCGCGATTATCCGGCGGCGCTGGCCAAACTGGAAGCGCTGGATGAGGTCGTGGAAGCCTGGTATACCACCGGTCACTACAGCATCTTTATTAAAGTCATGTGCCGATCGATTGATGCCCTGCAGCTGGTGCTTATCAACAAGATCCAGACCATTGATGAAATCCAGTCCACCGAAACCCTGATCTCCCTGCAAAACCCGATTATGCGCACCATCAAGCCCTGAGCTGTGCATAAACTTATCCCGATCGTGGAGCCGCGCCGGACAGCCGGATCCACGTCTTAAACTCTATTAATCTTCCTGTTTTCCACAGGTAGATCCCAGCCTGATCACAGCGTACAATGCTCGCTCTCGATGACAGCGCGTTGCAGGATCGCACCATGGCAGATATTACTCTTATTAGCGGCAGCACACTGGGCAGTGCGGAATATGTCGCCGAACATCTGGCTGACAAGCTGGAAGAAGCGGGCTTTTCAACCGAGACGCTGCACGGCCCAACGCTGGACAAACTTTCATTACAGGGACTGTGGCTGATCGTCAGTTCTACGCATGGCGCTGGCGAACTGCCGGATAACCTGCAGCCATTATATGAAGCGCTGGAACAGCAGCGCCCGGATCTTTCTGACTTACGCTTTGGCGCGGTAGGTATTGGTAACCGTGAATACGATCTTTTTTGCGGCGCCATTAAGCAGTTTGAGCAGCTGATGGTCAGCCTGGGGGCAAAACGCATCGGCGAGCGGCTGGAAATTGATGTCCTTGAGCATGAGATCCCTGAAGATCCGGCAGAGGTTTGGTTAGAAAACTGGCGCTCATTGCTGTAAAAGGCGCGATCGAAGCTGGGATCTCCGCGCTTTTTTCGGTTGATCCCCAGTTTTTTTCACTGTTTTTATCCCAGGATCTTCCCGTAAGCTGTGGATAACCATGCTCAAAAGGGTCTGATAACCGGTAGTTATCCAAGGTATAACCCGTGATGCTTTTTTGCTCTGTGGATAAGTCGCCATTTAGATCCCAGCTTATACGGATCAGGATCACCGATCATTCACAGCAAACGATCCTCAACAACTGATTGATCTGCTAAGCAAAGCCGGGCTTATCCACAGAAACCGGCGATCCTAATAAGAGATCTAACAAAGAGATCCTTTAAAGAATAAAGATCTTCTATTAATTACCCTGCGATCCCGACGCTTTCGTCACGCTATGAATTTGAGTAGAATCCACGCCCCAGGGCAACGATCCCTGATCGAACACTAACGAGGTATTTCCCATGTTTTATCCCGATCCTTTTGACGTCATCGTCATTGGCGGTGGTCATGCAGGCACAGAAGCCGCTATGGCTGCGGCCCGGATGGGTCAACAAACGCTGCTGTTAACCCATAACATCGATACGCTGGGACAAATGTCCTGTAATCCGGCGATCGGCGGCATCGGAAAGGGACATCTGGTGAAAGAAGTGGATGCGATGGGCGGCCTGATGGCCAGCGCGATTGATCGTGCTGGCATCCAGTTTAGGATACTAAACGCCAGCAAAGGACCGGCAGTCCGCGCGACTCGCGCTCAGGCTGACCGGGTGCTTTATCGTCAGGCGGTACGCACCGCGCTGGAGAATCAGCCCAATCTGATGATCTTCCAGCAGGCGGTAGAGGATCTGATCGTGGAAAACGATCGGGTCGTCGGCGCCGTTACCCAGATGGGACTGAAGTTCCGCGCCCGTGCGGTTGTGCTTACGGTGGGAACCTTTCTCGACGGCAAAATCCATATCGGCCTCGATAACTACAGCGGCGGCCGTGCCGGCGATCCGCCTTCTATTCCGCTGGCGCGCCGTCTGCGCGAACTGCCGCTGCGCGTCAGCCGCCTGAAAACCGGTACGCCGCCGCGCATTGACGCCCGCACTATCGATTTCAGCGTGCTGGCTCCGCAGTATGGCGACGATCCTGTGCCGGTTTTCTCGTTTATGGGCGATGCCTCGCAGCATCCACAGCAGGTTCCCTGCTACATCACCCATACCAATGAGCAGACGCATGAAGTCATCCGCAATAACCTCGATCGTAGCCCGATGTATGCCGGGGTGATCGAAGGGATCGGCCCGCGTTACTGCCCGTCGATCGAAGATAAGGTGATGCGCTTTGCCGATCGTAATGCTCATCAGATCTTCCTTGAGCCGGAAGGGTTGACCAGCAACGAAATTTACCCGAACGGGATTTCGACCAGCCTGCCTTTTGACGTGCAGATGCAAATTGTGCGCTCAATGAAGGGAATGGAAAACGCGAAGATCGTGCGTCCGGGTTATGCGATTGAGTACGATTTCTTCGATCCGCGCGATTTAAAACCGACGCTGGAAAGTAAGTTTATTCAGGGCCTGTTTTTTGCCGGACAGATTAACGGCACGACCGGTTACGAAGAAGCGGCTGCACAGGGCATGCTGGCGGGTCTTAACGCCGGTCGTCTCTCTGCCGAGAAAGAGACCTGGGCTCCACGTCGCGATCAGGCTTACCTTGGCGTACTGGTTGACGATCTTTGCACCCTGGGTACTAAAGAGCCGTACCGCATGTTTACGTCACGCGCTGAATATCGTCTGATGCTGCGCGAAGACAATGCCGATCTGCGTTTGACGGAAACCGCTCGCGAACTGGGCCTGGTTGATGATGCCCGCTGGGCGCGCTTCAATCAGAAGCTGGAAAGCATTGAACTGGAGCGTCAGCGTCTGCGTGACCTCCACGTTCATCCTAAATCTACCGATGTTGCGCTGGTGAACGCGGCGCTGAATACGCCGCTGACTAAAGAGGCGAGCGGAGAAGATCTGCTGCGTCGCCCTGAGATGACCTATCAGCGACTGATGGAACTGGAAGGCTTTGGTCCGGCGCTGGCCGATCCGCAGGCTGCCGAGCAGGTTGAAATCCAGGTTAAATATGAAGGTTATATTGCCCGTCAGCAGGAAGAGATAGATCGCCAGCAGCGCAATGAAAATACGCTGTTGCCGGTGGATCTGGATTATCGCAACGTTAACGGTCTGTCGAACGAAGTGATCGCCAAGCTGAACGATCATAAGCCCAGCTCGATTGGACAGGCGTCACGTATTTCCGGCATTACGCCGGCGGCCATCTCTATTTTGCTTATTTATTTGAAAAAGCAGGGCTTGCTGCGTAAAAGCGCCTGATAATAAGGCGGGAAACCGCCTTATTTTTCACTGGCAAACGCTCACGGTCGGCGTGATTTTTCTGCCAGAAGCCTGCCCCGCCTTTAGCGACTGGAATATTTTGTGATTAATAAACTGACTCAGCTGCTCAGCGCAGCCAACATTTCTCTGTCCGATCAGCAAAAACAGCAGCTGGTAGGCTATGTTGAACTGCTGCATAAGTGGAATAAGGCCTATAACCTTACCTCGGTTCGCGATCCGCAAGAAATGCTGGTGCGCCATATTCTCGACAGTATTGTGGTTAACCCCTCTCTTACCGGCAACCGCTTTATCGATGTCGGTACCGGCCCCGGTTTACCGGGCGTTCCGCTGGCTATCGTACGTCCTGATTCTCATTTCACCCTGCTGGATAGCCTCGGCAAACGCATACGGTTTTTGCGCCAGGTTCAATTTGCGCTGGGCTTACAAAATATTGAGCCGGTACAGAGCCGGGTTGAAGCCTTTAGCGGCGAACCCGCCTTTGACGGCGTTATCAGCCGGGCGTTTGCTTCACTGAGCGATATGGTGAACTGGTGCCATCATCTTCCCGGCAGGGAAGGGCGTTTTTATGCGCTGAAAGGGCAGCATCCAGCGGAGGAAATCGCGGCATTGCCACCTCAGTTTCAGGTCACGGACGTGGTAGAGCTGAAGGTTCCGCAGCTGGAAGGAGAGCGTCACCTGGTCATTATTAAGGCGCTTTAGCTTTCCGTGCCATCCGGTTATTACGGGGTGGCATCTTTTTTAGCCACGTCTGTGGTTAAAAAATGGCCATTTGATTCTGTTTACTTTCGCTATTTTTTCGCTGCTTTTGTTGCCCAGAAGTTAAATAGGCGCGTAGTCATTATCTGAAACTTTTAGTAATATTTAACCTGAATTTTACAATTGATTATCATGATGATCACGTAGTTAGCGAACAAAACGCCAATAAATAGTCACTGTTGAAAATATATCGACTTTATCACTCAACTGAAGTAACGATATATTGTTGATGAAATTTTTAATCGTGATGTCAAATTAAGCTATTTATTATCCTTCCCGGCATAATATCCGTTTATTTTTGTTATCCATTTGAATCGTAAAGTTTTTTATTTTCAGTTCGGCAGGTTTTTTAAGATTATTCCTGCATATTTTGTCAGCGTTATATTAATGAAATGTGATCTAACGCACGCTTTATGAGCATAAATTTGACGGAATTGTTGTAATAAGCTGGCGGTTTTCTCAGAAAGCGACTTTTAAAAAATAGGGCTGCCGAAAGAAATTTAAATAATTGTTCACCTTTTCGCTACTTATCGATTGAAATCGCAGGTGCGGCCCGTATAATTTGCTCGTTTTTTGCTGCTTGACTCAAAAGAGCAAAGGCAGTTTTATACGACACGCGACATACCCCGATCGGGGCAGGAGAGTTTCAGCGTCATGTCAGTGTCTCTTTACAGTGTGAAATTAGCCCGGACCGTGCTGCTATGGCAGCTGGCGACTTTGCTCGTTATTGGCGCGCTGTTTTTTGCCCTTAAAGATTTCACATGGGGCGCATCTGCCATCGCAGGTGGACTGGCAGCCTGGCTGCCAAACGTGTTGTTTGTGATTTTGGCCTGGCGCCTGGGCGCGCAAGCCCCTGCAAAAGGGCGTATAGCCTGGAGCTTCGCGCTCGGTGAAGCGGTGAAAGTGTTTGTCACCATTTTATTGCTCATTCTGGCGCTGGGCGTGCTTAACGCGGTATTTGTGCCGGTTGGGTTAACCTGGTTATCGGTGCTGGTGGTTCAGATTGTGGCACCGGCTGTAATTAACAACAAAGGGTAAGAGGCATCATGGCTGCAGGAGAAATCTCTACTCCGCAAGAATACATAGGACACCATCTGAATAACCTTCAGCTGGACCTGCGTACTTTCGAGCTGGTGAATCCGCACGACGCTCCGGCGACGTTTTGGGTATTAAATATTGATTCCATGTTTTTCTCCGTGGTGCTGGGTCTGATTTTCCTGGTGCTGTTCCGCAAAGTGGCCAATAGCGTCACCAGCGGCGTTCCGGGAAAATTACAGGCAGCTATTGAGCTGGTGGTTGGCTTCGTTGACGGCAACGTCCGCGATATGTACCACGGTAAAAGCAAACTTATCGCCCCGCTGGCGCTGACCATTTTCGTCTGGGTATTCCTGATGAACTTTATGGATCTGCTGCCCATCGATTTCCTGCCATATATTGGTGAGCATATATTTGGTCTGCCTGCGCTGCGCGTGGTGCCGTCCGCTGACGTAAACGTCACGCTCTCTATGGCTCTGGGCGTCTTTATTTTGATTCTGTTCTACAGCTTCAAAATGAAAGGTGTTGGTGGTTTTGCTAAAGAGCTGACCCTGCAACCCTTTAATCATCCGCTTTTCATTCCCATCAACCTGATTCTGGAAGGGGTAAGCCTGCTGTCTAAACCGGTCTCTCTCGGTCTGCGACTGTTCGGCAACATGTATGCGGGTGAACTGATCTTTATCCTGATTGCGGGTCTGTTGCCGTGGTGGTCACAGTGGGTTCTGAGTGTGCCTTGGGCCATTTTCCACATCCTGATCATTTCGCTGCAGGCTTTCATTTTCATGGTCTTGACGATTGTCTATCTGTCGATGGCATCCGAAGAACATTGATTTTTTATTAACACTACTGCGTTTTAACTGAAACAAACTGGAGACTGTCATGGAAAACCTGAATATGGATCTGCTGTACATGGCTGCCGCTGTGATGATGGGCCTGGCGGCAATCGGTGCTGCGATCGGTATCGGCATCCTCGGAGGTAAATTCCTGGAAGGCGCTGCGCGTCAACCGGATCTGATCCCTCTGCTGCGTACGCAGTTCTTTGTTGTTATGGGTCTGGTGGATGCAATCCCGATGATCGCTGTCGGTCTGGGTCTGTACGTGATGTTTGCTGTCGCGGGCTAAGCGACAGGGCCAAACGAGAGTTCATCGGCCTGGAGCGAAAAGCATCAGACGATGAACAGAATCTGCAGGTTGTCTTCGATAACGGCAGAGTAAGTTAACTTAACGAGAGGCATTGTGCTGTGAACCTTAACGCAACAATCCTCGGCCAGGCCATCGCGTTCGTCCTGTTTGTCCTGTTCTGCATGAAGTACGTATGGCCGCCGATTATGGCTGCCATCGAAAAGCGCCAGAAAGAAGTCGCTGAAGGCCTTGCTTCTGCAGAACGCGCCAAAAAAGATTTGGATCTCGCACAGGCAACTGCGACCGACCAGCTGAAAAAAGCGAAAGAAGAAGCTCAGGTTATCATCGAGCAGGCGAACAAACGCCGCGCTCAGATCCTGGACGAAGTGAAAGCTGAAGCTGAGCAGGAACGTAACAAGATCGTGGCACAGGCGCAGGCGGAAATTGACGCCGAGCGTAAACGTGCCCGTGAAGAGTTGCGTAAGCAAGTCGCGATGCTGGCTGTGGCCGGCGCCGAGAAAATCATCGAACGTTCCGTGGATGAAGCTGCTAACAGCGACATCGTAGATAAACTGGTCGCTGAACTGTAAGGAGGGAGGGGCTGATGTCTGAACTAATTACTGTAGCTCGCCCCTACGCCAAAGCAGCTTTTGACTTTGCCGTTGAGCATCAAAGCATCGATCGTTGGCAACAAATGCTGACGTTCGCTGCAGAAGTCGCTCGCAACGAACAGATGGCCGAATTGCTTTCCGGTGCTCTGGCACCGGAAACCTTATCTGCCTCGTTCATCGCAGTCTGTGGTGACCAACTCGACGAAGCAGGTCAGAACCTTATCAAGGTTATGGCAGAAAACGGACGTTTGTCCGCGCTGCCGGCAGTACTGGAGCAGTACATCCACCTGCGTGACGCCTGGGAGGCGACCGCGGAAGTGGATGTCATCTCTGCCAGTGCGCTGAGCGACGAGCAGCTGACTAAAATCAGCACCGCAATGGAAAAGCGTCTGTCACGCAAAGTTAAGCTGAATTGCAAAATCGATAAGTCTGTAATGGCAGGCGTTATCATCCAGGCGGGTGATATGGTCATTGACGGTAGCGTACGCGGCCGTCTTGAGCGTCTGGCAGACGTCTTGCAGTCTTAAGGGGACTGGAGCATATGCAACTGAATTCCACCGAAATCAGCGAACTGATCAAGCAGCGCATTGCTCAGTTCAATGTCGTGAGTGAAGCTCACAACGAAGGTACTATTGTTTCCGTCAGCGACGGCATCATCCGCGTACACGGCCTGGCCGATGTTATGCAGGGTGAAATGATCGCGCTGCCGGGCAACCGCTACGCTATCGCCCTGAACCTGGAGCGCGACTCCGTAGGTGCAGTGGTTATGGGTCCGTATGCTGACCTCGCCGAAGGCATGAAAGTAAAATGCACCGGCCGTATCCTGGAAGTTCCGGTTGGCCGTGGCCTGCTGGGCCGCGTAGTTAACACCCTGGGTGAAGCTATCGACGGTAAAGGTCCGATTGAGCATGACGGTTTCTCTCCGGTTGAAGTTATCGCGCCGGGCGTTATCGATCGTCAATCCGTTGACCAGCCGGTTCAGACTGGCTACAAATCTGTCGATGCGATGATCCCAATCGGTCGTGGCCAGCGTGAGCTGATCATCGGCGACCGTCAGACCGGTAAAACCGCTCTGGCTATCGACGCCATCATCAACCAGCGCGACTCCGGCATTAAATGCGTATACGTGGCTATCGGCCAGAAAGCGTCCACCATCGCTAACGTGGTGCGTAAACTGGAAGAACACGGCGCGCTGGCTAACACCATCGTAGTGGTTGCGTCCGCGTCTGAATCCGCTGCGCTGCAGTACCTGGCTCCGTATGCCGGTTGCGCAATGGGTGAATACTTCCGCGACCGCGGCGAAGATGCGCTGATCGTTTACGATGACCTGTCTAAACAGGCTGTTGCTTATCGTCAGATTTCTCTGCTGCTGCGTCGTCCGCCGGGCCGTGAAGCGTTCCCTGGTGACGTGTTCTATCTCCACTCTCGCCTGCTGGAGCGTGCCTCCCGCGTAAACGCTGAATATGTTGAAGCGTTTACCAAAGGTGAAGTAAAAGGTAAAACCGGTTCACTGACCGCCCTGCCGATTATCGAAACGCAGGCGGGTGACGTTTCCGCGTTCGTTCCGACCAACGTAATCTCCATTACCGATGGTCAGATCTTCCTGGAATCTAACCTGTTCAACTCCGGTATCCGTCCGGCTGTTAACCCGGGTATCTCCGTATCCCGTGTTGGTGGTGCCGCTCAGACCAAAATCGTGAAGAAACTGTCCGGTGGTATTCGTACCGCGCTGGCGCAGTATCGTGAACTGGCTGCATTCTCCCAGTTCGCTTCCGATCTGGACGATGCAACCCGTAAACAGCTGAGCCACGGTCAGAAAGTGACCGAGCTGCTGAAGCAGAAACAGTATGCGCCGATGTCCGTTGCCCAACAGGGTCTGGTGCTGTTCGCCGCTGAGCGTGGTTACCTGAACGACGTCGAACTGGCGAAAATCGGTAGCTTTGAAGCTGCGCTGCTGGCGTATGCCGATCGCGAACACGCCGAGCTGATGCAGGAAATCAACCAAACTGGTAACTACAACAACGAAATCGAAGAGAAGCTGAAAGGCATCCTCGATACGTTTAAAGCAACCCAGTCCTGGTAATGTCTGGCGGCTTGTCTGAAAAGGCAGGCCGCAAGGCTTTGAGGAGAAGCTAATGGCCGGCGCAAAAGAGATACGTACCAAGATCGGAAGCGTGAAAAACACGCAGAAGATCACTAAAGCGATGGAAATGGTCGCCGCCTCCAAAATGCGTAAAACGCAGGAACGCATGGCGGCCAGCCGTCCGTATGCAGAAACCATGCGCAAAGTGATTGGTCACATTGCGTTAGGTAATCTGGAATACAAGCACCCTTACCTGGAAGAGCGCGACGTTAAGCGCGTCGGCTATTTGGTCGTTTCTACCGACCGCGGGCTTTGTGGTGGTTTGAACATTAACCTGTTCAAAAAATTGCTGGCAGAGATGAAAGCCTGGTCTGATAAAGGCGTTCAGAGCGATCTGGCGATTATCGGTTCCAAGGGGCTGGCTTTCTTCGGTTCCGTAGGTGGCAATATCGTGGCGCAGGTGAACGGCATGGGCGATAACCCTTCCCTGTCAGAACTGATTGGCCCGGTAAAAGTCATGCTGCAGGCCTATGACGAAGGTCGTCTCGACAAGCTGTATGTGGTCAGCAACAAATTTAACAACACCATGTCCCAGACTCCAACGATTACCCAGCTGCTGCCGTTACCGCCAGCGGAAGGGGAAGTCGAGTTGAAGAAAAAAACCTGGGATTACCTGTACGAACCGGATCCGAAATCGCTGCTGGATACCCTGCTGCGTCGTTATGTCGAATCCCAGGTTTATCAGGGCGTTGTGGAAAACCTGGCCAGCGAACAGGCCGCACGTATGGTGGCGATGAAAGCGGCGACCGACAACGGCGGCAACCTGATCAAAGAGCTGCAGTTGGTATACAACAAAGCTCGTCAGGCCAGCATCACCCAGGAACTTACCGAGATCGTCTCGGGGGCCTCCGCGGTTTAACCAGGTATACCCCGTCACTGGCGCGGCTGCCGACAGGTTGACCGGGCTGCTGAGCGTAACGCGCGATCGACGCTGCGACGACCATGACGATGGGTAGAAACGAATTAGGTAGAGGATTCAAGATGGCAACTGGAAAGATTGTCCAGATCATCGGCGCCGTAGTTGACGTCGAGTTCCCTCAGGACGCTGTACCGCAGGTGTACAACGCCCTTGAGGTTAAAAATGGTGATGCGCGTCTGGTGCTGGAAGTACAACAGCAGCTGGGCGGCGGCGTGGTTCGTACCATCGCTATGGGTACTTCTGACGGCCTGAAACGTGGCCTGGAAGTCACCGATCTTAAAAAGCCGATTCAGGTACCGGTGGGTAAAGCTACCCTGGGCCGTATCATGAACGTGCTTGGCGAGCCGATCGATATGAAAGGCGAGCTGAAAGATGAAGACGGCAACGCAGTAGAGATCGCCTCTATTCACCGCGCTGCGCCTTCTTACGAAGATCAGTCAAACTCGCAGGAACTGCTGGAAACCGGCATCAAGGTTATCGACCTGATGTGTCCGTTCGCTAAAGGCGGTAAAGTCGGTCTGTTCGGTGGTGCGGGCGTAGGTAAAACCGTAAACATGATGGAGCTGATCCGTAACATCGCGGCTGAGCACTCAGGTTACTCGGTATTTGCCGGCGTGGGTGAGCGTACTCGTGAGGGTAACGACTTCTACCACGAAATGACCGACTCTAACGTAATCGACAAAGTTGCGCTGGTTTATGGCCAGATGAACGAGCCGCCGGGTAACCGTCTGCGCGTAGCACTGACCGGTCTGACCATGGCGGAGAAATTCCGTGACGAAGGCCGCGACGTTCTGCTGTTTATCGATAACATCTACCGTTACACCCTGGCCGGTACCGAAGTGTCCGCGCTGCTGGGTCGTATGCCGTCTGCAGTAGGCTATCAGCCGACGCTGGCGGAAGAGATGGGCGTATTGCAGGAGCGTATTACCTCCACCAAGACCGGTTCAATCACCTCCGTACAGGCCGTTTACGTTCCTGCGGATGACTTGACTGACCCGTCTCCGGCGACCACCTTCGCCCACCTTGATTCTACCGTTACCCTGAGCCGTCAGATCGCGTCTCTGGGTATCTACCCGGCCGTTGACCCGCTGGACTCCACCAGCCGTCAGCTGGATCCGCTGGTTGTAGGTCAGGAGCATTACGATACGGCGCGTGGCGTGCAGTCTATTCTGCAGCGTTACCAGGAACTGAAAGACATCATCGCCATCCTCGGTATGGACGAACTGTCTGAAGACGACAAACTGCTGGTGGCTCGCGCGCGTAAAATTCAGCGCTTCCTGTCTCAGCCGTTCTTCGTGGCAGAAGTATTCACCGGTTCTCCGGGCAAATACGTTTCGCTGAAAGACACTATTCGTGGCTTTAAAGGCATTATGGAAGGTGAGTTCGATCATCTGCCAGAGCAGGCCTTTTACATGGTGGGTTCCATCGAAGAAGCCGTGGAAAAAGCGAAGAAACTGTAATGACTTCCCCCTGACTATTTTAGGGGCGGAGCGGCATAGAATTCATCCCGGATCGCTGGCTTAAGACGGTGATTCGGGTATATCAAAGCCGCTAGCGCAGCCTGAAATACCACGGGGTAGTTTTCCGGGAGGTTGAAAATGGCTATGACTTATCACCTGGATGTTGTCAGCGCAGAACAGCAGATGTTCAGCGGTCTGGTACAGAAAATTCAGGTGTCAGGTAGCGAAGGTGAGCTGGGTATTTTCCCAGGCCATACGCCGCTGCTGACCGCCATTAAGCCTGGCATGGTGCGCATCGTTAAACAGCACGGCGAAGAAGAGTATATCTATCTCTCCGGCGGCGTGCTGGAAGTACAGCCGGGTACGGTTACCGTGCTGGCTGATACGGCGATTCGCGGCACAGATCTTGATGAAGCGCGGGCGTTGGAAGCGAAACGCAAAGCGGAAGAGCATATTCACAAAGCTCACGGCGACGTGGACTATGCTCAGGCTTCGGCAGAACTGGCGAAAGCCATTGCCAAGCTGCGCGTCATCGAACTGACCAAGAAAGCGATGTAATCAGGCTTAACAGCAGCTAATAATGCCAGCCCAAACGGGTTGGCATTTTTTTATGGTTCCCCGCCCTGTTCCCTTCTTGCTACACAGCTAAAATTAAGCGGCTAAAAATCGCCTTTTTTCGTTGTATTTATCGCCAACGGCGGTGCATTCTTTGCCGTGGTAATAATCGGAAAGCCGGATAATTTCGCCAGGAGAAAAATGTAGTAATCTCAGGGCGAAACCGTTTAACTTTCCTCTGTAAAAATTCTATCAGGATGGCTATGTCTAACAGCGCAATGAGCGTGGTGATCCTTGCTGCCGGCAAGGGAACACGCATGTATTCCGATCTTCCTAAAGTCCTGCATACTCTGGCGGGAAAACCCATGGTTCAACACGTTATCGATGCGGCAAAAGGCGTCGGTGCGCGCGCAATTAATCTGGTTTACGGTCACGGCGGCGATCGGCTGAAAGCCACGCTGGGTGATGATGCGCTGAATTGGGTGCTGCAGGCTGAGCAATTAGGAACCGGACATGCGATGCAGCAGGCCGCCCCTTTCTTTGCCGATGATGAAGATATTCTGATGCTATACGGCGACGTGCCGTTAATCATGGTTGATACGCTGGCGCGCCTGTGCGCAGCGAAGCCCGCAGGCGGAATTGGCCTGTTAACCGTGACGCTTGAGAACCCCACCGGCTACGGACGCATTGTGCGTGAAAACGGTGAGGTCACCGGCATCGTTGAACAGAAAGATGCAACGCCTGCGCAGCTGGCGATTACCGAAATCAACACCGGCATTCTGGTCGCGAACGGCGGCGATCTGAAACGCTGGTTAAGCCAGCTCACCAACAACAACGCCCAGGGCGAATATTATATTACCGATATTATTGCGCTGGCCTCGGCAGAAGGACGACGTATCGCTACCGTACAGCCGTCACGCATTAGCGAAACGGAAGGCGTTAATAACCGCCTGCAGCTGGCGACGCTGGAGCGGATTTATCAGGCCGAGCAGGCTGAAAAGCTGCTGCTGGCGGGCGTTATGCTGCGCGATCCGGCCCGCTTCGATCTGCGCGGCGAACTGCTGCACGGCCGCGATGTGGAAATCGACAGTAACGTGATCCTTGAAGGTAAGGTCTCGCTGGGCAACAACGTTAAAATCGGCGCAGGCTGCGTAATCAAAAACAGCGTTATCGGCGACGGCTGTGAAATCAGCCCTTACAGCGTGATTGAAGATGCCGAGCTGGCTGTCTCCTGTACCGTTGGGCCTTTTGCGCGTTTGCGTCCAGGCAGCCAGCTGGATGAAGCCGCACACGTCGGCAACTTCGTTGAAATGAAAAAGGCGAGGCTGGGCAAAGGTTCGAAGGCCGGCCACCTCAGCTATCTGGGTGATGCCGAAATCGGGTCTGGCGTAAACATCGGCGCCGGCACCATTACCTGCAACTATGACGGCGCCAATAAATCAAAAACCATCATCGGCGACGATGTGTTTGTGGGTTCTGATACGCAGCTGGTCGCGCCGGTTACGGTAGCCAGCGGCGCCACCATCGCGGCGGGCACCACTGTCATGCAGGATGTGACCGCCGACGAGCTGGTGTATAACCGCAAAGAACAGCTGCAAAAATCGGGCTGGCAACGCCCGGTAAAGAAAAAATAAAACATAAACTCTGAATAATTCGAGTTACATGAAGGCGGCAACGCAGCGAGTCTCCGGAAACTTACTCAGGTAAGCGACCGGGATGAGTGAAGAAAGCCAACGCACATGCAGCCTGAAGTATGACGAGTATAACCCCCACTCTCTACAAGGCTCGGGGAGCCAGCAAAGCTGGCATATCAGGTCAGACGACAACGCTGGGCGCTAGGCGCCATGAGTCAGGAATACAACTATGTGTGGAATTGTTGGCGCGGTTGCGCAACGTGATATTGCAGAGATACTACTGGAAGGCCTGCGCCGTCTGGAGTATCGCGGCTATGACTCCGCGGGTTTAGCGGTGGTGGATCGACAGGGGCACGTCACTCGCCTGCGTCGTGTAGGTAAGGTACAGAAACTGGCTGAGGCTGCCGAGCAGCATCCGCTGATTGGCGGCACCGGTATTGCTCATACCCGTTGGGCAACCCACGGCGAGCCGTCCGAAGTGAATGCGCATCCGCACGTTTCTGAACATATCGTTATCGTGCATAACGGCATCATCGAAAACCATGAGCCGCTGCGTGAACTGATGATCGAACGCGGGTATCACTTCGCTTCGGAAACCGATACGGAAGTGGTCGCGCATTTGGTGCACTGGGAACAGAAACAGGGCGGCAGCCTGCGCGAAGTAGTACAGCGCGTTATTCCTCAGCTGCGCGGGGCGTACGGCATGGTGATTATGGACAGTCGCGATCCGTCGCTGCTGGTGGCCGCCCGTTCAGGTAGCCCGCTGGTCATTGGCTGTGGCGTCGGCGAGAACTTTATTGCTTCCGATCAGTTGGCGCTGCTGCCGGTAACCCGTCGCTTTATCTACCTGGAAGAAGGGGATATTGCTGAGGTAACGCGTCGTGAAATTACCATCCTTGACCGCGCAGGCAATCCCATCAAGCGTAGCGAAATCGAATCTACCGTGCAGTATGACGCTGGCGATAAAGGCGGCTACCGTCACTACATGCAGAAAGAGATTTATGAGCAGCCTAACGCGATTAAAAACACCCTGAGCGGACGTTTTAGCCACGGCGAAGTCGATCTTTCTGAGCTGGGCGCCAACGCCAACGATCTGCTGAGCCAGGTTGAGCATATTCAGATTATCGCCTGCGGCACTTCCTATAATTCCGGCATGGTGGCGCGTTACTGGTTTGAATCGCTGGCTAACCTGCCCTGCGATGTGGAAATCGCGTCTGAGTTTCGCTATCGCAAGTCTGCGGTACGTAAAAACAGTCTGTTGATCACGCTGTCGCAGTCGGGTGAAACGGCAGATACGCTGGCGGCGCTGCGTTTGTCGAAAGAGCTGGGTTATCTGGGCTCGCTGGCTATCTGTAACGTCGCGGGTTCTTCGCTGGTACGTGAATCTGACCTGGCGATAATGACCAAAGCCGGAACGGAGATCGGCGTGGCGTCCACCAAGGCGTTTACCACTCAGCTGACGGTACTGCTGATGCTGGTGGCGAAGATTGGCCGCCTGAAAGGCGTTGATGCGCAGGTCGAGCATGTTATCGTCCATGCTCTGCAGGCGCTGCCGAGCCGTATTGAGCAGATGCTGGCGCAGGATAAGCTGATTGAAGCGCTGGCGGAAGATTTCTCCGATAAGCACCACGCCCTGTTTCTCGGACGTGGCGATCAGTATCCCATCGCAATGGAAGGCGCGCTGAAGCTGAAAGAGATCTCTTATATCCATGCGGAAGCCTACGCCGCCGGCGAGCTGAAACACGGCCCGCTGGCGCTGATCGATGCCGATATGCCGGTTATTGTCGTCGCGCCGAACAACGAACTGTTGGAGAAGCTGAAATCCAACATCGAAGAAGTACGCGCACGCGGCGGTCTGCTGTATGTGTTTGCCGATCGGGATGCGGGCTTTAACGATAGCGAAGGGATGAAAATCATTTCTCTGCCGCATGTAGAAGACGTTATCGCACCGATCTTCTATACCGTGCCGCTGCAGCTGCTCTCTTACCACGTCGCGCTGATTAAAGGCACCGACGTTGACCAGCCGCGTAACCTGGCGAAATCCGTTACCGTGGAATAAGGCGCGTCTTGCATAAAGAGGCCGCAGGCGAGGCTGCTTTAACGTAACGGGGCAAAACCCTAACGCGAAAAATCCGGTAATGCTGTTAAAAGCATGCCGGATTTTTTATGCGCAAAGCGGATGGCTCACCGCTCAGCTTTACTCGTCGTGTACATTCTTTGCCGGCGCGGTTTTACTCACTGCCAGGCAGAGGGCAAGGTTGCCAGTGGCTGAAAGCCGTTACCTTTGTTAAGTCGCGCTGTTATTTTTCCGCTGCGGGATGCGGTTGATGGCGGGGTCGGTCGATAATTTAATATTAACGAAATTAAAGATTGCAATGAGGATCGGAACCAGGCTAGTATAGCGTCATCGGTTTGAAACACAGACCTTATGTAAGCAGTTTTAGTAAAGCAGTCCTCAGTTCAAGCGTTATCTGTTGATACCCTTCCTCGTGAGCTCCTCCTAAGTGCCCCATAAGTAAAAATCTGCAAAGCAGACCATATTCGTCACCAAGAGTGGCTCAAAAATAATCAAGGAAATATCAATGTCTAATAAAATGACTGGTTTAGTAAAATGGTTCAACGCTGAGAAAGGTTTCGGCTTTATCACTCCTCAGGACGGCAGCAAAGATGTATTCGTACACTTCTCTGCAATCCAGAGCAACGATTTCAAAACCTTAGACGAAGGTCAGAAAGTTGAGTTCTCTATTGAGAACGGTGCTAAAGGTCCTTCAGCGACCAACGTTGTCGCGCTGTAAGCGTCGATAGCAGCTCGCTAACCCTTACGATAGCGATGAAGGCAACAGCCTGAGCAGTTAAGCGTTAGTGATAAAAAGCCCGCCTTGAGCGGGTTTTTTGTTTTTTAGTTTTGATAAGAAAATAACGATAATTGCTTTTGGTGCCTTTTCCGCAATGGTTAAGCGTAGCCAGTCTGCTTTGCTGTCGTGAATAAAGTCGCGCTGTTCATTTTCGCTGCGTCATAAAGCTGTCATTTTACGTACATCTCGCTGTTACCAAACTGTCCTGTTTTCTCTCCTGCAGCAAGACGGAGCGCTTGAGTGGGCAACTGAGTTGTTTGAAACAGTCGTGCAGCGGCGTGAGCTGGTGGATGATCATGTTGTTCATGAGCAGCGGCAGAAAGAGCAGGAATACCTGTGACCGTCCCTGGAACGGTAAACGTTTTATGAAAAGGGGAAAGAAGCTTTCCTCTTTTTTACTATTTTTTTTCGGCCTACTAATAGCTTATAAGATTTTATCCCCCAGCGCATTGTAGCGATGAGTACGATAATCATAACAATGAATTTAGAAATGGTTTCACTTCTTGAAGTAGTATTTAAATCAAGAACATTAGCGTTATTAAGTAGTGCGAACCCAATAATAAAAAGGACTAAATATAAT
Organism: Mixta theicola; assembly: GCF_002895925.1. Taxonomy (GTDB): domain Bacteria; phylum Pseudomonadota; class Gammaproteobacteria; order Enterobacterales; family Enterobacteriaceae; genus Mixta; species Mixta theicola. The sequence continues at coordinate 167,100 of NZ_NWUO01000009.1, read as the reverse complement.
AAGAAGTGAATAATAATTTTCATCAAGTTGGCCTGCTTTTTAGGTTCTTTTTTCTGGCGGTTACCAGGTACACTGGCCTCCATAATTTGAACTGGATTTGCCGCCGCCGCCATTGCCGCTACTGAAGCTATCTTTCGTACATTGACCGGCGATCATTCCTCCAACAATACCCGCAGCCATACCAGGAAGCCCTCCCGGCGAGCCTGCTATTAGGCCACCCATTATTCCTGACCCGCATGAATCAACACTACTATAAGATTCTCCTTTATTTTTCGAAGAATTATTCCTGTTAAGATTAAACTCAGAGTTAGAGTTAGCTCCGCCACCTGTGGGGATATTTAATTCATCTGATGATAAATTTTTTAATTTTATATTTTCCTTTTGTATAATTAATCCGCTGCTATCCATAATAAAGAGGGTTCTATTTTTTCTGTGATATACAGCAACTAACTTGATTTTACTTGAGATCCTTTTTTCTGTACGTAATCTTATTCAAGTACTTTGCATTAGTAACTTTTATAACCTTTTAACAATAGCTGCTGCCAGTGGCGTTATTTACATGTCTATTCGGGTTGGACTCAAAATGATAGTTACTGGTTAAGCCACAGCAGTCGGGCTGAACGGGGGAGGCCATGCATACAGTCCTGCCAGGAGCGACGACCTACACCGAACCGAGACTCCCGCAGCGTGAACTATGAAAAAGCGCCACGCTGCCCAAAGGAAAAAAGCGGACTGGTGGCAACCCTGCATGCTTTTCGTCTGTCATAAAACCGTCACATTAACGACATCTGGCTGTCACTAAACTGTCCTATTTTCCCTCCTGCAGCAATACAGATCCTTACTACAACGGCATACACCCTGACTTTTACTCCCCTGGAGGGAATATGACACTGATGCGTAGCACCGTAGCCAAACTTGTTGCCGCCACCCTCTCGCTGAGCGCGGTTTCTGCTTTTGCAGCGACCGATCTCACTGGCGCAGGCGGCACTTTCCCGGCTCCGGTTTATGCCAAGTGGGCAGCGGATTATCAGCAAGCGACCGGCAGTAAAGTTAACTACCAGGGCATTGGCTCCTCTGGCGGTGTTAAACAGATAATCGCGAAAACGGTTGATTTTGGTGCGTCCGATGCGCCAATGAAAGATGAAGATCTGCAAAAAAATGGCCTGTTCCAGTTTCCTACCGTGATTGGCGGCGTGGTGCTGGCGGTAAACCTGCCGGGTATCCAGTCTGGACAGCTGACGCTGGATGGACAGACCGTAGGTGATATTTACCTCGGCAAAATCAAAAAATGGAACGACCCGGCCATCGCTAAGCTGAACCCAGGCCTTAAGCTGCCAGAAACCAATATCGCCGTGGTACGCCGCGCCGATGGTTCAGGCACTTCATTTGTCTTCACCAGCTATCTTGCTAAAGTAAACCAGGAGTGGAGCGAGAAGGTTGGCAAAGGCAACACGGTTAACTGGCCAACCGGCCTCGGCGGTAAAGGTAATGACGGCATCGCTGCTTTCGTTCAGCGTCTGCCGGGCGCGATCGGTTATGTGGAATATGCTTACGCCAAACAGAACAAGCTGAGCTATACCAAACTGATTGATGCGGATGGACAGCCGGTTTCGCCGACGGAAGAAACCTTTAGTAACGCGGCGAAAGGTGCAGACTGGAGCAAAAGCTACGCTCAGGATCTGACCAATCAGAAAGGCAAAGACGCCTGGCCGATTACCACCACTACGTTTATCCTGATGTATAAAGACCAGGCTAACGCGGCCAAAGGCGCTGAAGTGATGAAGTTCTTTGACTGGGCGTATAAAGACGGCGATAAAACCGCCACCAGCCTGGACTACGCTACGCTGCCTGATTCCGTCGTCGAGCAGATTCGCTCTGACTGGAAAGCGCAGATTAAAGACAGTTCTGGCAAGGCGCTCTATCAGTAACAGGCTTTAACGGTGTCTGCACCGTCGCAGGGGTCGGCTGAAAGCCGATCCGCAGTATCCGGGCGGCTGAATGTCGCCCCTGTGAATTTTTTCTGTCGAGACTTCTATGGCTGAATCCAGGCCGACCTTTAAGGCCCCAGGAAAACAAGGTGACATTATTTTCGGTGCGCTGGTTAAGCTGGCTGCGCTGATTGTGCTTTTGTTGCTTGGCGGCATCATTATCTCTCTGCTTTTCTCCTCCTGGCCCAGCATTGAGAAATTTGGTTTCTCTTTCCTGTGGAATAAAGAGTGGGATGCGCCTAATGAAAACTTTGGTGCGCTGGTGCCGATTTACGGCACTGTCGTTACCTCGATTATCGCCCTGTTGATTGCCGTGCCGGTCAGCTTTGGCATCGCGCTGTTTTTAACCGAGCTGGCGCCTGGCTGGCTGCGTCGTCCGCTGGGCGTGGCGATTGAACTGCTGGCGGCCATCCCCAGTATTGTTTACGGCATGTGGGGGTTATTCGTTTTTGCGCCGCTGTTTGCTGAATATTTCCAAACGCCGGTAGGCAATGTGCTTTCCAGCATTCCGTTTATCGGCGCTCTGTTTGAAGGCCCGGCGTTCGGCATTGGCATCCTCGCCGCAGGCGTGATCCTCGCGATTATGATTATTCCCTATATTGCTTCGGTGATGCGCGATGTTTTCGAACAAACGCCGGTGATGATGAAAGAGTCCGCCTATGGCATTGGCTGTACCACCTGGGAAGTGATCTGGCGGATCGTACTGCCGTTTACCAGGAACGGCGTGATTGGCGGCATTATGCTGGGGCTGGGACGTGCGCTGGGCGAAACTATGGCGGTGACCTTTATTATCGGTAACACCTACCAGCTCGACAGCGTTTCGCTCTATATGCCGGGTAACAGTATTACTTCCGCGCTGGCCAACGAGTTTGCCGAAGCGGAGTCCGGCGTGCATGTCGCCGCGCTGATGGAGCTGGGGCTGATTCTGTTTGTTATCACTTTTATCGTACTGGCGATTTCCAGGCTGATGATTTTACGGCTGGCGAAAAATGAAGGGGCGCGCTCATGACCACGCTCGATTTACATGCTCGTGCTGAACTGCAAGCGTCACGCCGTAAAATGCAGGCGCGCCGCAGTATGCGCAATAAAATCGCCCTGACGCTTTCGCTGCTCACTATGGCGTTTGGCCTGTTCTGGCTGGTATGGATCCTGTTTACCACCATTACCCGCGGCATTGACGGCTTTTCGCTGGCGCTGTTCACCGAAATGACGCCGCCGCCGAATACCGCTGGCGGCGGGCTGGCAAATGCCATTGCGGGCAGCGGCCTGTTAATCTTGTGGGCCACGCTGGTTGGTACGCCGCTGGGGATTATGGCGGGAATTTATCTGGCGGAATATGGCCGTAAATCCTGGCTGGCGGAAGTGATCCGCTTTATTAACGATATTCTGCTGTCGGCGCCGTCGATCGTGGTAGGGCTGTTTGTGTACACCATCGTGGTGGCGCGGATGCAGCACTTCTCCGGCTGGGCCGGGGTGATTGCGCTGGCGCTGCTGCAAATTCCCATCGTGATCCGCACGACAGAAAACATGATGAAGCTGGTGCCGGATAGCCTGCGCGAAGCGGCGTATGCGCTGGGCACGCCAAAATGGAAGATGATCTCCGCCATTACTCTGAAGGCTTCGGTTTCCGGCATTATCACCGGGGTGCTGCTGGCCGTGGCGCGTATTGCCGGGGAAACCGCCCCGCTGCTGTTCACGTCGCTGTCGAACCAGTTCTGGAGCACCGACATGATGCAGCCGCTGGCTAACCTGCCGGTCACCATCTTTAAGTTCGCCATGAGTCCGTTTGCGGAGTGGCAGAGCCTGGCCTGGGCGGGCGTATTGTTGATTACGCTGTGTGTGCTGGTGCTGAATATCCTGGCGCGTGTGATTTTCGCCAAATCGAAAAACTAATTACCGCGTGGTTCCGACGGCGCGGCGTTAAGAGAAAGAGAAGACTATGGTTAATCAGACTCCCGGCAAAATTCAGGTTCACGATCTGAACTTCTATTACGGGAAATTCCATGCGCTGAAAAACATTAATCTAAGTATTGCCCGTAATCAGGTCACCGCTTTTATCGGCCCTTCCGGCTGCGGCAAATCGACCCTGTTACGCACCTTTAATAAAATGTTCTCGCTTTATCCGGAGCAGCGCGCCGAGGGCGAAATCCTGCTGGATGGCGAAAATATTCTGGCCGACGCGCAGGATATTGCGCTGCTGCGTGCGCGGGTAGGCATGGTATTTCAAAAGCCAACGCCGTTCCCGATGTCGATTTATGACAATATCGCTTTTGGCGTCCGCCTGTTTGAAAAGCTGTCGCGTGCCGATATGGATGAGCGCGTTCAGTGGGCGCTGAGTAAAGCGGCGCTGTGGAACGAAACGAAAGACAAGCTGCATCAGAGCGGCTATAGCCTGTCCGGCGGTCAGCAGCAGCGCCTGTGCATTGCGCGCGGCATCGCCATTCGCCCGGAAGTGCTACTGCTGGATGAGCCTTGCTCGGCGTTGGACCCTATCTCAACGGGCCGCATCGAAGAGTTGATTACCGAGCTGAAACAGGATTACACCGTGGTGATCGTTACGCATAATATGCAGCAGGCGGCACGCTGTTCCGACCACACGGCATTTATGTATCTGGGCGAACTGGTTGAGTTCAGCGATACCGACACGCTGTTTACCAAACCTCATCAGAAGCAAACTGAAGACTATATTACTGGCCGCTATGGTTAACTGGAGATCGGTATGGACAATTTGAATCTGAACAAGCATATCTCCGGCCAGTTTAACGCTGAGCTTGAGCATATTCGCACCCAGGTAATGATTATGGGTGGCATGGTGGAGCAACAGCTTACCGACGCGATTACCGCGATGCATAACCAGGACGCTGAGCTGGCGAAGCAGGTCATCAATGGTGACCAGAAGGTCAACATGATGGAGGTGGAAATTGATGAGGCCTGCGTGCGTATTATCGCTAAGCGGCAGCCGACCGCCAGCGATCTGCGGCTGGTGATGGCGATTATCAAAACCATTTCTGAGCTGGAGCGCATTGGCGACGTCGCGGAAAAAATCAGCCGCACGGCGCTGGAGAAATTTAGCCAGCAGCACCAGCCGCTATTGGTAAGCCTGGAATCGCTGGGGAAGCATACTATCCAAATGCTGCACGACGTGCTGGACGCCTTCGCGCGGATGGATCTGAGCGCAGCGGTTGAAATTTATCGTGAAGATAAAAAAGTTGACCAGGAATATGAAGGCATTGTGCGTCAGCTAATGACTTACATGATGGAAGATCCGCGCACTATTCCCAGCGTGCTGACCGCGCTGTTCTGCGCACGCGCGATCGAGCGTATTGGCGATCGCTGCCAGAATATTTGCGAAATTATCTTTTATTTCGTGAAGGGCCAGGATTTTCGCCACGTTGGCGGCGACCGTCTCGACAAGCTGTTGGCGGGCGAAGAAAACGGCAGCAATCCCGCCTGATTTAAATTACCCGCAGGCCGTACGGGTCTGCGGGTAAAGTTTTTAGCCGACTGATATTAATTATTATTCGCGGCATTAACGGCGCGAATTGTGCACAGATAAGAACATTAATAAGCTAGTTAATCGCTCAGGCGGTATCACGCCCCTCTCTTTTTTCCCTGGTCCCCTTCCGGTAAAAAATACATATCGGTAACAGCTAAAGAATGGTTGCCGAATTTTTTTTAGCTTTTTTAACAGCCAGTTACTATTGATTTTATTTGTGTTCTGGCTGTCAGCGATAACGGCCACGCCTTCCCGTGATTATTATTTTTATTGCCACAAATCATTAACTATTCTTGTGATCTCTATTTGACGGCGTTTAGTTAAAACTGTGTATTAAATGAAACTTAATGGTGATAACGAGGAAAATAAATCTGGGGTTATCGCTTTTTATCTTAATTAAAAGAAAAACTATTCCCATGATCGTTATGTAAATATATAAACGCACCCTTGATTTATTTACAGGGGAAGCAAACGTATGAAGATAAAATTAATTGCCTTAGCCGTATCGGCGATGACCATGAGCGGCGCATGGGCTCATGGCTATTTAATGGATCCGCCGAGCCGGGCTTATCAATGTAAAGTAGGCAACAACCAGCAGTGCGGCAACGTCACCTGGGAGCCGCAGAGCGTAGAACAAAAGTCAGGGTTTCCTGATTCTGCCTTACCGCGTGACGGCGAGTTAGCCAGCGCGGGTATTCCTGGTTTTTCCCAGCTAAATCGCCAATCCGCCGATGCCTGGGCTAAAACTTCAATTAAAGCCGGCAAGCAGGCCTTTACCTGGCATCATACCGCTCCCCATAAAACTACCAACTGGCGTTATTACATCACTAAACAGGACTGGAATCCTAACGCGCCTTTAACCCGCGACGCGTTTGAAAAGAGGCCGTTCTGCGTGATTGATGGTAATGGTCAGGCACCTGCCGTTGAAGCCTCGCACGAATGTAATGTGCCTGCGCGTACTGGTTATCAGGCGATTTATAGCGTATGGGAAATTGCGGATACCGCGAACAGTTTCTATCAGGTCGCTGACGTGCTTTTTGACGGAAAGAACACCACGCCGGTTAATCCTTCCGATACCTGGACCAATGTATTGGATGGCCAGATTTATGGTAAAGATCTGCGCGCGGGCGATAAGGTCAAGCTGCGCTTCTTCTCGCCGAATGCGGAAACCCTCTCTTTCGCCACCACCCTGACCATCACTGACGAACTCACCGATAAAAACCGCTGGGCGAAGGCGCTGGCGGCGGCAGTCAATGAAAAAGGAAAACCGTGGGGCCTGCGCGCCGGGATGAAAGATGCGCAGGGCAACGTCGAACCAGTGTTCGGCGCCAACCGCATCTATATCGCTTCAACCAGTCCGGCGGCGACGCGCGAGCTGAAAACGATCGCTATCTCTTATGAAGAGGCGACCACAAGCGTCAGCGAACAGATTGATGTCAGCAACCTGACCTCCACGGCGGTGAAAAATGGCGTCTCCACACTGTCGTTTGATCTCTGGACTGCTGGCAAAGTTTCGGTAGAAGCAAAAGTTTACGACCCTATCGGTACGGTAAAAGGCTACACCAAACTGACGGTAACCAACGCCGATCAGCGCGTTTCCTTTGATCTGGAAGGCGTTTCTGCCAAAGAGCCTTATATGCTGAGCATTATCGCCACCAATGATAAAGGCGAGCCGATCCAGCCGGAGCCGCAGCTGGTTACGCTGCATGCTGCAGCCGCAGAAGCGGAAACACCAGCGACGGGCGTCGTGAAATATGACGAAATCTTCCCGAATAACAAATCAGACTACAAATCCGGCACGCGAGTGCTGCAAACCAAAAACGGTAAGGTTTATCAGTGTAAGCCCTTCCCTTATTCGGGCTACTGCTCCCAGTGGTCGGTCCATGCGACCCAATTTGAACCCGGTATCGGTACCAGCTGGCAGCTGGCATGGATTGAGGAATAAACTTTTTTGACTGAACGGAAGCCTCAACGCTGGCAGCAGGGTTGAGGCTTTTTTATGGACGGTCTGGATCAGCGGGTAAGGTGCCAGCCGCGCGCGCGCCACATCGTCGGCAGCTGCGACAGATCGTCAAACGCCGTTACCAGCGGATGATCAAGCGGCGCGTTATGGGCATCGGCGCAGTAATAGAAAACCGGAATGCCCGCCGCGATGCCCGCACGGGCACCCGCCTCAGAATCATCAATCAGCAGACAGCGCTCAATCGGCACCTGCATTTGCTGAGCAGCATGAAACATCAGCTGTGGATCCGGCTTCCAGTAACCAATATCGTAGCCGCTGTACAGGCGATCGTCGAAGAAGGGAAGCAGGCCGGTTAGCCCAAGCGAGTGCTGCATCTTTTTTACCGTGCCGTTGGACACCACGCACGCCGGCACGGCGACCTGATCCAGTAAGGCTCTGGCGCCGGGGATCGGCTGCAGCTGCGCCTCGAAAAGGCGGGCAACTTCCGCACGATACTCCTGTTCAAAGATTTCTACCGCGACATCAAGCGGATGCTGCTGGTTAACGTCGGCAATAATATCGTAGAGTTTTACGCCCTTATATTTTTCAAACATCTCCTGTAATGGCAGATGCACGCCGTAGCGGGAAAAGGTGGAAACATACGCCTGGGTACAAAGTAATTCGCTGTCTACCAGCGTCCCGTCACAGTCGAAAAACAGACATTCAATCGTCATCCTGCCTCATCCTTACCAGAGAAAAATTTCACTTTACCCGACTGAGCGTAAAAAGCGACCCTGCGGCCCGCAGGAAACCGCAACCGATTGCGAAAAATCAGTGTACTGTTGCGCCAAAATCGCTAGCATACGCGGCGACACCTTTTCCCGTTCGGATGTAACAAATGACAAAACAAGGCTTACTACAGCGCCTGTTCCGGCTGCAGGAACATGGCACTACGGTGCGTACCGAAGTGATTGCCGGTTTTACTACTTTTTTAACGATGGTTTATATCGTCTTTGTAAACCCGCAAATTCTCGGTGCCGCTGGCATGGATACCCAGGCGGTATTCGTTACTACCTGTCTGATCGCCGCGCTGGGCAGCATACTGATGGGGATCATCGCTAACCTGCCCGTAGCGCTGGCACCCGCAATGGGCCTGAACGCCTTTTTCGCCTTTGTGGTGGTTGGTGCGATGGGATATTCGTGGCAGGTGGGCATGGGCGCTATTTTCTGGGGCGCGACGGGGCTGCTGCTGCTGACGCTATTTCGCGTGCGTTACTGGATTATCGCCAATATTCCCCTCGCTTTGCGTACCGGCATTACCGCCGGCATCGGCCTGTTTATTGCCATGATGGGGCTGAAAAACGCCGGTATTATCGTGGCGAATGACGCAACGCTGGTCACGGTAGGCGATCTAACCTCACATAGCGTTCTGCTGGGCGCGCTGGGCTTTTTTATTATCGCCGTGCTGGCTTCACGCAATATCCACGCTGCGGTGCTGATCTCCATTGTCATTACCACGCTGGCCGGTCTGCTGCTGGGCGACGTTAAATACAATGGCATCTTCTCTGCACCGCCAGCGATTAACTCCGTTATCGGGCAGGTTGATTTAGGCGGCGCATTTACTCTGGATATGGCCGGCGTGATTTTCTCCTTTATGCTGGTTAACCTGTTTGACTCATCCGGGACCCTGATTGGCGTGACGGATAAAGCCGGGCTGGTGGATAAAGACGGACAGTTCCCGCGCATGAAGCAGGCGCTGTTGGTTGATAGCGTTAGCTCTGTTGCCGGTGCGGCAATCGGCACCTCTTCGGTGACGGCCTATATTGAAAGCTCGGCGGGCGTTTCCATTGGTGGACGTACCGGGCTGATGGCGGTGGTCACCGGGATTTTATTCCTGCTGGTGATGTTCCTGTCGCCGCTGGCGTCGATGGTGCCGGGCTACGCTGCCGCAGGCGCGTTGATTTATGTTGGCGTACTGATGACATCAAGCCTGGCGCGCGTAAAGTGGGACGACCTGACCGAAGCGGTGCCCGCTTTTGTTACCGCAGCCATGATGCCGTTCAGCTTCTCAATCACCGAAGGCATCGCGCTGGGTTTTATCTCCTGGTGCGTGATGAAAGCAGGTACCGGACGCTGGCGCGAAATCAATCTCTGCGTAGTCGTGGTGGCGCTGCTGTTTGTCCTGAAAATCGCTTTTATTGATTCACATTAATCAGATGGCGCTGCGGCTTAAAGCTGCAGCTGCCTTTCTGTCGGCATACTGGTGAGTCTTAAGGTGTGCGGCCCCATATTCGCTTTATTCAGCTCAATATCCCTTAACGCATTCCAGTTCTGCTGCCCGTCTATTTCCCACAAACGTAAACGGCTGGTAACTGGCGACAGCGCACAGGACCAGATAAGCAGGGGTTCGACATCGCATACCGCCTGCACGTCAGGAAAAACATGCGAGCGCAAACGGCCAGAGGCTGGATGCAAACGTAGAGAGCCGTCACAGTCGTTATTTTCCCCGGTTAGCTTGAGCACGCTTTGTCGCAGCGTCCAAATTTGCGTAATTGCTTCCAGAGGATCCTGCTGGGCATTAATCCACGCTTTTTCGCCGGAAGAGAGAAATTGCAAATGGTGTTCCAGGGTTTGACGGCTATGCGCCCGGACTATTTCCATATCCAGCCCGGCCCGGCTCTGTTCTTCAGCCAGCAGGACGCCAACCATATTGCCGGCATAGGCGATGCTGAAATCGGGCAGGTCGGGATCGGTAAAGCAGGGACGGCCGTTGGGGGTGGTGGTTAAGGCGGGAAGCTGGGACATGCCGTAAATACGCAGCATAAGTTCGGCCAGTAACATACGCGCCGCCAGGTAACGGCTGCGACGTTTTTCGCTCAGAAACTGGGCTTTTTCCACTATATCAGCCGGGATACGCTGCACGTCTGCCCGGTTTTGGGCAAGCGTCCAGCGTACAAAATGACTTGCCATCTGTCGCTCCGTGAAAATGGTCGGATAATCATCAATTGCATTGTAAGAATTTTCTGATGCTTTTGCACCTGGCTTTACTTTCAGCAAGAGGCTTTTCGGAATAGGTTTAAACCAGAGCGGTAGAAAAATACGGAAGGTAGCCAAATCGCGCCGGATAATCCCTCAGGCGAAACGGCAGGCTTCTGTAAACGACAGATCCGGCACCTGATGCTCAAGAGGATCGGCCATGCCGATCTCCTTATTTTCTGTTAACGGATAGAGAACGCTGGCGGTTGGCACGCTGATTGACCAGGTTGATTTTTAGGAAAGGCCCACCCCCCATTTGCGAAGATAGCCACCAATACATGAAGGCACAATAAAACTCTCTGTCGTGCAGCCATGCGGATATGGCAAAATAATGCCGGTTAAGAAAGGAAGGAGCTTATTTTTGCATTATTAAAATGAGAAAAAGTCACTGGTTGAGAATGGTCTTTAAAAGCATTTGAGAATTGTCTTGTGTCTTCATTATTTATGGCTAAAACCTACGTTGAGTTATTCTGAAGGGCGGTAGGGTTAGATTTATCCTGATACCGCCATGGTAATCGCTGGGCAAGGTAATTTTTTATTAAAACTCATATAAAACAATCGCTTAATATGTTTATTGCTGATATTTATTTATAATATGAATAATTAACATTAGATTTCATATGTTCCATTTACTAATTTTCATTTTCACCTTTACTATAAATGTGGCTTGTGAATAATCAGGGAAGCTATTAGAATCGCTCAAAAATAATTGAGCAAGAAGACATTAATAAATCCAAGTAGTGCCAGTGATTACGCTATGTATTAAAGTAAACACAGGGAGCCCAGCCGGGTAATCAGATGAGGGATATATCACTATGTTGAAAATTAACTTAGCTATATCAGATAAGTATCCTGCTGTTCAGTATTTTCTTTGTAATTACATTAGGCAAGAATTAGGCTGTAACATAATACCTGAATTTTCTTTAAATGAGGAACATGCGCTTCGGCATACAAATCAGAAGCCCGTAGATGCGATAATCACCGACCTTTCTTATTGTAGCGATGGTGACCAGCTTTATGGCGTTTCAAAAATCAGAGCGATAAAACAACGCTTTCCGACGGCTAAAATAATTCTCTATTTAGAATACAACAACTCATCCATTCTGAAAAAAACGCTTAACTATGGCGTTGATGCTATTGTCAGTAAATATGATGCGGTTAGCGAAATAAAAAAAGCGCTGTGCGAGGTGTTTGTTAAAAAGCACAGCATAGCCTGGCTTTCTAAAAATATAAAAGCCATTATCGAAAGTGACATTGAAAAATCGAGTCGGTTAACGGCGAAGGAATGGGAGATTATTCAGCTTTATTCTATGGGGTTATCCTTGTCCAGTATTGCCAAGAAACAAAACCGTGCGGTAAGTACCATTGCCACGCAAAAATATAATGCGATGAAAAAGCTTAACGTTAATAACAATAGCGAGCTTATTCAATACGCCTGCATAAATAATATTATTTAATTTTTCATTCCTCTGCTTATTAAAAAAGGATTTTGGTAATGCATTCCAGAAAAGTTAACGCCTTTATAACGGCGTTTTTTTCAGCGTTAATCATCATACCAGGGAGCGGACATAGCCTGACGCTGCAGGAAGCCGTATTGGCAGCCAGCGTTTATGACAGTGAAATTAGTGCGGCGCGCAACGCGCAACGGGCGGATAGCCAAAAAAGGCTGCAGGGTTTCGCCAGTCTGTTACCGGTCGTCAGTTTGAATGGCTCTTATACTAAACAGGATCAGCCTAAAGCCACCTATGCGGCGGGCGTCACGCGGCATAATTACAGCCTTAACCTTACGCAGCCGCTGTTTGATATAGCGAAATATGCGGCATGGAAACGCGGCGATGCAATAGCTAACTATGCTGACGTTGCGCTGATGCTGGCAGAGCAAAAGCTTATCACCAGCGTTGCGGAAGCCTACTTTCATGTGATTTATCAACGAGAGGTGCTAACGAGCGCGATTAACGCAAAATCCGCCTATGGCAAACAGCTGAACCAAACGCAGGTTGCGCTACAGGTCGGTGAAGGTACGCGCCTTGAACGGGACGAAGCGCAGGCCAACTACGACCGGGCCGTTGCGGATGAGATTGCCGCTAAAAACGATCTGGAGGAGGCCGGGATGATTTTTTCCCGCCTTACCGGACGTAATCCTGATGAAATTCAGCCGATTGCGCTCTCCTGCGTGATGCGCTTTCCGGTTTCTGATGATTTTAAAGCCTTACAGCAGCAGGCCGGGCAGCATAACCTTCAGGTTCGCGCCGCGCTTTTTCAACTGGAACAAACCAAAGCCGATCTGATCGCCGCGCATGGCGCGCATTTGCCGGTAGTGACATTACAGGCGGGTTACGGCACCAACTGGAGTAAGGCGGAGGATTCTAATATTCTCGATACTGTTTTTGGCACTACGTCAAAAACACGCTCCAGCAGCATCGGTATTAATGTTTCCATTCCTTTATTTGCCGGCGGATCGCAAATCTCTCAGTCCATAGAAGCGGTTAGACGACGCGAGCAGGGAAGGGATTTGCTGGAAGATGCGCGTCGTAAGGCACGTCAGGAAACCCAATCCGCCTGGCTTAAATTAAAGAACGGACAAAGTCAGTATCTGGCGGAAAAAAAGGCGTTAGCCTCAGCCAAAAATAAAGTGAACTCAACTTCCTATGGCAGAAAAGTGGGTTTAAGAACCATTATCGATGAGTTAAACGCGGAGCAAGAATATTATAAAACCCTGCAGACGCTGGCAAAGGTACAATATGACTATTTAAATGCCAGGCTAAAATTATCTATGGAAACCGGCGAGCTGGATTATTCACGTCTGGCTCAATACCGTTGCGCTGCGGATAATAAAACCCCTCGGTTAATTAAACAAGGACGTTAAGTGAATGAGTGAACCATTATTTCGTCAGGAAGCGTTAGAGGCGAATAAAACCACCATGATTGGCACCGTGGCTTTATATTGCCCGCCCTGGCGCTGGTTGATTGTTTCTTTTGTCGGGGTGATGACCCTGGCGATAGCCGCTTTCTTTATTTTCGGCAGTTATACCAAGCGAGAAACCGCCCAGGGGCAGCTGCTGCCGGCGAAAGGCATTATGAATGTCGCGGCAATAGCCACGGGCACCGTTGTGGATATTGCCGTAGAGGAAGGGCAGAAAGTGAAAAAGGGCGACGCTATCGCCACTATTTCTTCGGAAGTTTATACGGCGTTGGGGCTCACGCGCGAGAAAGTGGCGCAGCAGCTGGATATACAGCGGGCTCGCCTGAAGGCCGATTTAGACAATCAGGAGAAGCTGTTCGCCGAAGAAATAAAAGGGCTTAACGAGCGCGAACGGCTATTAAGCGCCCAGCTGGAACAGCTTAACGTTCAGCAGCGCCAGCGTTCCCGTCAGGTCCGACTGGCACGCGGGCAACAGGAAAAAATCAATCTGATGCGCCAGCAGGGCTACGCCTCAAACAGCCAGGTTGAGCAGCAGGAAGCAGTGGTTATCGATGCCGAAACGCGCCTACAGGATATTGCTCGTCAGCAGCTTGATATTCAGCAGCAGCTTGCCCAAACGCGTCAGCAGCTACGCGAACTTCCGATGAATGCGCGTAATAAACAAAACGAGATTGAACGCCGCCTGTCGGAAATCGAGCAGTCGGCGGCTGAAAATGAGTCGCGACGATCGGTTGTGCTACGTGCGCCGGCGGATGGCATGGCGGGATCGGTAATGGCCAAAACGGGCCAAATGGTGAATGCCGGACAAACGCTATTTTCACTGTTGCCGGATGACGGCCAGCTGCAGGCGCGGATTATGGTCAGCAGCCGGGCGATCGGTTTCATTCAGCCCGGACAGAAAGTAGTGCTGCGCTATCAGGCCTTTCCTTTCCAGAAATTTGGTCAGCAGTACGGCAAAGTTATCGATGTTTCCCGCGTTGCGCTGTCGCCGCAGGAGGTAGCCACGCTTACCGGTAATAACAATGTGCAGGAGCAGCACTATCGCGTGGTGGTACAGCTGGATAAGCAGGACATTAATGTTTATGGCCATAAGGAAAAGCTTCGTCCCGGCAGTGCGCTTGAGGCTGATTTCCTGATTGATAACCGACGACTTTACGAATGGGTTCTGGAGCCGCTTTACGCGCTTGGTCGTCGTTCAGGAAATTAATTTAATCCGCCATAAGTTCACAACAGGGAGTGGTATTGTTCATGAAGTTTTTAGAAGCACTTAATTTTAGCTGGCACCGTAAATTACCGGTTATGCAACAAACGCAGGCAACGGAATGCGGCCTGACCTGCGTCGGCATGATTGCCAACTATTTTGGTCACGGCATTGATATGGTCACGCTGCGTAAGCGGTTTCCTACTTCGCTAAAGGGAGCAACGCTGGCGGACGTGATGCTGATTGCGCATCAGCTGGGAATGGCCGGCCGGGCGTTGCGCCTTGAGCTGGACGAGCTGGGCAAGCTGCGTCGTCCCTGCATATTGCACTGGGAAATGAACCATTTTGTAGTGTTGAAAAGCGTCTCGAAAGAGAAGATAACCATTCACGATCCAGCCAGAGGCAAGCGTGATATTCCGATGGAGGAAGTTTCACGCTGCTTTACCGGCATTGCGCTGGAACTGTTGCCCGGCGCCACTTTTACCCGCGTGCAGGAAAAGCAATCCATTTCCATGCTAAAGCTTATCGGTAACGTCACCGGGATCCGTTCGGCTTTTGCGCAGGTTTTAATTTTGTCGGTAGCGCTGGAACTCTTTGGCATCCTGATGCCCTTTTATATGCAATGGGTGATGGACCAGGTTTTAGTGTCGGCGGACTATGATCTGCTGACTCTGCTGGGCAGCGGTTTTATTATCGTTACGCTGTTAAGCGTCTCTATTTCGGCGCTGCGATCCTGGGTAACCACCTGGTTTTCAAGCCTGCTTAGCGTGCAGTGGACGGCGAACGTTTGCTCGCAACTGCTCGGCTTGCCGATGTCCTATTTTGAAACGCGGCACGTGGGCGATGTGCTTTCACGCTTTGGCTCTATTGGCACCATACAAAATACGCTAACCGGGCGCTTTATCAGCTCTATTCTTGATGGCGTAATGGCGATTGTCACGCTGGGTATGCTGTTTATTTATAATGTTAAGCTGGCCTGGCTGGTGCTGGCTCTGCTGGCGGCCTATACCTTTATTCGCTGGATTTCATTTCGTCCTTTCCGTCAGGCCAATGAAGATCAGATTACCGCTTCGGCGCGTGCGCAGTCGCAGCTGCTGGAGTCTATTCGCGGCGTGAAGGCGGTTAAGCTTAATAACAAACAGGAAATCCGCGTCGCGGCCTATGCCAATGCCTTGGTCGAAAGCACCAATAAAGGCGTGGTAATACAGCGTTTATCAATCAGTTTTAGCGCGATACAAAGCTTAATCTCAGGTATCGGGCGCATCGTTCTGATATGGATGGCGGCCTTAGAGGTGCTGGAAGGACATTTTACCAGTGGGATGCTGGTCGCTTTTATCAGCTTTTCCGATCAGTTTATCGGGCGCGCTTCAGGGCTGGTTGATGCGGTTATCGATTTCTCCATGTTGCGTCTGCACGGTGAACGTCTGGCTGATATTGTGTTAACCGAGCCGGAGGCCGATATGGAAACGCTGTTGCCTGCGGTTACCCGAGAGAACAATGCGCCGCCCTCGCTGACCATTAACGATCTCTGCTTTCGCTATGCGGAAACGGAGCCGTACGTTCTTCACCATTGCACGATCTCCGTGGCCGCCGGCGAGTCGGTGGCGATTATCGGCCCTTCCGGGCAGGGAAAAACCACGCTGGCCAAGCTGGTGATGGGCTTATTGAAGCCGGAGTCAGGCTGTATAGAAATAGACGGCATCGATATTAAAAAGCTGGGCATGCGTAACTATCGCGATCGCCTTGGCTGCGTAATGCAGGACGACATCCTGTTCGCCGGTTCCATTTCCGACAACATCAGCTTTTTCGATGCCTCTCCCGTGCAGGAAAACATAGAGTCTGCCGCAAAACTGGCGCAAATACATGAAGATATATCCGCTATGCCGATGGGTTATCATAGCCTGGTAGGCGATATGGGCTCTTCCTTATCGGGCGGCCAGATTCAACGCGTGTTATTAGCAAGGGCGCTTTATCGTCAGCCGTCGCTGCTTATTCTTGATGAAGCATCCAGCCATCTTGATGTTGAACGCGAACGTAGTATTAATGAGGCGATAAAAAATATGCCCGTAACCCGAATTATCATTGCTCATCGGCCTGAGACTATCTGTAGCGCTGACAGGATTATTTTGTTAAATCAGGGTGGCGTAATGGAAATCGATAAAAGCCAGTATGCGCTTTTAATTAAAGGTGCAAGTTAATTTATCAACCAGTACAAAGCCTTAAATATGCCTGCTTCGCTGGCAACGATAATTTTACAGCCGTTAAACATCGCGGCTGATTAGACCATCCATTATTAATAATAGACCGTTTACTATTGTTGTTGTTCCCTTCTGTAAATATTATTCAAACGCCAGAAATGCATTATGAAAAAATTATTATTCGATATTTAACTAAGATTAAAAAAGGAGTTTTTATGCGACATTTAACATTAAGCGAAGTTAACCAGGTTTCAGGAGGCGATTTCTTCGAGATGGTAGGCGCAATAATAATCGGTAGCGTTGCCGGCGCCTCTTCCGGCATATTAAAAGCAGGTACGGTGGGTGGAAATAGCGGCGGTATCCTGGGGGCTGGTATCTTCGGCGGCGCTGGCGGCGCGCTTATTGGCGCGATTACCGGCGGTGTACAGGGAGCCCTGTATGGCATGATAAACAGCTGGGATAAGACCCTGGAATGGTTTAATAATACTGCTGAGCAATGGTTTGATATGATTTCACCATTGCCGAAGTAATAGTATATTTCCCGGTCGGTTTTTCCGGTTTATTAATAGCGTTTCAGGTAAGTTAAATAGTGAATTCGCTATTGATGCCGGTTAACAGAACGAATTATAGGTTTGGCCGGGAAAATAGTTAATGAATTATTTTTTAATGTGGAAAACTCCATTTTTATTTAAGGTTGTTACCGTCACTGCGGCAACGGGTATCGTCAATATGCCCGTTGCCGAACTGTTATGGTTCCCTGTGTTGAATAAGTCAGTATTTATGATTAAGTCATTGAATAAATTTTGATGGGGTATTTTTCATTATTTTGGCTTAATGCATAACGCGAGGAAATCAAATGGTTTTATTTACGCGTAACTTATTTGTCACTCAAAATAAAATGGAGTTTAAAATGCAAAAAACGTTATTAGGTACAGCGATTGCGCTAACGGTTTCTGTACTGGCGCTTCCGGTCAGCGCGGCGGACGGGACAATCACTATCAATGGCAAACTGACGCAGCAGACCTGTACCGTGAAAATTAATAACGGTACAGCAGATGCTGTAATTAGCCTGCCTACATTGTCCACGTCTGCACTGGATGCCGCAAAAAAAGTGGCGGGCAGAACGGCTTTTACTATGAACCTGACGGGATGTACGCCAGCTTCCGGTAGCGTACGTGCCTATTTTGAACATGGCCCAACGGTTGATGCCGCATCCGGCCGTTTGAATAATATGCAGACCACCGACGCTGCGAAAAATGTTCAGATTCAGCTGAGAGATAACGATGAAAATGATGTGTATGTTGGTAATACCAGCCAGCGTACTAATCCAGCCACCGATGTGTCGGCTGCCGGCACGGCCGATTTGCTCTACAGCGCTTACTATTACGCCACCGCCCCGGCGGAAGCCGGTGGACTGGCGACGTCTGTAACCTATTCTATTGATTATCAATGATTCGCTTTCCTGCCAGTTGATAAAAATGCAGGAGCCACGCTCCTGCATTTGTTCAGTTTTGTAATATTTAGCCTCAGGAACAGCACCAGGAATGAATATAAAATTTTTTTTACTGCTCCTTTCCGGCCTGTTGTTAAACGCAACGTCCGCCGTGGCCGGAATTGTAATTAATAGTACGCGTGTCATTTATCCTGAAGAAAAAAGTGAGGTTACCGTACGGCTGGAGAGCCAGAATGATTACTCATCTCTGGTTCAGTCATGGATCGATAGCGGGAATAAAAATGAAGAAATTAAAAATATTAAGGTTCCCTTTATCCTTCTCCCTCCTATTACGCGCATCGAGCCGCATCAGGGTCAGACATTGCGTATTAGCTATCTGGAAGAAGGCTTTACTCTGCCCACAGACAGAGAGACGGTTTTTTGGTTAAACGTTTTGGATATTCCGCCTAAATCGTCAGGCAACGCTGAAAATTTTCTACAGATGGCGATCCGTACCCGGATCAAACTTTTTTTCAGGCCAAAATCCCTTCAGGATATTTCTCCGGCCCAGGCTGCGGAAAAGCTGGTCTGGCGTTTAGTAAAAGATAATAAAAAAACCGTGCTTGAGGCAGAAAATAGTTCTCCTTTCCATATTTCAATCGCGTCAGTAGAAACTAATTTAAGGGGAGAGAACCTCAGAGCCGAAGGACAGATGATTGCTCCTTTTTCTAAGGCTGTTTACGCTTTTACGGGTAATAAGTTCACTCTGAGTAAATTTAAATACGTTTATATCAACGATTACGGGGCCAGCGTGCCGATAGAAAGAGAAATTTAGCCTGCTTAAATAATCAAACATAATAAAGGGAATTTTTATGTTAACTTTTTCTTTCTATCATGGATACAGTCGTTATAAGAAAAATAGCGTGTTCTCCTCGGCATTTATCGCCGTTATAGGCTGTACATTGCATGCCCCTGCCGTGGCCGAAGTCTCTTTTGATCCGATATTTCTTAACCAGGCCGCTGGCGATCATATCGACATTACCCGTTTTAACGGTGAATTTAAAATTCCGCCAGGTATCTATGCCAGCGATATTTATTTGAATAACCAGCTGCTGGGGCGGGAAAATGTGATTGTTCGCGATAAAAAAGGAGAGTCGGTCATCTGTTTTAACCAGACTCTGGTTAACCTGACCGGGTTTCGTATAAACCTTCTTTCATCAGCGCAGCAGAATACCCTGCGTCAGAATAATAACTGTACGGCGCTGGAAACGCTTCAGCCCTCGTCCAGGGCGCGGATGACGCTTGCCGATATGCGTCTTAATCTGCAAATACCGCAGGCGTGGCTTAGCCGAGTCGCTCGCGGTTATGTTGATCCTGAGCTATGGGAAGATGGCAGCAACGCGCTGTATGCCAGTTACGATAATAGCTACTTCAAACAGGAGTCAGGAAGGTTTGACTCGGAATCCTTTTACAGCAAGCTGGGCGGCAGTATCAATATCCACGGCTGGATGTTTCGTCATTCTGGCGCATGGAGATGGAACAAAAATAACGGCAGCAGCTATTCCGTTTTTAGTAATAACCTACAGCGGGATATTACTCCACTGCGTTCCAGGATTTTAATCGGCGACGCAAACAGTTCGGGAACCATGTTTAACTCATTTATGTTCAGGGGAGTAAGGCTTGCGACCTCTGATCAGATGTTGCCTGACTCCCAACGCGGTTACGCTCCCGTGGTGCGCGGTATTGCCCAGACCAATGCGCGCGTACGGATTCGGCAAAATAACGCCCTGATTTATGAAACCACGGTGCCGCCGGGCGAATTTGCTATCAATGATATTTATCCCTCCGGTTATGGCGGCGATCTTAGCGTAACGGTTACGGAATCTGACGGACGGGAAACGGAGTTTATAGTGCCCTATGCGTCCGTTTCGGAAATGATCCGCCCAGGCAGCTACCGCTATAGCCTGCTGTTGGGCACGCTGCGTAATCAAAACGTCAGCTACACGCCCAAAGTGTTTCAGGCTACCGTTCAGTACGGCGTAAACAACTGGCTCACTGGCTATAGCGGCCTGCTGGGCTCCGGTGATTATCTCGCTGGCCTGGTTGGCGGCGCCGTCGGCACATCGATAGGGGCTTTTGCTCTGGATGCGACCAGTTCCCGCTTTGATGATGGCATCAGCGCGCAGAGTGGCGTTAGCGTTCGGGCCAGCTACAGCAAATTTATTTCAGCAACCAATAGCTCTGTCTCCATTGCGGCTTACCGCTTTTCTTCCTCCGGTTATCTTGATTTAACCAGCGCCACGCAGTTAGTGGATATACATCAGAAAGCGGATCGGATAGGGGGATCGCAGCTAAACCGGCCCCACAATCGTTTATCCCTCACGCTAAATCAGCGGCTGGGCGAGAGCAGCGGCAATATTTATACCAGCGGTTATGTAGAAAATTACTGGGACAGGCAAGGCAGCGACGTGCAGTATCAGCTGGGTTATACCAACCGTTTTCGTTTAGTAAATTACGGCATTAGCATTAATCGCGCTAAAACCGCCACCTACAGCGAAACGCAGTATCTTCTCTCTTTCTCCCTGCCGTTGGGCCGGGGATCTCATACGCCATATGTTAACAGCTATACCACGCGCAGCGATGAAGGTGTCTCAACCCAGCTGGCATTAAGCGGCGTGCTGGGTGAAAAAGATCAGGTCGATTATAACGTTGGCGTAACGCGTGAAGATAACGGCGACAGCTCAGGGAATATATCGGGTTCTTATCGTTTCAAAAACACGCAGCTGAAAGCCAGCTACGCCAGAAGTAAAAACTATCGCTCTTATACCGCCGGGATGAACGGCAGCTTTGTGATGTTGCCGGATGCGCTGATCGCCAGCCCTTATAACGGCGACACGCTGGCCGTGGTTCAGGCGAAAGGCGCAGCGGGCGCGACGATTGAAGGTTATCCGGGCGTAATCATCAACGATGCCGGCTATGCGCTGGTTCCGTATCTCACGCCTTACCGCATCAATAAAATCGCGATTAATCCCATCGGGATGCCGCTAGACGTCGAGCTGGAATCCACGGTTAAACAGGTGGTGCCGCGCGCTGGCGCGATAGTAAAAGTGAATTATCCAACCAGGCAGGGCAACGCGCTATTAATTCAAGCGCGGCTGCCGGATGGTGAAGCCTTGCCCTTCGGCGCCAGCGTAAAAACCGAAGACGGACATGATGTGGGAGTCGTTGCCCAGGGAGGAAAAATGTATATCCGCCTGGAGGAGAGTATGAAACGTTTACAGGTTAGCTGGGGACCGCATAGCCGCTATACCTGTTTATTCGATGTTAATCTGCCGGAAAAGACAAATAAAAGGCAACGTCGTTTTCAACGTTTTAATACGACCTGTCACTACCCGACACCTACTGTCAGGCAAGAAGCATTAGCAAAATCAGCGCAATAAGGCTGGCGCTGGATTTGGGAGAAAATAATGAATGAATTAACTAAAAAGTGTTCGTACAGTACCTGGCTTTTACTGCTGGCTTCCTGCTTTATCAGCAATATAAGCTATGCTACAAACGTTCGCTGTGGCCCTGACTCAAATATTTCCAACAGCGTTACCGCCTTTGACTTTAATAAATTGCCTAATCAAATACCCAATACGGTGCCTGTGGGTACAACAATTTATGATGTCACTATGGATCTTGATTTATGGTGTGCTAAAGAAATTAATAGCAGCACGGTAACGTCGGGCAGGGAAAAAATATATATTAATCGGGACACTATTGATAATGCATTAGGGAGTGATAGTGGATTGGCATTTTACGTCACGATTAATGGCGAAAGGAGCAAGGACACTAAGAGCTATGACAGCGGTTATTCTACAGATGCGGTTTTTGCAAACGGACTACCAACCTCATACTATACAAAAATCAACGTTACCGTACGTATCGAGTTAGTGAAAATCGCAGAAAATGTAGCTTTCTCTCCGTTTCGTAACGATGTCTGGTTATTTTCAATTGGCGATGCGGGCACCGGCTATATGCGCTATCGGGCCACTAACGTTAGAAGCCTCTCTTTTTCTTCTTTTACCTGTAATACAACGACGCCGAATATCCACCAAACATTGCCTGGCCTGAATGTTGCCGATCTGCCGATCAGGGGTCGGGCGGATAATTATGTTACCGACTTTGCCGTTTCGCTGCAGTGTAACGGCAACTTATGGAGCACGCTCTCTATTAATATGGCATTCAGCGGTACGCCGGTTGCAGGATTAGAACGCAATGGCGTTTATCCGTTTCTTGACCGCTCCGGCAAGGTGGCTGAAGGCATAGGATTTCAGTTATTACATCAGGACAGCACCGGGGCATTTATTGAAACCGGAAATAATGAATGGTTTAAAATAGGTGATTTTCTTTCCGGCAATCAACTATTAAACGTTCCTTTAAGGGCTGCCTATTACAGAACAAACGAAAAGGTCACGCCGGGAGAGTTAACGGGGTCCGTAACCTATACCATTGATTATATGTAGCGCTATTTAATAACGGCTTGATTTTTATTATTCCCAGGCGGCAGGATGTTTATGGATAGAGAAGAACGCACCTGCAACCGCCTTATTATTCATGGTTAAAATAGATATACAAAGGAATGACTATGAGCAGAAAATATTTGCGTTGCTTTCCTTTCACCGATGACGGCGCAGGTAATGCTTGCCTGCTACTCGCGCTGCTGCCTTTTTCAGCTGGCAGCGCTTCGCTCTGGCATGAAACCAGCGGAAATCGTACGGAGGTGACCACAGGCTACGCCACTCAGGATCCGAATGATTATCCCCTGTATGTCTCAGGCGCCGGCAGCGAACTGGTGGTTAAACCTTCTCTGAGCTTTCATAGCGAAGCCACTTCAACGGCTCTGGTTGAAAATAAGGGAACGCTGACCATACAAGGGGCCAGCTTAAAAAATAACGCTACAGGCCGACCCGCGATTAAAGTTTCTTCGGCTTACCTTAATATCGATAACAGCAGCATTAGCACTTATCAACGTAATTCTTATGGCGTCGTTGTCAGCGGTGACTCGGTGGCCAATATCAAGAATACCGCTATTACGCTGTCAGAAAACAGCGGTTATGGCGTTGAGGTGTTGGATAATTCAACTCTGGTGGCCGATGGATTAAAAGTCGATATTAATAGCACCTCCGTTTCGGCGGGCGTGACGTTAAACGGTAGTGGAGCAACGGCCACGATCACGAATAGCCTGTTTAATCTCGGAGACGGCACGGTAGGCTATGCCATCCAGCAAAACCTTGGGGAATTAAACGCGGATGGTTTAACCATTATAGCCAAAGGCCAAAGCGGGGGGGTGCGTATCGGTGACTGGGGGCCAATGACCCGAACGATACTATCAAACAGCTATATTCAGGTGGAAGATGACTATGCTCTGCTGATTCGTAACTCGCACTCAGAACTTACTAACGTTGAGGTTATCACCACCGGCGATAATGTCAGGGCGCTGGATATTAATAAGAACGCCAACGTGACGGTTAACGGCGGTAGTTATACCACCCACGGAGAGTATGCCGATGCCCTCTGGCTGGCAAATGAAGATACACAGCTAACCATTAGCGACGCCTCGCTAACCACCACTGGAAATACCGCCCATGCCCTGAATGGGCTGCAGGGCACGGCGGTGGCGGACGGCGTTACCTTAACCACCTCCGGGATGCGGAGCTATGGCATCTATACGGGAGATCAGGCCACCGGTAATAACCTCACCATTAACACAACTGGCTATCGTAGCAGGGGCGTTGTTAGCGAGCTGGGCGGCCAGCTTAATATCACCGGCAGCACCATTAAAACCTACGGCGAGTTGGCTTCCGGCATGGGGGCTTTTAGCCAGGCGACCGTAACGGCCAGCCGGATGAACGTGACGACGTATGGCGACAACGCCAGCGCTCTGCTCACGCAATCAGGCAACATATTGGTTGATAACAGTAATGTAACCAGCGCAGGGAATGCGCCGGCGCTGATTGTCAAAAGCGATTCTGCAACCAGCAATAATCCCGCAGCGCAGCTTAATCAGGTACGGCTGGATAGCGTTAGGCTGACCAGCGCGACGCAGGAAGCCATTAACGTTACGGCGGCCCGGCTTAAACTGCAGGCCAGTAACGGCACTTTCCTGCAGGGAGGCAATCAACAGCTGTTAAACGTTGTTACGGTTAACGATGCCGGAAAAGGCGCCGTTTACGCTTCCCACGTCGAACTGGAGGCAAACAACCAAACCATCCTGAACGGCGATGTGAATGTCGATCCGGGCAGCACCGCCTCGCTGATATTACAGAATAGCTCACAGCTTACCGGGGCGGTAAATAATGCGGATATAGCCGTTTATTCCCATAGCCTGTGGCAAACGACTCACGCTTCGTCAGTACAGAATGTTATCAACCAGGGCACCATCGCCTTTAAGCGTGGAACCGCTGGCGACGATCTGATCGTTGCCGGTAATTACGCCGGTAATAACGGTACGCTGATTTTTAATACCTATTTGGGCGATGACAGCGCGGCGACCAACAGGCTTATCGTGAACGGCAATAGTTCAGGATCGACCTGGGTTAAGGTACTTAACGCGGGCGGAACCGGCGCTAAAACGCTTAACGGGATTGAGCTGATAGAGGTTAACGGCTCGTCTGAAGGCGAGTTTGTCCAACAGGGACGTATTGTTGCGGGCGCGTACGAGTATCAGCTAAAGCGAGGTGCAGGCACCCATACCGGTAACTGGTATTTAATGAATTATGCAGCTAATGAAGCACCTGTGTTTCGCCCCGAAGCCGGCGGCTATATCGCTAACAGCGCGGCTGCCGCCACGTTATTTAACCTTAGCCTGTATGATCACCTGGGTAACCGCAGCCAGAGTGATAGCGACCGGCAACGCGAAACCAGCTTATGGCTACGTCAGACGGGAGGACACAGCCGCGCCCGGATAGCGGATACGCTGGAAGCGCAAGGCAATCGCTATACCGTACAGTTAGGCGGCGATCTGTGGCAGCTGGCGCAAAAAGATGGCCGTTTACATATTGGGCCGATGATGGGCTATGGCCGCCAGGCAACCAATATCCGTTCAACCCAGAGCCACTACACCGCCAGCAGCACGATTTCTGGCTACAGCCTGGGCGCTTACGCCACCTGGTTTGCCGATCAAAACAGCGATAGCGGACTGTGGCTGGATAGCTGGCTGCAATATAACTGGTTTACCGGCAGCGTAGCGGGGGAAGGGTTACGGGCGGAAAAATATCATATGCAGGGCGTCAGCACTTCACTGGAAGGCGGTTATATCTGGAAGGCGCTGGAGCGAGAGGGTAATAACCAGCGGCGCTACGGTTTTTATCTCCAGCCGCATGCGCAGGTTATTTTTAACGGTCTGAAAACCGTGCGGCTGACTGAGCGAAACGGTACGCAGATAACCAATAAAAATAACAATTTAATCAGCCGTATCGGGGTTCGCGGCTGGATAGCGGAATCGAAACAGCCCGGCGAGAGCAACCTGAAGCCCTATGTCGAGCTCAACTGGCTGCATAATAGCGATCCTTACCGGGTGAATCTTAACCAGCTTAATGTGCAGCAGAACAGCGGACGCAATTTAGCGGAGCTTAAAACCGGCGTGGAAGGAAAAGTAAGTGATAACTTTCAGCTCAACGGCAGCGTTACTCTGCAGCAGGGGCGCTACCACTATCAGGATGCCAGCCTGATGCTGGGCGCGAAATATAGCTTCTGATAACGTTGCCAAATAAAGAGACGCCGGACAGGCAGCTGCCCCGGCGTCTTTTTTATCGCTAAGCCCTTTGACGATCGCCAGCTGACGTTCAACGGCGCGCTTATTTACCAATACAGAAGCTGGAGAAGATGCGGCCCAGCAGATCGTCAGAGGTAAACTCGCCGGTAATTTCACTCAGCGCCTGCTGCGCCAGCCGCAGCTCTTCAGCCAGCAGCTCGCCCGCCCAGGCCCCTAACAGCTGCGCTTTACCCTGCTGTAAGTGAGTGTCCGCTAACTCCAGCGCCTGTAAATGGCGACGACGGGCCAGGAAACCGCCTTCCATATTGTCGTTAAAGCCCATGCTTTGCTTAAGATGGTCACGCAGAACGTCCACTCCTGCGCCGGTGCGGGCTGAAAGACGAATAAGTGAGTGACCATTTACTTCCGTCAGGCCGAGAATTTCACCGGTAACGTCAGCCTTATTACGCACCACGGTAATCGGCAGCGAATCCGGCAAACGGGCAATAAAGTCTGGCCAGATTGCGGCGGGCTCCGTGGCATCGGTGGTCGTGCCATCCACCATAAACAGGACGCGATCCGCCTGTTCAATCTCCTGCCAGGCGCGCTCAATGCCGATACGTTCGACTTCATCGCTGGCATCGCGTAAACCGGCGGTATCAATGATATGCAGCGGCATTCCATCGATATGGATATGTTCGCGCAATACGTCACGCGTGGTGCCGGCAATATCCGTCACGATGGCCGCTTCGCGACCGGCCAGCGCGTTCAGCAGGCTTGATTTACCGGCGTTAGGGCGTCCGGCAATAACCACTTTCATCCCTTCACGTAGCAGGCTGCCCTGGCGCGCTTCCGCGCGCACCGCGTTCAAATCCTGCATAACGGCGTTCAGCTGCGCCTCGATTTTGCCGTCCGAAAGAAAGTCGATCTCTTCATCGGGGAAGTCGATAGCCGCTTCCACATAGATGCGCAGGTGAGTAAGTGCTTCCACAAGGTGATTAACGCGCATAGAAAACGCGCCCTGCAAAGAATTCAGCGCCGAGCGGGCGGCCTGTTCAGAGCTGGCATCAATCAGGTCGGCAATGGCCTCGGCCTGCGCCAGATCCAGCTTATCGTTAAGGAACGCGCGTTCAGAGAATTCACCTGGCCTGGCGATACGCACGTCGGGTAAAGCGGCAATACGCTTTAACAGCAGATCGAGAATAACCGGGCCGCCGTGTCCCTGTAGCTCCAGCACATCTTCGCCGGTAAAGGAATGAGGGCCAGGAAACCAGAGCGCAATGCCCTGATCGAGAATGCTGCCATCCGCGGCCTTAAACGGCAGATAGTCAGCGTAACGCGGCTTCGGCAGTTTACCCAACAGCTGCCGGGCTACTTCTGCCGCTTTGCTGCCGGAAATACGCAGAATACCCACGCCGCCACGTCCTGGCGGTGTGGCCTGGGCGACAATCGTATCGTTGTGGCTCATGGAAACTCTCTCAATACGGTAATAAAAAAGAAGGTCTGTTGACCGCCTCAGATAAAAGGTGTCTGCGTGGGGAGTGCTGGCCGATCGTAAAGTCGCAAAAAACGCCGTCCCTGACAGCTCGGCCTGCGCCGTCCCTGGCACAGGGCGCTTTACTCTTCTGCCTGCACTCCCCGCGCCTTGAGTTTGTTCGCTCGTTAAATGACCGTCGCGTCAATTATGATGACCGGACGGCGACAAATAAACAGGGGCGGTAAAATCCGCCCCTGTTAGGTTCTGCCTGAAACTGAATAAACTCAGGCCGTTACGCTTTCTTCTTGTCGCGGCTGTGCAGCCCGCGTTTTTCCAGGCCGCGATAAATCAGCTGCTGCTGGATAATGGTCACCAGGTTGCTGACGATATAGTACAGCACCAGACCTGACGGGAACCACAGGAAGAACACCGTAAAGATGACCGGCATAAAGGTCATAATCTTCTGCTGCATCGGATCGGTGACGGTGGTCGGCGACATCTTCTGAATGAAGAACATCGTTACGCCCATCAGGATCGGCAGAATGTAGTACGGGTCCTGTGCGGCGAGATCGTGGATCCACAGTGCGAACGGCGCGTGGCGCAGCTCTACCGAGCCCATCAGCATATAGTAAAGCGCAAGGAAGATCGGCATCTGGATAACCAGAGGCAGACAGCCGCCCAGCGGGTTAACCTTCTCTGATTTATACAGCGCCATCATTTCCTGGCTCATACGCTGCTTATCATCACCCAAACGCTCACGCATCGCCTGAATTTTCGGCTGTAGCATGCGCATCTTCGCCATTGAGGTGTACTGCGCTTTGGTCAGCGGGTACATGATGCCGCGTACGATAAAGGTGATAACGATAATCGAGAAGCCCCAGTTACCGATAAAGCTGTGCAGGAACTTCAGCAGCTTAAACAGCGGCTGAGAAATA
This sequence comes from Mixta theicola, assembly GCF_002895925.1. Lineage (GTDB taxonomy): Bacteria > Pseudomonadota > Gammaproteobacteria > Enterobacterales > Enterobacteriaceae > Mixta > Mixta theicola. The sequence goes on along the minus strand of NZ_NWUO01000009.1, from coordinate 138,734 downwards.
AACCACAGCCAGCCGTAATCAACGGTCAGGTCAAGATGCGGAGCAATCGCCGCCATTTTGTCCTGAATTTCCGGGCCAACCCACAGCGTAGCCGCCAGCGTTTGCTGCGCCCCTGGCGCAACCGCTACCGGCGCTGACTTGTAGCCTACTGCCGCCAGTCCATTGCCCAGGCTGCTGGTATACAGCGTATTCGCACCGGCGGTACGCGGCACCCATGCGGTAGCAAAATACTGCTGCAGCATAGCCACCCAGCCGTTGGAGGTGGAGGTATTCAGGTTTTCGTTATCAGCAATTTTGTCAAACTTATACTTTTCATATTTGCTGTCGCTGGTGGAGTACGCCGCGCCACGGAAAGTATGCAGAGCAAAGTTATTGCTGCCGGTATCGCGATGCTTCGGCAGATCGATAGTCTGCTTCAGCTGACCAAACATCGCCACTTCCAGCGGCTGCTGGGTGGTGTTGTTGACCTGATACTCAACGTTGATGGCATATTCGCCGCGCTTCAGCACAAACGTCTTGGTATAAACCGCGCCGTTTTCTGCGGTGAACGTCATCGGGATACGCAGTTCGCTCTGTCCGTCAGCCAGCTGGAAGCTATCCTGAGTAGTGTTATAAAGCGGACGCGCGCCGTTATTCGGATTATCCGGCCCATTTCTGCCGGTCAGGCCGCTCTGCGCCTGATACAGAAAGGCTGGAGTGGTTTCCAGTAGCTGGAAAGGCTGAGAAGAACCCAGTTTATCCGGGTAAGTCAGCAGCTGCGCCTGTTCCACATCGCCACCACGGGTATTGATGTGCAAAGACAGGACATCAGTCTTAACGGTGATGGTTTTGCCCTGACCGCTGGCAGGCACACCCTGATTAGCGGCATCACCGGCTACTGTCGTGTTTTGCGTGGTCTGAGTTTGCTGCGGCTGCGGAGCGTGGTCCGTTTGCCAGGCTTGCCAGATCATGAAAGACACGAACAGAAAAGCGATGAGAAAAAGATTGCGTTGCGAATCCATCGTTAATGTTCTCTGTTATCGTCGGTTTTTGGCGGCACCGGATCGTCACCACCCGGGTTTAAAGGGTGGCATTTTAATACGCGTTTAACCGTCAACCAACTGCCTTTTATCATTCCGAACCTGCGCAATGATACAACTCCATATTGCGAGCAGGTCGGGTTAAAACGGCAGTGTGGTCCCAGAAGAGGGCTAATGACGCGTTGATAAACGCGGATCAGCGCTATCAGGAGCCGCGCGCCAGGCGACAGTGACGACGCCATAATTTCTCCAACGCTTCCATTAGCGCACGGTTATCGAGATCGGCGACCCCTTTCTTGGCCACGATCACAAAATCCATCGCAGGGAGTTCGTGTTGGCGCAGGCGAAAGCTTTCGCGGGTCAATCGCTTGATCCGGTTACGCTCATGCGCACGCTTAACGTTTTTTTTCGCGACGGTAAGACCGATACGGGGATGCCCCAGCGAATTAAGGCGGCCGAGTATGGTGATTTGCGGCGTGCCAGCCCGTTGTGGCTGCTGGAAGACGAAAGTGAAATGAGTGGGAGTTAGCAAACGTAACTCCCTGGGAAATGCGAGCTTAACCACTTATGGGTTAGCTTTATTACTTAGAAACGGTCAGACGAGAACGGCCTTTAGCACGACGACGTGCCAGAACCTGACGACCATTTTTAGTTGCCATACGAGCACGGAAGCCGTGAGAACGGTTGCGCTTCAGTACGGACGGTTGAAAAGTGCGTTTCATGGCGGTTTCTACCTAAACTTGAAAAATTTCACGTGGTGACGCGTACCCGGTTCAGTAAAACGACCGACGCCTCAGTGTGTCTTTAATAAAGAGGCGGGATTGTAATAATTGTACAGTCCGGAGTCAATTTACTTCGCTTATTGCGCGCGCCTGGCTGCCCGAATCGACCTGCAAATCCTGTCGAAATCGACAAGGCGCATCACGCCGGGACGAGAATTATACGGAGTCCATAATAAAGCGCAAGGATCGCGCGGGATCTTCTGCCGATCGTTTGCAGCAATATTGCGATAATAACGTGACGGCCGCCGGAAATTTACATCAAGGTGCGCGATCCTGCATCTCTTTCATTCAGCCTGGAGTAAACTTAGCCTCGTTCAATGCCTGTGGATAAAATGGATCAAAACTGTGTAGAAAGTGAAGATCTCTGTCTCGCTTTGCGCTATGATCCGCCCTTCCGCTAACGATCCTCTCTGCGATCGGGATCGGAGCAACCGCGGACAGCGGTTCGTATGTCTGTCACTGGCATGCGTCAACAATGATGATTGATCTGTTTCAGCGCCTATTTTCTTATCGATTTTGTTCGAGTGGAGTCCGCCGTGTCACTTTCGCTTTGGCAACAGTGTCTTGCCCGTTTGCAGGATGAGCTACCTGCCACTGAATTCAGCATGTGGATCCGTCCGCTACAGGCTGAACTGAACGACAATACGCTGGCCTTATATGCCCCGAATCGGTTCGTACTCGACTGGGTAAGAGATAAATATCTCCATAATATTAACGCCCTGCTAAATGACTTCTGCGGCACCGAAGCGCCGCAGCTGCGTTTTGAGGTGGGCAGCAAGCCGGTGGTGCAGACAATGCCGCAGGCCACCATGACCAGCGCCAGCGTGGCAGCGCCGGTGATGGCAAGCATACCGCCAACGGCGCCGGCAGCGCGCCCCAGCTGGGATAGCGTTCCCGCTCCCGCAGAGCGCTCGTGGCGTTCGAATGTCAACGCCAAACATAACTTTGATAACTTCGTCGAAGGTAAATCGAACCAGCTGGCGCGCGCGGCGGCGCGTCAGGTTGCCGATAACCCCGGCGGCGCCTATAACCCGCTGTTTCTGTATGGCGGCACCGGCCTGGGTAAAACCCACCTGTTACACGCGGTAGGCAACGGCATTATCGCGCGTAAACCGAATGCAAAAGTAGTTTACATGCATTCAGAGCGCTTTGTGCAGGACATGGTAAAAGCGTTGCAAAATAACGCGATAGAAGAGTTCAAACGCTATTACCGTTCGGTGGATGCGCTGCTTATCGATGATATTCAGTTCTTTGCTAATAAAGAGCGCTCGCAGGAAGAGTTTTTTCATACCTTCAACGCGCTGCTGGAAGGCAATCAGCAAATTATTTTAACCTCAGACCGCTATCCTAAAGAGATCAACGGCGTGGAAGATCGCCTGAAATCACGCTTTGGCTGGGGGCTGACGGTAGCCATCGAGCCGCCGGAGCTGGAAACGCGCGTGGCGATTCTGATGAAAAAAGCGGACGAAAACGATATTCGCCTGCCGGGCGAAGTCGCCTTCTTTATTGCCAAGCGCCTGCGCTCTAACGTGCGTGAGCTGGAAGGGGCGCTGAACCGCGTGATTGCCAACGCCAACTTTACCGGCCGCGCCATTACCATCGACTTTGTGCGCGAAGCGCTGCGCGATCTGCTGGCGCTGCAGGAAAAGCTGGTCACCATCGATAATATTCAAAAAACGGTGGCGGAATATTACAAAATCAAGGTGGCTGATTTGCTGTCTAAACGCCGTTCGCGCTCGGTTGCGCGCCCGCGTCAGATGGCGATGGCGATGGCAAAAGAGCTGACAAACCACAGCCTGCCGGAAATCGGTGATGCTTTCGGGGGTCGCGACCATACTACCGTGCTGCATGCCTGCCGTAAAATCGAGCAGCTACGTGAAGAAAGTCACGACATTAAAGAAGATTTTTCAAATTTAATCAGAACATTATCTTCCTGACGCTATGAAATTTATTGTAGAACGTGAGCAATTACTTAAACCGCTACAGCAGGTAAGCGGCCCGTTAGGCGGCCGTCCGACGCTGCCCATCCTTGGCAACCTGCTGCTGCAGGTGAATGATGGCAGCCTGTTGCTGACCGGTACTGATTTAGAAATGGAAATGGTGGCGCGCGTAGCTTTAACGCAGCCGCACGAGCCGGGCGCGACCACCGTACCGGCGCGTAAGTTTTTAGATATTTGCCGTGGCCTGCCGGAAGGCGCGGAAATCAGCGTGGTGCTGGAGGGCGACAGAATGCTGGTGCGCTCAGGGCGCAGCCGCTTTTCGCTTTCCACCCTGCCCGCCAGCGATTTCCCCAACCTTGATGACTGGCAGAGCGAAGTTGAATTTACGCTGCCGCAGGCGACGCTGAAACGTCTGATTGAGGCGACGCAGTTCTCAATGGCGCATCAGGATGTGCGTTACTACCTTAACGGCATGCTGTTTGAAACCGAAGGGGAAGAGCTGCGTACCGTTGCCACCGATGGCCACCGTCTGGCGGTGTGCTCCATGCCGGTCGGCCAGTCGCTGCCGAATCATTCGGTGATCGTACCGCGTAAAGGGGTTTCCGAGCTGGTACGCCTGCTGGACGGCGGCGATACTCCGCTGCAAATCCAGATCGGCAGCAGCAATATCCGTGCGCACGTCGGCGACTTTATCTTTACCTCCAAGCTGGTGGATGGCCGTTTCCCGGACTATCGTCGCGTGCTGCCGAAAAACCCGGACAAAACGCTGGAAGCGGGCTGCGATCTGCTGAAGCAGGCGTTTGCGCGCGCCGCTATCTTATCCAATGAAAAATTCCGCGGCGTGCGTCTTTATATCAGCCAGAACCAGCTGAAAATCACGGCGAACAACCCGGAGCAGGAAGAAGCGGAAGAGATCCTTGATGTCACCTACGGCGGCAGCGATCTGGAAATCGGCTTTAACGTCAGCTATGTGCTGGATGTGCTGAACGCGTTGAAATGCGAAAATGTGCGCCTGCTGCTGACGGATTCCGTCTCCAGCGTACAGATTGAGGATGAAGCCAGCCAGAGCGCCGCTTACGTCGTGATGCCGATGCGTCTCTAGTTAACCCGGTGCGCTGGAGCACATTCTCCAGCGGCCAGGCTCCGTTCAGGCACAGCAAAAGGTCGGCTGGAATGATTCGCTCTGATGGCGTTTTTGCCGCAGCTGACGCGGGTTCAGCCCTTGTAAATTGCCGGTTCATCCCCATATTGTGATGACAAGTAAGCCTTTGCTTATTGCCCGTGCGATAAGCTGCGATAAGCAAAGGCAGCCTTGAGATAAGGCGCCTGCTGTCACTCCATCTCTTTGGATTATTTCATGGCTTTAACCCGCCTGCTGATTAAAGACTTCCGTAATATTGAGCAAGCTGACCTGGCGCTGGCGCCGGGCTTCAATTTTCTGATTGGCGCTAACGGCAGCGGTAAAACCAGCGTGCTGGAGGCCATTTACACGCTGGGCCACGGGCGCGCATTTCGCAGCCTGCAGGCGGGCCGCGTTATCCGTCATGAACAGGACGCGTTTATTCTGCATGGCCGGATTGACGGAGCCGGGCGGGAAACGGCGGTGGGCCTGACGAAAAACCGTGCCGGCGACAGCAAGGTGCGTATTGACGGCAGCGATGGCCATAAGGTCGCCGAACTGGCGCAGCTGCTGCCGATGCAGCTGATTACGCCGGAAGGCTTTACGCTGCTGAACGGCGGGCCGAAATACCGACGCGCCTACGTTGACTGGGGCTGCTTTCACAACACGCCCGGTTTTTTTCTGGCGTGGAGCAACCTGAAGCGTCTGCTGAAGCAGCGCAACGCCGCGCTGCGTCAGGTATCGCGTTACCAGCAAATTGAACCCTGGGATCGCGAGCTGGCGCCGCTGGCGGAACAAATTAGCCGCTGGCGCGCAGAATACAGCGCAGCGATAGCGGCGGATATTACCGCCACCTGCAGCCAGTTTTTACCGGAGTTTGCGCTGGATTTTTCTTTTCAGCGCGGCTGGGATAAAGAGAGCGACTACGCCGAACTGCTGGAGCGGCAGTTTGAGCGCGACCGGGCGCTGACCTATACCGCCAGCGGTCCCCATAAGGCTGATTTTCGTATTCGCGCCGATGGGACACCGGTTGAAGATTTACTGTCTCGCGGACAGCTGAAATTACTGATGTGCGCGCTGCGTCTGGCCCAGGGTGAATTTCTTACCCGGCAAAGCGGACGCCGCTGCCTCTACCTGATCGATGATTTTGCCTCCGAGCTGGATGAGAGCCGTCGCCGCCTGCTGGCGGACCGGCTTAAAGCCACGCATGCCCAGGTTTTTGTCAGTGCTATCGGTGCCGATCATGTCATCGATATGACTGACGAAAAGGGCAAGATGTTCCGCGTAGAACAGGGTAAAATAGCGGTTCAACCTGAAGATTAAATGAGCGAGAAACGTTGATGTCGAATTCTTATGACTCCTCAAGTATCAAAGTCCTGAAAGGGCTTGATGCGGTACGCAAACGCCCGGGAATGTATATCGGCGATACGGATGACGGCACCGGTCTGCATCACATGGTATTCGAGGTCGTGGATAACGCCATCGACGAAGCGCTCGCCGGCCACTGTAAAGAGATCCTGGTTACCATTCATGCGGACAATTCCGTATCGGTGCAGGATGATGGCCGTGGCATTCCTACCGGCATCCACCCGGAAGAAGGCGTTTCGGCGGCGGAAGTGATCATGACCGTACTGCACGCCGGCGGTAAGTTCGATGACAACTCCTATAAAGTTTCCGGCGGCCTGCACGGCGTAGGCGTCTCGGTGGTTAACGCACTTTCTGAAAAGCTGGAGCTGACCATCCGTCGTGAAGGCAAAGTGCATCAGCAGACCTATGTTCACGGCGTGCCGCAGGCGCCGCTGGCGGTTACGGGCGAAACCGATCTGACCGGGACGCGCGTGCGTTTCTGGCCAAGCCATCGGACGTTTACCAACGTGGTCGATTTCGAATATGAAATCCTGGCCAAGCGCCTGCGCGAGCTGTCGTTCCTGAACTCCGGCGTTTCTATCCGCCTGGAAGACAAACGCACGGATAAAAGCGATCACTATCATTACGAAGGCGGCATCAAGGCGTTCGTTGAATACCTGAACAAAAATAAAACCCCGATCCATCCGAACGTTTTCTACTTCTCTACCGAGAAGGATGGCATCGGCGTGGAAGTGGCGCTGCAGTGGAACGATGGTTTCCAGGAAAACATTTACTGTTTCACTAACAATATTCCGCAGCGCGACGGCGGTACGCACCTGGCGGGCTTCCGCGCGGCGATGACGCGTACGCTGAACGCCTATATGGATAAAGAAGGCTACAGCAAAAAAGCGAAAGTCAGCGCCACCGGCGACGATGCGCGTGAAGGGCTAATCGCGGTGGTTTCCGTGAAGGTGCCGGATCCGAAGTTCTCCTCACAGACCAAAGATAAGCTGGTCTCTTCCGAGGTGAAGTCGGCGGTTGAATCGCAGATGAACGAACTGCTGGCCGAATACCTGCTGGAAAACCCGTCCGATGCGAAAATCGTGGTGGGCAAAATTATCGATGCGGCGCGTGCGCGTGAAGCAGCGCGCCGTGCGCGTGAAATGACCCGCCGTAAAGGCGCGCTGGACCTGGCCGGGCTGCCGGGCAAGCTGGCCGACTGTCAGGAGCGCGATCCGGCGCACTCTGAAATTTACCTGGTGGAGGGTGACTCCGCAGGGGGTTCAGCCAAGCAGGGACGTAACCGTAAGAACCAGGCCATCCTGCCGCTGAAAGGTAAAATCCTGAACGTAGAGAAAGCGCGCTTCGATAAGATGCTCGCCTCGCAGGAAGTGGCGACGCTGATCACCGCGCTGGGCTGCGGCATCGGCCGTGACGAATACAACCCGGACAAGCTGCGCTATCACAGCATCATTATCATGACCGATGCGGACGTCGACGGCTCGCACATTCGTACCCTGCTGTTGACCTTCTTCTATCGTCAGATGCCGGAAATCATCGAGCGCGGCCACGTTTATATTGCGCAGCCGCCGCTGTACAAGGTGAAAAAAGGCAAGCAGGAGCAGTACATCAAAGATGATGAGGCGATGGATCAGTATCAGATCGCCATTGCGCTGGATGGCGCAACGCTGCACACCAACGGAGCCGCGCCGGCTCTGGGCGGCGAACCGTTGGAAAGCCTGGTTTCCGAGTACAACAGCACGCAGCGCATGATCAAGCGTATGGAACGTCGCTTCCCGATGGCCCTGCTTAAAGCGCTGGTTTACCATCCGACGCTGGAAAGCCTGGATAACCAACAGACGGTCACCGACTGGATCGATACGCTGGTTACCTTGCTGAATGAAAAAGAGACCCACGGCAGTACCTACGTTGCCAGCGTGCGTGAAAATCGTGAGCTGAATATTTTTGAGCCGGTACTGCGCGTACGTACGCACGGCGTGGATACCGACTATCTGCTGGATAGCGAATTTATTCAGGGGCCGGAATATCGCAAAATCTGTACGCTGGGCGCTAAGCTGCGCGGTCTGCTGGAAGAAGATGCTTATATCGAACGCGGCGAACGCCGTCAGCCGATAGAAAGCTTCGAGCAGGCGCTGGAGTGGCTGGTGAAAGAGTCGCGTCGCGGCCTGTCGGTACAGCGTTATAAAGGTCTGGGCGAGATGAACCCGGAGCAGCTGTGGGAAACCACTATGGATCCGGATAGCCGCCGTATGCTGCGCGTAACGATTAAAGATGCGATTGCTGCCGATCAGCTGTTTACCACGCTGATGGGCGATGCGGTAGAACCACGCCGCGCCTTTATCGAAGAGAACGCCCTGAAAGCGGCCAATATCGATATTTAAGCGCTTTAGGATTTAACCGCAGCCTGACGCCAGTCCTTGTGACTGGCGTTTTTTTTATCTGGCGCGCCGCGAGTTTGCGTCATACTGGCCATTGTGAGCTGGATCGCGTTAGCATGACAGCAAACCGAAAACTAACGAGGACGTTATGGCGATAAAATTGATTGCAATTGATATGGACGGCACGCTGCTTAATCCCCAACACCAAATTACGTCGCGCGTAAAACAGGCTATCGGCCAGGCGCGTGACAAAGGCGTGCATATCGTGCTGACGACCGGACGTCCTTATATCGGTGTGGAACGCTATCTGATGGAGCTGGATCTGCAGCAGGAAGGCCAATACTGCATTACCAACAACGGCGCGCTGGTTCAACGGGCGGTAAACGGCGACTGCGTAGCGGAAACCACGCTCTCGTTTGATGATTATCTGAAGTTTGAACAGCTGGCGCGTGAACTGGGCGTTCATTTTCAGGCGCTGGATAAATCCTCGCTGTATACCCCGAACAAGGACATCAGTGAATACACCATCCATGAAGCCTCTCTGACCGGCATTCCGGTGCGCTATCGCGCGGTGGAAGAGATGGATCGCTCGCTCACCTTCCCGAAACTGATGATGATTGATAACTCGGAACTGCTGGATGCGGCCATCGCCCGTCTGCCGCAGGAGGCGCGGCAGAATTACACCCTGATGAAAAGCGCGCCTTTCTATCTTGAAATTCTTAATAAAAAGGTCAATAAAGGCACCGGCGTGCATGCGCTGGCGCAGCTGCTGCATCTGGCGCAGGATGAAATCATGGCTATCGGCGATCAGGAAAACGATCTGGCGATGATTGAATATGCGGGCACCGGCGTGGCGATGGGCAACGCGATCGATTCCGTTATCGCCGTCAGCCAGTTCGTCACCAAAACCAACGCGGAAGATGGCGTGGCGTATGCCATTGAGAAATTCGTACTGCGTTAAGCTCGCTTAGCAAATCCGTACGCAAAGGGGCCATCAGCCTGAACGCTGATGGCCCCTTTGTTTTGATGAATCCCGCCGCTTCTCCTTTTACGCTTCCCGTCTGATACGCGTCATCCCGATTTCGCCTGCGCTTTTTTATTGTCGTTTTTGTGATCAGGATTGTAGTACAACATGTATTGATTGTACTACATTAGGCCCTGTTGATATGGCATCAGGCGTCACGTTTGTACTGCAAAACAGAGGCGAAAAACAACAGCCGCGGTAAAGTAGAGGGCATTACCCCTTTGGATAAGGACGAACCATGACCCTCACGAAAACCGATCGCATCATCGTTACGCTGGGCCGCCAGATTGTCAGCGGCAAGTATGTTCCGGGCGCGGCGCTGCCAGCAGAGGCTGAGCTATGCGAAGAGTTTGCCACCTCGCGCAACATTATCCGCGAAGTCTTCCGCTCGCTGATGGCGAAACGGCTGATTGAGATGAAGCGTTACCGTGGAGCGTTTGTTGCGCCGCGTAACCAGTGGAACTACCTGGACACGGAGGTGCTGCAGTGGGTGCTGGAGCATGACTATGACCCACGACTGATCGCCGCCATGAGCGAGGTGCGCAATCTGGTGGAGCCCGCCATTGCCCGCTGGGCGGCGGAGCGCGCAACCTCCAGCGACCTTGCGCAGATTGAACTGGCGCTTAACGACATGATTGCCAACAACCAGAACCGCGAAGCGTTCAACGAAGCGGATATCCGCTATCACGAAGCGGTGCTGGCATCGGTGCATAATCCGCTGCTGCAGCAGCTGAGTATAGCTATCAGTTCTCTGCAGCGCGCGGTGTTTGAACGAACCTGGATGGGCGATGAGGCCAACATGCCGAAAACCCTGCGGGAACATAAGGCGCTGTACGATGCGATTCGGCATCAGGACAGCCAGGCGGCGGAACAGGCGGCGCTCACCATGATCGCCAGCTCCACCCGGAGACTCAAGGAAATCACATGACTTCACGCTACATCGCTATCGACTGGGGTTCGACCAACCTGCGCGCCTGGCTTTTTCAGAACGGCGACTGTCAGGAGAGCAGAAAATCCGAGGCGGGCGTCACCCGTCTTAACGGCAGATCCCCCGAAGCGGTGTTAGCGGAGGTTACCCAGGGCTGGCGCGACGACGCCACGCCGGTAATGATGGCCGGCATGGTCGGCAGCAACGCTGGCTGGAAAGTCGCCCCCTATTTGCCCTGTCCGGCTCGCTTCAGCGATTTTGGTCAGCAGCTCACCACGGCGGCGCCGAACGTTTTTATCATTCCCGGCCTCTGCGTACGGCAGGAAAACAACCGCAACGTGATGCGCGGCGAAGAGACGCAGCTGCTCGGCGCGCGGGCGTTACAGCCCGCGCCGCTCTATATCATGCCCGGCACCCACTGCAAATGGGTGCGCGCCGATAGCGAGCAGGTCACCGACTTCCGCACGGTCATGACCGGCGAGCTGCATCATCTGTTGCTGACGCATTCGCTGGTCGGCGCCGGGCTGCCCGCCCAGCAGGCGAGCACCGAGGCCTTCCGCGCCGGGCTGGCGCAGGGGCTGGAAACCGATGCACCGCTGGCCCGCCTGTTTGAAGTGCGCGCCGCCCACGTACTGGGCGAGCTGCCGCGCGAGCAGGTCAGCGAATTTCTCTCCGGGCTGCTGATTGGCAACGAGGTAGCCAGTATGGTTCGCCAGTGGCGGCCGGATACCCAGCAACCTATCACCATCGTCGCTGGCCAGGCGCTCGCCGAACGTTACCGGCAGGCGCTCAGCGCGTTGAATATCAGCGCGCAGGTGCTGGAAGGCGATACCGCATTTCAGGCAGGTATAAGGAGCATCGTTCATGCAGTGGCAGAATAAACTTCCGCTTATCGCCATCTTGCGCGGCATCACGCCGGCAGAGGCGCACGATCACGTCGGGGCGGTCATTGCGGCCGGGTTTGAAGCGGTGGAAATTCCGCTCAACTCGCCGGAATGGCGCACCAGCATCCCCGCCATGGTGAAGGCGTTTGGCGAGCAGGCGCTGATTGGCGCGGGCACCGTGCTTAAACCGGAGCAGGTCGATGAGCTGGCGGAGATGGACTGCAAACTTATCGTCACGCCGAATATTCAGCCGGCGCTGATCCGCCGCGCGGTGGATTACGGCATGAGCGTCTGCCCCGGCTGTGCCACGGCGACCGAGGCGTTCAACGCCATTGAGGCGGGCGCGCAGGCGCTGAAAATCTTCCCTTCCTCCGCCTTTGGACCCGATTACATCAAGGCGCTGAAAGCCGTGCTGCCGCCAGAAATTCCGCTCTTTGCCGTAGGCGGCGTGACGCCGGAAAATCTGGCGCTGTGGCTGAAGGCGGGCTGCATCGGCGCCGGGCTGGGCAGCGATTTATACCGCGCGGGGCAGCCGTTGAGCCGCACCGTTGAGCAGGCTAAAGCATTCGTTAAAGCGTATCGAGAGGCTGTGCAATGAAGATAACTAAACTCACCACCTGGCGTTTACCTCCCCGCTGGATGTTTCTTAAGATTGAAACCGATGAAGGCATTGTCGGCTGGGGCGAGCCGGTGATTGAAGGACGCGCCAGCACGGTTGAGGCAGCGGTGCATGAATTAGGCGAATACCTGATTGGCCAGGATCCGTCACGCATCAACGATCTCTGGCAGGTGATGTATCGCGGCGGCTTTTATCGCGGCGGCCCGATATTGATGAGCGCCATCGCCGGTATCGATCAGGCGCTGTGGGATATTAAAGGGAAAGTGTTAAACGCGCCGGTCTGGCAGTTAATGGGCGGCCTGGTGCGCGACAAAATCAAAGCCTATAGCTGGGTCGGCGGCGATCGCCCTGCGGAAGTCATTAACGGTATTCAGACGCTGCGCGAGATTGGCTTCGATACTTTTAAATTAAACGGCTGCGAAGAGCTGGGCGTAATTGATAACGCGCGCAAAGTGGATGCGGCAGTCAATACCGTGGCGCAGATCCGTGAAGCGTTCGGTATGAATATTGAATTCGGTCTCGATTTTCACGGTCGCGTCAGCGCGCCGATGGCGAAAATATTAATTAAAGAGCTGGAACCCTATCGCCCATTATTTATTGAGGAGCCGGTGCTGGCGGAGCAGGCGGAATATTATCCGCGGCTTGCGGCGCAAACCTCTATTCCTATCGCCGCGGGCGAGCGCATGTTCTCGCGCTTTGAGTTTAAGCGCGTGCTGGAGGCGGGCGGCCTGGCCATTCTGCAGCCGGATCTGTCACATGCAGGCGGCATCACCGAATGCTACAAAATCGCCGCGATGGCGGAAGCGTACGACGTCGGCCTTGCGCCGCACTGCCCGTTGGGGCCGATTGCGCTGGCGGCCTGTTTGCACGTCGATTTCGTCTCACGCAACGCCGTTTTCCAGGAACAGAGCATGGGCATTCACTATAACCAAGGCGCCGAGCTGCTCGACTTTGTGAAAAACAAAGAGGACTTCAAAATGGAAGGCGGCTATTTCCTGCCGTTAATGAAGCCGGGTCTGGGCGTGGAAATTGACGAGGAGCAGGTGATCGCGCGCAGCCAAAATAACGCCGACTGGCGTAATCCGTTATGGCGTCATCATGACGGCTCCGTCGCCGAATGGTAAACGCGTAATATTTAGCGATATAAAGGCAAGGGCTGAATTAACTCGTCGCTTTAGCGCTACGTGAATAATTTAAGCACCTGAGCTTAATAAATAAAAAATTCGTTATCCGAACACCCTCTGTAATCTACAGGGCATGGTGAGTGGCCTCGCCATGCCCAAATCTGGAGACAGATTATCATGGATATACCTGTAACTGCGGTAAAAACCGGGCGTCGCCGCTACCTGACGCTGCTAATGATCTTTATTACTGTCGTCATCTGCTACGTGGACCGCGCTAATCTGGCGGTGGCCTCGGCTCATATTCAGCAAGAGTTCGGCATCAGCAAAGCGGAAATGGGCTACGTCTTTTCCGCCTTCGCCTGGCTTTATACGCTTTGCCAGATTCCGGGCGGCTGGTTCCTCGATCGGGTGGGTTCGCGTCTGACCTATTTCATCGCCATTTTCGGCTGGTCGGTCGCCACGCTATTCCAGGGCTTCGCCAGCGGATTAATATCGCTGATCGGCCTGCGCGCCATCACCGGCGTTTTCGAGGCGCCGGCGTTTCCCACCAACAACCGCATGGTAACCAGCTGGTTCCCGGAGCGGGAGCGTGCCTCGGCGGTAGGTTTCTACACGTCCGGGCAGTTCGTCGGGCTGGCGTTCCTCACGCCGCTGCTTATCTGGATCCAGGAAGTATTAAGCTGGCACTGGGTATTTATCATCACCGGCGGCATCGGCATTATCTGGTCGCTGGTCTGGTTTAAGGTCTATCAGCCGCCGCGCCTGACCAAAAGCCTCAGCAAGACGGAGCTGGACTATATTCGCGACGGCGGCGGGCTGGTGGACGGCGATGCGCCGACGACGAAGGTTGAGCGCCAGCCGCTCTCCCGCGCCGACTGGAAGCTGGTTTTCCACCGCAAGCTGATCGGCGTTTATCTCGGCCAGTTTGCCGTGACCTCCACGCTCTGGTTCTTCCTCACCTGGTTCCCGAACTACCTGACGCAGGAGAAGGGCATCACCGCGCTCAAGGCGGGCTTTATGACCACCGTGCCGTTTCTCGCTGCCTTCGTTGGCGTGCTGCTCTCCGGCTGGGTGGCGGATCGTCTGGTGCGTAAAGGGCATTCACTCGGCGTGGCGCGTAAAACGCCGATTATCTGCGGGTTGCTGATCTCTACCTGCATCATGGGCGCGAACTACACCAACGATCCGGTCTGGATTGTGACGCTGATGGCTATCGCCTTCTTCGGCAACGGCTTCGCATCCATCACCTGGTCGCTGGTCTCTTCGCTGGCGCCGATGCGCCTGATCGGCCTGACCGGCGGCGTGTTCAACTTTGTCGGCGGGCTTGGCGGCATCACCGTGCCGTTGGTGATTGGCTATCTGGCGCAGGATTACGGTTTTGGCCCGGCGCTGATCTATATCTCCGCGGTGGCGCTGATCGGCGCGCTCTCTTACATCCTGCTGGTCGGAGAGGTGAAGCGCGTAGGCTAAGTCCCGCAAGGGAAAAGATCGACAGGCGACGGAGCGCATCAGGGCGTTACCGTCCGGCATCATCGGACGGTAACGGCTTCATTATGATAAAACTCAACCGTTAATCAGTCGCTTATAAAACGGTATCGCGAGGGTTCCGCTATGAATACCGATCTGTACGCTACAACCTTACGGCAGCTAAACGCGAAAATTATTCCCTTTATTATCATCTGCTATTTCGTTGCCAACCTCGATAAAACCAATATCTCCATCGCGGCGCTGCAAATGAACGCCGATCTCGGCCTGAGCACCAGCATGTATGGTCTGGGCGTGGGGATGTTCTATATCTCCTACATTATTTTCGAAATCCCCAGCAACGTGATCATGACGAAGGTGGGCGCCCGCGTGTGGATTGCGCGCATCATGATTACCTGGGGCATTGTCAGCGCCGGGATGTCGCTGGTGCAGACGCCGACGCAGCTCTATGTGATGCGTTTTCTGCTTGGCATGGCGGAGGCGGGCTTTACGCCGGGCATCATCTACTACATCTCCTGCTGGTTCCCGAAAAGCAACCGCGCGCGGGCGATGTCCTTCTTTTATATGGGCTCGGTGATGGCGTCGATTATCGGCCTGCCGCTTTCCGGCTCCCTGCTGAATATGCACGGCATTGCCGATATCGCGGGCTGGCGCTGGCTGTTCGCCATTGAGGGCGTGCCGGCGCTGGTGCTGGGCATTCTGGTGCTGTGGCGCCTGCCGCAAACGCCCGATCATGCCGCCTGGCTTTCCAGCGCGCAAAAAAGCTGGCTCAAGGCGCAGCTTGAGCGCGATAACGCAGGCGTGGAGGTGGGCAAAAACCACGGCTGGTACAGCGCGCTAAAAAACAAAACTGTGCTGCTGCTGAGCCTGGTCTGGTTTCTGCAGGCGTTCGGTTCTATCGGTATCACGCTGTTTCTGCCGCTGATCATCAAAAGCATGGCGAGCGAGCAAAGTAACCTGGTAGTGAGCCTGCTCTCCGCCGTGCCCTTTATCGCCGCCTGTTTATTTATGTACCTTAACGGCCGTCACTCCGACACCACCAGCGAGCGCAGCTGGCATCTCGGCCTGCCGCTGATTATTTCCGGCGTGTCGCTCGCTATCGCCATCTACTGCAGCAATTTACTGGTGGCCTATCTGCTGCTGGTGCTGACCGTCGGCTTTAACTTCGCCCTGACGCCGATTTTCTGGGCGGTTACCACCGAGAAGCTGGCGGGTGTCGCCGCTGCCGCCTCTATCGCCTTTATTAATACCGTGGCGAATTTCGTCGGGCTGGGGCTGCCGCCGATTCTGGGAAAAATCAAAGATATGACCAACAGCTATCACTATGGACTGCTGATTGTGGCGGTGGCGCTGATACTCGGCGGCGTTATCGGCGTGCTGGTATCACGCCCGGCGCGGCCTGGCACGGCTGAACGTACTGCTTCCCGTCTCTCTTAACGCAGGAAGGAAAATGAAACAGAAAGTATTGAAACAGGCCAGCCTGCCGGATGCGCTTACCGCCGGGCTGAGTGAACGCTACGACCTGCTTGAGCTGGCGCGGATGTCGCTTGCCGATCTTGCCGCCATCGCCGATGAGGTGACGGTCGTCATCACCAACGGCGAAGCGGTAGTGACGCGCGAATTTATCGCTTCGCTGCCTGCGTTAAAACTGATTGCGGTATTCGGCGTCGGTTATGACGGCGTGGACGTGGCGGCGGCGCACGATCGCGGCGTGGCGGTGACCCACACGCCGGGCGTGCTGACGGATGACGTTGCCGATCTCGCCGTCGGTCTGCTGCTGGCGACCTCGCGTAAAATCGTCGCCGCGCAGAAGTTTATTGAGCAGGATGGCTGGCGGGAGGGCGGCTTTCAGTGGACGCGCAAGGTCTCCGGCGCGCGTCTCGGCATTTTCGGCATGGGTCGCATCGGTCAGGCCATCGCGCGCCGCGCCCAGGCGTTTGATATGGATATCGCCTGGAACGGCCGTCGGCCGGACAGCAGCCTGCCGTGGCGCTATATCGATGACCTGCGCGCGCTGGCGGAGTGGAGCGATTTCCTGATGGTTTGCGTGCCGGGCGGCGCAAAAACGCAGGGTAAGGTAAATCAGCAGATCCTCGCCGCGCTGGGGCCGCAGGGCATGCTGATCAATATCTCACGCGGCAGCGTGGTGGATGAGGCTGCGCTGATCGACGCGCTGGATCGCGGCGCTATCGCTGGCGCGGGGCTGGACGTCTTCGCCGATGAGCCGAACGTCCCCGCCGCGCTGCAGCAGCGCGACAACGTGGTCATCACGCCGCATATGGCCAGCGCTACCTGGGAGACGCGCCGCGAAATGTCACGGCTGGTGTTGGAAAACGTCAACGCCTGGTTTACCGGCCAGCCGCTGATTACGCCGGTTCCCTGATAGGTTTTTACGCGCGAATCTTTTACCCTGAGGCGATACTTCGTCGCTTCAGGGTTTTTATTTATGAAACAGCTTACTTTCGCCGCGCGTAACCATCAGCTGACCAACATCAACGTCTGGACCGGCGATAGCCAGTGGCTGGTTTATGATGTGCGTCCTTCCGGCGCCTCCTTTACCGGCTTAACCATTGAACGCGTCAATGTGACCAGCGGGATGACGGAAATTCTCTATCAGGCGCGTGACGGCGCCCACGTTGGCGTCGTTACCGTTAGCCCGGATATGCCGCCGCGCTATGTTTGTATTCATGGGCCGGAGCATCCGGACGCCAGCTGGCGCTATGATTTCCATCATCGCCGTGGCGTTATCATTCAGAACGGCACGGCGGAAAACCTCGACGCCTGCGATATTACGCCGCCTTTTACGCCCGGCGCGCTGCGTGGCGGCTCGCATGTTCACATTTTCAGCCCGGACGGCAGCCGCATCAGCTTTACCTATAACGATCATGTGATGCACGAATGGGATAGCAAAGAGGATTTGCGTAACGTAGGCGTTGCCGTACCGCTGCATGCGGTTTGTCCCGTTAAACAGCATCCGCGTGAATATGACGGCAGCCATTTTTGCGTGCTGGTCAGCAAAACCACCTCCACGCCCCGGCCCGGCAGCGATGAGATCAATCGCGCTTACGAAGAGGGTTGGATCGGTCAGCAGGGCTATTTGCGTGCGGACGGCAGCCGTCAGCGCTGGGCGCTGGCCTTTATTGGCGATACGCGGGCAACGGATGGCAGCACGGTGCCGGAAGTGTTTATTGTCGATCTGCCGGAAAGCCTGACGGAGTATGCTCAGCCGGGAGATGCGCCGCTGGAAGGCACCGAAACCAGCTTACCGGCGGTGCCGCGCGGCGTTGTCCAGCGCCGCTTAACGTTTACTCATCAGCGCCGCTATCCGGGGCTGGCGACGGCGCCGCGTCACTGGCTGCGCAGCGCGCCGGACGGCAGTGAAATCGCCTGTTTGATGCGTGATGATAAAGGCGTAGTGCAGCTGTGGGGCATTCCGTCATGCGGCGGCGAACCGCGCCAGATTACACACGGCAGGCATGATATCCAGTCGGCGTTTAGCTGGCATCCCGATGGCGATCGGCTGGCTTTTATCTGCGATAACAGCGTGATGCTGTGCGAGCGGGAAAGCGGAAAGCTACGGCGTCTTACGCCGCGAAGTGCAACGCCGCCGTCAGGCGATGCGGTCGTGTTTTCGCCCGATGGCCGTCAGGTCGCCTGGATGTGCGACCTTGACGGCTACCGGCAGATATTTACGGTTGCGGTGAGTTAATCGCCAGCGGCGCGGCTTCCGCCAGGTTTTCCTGGGTACGCGCCAGTTTTTCCGCTTCTATGACGCGTGCGCGCGGCGAATCGATAGATTGGCTGTCGCCAGCACGCATATAGTCCCAGGGCAGCAGGACGGTATCCAGTACGGCGGAGAAAGGAAGATCGACCAGCGCCAGCGGCTTCAGCGCCCAGCTGCTTTGATCGTCGGTTAATATTTCCGCGCTGGCGCGGGTGCCGGGATAATAACCCTGACTGGCGCCGGTATGTGACATCATGCTGGAGCAGCCGGAAGTACCGGCCAATGCACTGCAGGCCAGAAGCCCTGCTAAACGGTATTTCTTTATCGCTTTCATCTTTTTATCCCTTCAGCCATAGCCGGTAGCCTGGCTGAGTTTCATTATCCGCGGCGGGGAAAATCCCGGTCACTCTGTGGTGACTCACGCCTGATGTATGACGACATTTTCCCCTGAGTGTATGACATTCTCTGGTGTTTGCTTAAAAAAATCGCAAATCTCCTCTTGAAAGATTTTTAGCTATCCCCATTTTGTTATCACGGTCAGCGCGGCCTTCGCCGAATGGGTTTGCCAGCGTGACCGGATAGCCTGTCCATAGCGGAAGGCTACGATTAACCAACTCGCTGAAAATCAGGAGCTTTGCATTATGCGTAACTTTGACCTTTCTCCGCTCTATCGTTCATCTATCGGTTTCGATCGTCTGTTCAACCTGCTGGAATCTAATCAGAACCAAAGCAACGGCGGTTACCCTCCGTATAACGTTGAGCTGGTGGCGGAAAACCACTACCGCATTACTATTGCCGTAGCGGGTTTCGCACAGAACGAACTGGATATTACCGCGCATGACAATATGTTAATCGTGCGTGGCGCACATCCTGAAGAACAGAACGAGCGCAAATATCTTTATCAGGGTATTGCCGAACGTAATTTCGAACGTAAATTCCAGCTGGCCGACCACATTGTGGTGCGCGATGCCCGCCTGGAAAACGGCCTGCTGTACATCGATCTGGAACGCATCGTGCCGGAAGAGATGAAACCACGCCGTATCGAAATCCTGGGCTAATAAGCTAGCCTGACGCCGCGGAAACGCGGCGTTGTTATATCTGCCGTCGGCAACAATCCGTTAGTCGTGCTGCGCACGCGCCGTACGCAGCGGCTTTAACCGCCCGCCAAAGACATTAATTACCAGACCGATCACAATAATCATAGCGCCGATAAGCTGACGCATTGAGAGCGTTTCCCCCAGCAGCAGCGCCGCGCTAAGAATGCCCACCACCGGCACCAGCAGCGAAAGCGGCGCCACGCGCCAGGTTTCATAGCGGCTCAGCAGCGTGCCCCAGATGCCGTAGCCTACAATGGTGGCGACAAACGCCAGATAAAACAGCACCAGCACCGTTTGCAGCTGGATATGCGCCAGGCTGTGAACAATCGCTGCCTGCCCTTCGAACAGCCATGAACAAAGCAGAAACGGCACGACGGGTATCAGCGCGCTCCAGACCACCAGCGACATAATGGGAACATTACCGTTACGCATAATGACCTTATTGGTAATGTTGCCCATACCCCAGCAGAGCGCGGCGGCCAGCGTCAGCAGCATGGTGGTTATCGTCACGCCGCTGGCGGCCTGGATGCCATGAGCGGTGGTGGCTAACAGAAACATGCCGCCTGAGGCGATAACAATACCGGCGACATGGTGCCAGCGCAGCTTTTCCGCCAGCAGCAGCGCGCCGAGCAGCAGCGTAAAAAAGGCCTGTGCCTGCAGCACCAGCGACGCCAGCCCGGCAGGCATACCGAGATTGAGAGCCAGAAACAGAAAGGCGAACTGCCCAAAGCTGATGGTCAGCCCATAGAGTGCCAGCCAGCGCAGCGGAACTTTCGGTGGGCGCACAAAAAAGATAGCGGGTAGCGCCACCAGCGCAAAGCGCAGGGCAGCCAGCAGAAACGGTGGCATATCGTGCAGCCCGACCTTGATCACCACGAAGTTAACGCCCCAGGTGACGACCACACACAGCGCCAGCAACAGATCTTTTACAGACATCTTTTCTCCAGCTATCCATAGTTAAGAAATTGTTAATTAACTTACTCGCAAATCTGCCTGTTTGCTATACAGAGCGTACAACCATAAGGGGACGATCTGATGGACGAAGGGATAAAGAGAGGGTTTATCCCCTTCATTTGGCCTCCATGATTTTTTCCCTGCTCAATACGGTTGCATGGTAGGTTTTTATTAAAGTTAAAAAGATTAAATGAAAAAGTTGTACCTGAATGACATTGAATATATTTCGGGAGTGGCGGCGGGCGGGGGATATGCCGAATTCAGGGCGGTTATCAGGTCTGTGATTGAGAATAGGTTTAAGGGGTGGAAACATCCCTTAAACCTATCAGCGGCTCGTGATATTACTGTCGTTTAGCGCCCCGGCTACGCCAGTTCGCCCCAGGCGCGCTCGATCTCTTCAGCAAGAATTTTTACGGCCCGTTCAATCTTTTCGCCGTCCGGAACATAGTTCATGCGCATACACTGATGCGTATGCGGCCAGTCCTGCGCCAGCCCAGGGAAAAAGAAATGTCCGGGCACCATCAGTACGCCACGCTGTTTCAGGCGCTGATAAAGCAGTTCGGTGGTGATGGGCAGATCTTTAAACCACAGCCACAGAAAGATCGCTCCTTCCGGCTTATGAATCAGACAGCGCTCTTCCGGCAGATAGCGGCGAATAATGCTGATGGTTTCCTGCACGCGCTGCTGATAGAAAGGTTTGATCGCCGTTTCCGACAGCCGCAGCAGATCGCCGCGCTGAATCATTTCCGTGGCGATGGCGGGGCCAATGCCGCCCGGCGCCAGGCTGATAATGCCGTTCATATTGCTGATGGCGTCAATTACCTTCTCATCCGCCACGATAATCCCGCAGCGCGCACCCGGCAGCCCCAGTTTCGACAGGCTCATGCAGAGAATAACGTTGGGATTCCACAGCGGACGCGCCTCGCTGAAAATAATGCCGGGAAAAGGCAGGCCGTAGGCGTTATCGATCAATAACGGAATGTCATGCTGCTGCGCCAGCATATCCAAATGCAGCAGCTCATCATCGGTAATCACATTGCCGGTAGGGTTAGTGGGGCGCGAAACGCAAATCAGACCAATTTCATCGGTAATCGACAAATGATCGAAATCGACGTGATATTTAAACTGGCCTTCCGGCAGTAGTTCGATATTGGGCCGGGCGGCAACAAACAGTTCTTCATCCAGCCCGGCATCGGCATAGCCAAGATATTCCGGCGTCAGCGGAAACAGCACGCGCTTTTTGGTGCCGTCGGCACAACGTCCGGCATACAGGTTAAACAGATAGAAAAAAGCGCTCTGGCTGCCGTTGGTCAGGGCGATATTTTTAGGCGAGATTTGCCAGCCCAGCTCCTCGCGCAGCAGCGTTGCCAGCGCTTCCAGCAACAGCGCTTTGCCGCGTGGGCCATCATAATTGCACAGCGCCTCGGTTAGCTTTCCCTCCTGATGCATCTGCAGCAGCAGCTGATGAAAATAGTTATCCATCTCCGGGATCTGCGCCGGATTGCCGCCGCCAAGCATCACCGCGCCAGGCGTGCGCAGCCCTTCGTCCATATCTTCCATTAAACGAGCAATGCCGGTATGGCGGGTAAATTTGTCACCGAAGAGAGAAAAGCTCATAGCTGTCAATTAAATATGATGGGCAAGTGGGGTTCTACCTTACCGTCAGGCGGATGCTGATGCAAATGCCTGACCAGCACGGCGGTCAGGCACGTTAAACTCAGGCTACGCTGACCTGTACGCTATTAAAAGATGAGCTGGCGGTAAGGCGGATCGCTTAGCGCAGCACCTGGGGATTAACGCAGTTCTTCTCTACGTTGCCCGCCAGCGCGGCAATCAGGTTTTCTACCGCATCGCGCGCCATACCGTAGCGGGTTTCATGCGTTGCAGAGCCAATATGCGGCAGCGCCACGACGTTAGGCAGCTTCAGCAATTCTGAATCGGCCGGCAGCGGTTCCTGTTCAAACACATCCAGCCCGGCGGCATGAATGGTTTTATCTTTCAGCGCCGCGATCAGCGCCTGCTCATCCACCACCGGACCGCGGCCCGCGTTGATTAAAATGGCGCCCGGCTTCATTTTTGCCAGCTGCTCACGTCCGATCATATGGTGCGTTTGCTCGGTCAGCGGCAGGCTGATGCAAAGAAAATCGCACTCCTGCAGCAGCGTATCAAGATCGCAATACTGCGCGTTAAAGCGTGATTCCGCTTCCTCATGATGTTTGCGGGCATTATACAGAATCGGCATGCCGAAGCCGTGATGCGCGCGCTGCGCCAGCGCCAGGCCGATGCGGCCCATGCCAAGAATGCCCATCTTTTTATGATGCACATCGATACCAAACCAGTCCGGCCCGATGCTGCGCTGCCACTCTCCGGCCTTAACCCGCTCGGCAACCTCCACCACGCGGCGGGCGCTGCTCAATACCAACGCCATCATAGTATCGGCGACGGTTTCGGTCAGCACGGTTGGCGTATGCATCAGCACAATGCCGCGCTGGTTCATCGCATCGACGTCAAAATTGTCATAGCCCACGGAAATGGTCGAGGCGGCACGCAGCTTTGGCATTTTCTCCAGCAGCGCGTCATCCACTTTGCAGCTGGAACCGATGATGCCTTCCGCACGGGCCAGGAGATCCGCATGTTCTTCCACGCTTTCCGGCGTCAGGCCTTTAATGGCCGTTACGGTAAAATGCGCATCAAGACGGGCACGTAAATCATCGGGCAAAGATTTGTATAACACCACTTCAGGCTTCATATCAGGCTCCATCCGCCTGTCAGGCGGTAAAACAAAAAGAATGGGACTATGGTCTGAGGCCGGGCGAACCCGGCCTTTACGCGCGGGCTAATCAGGCGTGCCTGGCCGCGCGTCCGGGAGAGGGGGACTTCTTGTTCTCCGCCGGTTTAACGATCAGCGTCAGGAAAACAGCAACCAGCAGCGCAACGCCCATAAAGATATACGATGCCGCCGGACTGCCGGTCGCACCGTTAAGGTAGCCAACGATCCATGAACCGATAAACGAGCCGAGCGCGCCCATGCTGTTAATTAACGCCATCGCGCCGCCCGCTACGTTGCGCGGCAACATTTCAGGAATAATCGCGAAGAAGGGACCATAAGGCGCATACATTGCCGCACCGGCGATGACCAGCAGGCTGTAAGAAAGCCAGAAGTTATCGGAGCCGACCAGCCACGAGCCGAGAAACGCCAGCGCGCCGATCAGCAGCAAAGGCCAGACGAACAGCTTACGGTTTTGCATCCGGTCAGAGGCCCAGGACACCACGATCATCGCAATGGTCGCCGCCAGATAAGGCACGGCAGAAAGCCAGCCCGCTTCAACCATGCCCATTTCGGAGCCGTTGCGTAAAATCGAAGGCAGCCACAGCACGAAGCCGTACACGCCGATGCTCCAGGCAAAATACTGTACGCAGAGGATAATTACGTTGCGCGATTTAAAGGCTTCCCGATAGTTGCGCACCGCCTTAATCCCTTCCTGCTCTTTACGCAGCTGCTCCTGCAGCGCGGCTTTTTCATCTTCGCTCAGCCAGCGCGCCTGAGAGGGTTTATCCTGCACCATAAACCACCACAGCACCGCCCAGATAACCGCCGGGATCCCTTCAAAAATAAACATCTCGCGCCAGCCGAAGGCGTTGATCAGGTAGCCGGAAACCACCGACATCCACAGCACGGTGACCGGGTTGCCCAAAATCAAAAAGGTGTTGGCACGCGAGCGTTCCGATTTGGTAAACCAGTTGCTGATATAGATCAGCATCGCTGGCATAACCGCCGCTTCCACCACGCCCAGTACAAAGCGGATCGCCGCCAGCATCGGGATATTGCTCACCACGCCGGTCAGCGAGGCGCAAATGCCCCACAATACCAGGCACCAGAACACCAGCTTTTTCACGCTGCGGCGTTCGGCATACATGGCGCCGGGGATCTGGAAGAAAAAGTAGCCGAGGAAGAACAGCGCGCCCAGCAGAGAGGACATGCCTTTGGTAATGCCTAAATCTTCATTAATACCGGCCGCCGAGGCGAAGCTAAAGTTTGCACGGTCGAGGTACGCCAGGCTGTAGGTGATAAAGATGATGGGGATGATATACCACCAACGTTTCGGAGCGATTGTATGCTTATTCATGAGCTTATCCTCTGTTGAGGGCGCATATTCTGATGACGACGTCATCGATGTGCATCGTTATAAAAAGTTGTAGGGTTTGTCGCTCAGTAGTCGCCCAGTTCGGCGCGCGTCGGTAAACCTTCGCTATCGCCGATCGCCTGGATAGCCAGCGAGCCAATCTTATTGCCGCGACGGATAGCCTGCGGTAGCGGCTTGCCTTCCAGCAGCGCGCTGATAACGCCAACGGCAAAACCATCGCCTGCGCCCACCGTATCCACGACCTTATCGACACGGATGGGCTCTACCTGACCTTTATCGCCCGCGGCAGTTTTGTACCAGGCACCGTCGCTGCCGGTTTTAATAATCACCGCCTTGACGCCTTTATCGAGGTAAAAGTCAGCGATCGCTTCCGGCTGACGGTGGCCGGTGAGGATTAATCCCTCTTTTTCGCCCGGCAGTACCCAGTCGGCATAGCTGGCCAGCTGGTTAAGCTGCTTTGCCATCTCCTGTTCGCTCGGCCACAGCACCGGACGCAGGTTGGGATCGAAAGAGATGGTTTTTCCCATCGCGCGCATTTCCTGCGCCGTATGGTTCAGCAGTTCCAGCGAGCTGGCAGAGAGCGCTGCCGCCACGCCGCTTAAATGCAGATGACGGGCAGCGCCAAAATAGTCGCGGTCGAGATCTTCAACGGAAAGATGGCTGGCGGCGGAACCTTTACGGAAATATTCCACCATCGGGTCGGAGCCATCTTCCACTTTCGATTTCAGCTGAAAGCCGGTGGGATAGCGCTTATCGGTGATAACGCGCTGATGATCGACGCCCTCTTTCTCCAGCTGCTGATGGACAAAGCGGCCAAAGGCATCATCGCCTACGCGGCTTACCCAGCCCACTTTCAGGCCGAGCCGCGCCAGGCCAATCGCTACGTTAAGCTCCGCCCCGGCAATACGTTTGGTAAAGGTTTCAGCAGCGGCAAGATCGCCGGTCTCTCTGGCGACGAACATCGCCATAGCTTCGCCAATGGTCACGACATCCAGCGTCCCCTGCTGTTGGCTTTGATTAATCATGATTTATACCTCACGCAGCAGGTCAACGTAATGGCGCGTAACGGCCACCAGATCGTTACCCTGGAGTGGAAATTCAATACCGCGCGGCACGCTGCCGGGCAGCAGTTTTAACAGCTCACGCCAGACGTTATCGGCCTCGTCGAGTTCAATAGCGCGCCAGCTGTCGCCATAAGGAATGGCCGCTTTCACATGAATATAGCTGACGTAAGGGGCAAGGAGATGCGCAGCGGCAACGGCATCGTCGCCGGTCCACAGCCAGTTGCCCATATCAAAGGTCATGCCGGACGTGGCATGGCGCTGGGCAAAGAAGGGGGCAATAGCGTCGAGCCTGCCGTATTCGGTCTGATCGTTTTCCACGACCAGCCTGATTTCGTGGTTCGCCAGCGTTATTTCGGCACCCGGACGCCAGGGGCCAGCCGCCAGTTTCAGCAGCTGCGCGTGCAGCTGCTCCGCCTCCTGCAGATAGCGATCCAGCTGCGGGTTAACCGAGCCGTCTTCGACAAATAGCGCATCAGGAACGGAGTAGAAAGTTTTTAGCTGATGTTCAGCAATGGCTTCAGCCAGCTGCGGCAGGCGTTGCAGCTCTGATTCCGTCAGCAGTTCGCGTCGAATTTCTACGCCGTCAGCGCCTGCTTCAGCAATGATCGGTAATAACGCCTGCTGACCGCCCAGCTCGGCAACTTTTTGATGACCGTACGCAGCGGTCACGACAATAATTTCTGGTTTCACCTTTTACCTCCGGGGCTACAGCATTTGAACCCGCAAAAAGAAAGCTAATTGGAACCGGTTCCAAAGCAAAGACAGAAAGTATGAAATTATGATCGCGCTCACGATGTAAACTATTTTGTCCCAGGGATCGTCTGATTTGTCACGGAAAGGCGGATACCCGGCGCAACGCGCATTGGCCGGGCAGGAACAAGGATTAACTTAAAGGACGAGTAGAGCCGCGGATCACTAACTCGCCGCTGAAGGTCTTTTCTTCAACCGTAGCGGCTTCGCCCTCAATACGATGGATCAGCCGTTCCAGCGCCGCATAGCCAATCTGCCAGGTCGGCTGCTTTAACGTGGTAATACCGTCGCCTGCCAGCTCAGCCCACTCCAGCTCGTCAAAGCCCAGCAGGCCGATTTGCTGACCCCAGTTAAGGCCCAGCCGCCGCATTGAGCGCGCCACCTGCAGCGTCAGCGCGCCGTTAGCCACCAGCAGCGCCGCTGGCTGTCGGGCATGGCGCTGGTAAAAGTCGTGGATAATGCGATCCATCGCGCTGGCGTCGCTGAGCGCCACCTCCACGTTTTCACTGATTACCGTTTCCTGGCGCGCGCAAACCTGGCGGAACGCCTGCAGGCGCTCCAGACGGGTATTAACCAATCCAAGCGGCTCACTGAAAAACAGCAACGCCCGGTAGCCGTTCTTCACTAAATGCTCGGTTGCATCGGTCGCCGCCTGGGCATTATCCAGCCCGACCACATCACAGGAAAAATCAGGAATTTTACGGTCGATCAGCACCATCGGCAGCAGCGACTGCTGTAGTCGATTCAGCGCGTCTTCACGCATCCCGACGGCGTTCACCACAATACCTTCTACCTGATAGCTGCTGAACAGCTGCAGATAATGTTGCTCCTGGTCAACTTCGTTATTGGTATTACAAACCAGCAGCGTAAAGCCGTGAGTGCGACAGGCCGCTTCAATGCCGCACAGCACATCGACCGAATAGGGATTGGTAATGTCGGCGATAATCAGGCCGATAAGGCGCGTGCGTCCTCGCTTCAGGCCGCGCGCCATTTGGTTAGGGCGGTAGTTAAGCGCGGCGATCGCCTGCTCAATACGCTGTTTCAGATCCGGTGAGAGCGCGTGCTGCTCGCCGTTAAGATAACGGGAAACGCTGGTTTTGCCTGTTTTTGCCACTCTGGCAACGTCGCTAATGGTGGCGCGTATAGCCTTCTGCTTCATTTCTTTCTTCACTCCGCGAATTCGATGAGAGACTAACACAGCTTACTGCTGGGAGTTAGCATCAGGGCGGGAACGATAAGGGATGGGAGGCGCAACGGTGAAAAGGGGCAGCATCCTGCCCCGTAAAGCGGCGTTAGGACAGCGGACTGAGAGTAATTTCCACGCGACGGTTCTGCGCTTTGCCTTCTTCAGTGCTGTTAGAGGCGATCGGATTATCCGGGCCCATCCCGCCGGTACGTACGCGATTGCTGGCGACGCCCTGTAGAATCAGTGCGCTGGCAACGCTATCGGCGCGCTGCTGCGACAGGCGCATATTCAGCGCGCGCGTGCCGGTGCTGTCGGTATAGCCAACTACGTTAACGGCGGTTTTTGGATACTCTTTCAACACCATCGCGACGCCGGTCAGCGTCTGCGCGCCCGCGGGTTTCAGCGTGCTGCTGCTGCTGTCAAAGGTCACGTTATTCGGCATATTCAAAATAATATTATCGCCGCTGCGCGTCACGCTAACGCCGGTGCCGCGCATTTTGTCACGCAGCTTGGCTTCCTGCACATCCATATAGTAACCCAGGCCGCCGCCCAGCGCCGCGCCGGAAGCCGCACCGATCAGCGCGCCCTTGCCGCGATCTTTTTTCGATGAAGAAAGCACCCCGACGCCTGCGCCAACCAGCGCCCCGACGCCTGCGCCAATACCGGATTTACCCGCCTGCGACTCCCCGGTGTAAGGGTTAGTGGTACAGCCGGAAAGGGCAACGGCGCCACTTAATAACAGCGACAAGGCAATAATATTTTTTTTCAACTTTATATCCTTAGAAAACCTGACAACAAGCGCACCCGCTTAAAGCGGCAATTATGCCAGGTATTGCTTCAGGAAATATCCAGGAATTTCCTCAGATTTGTAAAGATTCAGCGCGGCTGATTCTCCGGATGGCGGAAACAGGGAGTTATATGATCATTAACCAGTCCGCAGGCCTGCATAAACGCGTAGCAGATAGTCGATCCGACAAATTTAAAGCCGCGCTTTTTCAACGCTTTCGACAGGGCGAGAGAAACCGGCGTCTGGGTGGGGATGGCCGCCGCATCGGCAAAGTGATTAATTTGCGGCTGGTCGTCAACGAACGACCAGATAAAGCGGGAGAAATCTTCCCCGTTTTCCTGCATAGCCAGATAAGCGCGCGCGTTGGTCACGATGGCGTTGAGCTTGGCGCGATGGCGAATCAGCCCGCTGTTTTGCATCAGGCGATCAATATCGGCCTCGTTCATTAGCGCGACCGTCTGCGGGTCGAACTGATAAAAGGCGGCGCGGTAGTTTTCCCGTTTTTTCAGCACGGTAATCCAGGAAAGCCCCGCCTGCTGGCCTTCCAGACAAAGCATTTCAAACAGCGCTGTACTCCGGGTTTGCGCAATGCCCCATTCACCGTCGTGATAGGTCTGATAAAGCGGATCGGTTGTAACCCAGCCACATCGTTGCATCTGTACCTTCCTTATTGGTCCGTCTGTTTAAGGCCGCCATCTTATCATGCCGCCGCGCGGCGGTTTTAACGCATGAAATGAGAAATTCGGTGATTTCGCCAGCTTATAATCAGCGCGCTAATATTTTTCAGGGAAATTTCATGTCCAATGATATAAAAATTATTGTTTTAAAATTTGCTGGCTTTTTTGGCTGCGCGATCTTTCTGGCGCTGATGATGGGGTTGGTTTTTATTGATGTGAACTGGATGAACGACGCGCTGCATGAAACCTCGTTTACCGAAATTTTCCAGGAAATTCTGTTGGGGGCTATCGCGCTGATGTTTTTTAGCCAGGCGTTCAGGCAGAAAAATCTGCGCTACAGCCTGCTGCTGATAGGGGGATTTTTCGCCTGTATGCTGATCCGTGAAATGGATTTCCTGTTTGATAGCATCCACCACGGCGCCTGGGTCTGGCTTGCGCTGGCCGTGGCGATTATCTGCCTGTGGCCGGCGGTTCTGCATCTCTCCGCCACGCTCTCCGGGCTGGTTAATTTCCTGCATCATCCCAGCTGGAACATGATGGCCGCGGGCCTGCTGACGATTTTAATCTTCTCGCGCCTGTTTGGTATGCATGAACTGTGGGAAACGCTGATGCTCGACGGCTATAACCGCACGGTAAAAAATATGGCGGAAGAGAGCACCGAACTGCTGGGATACAGTTTTTGTCTGCTGGCCAGCCTGCGTTATCTTTGGGATGTCTGCCGTCTGAAACAGGAAAAAACCGGTATCGCCTGGCAGTCTCAGTACTAAGCAACAGGCGATTCCAGGCGCTAAACTTGATAGAATAGCGCCTGTTTTGGTTGCTACGGCAGCCAGTTACGTTTTGCCTGCAACAGAATCCGGAAATTACCATGTCTGTCAAGATCTTAACCTCAACTGTCATTGGCCTCGACGCGTTTCGCCAGGACCCGATCGGCGCGCTTTCCGCGGCGGGTGCGGGAACGGTTGCCGTGTTCGATAATAATGCGCCGGTGCTGTATGCGGTAACGCCTGACCGGCTGGCACAGCTTCTGGAGCTGGAGGCGGCGGCACGACAGCCGCAAAGCGATGTGACGCTGGATGAGCAGCTGTATAACGATGCGCTGACGCATCCGGTTTCCGTGCCGGTCGGTAAGTTTATGATGTATCCAGGCTGGCGACCGGACGCCGATTTCCAGCGCCAGGCCGCCGTTTGGGGCATTGCGCTAAGCGAGCCGGTCACGTCCGCCGAGCTGGCCGCCTTTATTACCTGGTGGCAGGCTGACGGACGCCCTTTCCATCATATGCAATGGCAGCAAAAACTGGCGCGTAGCGTCCAGCAGAGCCGGGCGGTTAACGGCAGCAGAGCGCAGCGCGATATTAATCAGCTGCCTGAACCCGATCATACGATCCCCGATGGTTTCCGAGGTGAATAATGAAAACGCCCGCTGAGTTATTTAACCGTCTGCATCGGATGATGCCGGCCCATATCAAGCCAAAATTTCAGAATGGCGAAGAGCTGCTGGCCTGGAATCAGGAGCAGGGCCGCCAGCGCTCGGAGGCGATAGCGCGTGAAAACCGGGCGATGAAAATGCAGCGTATCCTTGGCCGCTCTGGCATCCGCGAGCTGCATATGAACTGCTCGTTCGATAACTATCGGGTGGAAAACGAAGGGCAGCGTAAAGCGCTGGAACAGGCGCGCCGTTATGCTGATGAGTTCGATCACAGCATTGCCAGCTTTGTCTTTTCCGGCCGTCCCGGCACCGGCAAAAATCATCTGGCGGCGGCGATCGGCAACCATCTGATCCTGCGCGGTAAAAGCGTGCTGATCGTCACGGTCGCCGACCTGATGTCGATTATTAAAGGCACCTTTAGCGGCGACAGCGATCGCACGGAAGAGCATCTGCTGCACGATTTCAGCACCGTGGATCTGTTAGTGATTGATGAAATCGGGATGCAGACGGAATCACGCTATGAAAAAGTGATTATCAACCAGATCGTTGACCGCCGTTCCTCCTCGAAGCGTCCGACTGGCATGTTAACGAACCTTGATCACGGCAATATGGTTAAGCTGCTGGGCGAGCGAGTCATGGACCGCATGCGCCTGGGACAAAGCCTGTGGGTGAATTTCAACTGGGATAGCCATCGCGGGCGCATCACCGGCAACGAATATTAATCTTTGCGCCTGGGCAGATAATGCGCGGGCGTTTTTCCTTTCCCCGGCGCTGGCCCCAACTTCGTCAACTATTGTAAACTAGCATTTCACCTGTCAGGCTACCGCTTCGTCTGCGCCCGGTGTCCCTTTCTAAAATAACATCGCCGGGGCATCCTTTTCGGCGTTCTCGTTCGTGCAGCCTGTTTCATCATTGCAATTAGGATGATTATGGCTTCACCTGCTGAATCACGGGCGGAATCGCTGTTACAGCACCGCTCGTTTGTTGCATTCTGGCTGGCGCGAACCTGTTCCAGTTTTGGTTTCCAAATGTTGTCGATAATTGTCGGCTGGCAAATTTACGCCATTACCGGCAAAGCCTTCTATCTTGGGCTGATCGGGCTGGTGCAGTTTCTGCCGTCCGTAACGCTGGCGCTGTGGGCGGGCCATATTGCCGACCAGCGCGATCGCCGTCGTATCGTTTTTTTTTCCCAGCTGGTTGAATGGCTGGCTATCGTGGCGTTAACGCTGTTAACCCTGCTGCATCACAGCGAGGTCTGGACGATCCTGGCGCTGGTCTTCGTGCTGTCGGTGGCGAAGGTCATGGAGGCGCCCGCAATGCAGTCAATGC
The DNA here is from genome assembly GCF_002895925.1 of Mixta theicola. Taxonomy (GTDB): domain Bacteria; phylum Pseudomonadota; class Gammaproteobacteria; order Enterobacterales; family Enterobacteriaceae; genus Mixta; species Mixta theicola. Next base: position 106,921 of record NZ_NWUO01000009.1, on the reverse strand, counting down.
TGCCGGCGCTGGTGCCGCCGCGCCTGCTGGCGCGGGCTACCGCCGCCAGCGCCGTCGGCGGCCAGGCGGCCATGATTATGGGCCCGGCGCTGGGCGGCCTGCTGTATGCCGCAGGTGCGCAGGTGGTCTATATGGCCACCGGCCTGCTCTATTTAATCTCCATTGTGATGGTGAGCCGCCTGCGCTACGAGCAGGCTCAGCCGTCGCGTACGCCCGCCACGCTTTCTACGCTGTTTGCCGGCGTGCGCTTTATCCGCGAACGTCCCGATGTGCTGGGCGTTATTTCGCTGGATCTGTTTGCCGTGCTGCTCGGCGGCGCTACCGCTCTGTTGCCTATTTATGCGCAGGATATTTTGCATACCGGCCCGCTGGGGTTAGGGCTGCTGCGTGCGGCTCCGGCGATAGGCGCGCTGCTGGTCGGATTCTGGCTCAGCTATCGCTCGCTGGAGCGACATGTTGGGATGATTATGTTTATTTGCGTGGCGGGCTTCGGCGCGGCGACGCTGGTTTTCGCGCTTTCCAGCAGTTTCTGGTTATCCATGCTGGCGCTGTTTGCGACCGGCGGTTTCGATATGGTCAGCATGGTCATTCGCGGCGCGCTGGTGCAGCTTGATACGCCTGATGAAATGCGTGGACGCGTTAACGCGGTGAACTCAATATTTATCAATACATCTAACCAGCTGGGAGAATTTGAGTCGGGCATGCTGGCCGCCTGGCTGGGCGTAGTACCGGCTGCGGCGCTCGGCGGTATCGGTACGCTGGTAGTGGTCGGATTATGGATGAGCTGGTTCCCAGGGCTGCGTCGCCGTCAACGTCTTGAAAATGAGGTAGCCTAATGATTGTACGTCCTCATCAGCATTGGTTCTTCCGTCTGTTCGTCTGGCACGGATCGGTCCTGCCGGATATTTTGTTCCGGCTGAGCCTGAACCTGATCATGTCGATTATCGCCGTTATCTGCTTTCACTGGTATGAGCGTATCGGCATTCATTTAACCACCGCGCCTTTCAGCCTGCTGGGCATCGCTATCGCTATCTTCCTTGGCTTTCGTAATAACGCCAGCTATGCGCGCTATACCGAGGCGCGTCGGCTGTGGGGATCGCTGTTGATTACCCAGCGATCTCTGTTGCGTCAGGTAAAAAGCGCGCTAACCGATGAACAGCAGATTCTTCTGTTCAGTAAGATGCTTATCGCCTTTGCCTGGAGCATGAAGCATCAGCTACGTCACACCAGTCCGCAGGATGATTTACGCCGTCTGGTGCCCGCGCGTTATTTATCGCAGGTGGAGGCCAGTTCCCAGCCCACCAACCGGTTGCTTTTATGCATGGGCGACTGGCTGGGCGAACAGCGCCGTGCGGGGCATATCAGCGATCTGCTTTATACCAGCATCGATGCCAACCTCAACCGGCTGTCGGATGTGCTGGGCGGCTGCGATCGTATCGCCAATACGCCGATTCCCTTTGCCTATACGCTTATTCTGCACCGCACGGTTTATCTGTTCTGCACTCTGCTGCCGTTTGCGCTGGTTGCCGATTTGCATTATCTGACGCCGCTGGTGTCGGTGTTTATCTCCTATACCTTTTTGTCGCTGGAATCACTGGCGGAGGAGCTGGAAGATCCGTTTGGCAGTTCGCCTAACGATTTGCCGCTTAACGCCCTGTGCAACGGCATTGAAATTATTTTGTGTGAAATGCTCGATCGGCCGGGACCGGAAAAAATGCGCCCGGATGCAAACTGTGTACTGACGTAACCTCGCCTGGCCGTCAGCCTTTCACCGCTGGCGGCCAGTTTGCAAAGCTCGATTAGCTGGAAGGCGGATCGCTACTGTTAATAACAGCGGGATCATTATTCAGTAGAAAAGTTAACATAATTTAACAATCCCTTTTTCCCGTCGCCTTAACATTGTTACGCTTTTTAGCGGTAAATGGCGTGATTAGCCGTCTGGCGCCTTGTTTCTTTAATGCCATCTTTCTAATCCCCCCTTTTTATGTGGGAATTTACTAAAGCATCGCTTAACCATGTCGATAACCACACTATCGTCCCGTTTTTTTAACATAAAGGTGAGCTATGAGCAGTTTGGCGGCGTTAGTGGCAGGTTTTAATAACTGGAGCGTGGGCAAAAAACTGACCTCCGGTTTTATTTTGGTGCTGTTGATAACGGTTGGGATTGCAGGGGTCGGCATTAAAAGTTTTGCCAATATCCAGGCGGATACGCAGAAACAGCAAATTGTCGTAAAAATGGTGCAGCAGCTTAATCTGGCTCGTCTTCACCGTACTCTTTATCAATATACCGGCGACAGCCGCTACGGTGATGAGAATACGCGAGCTCTACAGCAACTACAGCTGCTGGGCCAGTCGCTTTACCAGTTCAGCTGGCACCCTGAAGGGAAAGCGAAGCTGGATATGATGAAACAGGAAATAGAACGCTACCTTGCCCAGCGAGACAGTTTTGTCGGCGCGGTTAATCAGCGTAGCGCCCGGTTAAAAGAGATGAATACCAACACGCTGTCCGATTATGGCCGCAGCAGTGAGGCGCTAAGCCGCCAGGTAAGCTCCGATGCGGGCATCGCGCTGGCGGCCTCCCGCCTCGATGCCGCCATTCAGCAGATGCTAAAAGCCTGGCCGGATTTTCTTGCTAAGCCGGATGAGGCGCAAAAAGCGATTATTATTAATAAAATCAGCGCGATAAACGAGCGTGGCGAACTGTTGAAAAGCCTCCAGCCGGGCGGCAAGATCGGCTGGGTCGCTGGGTTAATGCTGGATACGGCGCGCCTGAGCGCGGCGCTGAATAACTATCAGGCTGCTTTTGCTTATCAGGATAGCCAGTCCGCAGAGATGACCGCCACGGCGGAAAAACTGAACGAGGCGGTAAACGATCTGTACCAGTCGCAGTTGAAGAATGTGACTGACGCCATTACCCAAGCCAACATTATTATGTATGGCGCGGCAGCGCTGGGCGTGCTGGCAGGGTTAATGATCGCCTGGCGGATCACCCGCAATATTATCCAGCCGCTGCGTGAAACGCTGCAGGTTGCTAATAAAATTGCCGCTGGCGATCTGACGGCCGATATCGAGACTCAGCGGAGCGATGAGCCGGGACTGCTGATGCAGGCGGTGGGACGGATGAACCAAAACCTGAAAGAGATTATCGTTCAGGTGCGGCAGGGCGTAGATAACGTGGCGCGCGCCTCGGCGGAAATCGCCGCCGGAAATAGCGATCTCTCTTCACGTACCGAGGAGCAGTCGGCAGCCGTGGTGGAAACGGCCGCCAGTATGGAACAGCTAACTTCTACCGTGAAACAGAACGCGGAAAATGCGCGTCAGGCCAGCGGTCTGGCGCAGGAAGCCTCGCTGAATGCCGGGCGCGGCGGCAAAATCGTGCAGGATGTGGTGGTAACGATGGAAGAGATCAGCACCAGTTCCCGCAAAATCGCTGACATCATTAATGTGATTAACGGCATCGCTTTCCAAACCAATATCCTGGCGCTGAACGCGGCGGTAGAAGCGGCGCGCGCCGGTGAACAGGGACGCGGCTTTGCGGTGGTGGCGGGTGAAGTACGCAGCCTGGCGCAGCGCAGCGCAACGGCGGCCCGTGAAATCGAAACGTTAATTAGTCAGGCGGGCGAGAAGGTCAATAACGGTTCACGCCTGGTCAGCAGCGCCGGTCAGGCAATGGAAGAGATTTTGCGTTCGGTTACTCAGGTGAGCGGCATCATGCATGAAATAGCTCATGCTTCTGAAGAACAGAGCCGGGGTATTCTGCAAATCGGCCAGGCGATGAGTGAAATGGACACCACGACACAGCAGAACGCCGCGCTGGTGGAAGAGTCTTCTGCCGCTGCCTCTTCGCTGGAAGAACAGGCGAAGCAGCTGGAACAGACGGTGGCCGTGTTCAAAACGGCCCGGCAGAGTCTTGCAGAGCGCAGCTCCGTAGCCTCTGAGTTACGCTATGTTGTCGCCACCCAACAGGCCGCGCCTGCGGCTGCCGGTAGTTGGGAACAGTTCTAATCGCAGGCTCCGCCCACGGGCGGAGCTTTTTTACCGGCATCAACACCTTTAGCCGTTGGCCACCGCTTTTGCCAGCGCGTCAGGCTGCATTGGCGATACCGCCTGCACCAGCGATTCGCGGGTGATTTCCGCAATCGAACGCGCGCCGGTTAATGTCATCGCCACGCGCATCTCTTTTTCTACCAGATTCAGCAGATTAGTCACTCCTGCTTCGCCCGCCGCCGCCAGCGCATAGAGAAAAGCCCTGCCCAGCAGAACCGTATCCGCGCCCAGCGCAATCATGCGCACCACATCCAGCCCGCTGCGCACGCCGCCATCGGCCAGAATCGCCAGTTCGCCCTTCACCGCATCGGCAATGGCCGGCAGCGCCCGCGCCGAAGAGAGCACGCCATCCAGCTGACGTCCGCCGTGGTTAGAAACCACAATGCCATCCGCGCCAAAGCGCACCGCATCACGCGCATCTTCCGGATCGAGAATGCCTTTAATCACCATCGGGCCTTTCCAGAAGTCACGAATCCACTCCAGATCGCGCCACGAGATTGACGGATCAAAATTATTGCCCAGCCAGCCAATGTAATCTTCCAGCCTGGTTGGCTCGCCGCGATAGGCGGAGATATTTCCCAGATCGTGCGGACGGCCGTGCAGCCCAACATCCCACGCCCACTGCGGATAGAGCGCCGACTGGATATAGCGACGCATGGCCGCGTTTGGGCCGCTCATCCCGGAATGGGCATCGCGGTAGCGCGCGCCCGGCACCGGCATATCCACGGTAAATACCAGCGTCGAGCAGCCCGCCGCCTGCGCCCGCTCCAGCGCATTGCGCATAAAACCGCGATCGCGCAGGACATAAAGCTGAAACCACATTGGACGCTGGATAGCCGGTGCAACCTCTTCTATCGGGCAAAGCGAAACGGTGGAAAGCGTAAACGGAATGCCTTTCTTATCCGCTGCCCTGGCCGCCTGCACTTCGCCCCGGCGCGCATACATGCCGCACAGCCCGACCGGGGCCAGCGCTACCGGCATCGCCAGGGTTTCGCCAAACAGCTGGGTTTCCAGGCTCAACGAAGACATATTGCGTAAAATGCGCTGGCGCAGGGCGATTTGCGCCAGATCTTCGCTATTGCGGCGCATCGTATATTCGTCATAGGCGCCGCCGTCGGCGTAGTGAAACAGAAAGGGCGGTATTTTAGCTTTGGCTGCGGCACGGTAATCTTTTGCTGATGAGATAATCACGGTTGTCCTCGCTTACTGTCCGGAATGCGCATACTGCGCGCCCGTCGCGCCTCTTCTTCATGCAGGTTACGCATGGTGGCGTCGACAAATTCAAGATGATGGATAGTTACGCTGCGCGCGCGGTCGGCATCGCCTGCCATAATGGCCTGACAAATCGCCTCATGCTGCACCGCCAGCTGGCGGAAAATCTCCGGCGCGGTATACATACGCTGGCGGCTCTGCATCACCGACGACTGCAGTAAATCAAACAGGCCGCGCATCGCCTGCAGCAGCACCAGGTTATGCGACGCTTCGGCGATCGCCAGATGAAAGCGCACGTCGGAATGGGCTGCCAGGTCGGGATCGTCACGGTCGCTGACTTGCAGCATCATTTGAAAGCAGCGTTGAATGTGCGCTTTGTCTTCCGGCGTGGCGCGCCGCGCGGCATGCCAGGCGGTGCTGGATTCAATCGCGATACGGGCTTCCAGCACGTCATAACGATAACCCGGATCGTCCGCCAGCAGCGTACTGAGCGGCATAACCAGCCGGGTTGACGACCAGTCGGCGGACTGTCCGGCCACAAAATTGCCGCCGCCGCGCCGGCTAATCAGCACGCCTTCGCTAATCAGCTTCTGTAGCCCTTCGCGCAGCGAAGAGCGCGAAACGGCCAGCTGCTGCGCCAGCTGACGCTCCGCAGGCAGCCTCGCGCCGGGCTGCAGCTGCTGTTCAGCAATAAACTGACGCAGCTGTTCTGCCAGCCGATCGGCCAGCCGTATTTCATCCGGCATCAGGGGATCATCCATGGGAAAACCCAGGCCTGTAGCGAAGTAATCACCCCGACGATACAGGTGAAAATCAGGCTGTGCTTGACGGTAAAGCGGAACAGATCGGCCTCCTTACCTACCAGCCCAACCGCCGCGCAGGCAACGGCGATCGACTGCGGCGAGATCATTTTGCCGGTTACGCCGCCCGTGGTATTGGCAGCGACCAGCAGCACTTCGGGCACGTTAATCTGCTGGGCCGTTGTAGCCTGTAACGCGGCAAACAGCGCATTGGACGATGTATCAGAACCGGTAAGAAAGACGCCCAGCCAGCCAAGAAAAGGCGAAAAGAAGGTGAAAGCGTTGCCGGTATGCGCCAGCGCCAGCGCCAGGGTAGTGGAAAGCCCGGAATAGTTGGAGACAAAAGCGAAGGCCAGCACTGCGCCAATGGAATAGATCGGCAGCGCCAGCTCGCGCAGCGTTTCTGCAAAGGCGCTCACCGCCTGGGCAGGGCGCATACGTAACCAAACGATCGACAGCAGCGCGGCGATGAAAATCGCGGTGCCGGTAGCGGAGAGCCAGTCAAATTTATAAATCGCGGCATAAGGCGTGGCGGCGGCAACCACCGGCGGCATCTTAATTACCTGCTGATCCAGGAACGGCACGGCAAAGGAAAAGACCCAGTTGTAAAGCGCGCCGCCGGACGCAAACAACGCCTTAAACGGCGGGATACTCCACAGCGTGACGGTAATGGTTAAAAACAGAAACGGCATCCAGGCGCGGGTAATTTGCGCCGAGCTGTAGCGGGCAGCGCTGTGCGTTACGGCTGCGTCGTTTTCCTGATTATCGAAGCGGAAGATGCGTACCGGTTTCCAGACGCGTAAAAATAACGTCAGGCAGAGCAGAGAGACCAGCGCGGAAATCACATCCGGCAGCTCCGGGCCAAGGAAGTTAGAGGTCAGATATTGGGTGATAGCAAAAGAGCCGCCGGAAACCAGTACCGCAGGCCAGGTCTCTTTCACGCCGCGCCAGCCATCCATAATCGCCATCACCCAGAACAGCACGATCATGGTCAGAAACGGCAGCTGGCGTCCGGCCATCTGACTGATGTGCATCGCATCTACGCCGGTAACCTGCCCGGCGACAATAATTGGAATACCCATAGCGCCGAAGGCAACCGGCGCCGTGTTGACAATCAGGCACAGCCCGGCGGCATAAACTGGCTTAAAGCCCAGCCCGACCAGCAGCGCGGCGGTAATCGCCACCGGCGCGCCAAAGCCTGCGGCCCCTTCCAGAAAAGATCCAAAGGCAAAGCCTACGATCAACATTTGTAACCGCTGATCTTCGGTTATGGAGAGAATAGAGTTACGGATGATGGCAAACTGTCCGGTTTTCACCGTGATTTTATACACAAAAACGGCAGCGACAATAATCCAGGCGATAGGCCAGAGTCCGTAGAGAAAGCCGTAAACGGCAGAAGCCAGCGCCTGGTCGAGCGGCATACGATAAAACAGCAGGGCGACGGCCAGCGCAATCAACACGGTAATCGTACCGGCGATATAGCCTTTCAGCCGCAGCCGCGTCAGCGCGAAAAAGAAAAACAGAATCGGAAGCGCGGCAATCAGACTTGATAGCCAAATATTATCCAGCGGATCGTAGAGTTGTTGCCAGTTTTGCATGCTTACTGTTCTCCGGGGCGTTACGCCTTGTTGCCGGACGCGGCGGTTATCAGCGCCGTAATCGGACGACGCACAGCCGCAGGCCTGGTCGGACCAAAAGGCGCGCAGATGTTAAATTATTGTTTATCTGACGGTGAACAGAATGCAATCTTTGCTTAATGCTTTAATTTAACGGTGGAAGAAGAGTCACAAACAGGCGTTTTTGGTAGGACCAATTATGCGGTGTTGCAGAAAAAAAGCGGCGAGGAAAGCTTTCCTGCCGCCGTTAGAGGTTTGCTGAATCTTTCGATAGCAAAAAAACCTTTCTATTCAGAAAGTTGATAAGTTACACAAGAGAATCGTACTGCTTTTATATAGTAATATTGTAAGCGCGCGCTTTTCCGTTATTTTCGGACTGTCCACCAGCGGTATACAGCCCAGGCGAGGCGGCGGCTTTATTAATCACTTTGCTCAGGCTTTGCACTTTTTGCATGTGCATATCAAGCAAATGGCTGGCTTGCAGATTCATTTCGCTGGCTTTTTGGGTTGACTGCAACAACCTGTCCCAGCAGCCCGCCAGCGTTGGCTGATGCGTATAGGGCGCGAGCAGCCGCAGGCGTTTCTCTGTCTGCTTTCTTTGTTCATCATGCCACGCCAGGGTAGATAACAGACGGCTTTTGGTATCAGAGAGCTGCTGCAGCGCGACGGCATTAACCTGCGCGTAGCTTAGCTGCTTAATCTCATCCGCCAGCACCGCTTCCAGTTCGTTAAGCGTATCCTGCAGGGTATTTAACGTCGTCTGTAAGGTTTCCATTATTATTTCTTTTACCGATCGTCGAGAATATTTTGCAGCAGCGCCTGTGCGATTTTATCGTAATCCATTTTCAGTTCGCCGTTACGGATAGCATCTTTAATTTTCTCGACGCGTTCCATATCGATATCGCGAGGGCTATCGGCTTTAATATGCTGCGTTAACGCGCTGAGTTTGACATCAGTCCCTTTCTCAGGCGTGGTATTTTCTTTTGGTGTGCTGTTAGCCAGATTCCGTTGAGCGAGCTTTACTTCCTGCTGAACATGGGCTGGCGTAACAGGTTGCGTTTTCAGCGTATGGTTAATGCTCATATTTTTCTCCGAAACCTGGATGTTTACCTCTTACGTTACTAATAATATCGGTGTTTGCACGGATACCTAAAGATGAAATTACAAATTTATCCGCACGCTGCCATCGCTATTAACGCTACCTGTTACCAGCTGGCCGCCCTTCATTCGCACCCGAACGGCCCCATTAACCGCGGCATTATCCAGCGCTTTGCCTCTGGCCATAATATGAAAGCCGTTACCGTAAGCGATAACGTCTATTTCTTCGCCGCGATTGATACGCCAGCTTTTACGCAGCTGATTCTCCGTTAACGGCTGTCCGGCGCGTACGGGGCGGGTCAATACGGCGCCGCGAATCGAGCCGAGATTCATAACGAGGCCGGAGGGTAAATTTGCCAGCGATCCGCTGCGCTGAACCACATCATCCGGGTTAAGTATGCTGCCCGTTTTCAAATCCCTTGCGGCAACCCACCAGCTGCCTTCCGCTTCAATTCGCACCTGAAAAAAATGTTTTTTATTACCGCACTGGGCAACCACTGTTCGGTTGCCGGTCAGACGCTGACCGCCGCTCAGGGAGAGATGCGGATCGGCACACAGCGACGCTAATTTATCTGGTGAAGTTAATAAAACCGCACGGCGAGTCATATTGGGCGTTATATTTTTGTCAGAGCTATTTAATAATGTGTTAATTTTTTCTGTTAGCGTATTATTATCAGCCTGTGCCGTAAGGGTAAATAATATAGAAAATAAGGTTAATACTATTCTGCACCAATCCTGGGGTGATTTTTTCATACGCAACCGGGCCGATGAATAATTAGGAGTAAGGTAATTTACTTGTCTCGCCTAAAGCCAGTGTAACGCTATCCTGACATAAGTTAATGCGCTAAATGCCGCCGCTTTTGGCGCTTATTAAAAACATAGCGCCGATTTTTACATTACCTCATAAAATAGATAGAGATTCGTCTTGTTTTCGCGGTATAGATTATTTCCAATTCCCCTTATAGTCACTACGTTAATCTTCATGTAACAAAATAAGGCCAGTCTTTCCATGATGGATAAACTCGATAAGGCATTATATTTTCAGCAGGAAGCTTTGAATTTACTGACCCGCAGGCAGGATATTTTAGCGTCAAATATCGCTAATGCCGATACGCCGGGTTATTTAGCCAGGGATATCGATTTTTCTCAGCAGCTTAAAAAGGCCGTAGTGCAAGAACGCCGTCAGGCGCAATCTTTAACACTCAGCCTGACGGAAAAAAGACATATTCCGGCAGCTGCGCCCGTTCATAATCGGAACGAATTATTATATCGCATTCCCGATCAGCCCAGCGCTGATGGTAATACCGTTGATATGGATCGTGAGCGAGTTAATTTCGCGGATAATAATATCAAATATCAAACCAGTTTAACCCTTCTCGGATCCCAAATTAAAGGGATGATGAACGTCATCACGCAGGGGTAATTATTATGTCTTTATTCAGTATTTTTGATATTTCAGGTTCTGCGATGACAGCGCAGTCAAAAAGACTAAACGTCAGCGCCAGTAATATGGCGAATGCCGATAGCGTGGCTGGCCCGGACGGTAAGCCTTATCGCGCGCGTCAGGTTGTTTTTCACGTTAACCAGGCGCCTGGCCAGGAAATTGGCGGCGTACGGGTGAGTAACGTCATTGAAAGCGATGCGCCGGATCGTCTGGTCTATGAGCCCGGCAATCCGCTGGCGGATGCCAAAGGCTATGTCCACATGCCAAACGTAAACGTGGTGGGCGAAATGGTAAATTCCATCTCCGCTTCGCGCAGCTATCAGGCCAATGTGGAAGTGATGAATACCGCCAAGGCGATGATGCTGAAAACGCTGTCGTTAGGTCAATAAGGAGTGTTGAAATGGCTGTGACGCCGGTAACTAATAGCTATAACGCCACCAGTAGCAGCAACGGTTCCAGCATTGAAGATATTACCAACAACTTTATGAATCTTCTTGTTGCGCAGATGCAGAACCAGGATCCCACCAATCCTATGGATAATAATCAGCTTACCTCGCTGATGGCGCAGTTTAATACCGCTGCGGGCGTCCAGCAGCTGAACAGCACGTTGGGTAATGTCGGCACGCTGGTTAACAGTATGCAGCAGATGAACGCGGCCCAATGGGTTGGACGCAGCATCTATGTTGAAGGGGACAGCAGCGTTACGTCTACCGATGATACCTTCGCTTTTTCTCTCAACAATAACGTCGATAAAGTCAGCGTGGTCTTAACCGACCGTGCCGGTAATAGCTATACCGCCGATTTAAAAGATGTTAAGGCGGGCGTACACAAATTGACCCTTGATGATTTAACGGGTTTCCAGCCCGCCGAGCCGGGATTCGATAACGGCGAGACCTATAAGGTGACCTATACCGCCGCCAATCAGGATGGCTCCGTCCCGAAAATCGTCTCGTTAAAACATGCCAAAGTAGAAAGCGTCTCCTTTACCTTGTCCGGTGCGGTATTGCAGCTGGGACTGGGCGGCAGCGCGACTTTGGGTGAAGTGTATCTGATTGAATAATATTTATTTCAGCGTTGAATGTTAGCGACCAGGAAGGTTACGTATGAGTTTTTCACAGGGTCTTAGCGGACTGAATGCGGCTTCACAAGCTCTGGATGTTGTCGGTAATAACATCGCCAACTCTCAGACTATTGGTTTTAAATCTGGCTCTATCTCTTTTGCCGATGTTTTTGCCGGTTCGCAAATCGGTATGGGCGTACAGGTTTCCGGAGTCAGACAAAATTTTAGCGACGGTGTGCTGGGTCAGGGCACCGGTAGCCTGGATATGGGTATCCAGGGAAACGGTTTTTTCCGTTTGGTGAGTGAAGCCGGGCAGGTGTTTTACAGCCGTAACGGCCAGTTTAAAACCAATGAAAATGGTTACATCATTAACGATACGGGAATGCAGTTAACCGGTTACCAGGCCACGGGAACGCCGCCGACCATCCAGCCGGGCGCGGCGATTGGTCCGATCCAGATTCCGACCGGTCAGATGCCGGCGCGCGCCTCTGACAGCGGCACGATGAAAGGGAATCTTGATTCTGGCGCAGAGGTGATCGATCCGGCTCTCGACTTTGATCCGAAAGACAGCAACAGTTACAACTCAGTAAGCCAGGTTGACGCCTACGATAGCCTGGGTAACCGCCATACCATTAACGTCTACTTCGTTAAAACCGGTGATAACCAATGGAAAGTCTATACCAGTGATACCACCTCGCCGGTAGTCGATGATGCGGGCAAAGTGCAGTATCAGGAGATGGGTATTAATTTTGACAGCGCCGGTCAGCTCACCACCAATCCGGCCAGGGTGCCCATCGCTGGCGCAGGCTATAACGGCGCGGATGCGTTGGAATTCGAGCTGGATATGACCGGTATGACGCAACAGGCTACCGAGACCGCAATGGAAAGCCCGAGCACTACCGGCTATCCGCCGGGCATGATGAACGGCTTTACCGTGGGCGACAATGGTCAAATCATTGCCTCTTACAGCAACGGACAACAGCAGCTGTTGGGCCAGGTAGTGCTGGCGAACTTTACCAATGCCGGCGGACTGGCTTCCAGCGGCAACAACGCCTGGACCGAAACGCCTGCTTCCGGTCAGCCGGTGGTCGGCATCGCCGGAACCGGTAACCTGGGCAATCTGTACGGTAATAAGGTCGAAGCGTCCAATGTCGATCTGAGCCAGGAGATGGTCAACATGATCATTTTCCAGCGCAACTATCAGTCCAATTCGCAGACGATTAAAACCCAGTCTGAATTGTTACAGACGCTGGTTAATCTTGGTTAATGGCGGAATGACATGGATCGTGCAATTTATACAGCAATGGGCGCGGCAAACGCCGCGCTAAATCGCCAGGCCGTTACGGCAAATAACCTGGCAAATGTATCTACCAACGGTTTTCGTGCTCAGCTAACCGCCTATCGTGCGGTGCCGGTTAACGGTCCTGGCGATGCAACGCGCGTGCTGATGACTGAATCCACGCCCTATAACGATTACACCATGGGCTCGGTTAACCAGACCGGCCGCAGCCTGGACGTGGCGATGCCGCAAAACGGCTGGCTGGCGGTTCAGCTACCGGACGGCGGCGAAGCCTACACGCGCGACGGTAATATCGAAGTAGATAGCGAAGGGCAGCTGCGCGTTAAAGGCTATCCGCTACTGGGCGACGGCGGGCCAATCGAGATCCCGCCGCAGGCGCAAATTACCCTTGCGCCAGACGGGTCTATTACCGCCTTAGGCGCTGGCGATGAACCGACCGCGCTGGCGCTGATTGGACGGCTGAAAATGGTCACGGCGCAGCCTTATCTGCTACGTAACGGTGATGACAGCCTGTTTCATGTTGATCCCACCGTTGAAGAAAACCCGGTATTGCCCGCCGATCCAGAGCTGAGGATGATGCCCGGCGCGCTTGAGAGCAGCAATGTCAGCCCGGTAAAAGCGATGGTGGATATGATCGCCACGGCGCGCGGTTTTGATATGCAAATGAAAGTCATCTCAGCCGTCGATGATAATGAAAAAAACGCCAATCAACTGCTTAGCATAAGTTAATAACGGCAAGGAGAAGCCTGTCATGATGCACGCCTTATGGATAGCTAAAACCGGTCTGGAAGCGCAGCAGACCAATATGGATGTCATTACCAACAACCTGGCCAACGTCAGCACCAACGGCTTTAAACGTCAGCGTGCGGTATTTGAAGATTTGCTTTATCAAACCCTGCGTCAGCCAGGCGCCCAGTCTTCAGAGCAGACGACCATCCCTTCTGGTTTGCAAATTGGTACCGGCGTGCGTCCGGTAGCGACAGAGCGTATTCATAGCCAGGGCGGGATGACGCAAACCAGTAATTCCAAAGATGTCGCTATCAGCGGGCAGGGCTTCTTTCAGGTGCTGTTGCCGGATGGTACGACGGCCTATACCCGTGATGGCGCATTTCAGATCGATCAGAACGGGCAGCTGGTCACCGCCAGCGGCTACCCCATTCAGCCAGCAATCACCTTACCGCAGGATGCAGGCACGCTAACCGTGGGCGGCGACGGGCTGGTTACGGTTACCCAGGCGGGACAAACCGCGCCGCAGCAGGTAGGACAGCTGACGCTAGCCACCTTTATCAATGATTCCGGGCTGGAGAGTATTGGCGAAAATCTTTATCGCGAAACCCAGTCATCCGGCGCGCCGAATGAATCCACGCCGGGGCTGAACGGGGCGGGCTCGCTGAAACAGGGCTATGTGGAAACCTCAAACGTCAACGTGGCGGAGGAGCTGGTCAATATGATCCAGACGCAGCGTGCGTATGAGATCAACAGCAAGGCGGTAACCACTTCCGATCAAATGCTACAGCGCCTGACACAGCTCTGACTGTAACGGGACCAGGGCTGCAGCCGTGATAGTCGCCGCCCTTTTCATCTGCTCTTACGTAGTGAATATCATGATAAATCCGCCTGACTTTGCGCCGTCTGAAGTGCATCAATACGCCACTCGCCGTGCTGCCCCTCTCTGTTTCGCTCGTTTGCCGATGCTGTTGATACTCGGCGCGCTGCTGACAGGCTGTGCTGGCATTCATCATAAACCCCTGGTGAACGGTATAACCAGCGCCAGCCCGATGCCGACGATGCCGGGCACGGCAAATGGATCGATATTTCAGACCGGGCAGATAATGAATTACGGTTACCAGCCGCTGTTTGAAGATCGTCGCCCGCGCAATATTGGCGATACCCTGACCATATTGCTGCAGGAAAACGTCAGCGCCAGCAAAAGCTCCTCGGCTAACGCCTCGAAGGATGGCTCGACAGGGCTGAGCTTTAGCGCCATGCCGCGCTTTATGAGCGGCTTATTTGGCGGTGACCGGGCGGAAACGGCGATTGAAGGCAGCAACGAATTCACCGGCAAAGGCGGAGCCGCTGCCAGAAATACCTTTAGCGGCACCATTACCGTTACCGTGCAGCAGGTGCTGGAAAACGGCAACCTGATGGTGGTTGGCGAAAAACAGATCGCCATTAACCAGGGCACTGAATTTATTCGTTTTTCCGGCGTGGTGAATCCGCGCACTATCAGCGGCAGCAACACGGTAGTCTCTTCTCAGGTTGCTGATGCGCGCATTGAATACGTAGGCAGCGGCTATATCAACGAGGCTCAGCAAATGGGCTGGCTGCAGCGTCTGTTCCTTAACTTTTCTCCTTTTTAACAGGCTGACTATGAGAATTTCATTTTCCCTCTTCTGTCTGCATGGGCTCTGCCTCAGCCTGGCCCTGCTGCTGATACCGCCAGGCTACGCCGAGCGGATTCAGGATTTAACCACGCTGCAGGGCGTACGCAGCAATTCGTTGCTCGGTTACGGGCTGGTGGTAGGACTGGACGGTACCGGCGATCAGACGATGCAAACGCCGTTTACCACGCAAAGCCTGAATAATATGCTGTCGCAGCTGGGAATTACCGTCCCGGCCGGCACCAATATGCAGCTGAAAAACGTGGCGGCGGTGATGGTAACTGCCGATCTGCCGCCGTTTGCCCGTGCCGGTGAAAAAATCGACGTGGTGGTTTCCTCCATGGGTAATGCGAAAAGCTTACGTGGCGGCACGCTGCTGATGACGCCGCTTAAAGGCGTGGATAACCAAATTTATGCGCTCGCCCAGGGGAATCTGTTAGTTCCCGGAGCCAGTGCGCAAAGCGGCGGCAGCAGAGTGCAGGTTAACCAGCTTAACGGCGCGCGTATCAGCGGCGGCGCAACCGTAGAGCGCGAAGTACCGACACAGTTTGGCCTGGAAAATGTGCTGAGGCTGCAGCTAAACGAAGAAGATTTCACGCTGGCCCAGCACATCAGCGATGAGATCAATCGTCGTTACGGCGCGGGTACCGCAATGGCGGAGAATGCACGCGTAATCAAGCTGTTCGCCCCCACCAACAGCACGGAGAAAGTGCGCTTTATCTCCCGTATCCAGAACATCTCCATTAAGGTCGGGCCAAAAGAAGCCAGGATTGTGGTTAACTCACGCACCGGTTCAGTGGTCATCAATCGCCACGTTACGCTTGAAGCCTGTGCCGTGGCGCAGGGCGATCTGACGGTAGAGATTTCCCGTAGCAATCAGGTCAGCCAGCCGGATACGCCGCTGGCCGGCGGGGAAACGGCGGTGGTGCCCAACACCCAGGTTTCGTTGCGGGAACAGAGCGGCGCGCTGCAAAGAGTGAATACCAGCGCCGATCTGAATGCGGTTATTCGGGCGCTGAACGGTCTGGGCGCCACGCCAAACGACCTGATGTCGATTCTGCAATCGATGAAAAGCGCGGGTTGCCTGCATGCGAAGCTGGAGATGAACTAATGAAAAGCACCTCTTTAATACAGGGGGCCGCTTTTGACGCGGGTTCTCTGGATACGCTAAAGCGCCTGGCGCAAAAGGATGCGCAGCGCGGTTTGCAGGGCGCAGCGCAGCAAATGGAAGGATTGTTCGTCCAGATGATGTTAAAAAGCATGCGGGCGGCCAGCTTTAAAGATGGTTTGTTTAACTCGCAGCAGTCAGAAATGTTTACCGCCATGTACGATCAGCAACTGGCGCAGGATATGGCGGCACACGGGAAGATCGGACTGGCTGATGTCATGGTGCAACAAATGGGCGGCGCGCCCCCAGCTTCAACCACGGGCGGTACGCCGGTCGCGTTTTCATCACGTCAACTCCCCACCGAACGGACATTCTTCCCGCCGCCCGTCGCAAAAATGGCCGTTTCTGGCGGACAGTCTGGCGTATCCGCTGTGGGCGGCGGATTTATTTCGCGGTTGCTGGCGCCTGCGGTAGAAGTTTCACGTCGAACGGGCATCCCGCATCAGTTAATTATTGCACAGGCCGCGCTTGAGTCGGGCTGGGGAAATAAAGAAATACGCCGGGAGAATGGTCAGCCAAGCTATAACCTGTTTGGCATAAAAGCGACGCCGGACTGGAAAGGCGAAACGGCAGAAATAACCACCACGGAGTATATCAACGGCGTGGCGAAAAAGGTAAAGGCGGCTTTTCGCGTTTATCATTCCTATACCGATGCGCTGCATGATTATAGCGCGCTGCTGGTGAATAATTCGCGTTATAAAAACGTGACGCTGGCTAAAACCCCGGAACAGGCCGCACACGCGCTACAGGATGGAGGTTATGCAACCGATCCACAATATGCCAAAAAATTGATCGGCATCATGCAACAAATTAAAAGTAACCTAACGCAGGCGGTGAATGCTTATAAAATCGATCTAACGTCAATATTTTAGTGACTTCAATTTTAGCAAATTCACCCCGCGCCGATAGATATATAAGGCTTTATTTATTCTGGTTAACTCAGAAATTTCGCACATATGGAATGCGGGTGATTTATGAATCTCATGTATCTGGCACAAAGCGGCCTGAGCGCCGCCCAGTCATCATTAAATGTTGTAGGTAACAATCTGAATAATGCTTACACGGTGGGTTATAGCCGTCAGAATATTATTCTGGGTGAAGCGGGCGGTAAAACTACTGCGAATGGCTTTTTTGGCTATGGAGTTCAGGTTAACGGTGTGAAGCGCGCCTATGACGCTTTTATTAATAACCAGTTACGCGGCGCGCAAACAGAATATAGCGCCCTGTCCAGCCGTTATGAGCAGCTCAGCCAGATTGATAATATGCTGGGCGACAAAAGCAACAACGTTTCCGTTTCTATTAATAATATTTTTGGCGCACTGGAAAAAATGAGCAGCGATCCGGTGAGTATGGCTGCGCGTCAGGAAGCGATGTCGCAATTTAAAGCGACCGCCTATCAGTTTCAAAGCAGCTCCCGCACATTAAACGGGCTGGAAAAAAGCACCAATACGCAAATTAACCAAACCGTAAACGACATTAATTCCTGCGCCAAAGAGCTGGCGACGGTTAACGCGGCGCTGTACAAAATCCATGCGCAAACCGGCGGACAGCCAGCGGACCTGCTCGATCAGCGCGATTTACTGCTGAACAAGCTGAGCAATCTGGTCGGCGTGACCGTGGATGAAAACCAGCTGACCGGTGAGGTAAAGGTTTCGCTTTCCAATGGCCTGCCGCTGGTTAACGGCGATCGGACCTGCCTGTTTGAAGCCACGCCTTCGGCAGCTAATCCGGCGCGATTAGAGGTGTCCTATATTGACGCTTCCGGCAATCCCATCAAGCTGGACGAAGAGAAAATCAGCAGCGGGAAACTGGGTGGCCTGTTTAAATTCCGCAACGAAGACCTGATCGATGCGCGTAACCAGCTTAATCAGCTGGCGCTACAGATGGCTAACCGTTTTAACGAAGTGAATACGGCGGGCTTCGATATTGATGGCGAGGCCGGCGGGGATATTTTCACTATTGCCGATCCGTCAGCATTGGTTAATCGTAATAACCAGGGCGATGCGTCGCTTGATATTAGCTTTAGTGACATTCCGCAGGTTAAAGCGCAGGATTACACCGTGGTTTATCAGGGGCCAGGCGCCAATGACTGGTTAATTACCGATAGCAGCGGCAGGGAAATTACGCCAGATATCGGCTCGCAGGGTGAGCTGAGTTTTGATGGCATCACTATTCAGCCACAGGGTACGCCTGAGGCTGGCGACAGTTTTATTCTTAATCCGGTTGGCGGCGTGGCTGAAAATATTGCCGTGGCGATCAGCAGCGGCGATAAAATTGCCGCCTCCAGCTCTGCTGATATCGAAGAAGAAAGTAATAACGAAAATATCAAAGATATGATCGCTATTAAAAATGAAACCCTGGTCGGCAAGGCGACGTTAACCGAAGCTTATGCCAGTCTGGTGAGTTCAGTCGGCTCTGCGGTTAATTCGCTGGAAGGCAATAAGGATGTTGCGGAAAACGTTTACGATCAACTGGCCGAGCAGCAACAGAATGTCGCGGGTGTCGATCCCACGGAAGAATATCTTTATATGCAAATGTACACCCAATATTACCAGGCCAATGCGCAGGTGTTACAAACGGCAACCACTATCTTCGATGCGCTTTTAAATATCCGATAAAAAATTATCATTGACCCAACAGGGACAGCGAAAATAACGTAAGGGAAAAAAGATGCGGATTAGCTCACTTTATATGTTTCAGCGTCAGATAAGCAATCTGGCGAATAGCAACGCCAATTTCAACGATATTGCCGCCCGACTGGCGCAAGGACAATCACTGCTGAAACCGTCAGACGATCCGGCAGGCGCATCGCAGGCGGTCATTTATCAAAACTCGCTGGCTAAGCTTGAACAATATGAAACCGCCCGCCAGTATGCCCAGGATACGCTGGGGCAACAGGACAACGTGCTGAATTCGATCAGTTCGCTGTTGTCCAAAAATCTTTCAGAAAAAATTGTAGCTGGCGGAAACGGGACTTATTCCGATGAGGATCGCATGGCGCTGGCGACAGAGCTGGAAGGTATTCGTGATAACCTGATGAACCTCGCTAATAGTCGCAACAGTAACGGCCGCTATATCTTTGCTGGCTATAATACCGGCAGCGAACCCTTTGCCAAAGACGGCACTTACCTCGGCGGCAAGACGCCGATTGTGCAACTGGTCGCCGACAGTACGGCAATGCAGGTTAGCCATACCGGCGATGACGTTTTCATGTCCGGCACGCCGGACGATCTTTTCGCCGCTCTTGATAGCGCGATTGAAGCTTTGAAAGTGCCGGTAACGGAAGATGCCGACCGCGAAGCGCTGCAGCTTACGCTGGATCGCGCTAACGTTTCGATTAAAAAGAATATCGATAATTTGGGCAAAGTGCAGGCCAGGGTGGGAACGAATCTTCAGCAGCTGGATATGCTGGGCTCCAGTGCTGATAAGCATAAAATAGATGTTGAAAGCAGTTTGCAGGAAACGCTGGGTGCAGATTTAGACACCTTTACCACGCTGTCCATCCAGTCAAAAATGGTTGAATTCGCCTTAAATTCATCTTATATGGTATTTCAGTCGATGCAACAAATGTCGATTTTCAATATGCTAAGGTAATTCCTTAAACGAAGTAATAACGGAATAACTATTACTTTTCTGTATATACCTAGAATTTAGGCAATATGATTAAGGATAATCTATGCTCAGGCATTTAAAAATCTCCACGGGAATTAATATAGCCATCTTTAGCCTGATTTTATTGTTATTAGGCATTGTTGGTTTTGGCTATTTTAGCGCATCGACATCGGGTCAGCAATTTACGAGCTTTATGCAAGTAAATGAAAACTCGCGCATTCTTGATAACGCGTCCCGTAACGTTAATAGCTTAATGGAAAAAGTTTACTCATTATCCCTGGCGACCGTCCAGGGAGAAAAAGTACAGGCTCAGCAGATTAGAGAAGGACAGCAGCTGCTTGCCGTAGCCCAGGAACAATTAAAGCGTTTTTTTGCGCTGCAGCATGATCAGGATGAAGCTGGCGTCGTCGATAAACTTAAAGTAGATGCGGATAAGTTAATGGGACTGCTTGCATCCCGGTTGGAAAATTCCCAACGGTCCGGTAACGTTATTAAGCATATGAATGAAATCGCTGCCGCCCGCACTAATTTCGAGGCCGGGCTGGGGCAGTATAACGTACGCATCACCAAACTGATCGAAACAATAGAAATGGAGGCCGCTGCTAATAATTACCGTTTCAACTTGCTGGCGATTAGCGTTGGGGCGATTGCGCTGGGTTTGGTGATTTTAACGCGCCTGTGGCTGAAATGTGAACTGTTCCGACGTCTGGAAGAGACGGTGGAAACTTTCCAGAGTATGGCGATAGGCAAGCTGGACGAAGTGATCCCGGTGGGTACGCCTAATGAAATCGGCCTAATGTTCATTGAGCTGGAGAAACTGCGTCAGTGGGTGACGGCTACCGTCTCCTCTATTCGTAATGGCGTAAGCCGCATTAACACGTCAGCACGGGAAATCGTCAGCAGTAATAACGATCTTTCCTCGCGTACCGAAGCACAGGCCTCCTCTTTACAGCAGACCGCCGCCAGTATGGAAGAGCTGAAAATTACGGTGCGGCAGAATGCAGATAATGCGCATACGGCGCGTCAGCTGGCCGAAAGCGCCAGCGGCAGCGCACGTAACGGTGGCGAGGTGATGTCTGGTCTCGATGCGATTATGCGCCGAATCATTGAAAGCTCTCGTCAGATTGGCGATATTAACAGCGTGATCGATAGCATTGCCAACCAAACGAATATCCTGGCGCTGAATGCCGCCGTAGAAGCAGCGCGAGCTGGCGAGCAGGGCCGTGGATTTGCCGTGGTGGCAGGAGAAGTGCGTAACCTGGCGAAGCGCAGCGCCGACGCGGCGAAAGAGATCCGCACGCTGATCAATACCTGCGTGGCGGATATGCATACCGGTTCGCAAGAGGTTGAGCAGGCGGGAACGGCAATGCAGCATATTATCCAGTCGGTTTCTCAGGTGACGGACATTATGGCAGAAATAGCGTCTGCTTCTGATGAACAAAGCGCCGGTATTAACCAAATTGCTCAGGCGGTGAATGAACTGGATTTGGTTACCCAACAAAATGCCACGATGGTCGAACAGGCAGCGGCAGCGGCGATAAATATGGAAGACCATGCGGAGCAGTTGGGCAAATTGGTGGCGCATATTAAATTAAAAGACGATGTGGGTTATGCGGTTATAGAGCATCAGCCGTTATTAGACCATCCGCTGAAATCGCCTGTAAAAAATCGTAAAGAAAATGAGCTGGATCATATTAATCCCGTAGAGGAATGGGAAAGTTTTTAGATTAATTTTCTTTAAACGTCAGTAATTGTGCATTAGCCCAACAAGCGTCACGAAACTCTGGCTCATTCACGGAATTAGCGAAGATAGTGAACTCTTATTGGGCTATATATACCCTGGCCAATGAAAGATAATTAAACTATTACTCATGACAGGATGGACAATGTCATTGTGAATGAATTATATACCTCTGAGGGTATGGTAGATAAAAATGCATTATGGAAAAAGTATGGCTTCCTGGTGCGACATGAAGCACTCAGATTACAGGTGCGTTTACCAACCAGCGTGGAGTTGGATGATTTGATTCAGGCTGGAGCGATTGCGCTTCTCAACGCCATCGATCATTTTGACCCTAAAAAAGGCATTGTTTTTAGTACTTACATAACGCAGCGTATACGCTGGGCTTTAATTGATGAACTGCGTGAACGCGATTGGGTGCCGCGTCGTATACGCAGTAACGCGCGTGAAATTGCCGCAGTTATTCACCGTATTGAACAGGCGACAGGAAAAGCCGCTAAAGAAGCGGACGTTGCCGCAGAGATGAATGTTACCCTTAGTGATTACAGGCAAATGCTGGCAGATACCAATATTAGCCAGATCTGCTCACTGGACGAACTGCAGGAAGAGCTGGCGGACAGGTTTGAACAACCTGATATGCAACATGAAAAACTTAATCCGCTAAATGAAATCACCCAATTAAAGCTACTTACAAAAATCGCTGATGAGATAAAAACGTTACCTGAGAGGGAACAGGTATTATTGAATCTCTATTATCAGCAAGAGTTAAACATGAAAGAAATCGGGGAAATACTCGGAATAACGGAAACCCGGGTAAGCCAATTGCACAGTCAGGGTATTAAAAGAATACGTGCGCGGCTACAATTATTAGGTTAAATGTTAAATTAAATAAGCGCTTTAGATTTTTTAATCCAGTTCTTTAAGAGGCTGATAACATTTCAGGTGTCAGCCATTAATGATTATAGTAATTTTACGGGTTAATCTGGACGATAAGGTTTTTTATCGTGTTGTTTGGCGTTAAAAATGCGGGGCTAATTGAATATAGATTAAAAAGTTCTTGAAAATGATAGTTGGTTATATGATAATCGAGATCCAAATAGGAAATGTCTTGAAAATTCCAGTATCAGCAAAATAGCTTGCCGAATGTTAAGGAAGGCGGAAATCTTTTCATATTCAGCACCTCACTATTATTAGTGTTTACTTGCCTGACTTAGCCATATGTGCAGACTTTTTATTTATACTGAGGTATGCGAAAAATAAAAAATGGACATTCCATATTGTTTGGCCCTCAGCTAAGGCTGGTATTTTAAAATACCGGCTGGATTATTTAACATGAAATCAATGTGGAATAAAAATATGCACAGCTCCGATTCCAACGATCAGCTTCAATCTATACATAATCTGAACCTTACTTATTTGCTTTTGGCACAAAGGCTTATCCGGGAAGATAAATTCGCCGCAGGCTTCCGTCTGGGGCTGGACAGCACCATCCTGGATGCGCTTAGCGATCTTACTCTACCGCAGCTTATCAAGATGGCGTCAACCAGCCAGCTGATATGCCGTATGCGTGTAGATGACAAAGAGATCATTGATTGTCTGACTAAAGCATCACGTATTGATGCGCTGCAACAAATACATACCGGCATTATTTTATCAACGGAATTGCTCAATTCACTTCCCGAGCAAAACCATCCCTCTTGCTGACGGAGCTAGCAATCATGAGTGAAAAAAGTATCCTGGATGAAATTAAAGAAGTCCAGATGGCAATGGAGCTTATTACTTTTGGCGCCAGAATGCAGGTGCTGGAAAGTGAGATCAGCCTAAGCCGTAGACGGCTTTTAAGGCTTTACAAGGAACTGCGCGGATGTCCCCCGCCAAAAGGCATGCTGCCTTTTTCTGCGGAATGGTTTATGTCCTGGGAGCAGAATATCCACTCATCGATGTTTTATAACATTTACCTGTTTATCAGAAAAATAGAAAACTGCCGTCCTATTGAAGCATTAATCAAAGCTTACCGTTTATATCTTGAGCAATGCCCGGTTAAAACTACCGAAAAACCCGTGCTGGGATTAACACGCGCCTGGACATTATTGCGTTTTATTGAGTGTGGCATGATAGAGCGCACGGAATGTGTTGCCTGCCACGGCGGTTTTATTATTACGCATGAGCATGCAAAAGATCCGTTTACCTGCAGCCTGTGCAGTCCGCCTTCACGTGCGGCGAAAAAATGTGAAAGTTATGATATTGCCGGTTAACAAGCGCATTGAAATATAACGTTGATGGTAAGGGACTGGGATCGTTAATGACGTATCTGTAAATCTGGGTACGTTAGCGCCTGAAACGTTATTCACCAGTAATAAATATAAAGAAACAGGCGTGTTAATAATAAGGAGTGAACATGCTGGTTATTCTGGGTTATGTGGTTGTTTTTTTGACGGTTTTTGGCGGGTTTGTTTTGTCTGGTGGTAATCTTGGCGCGCTTTTTCAACCTGTCGAACTGCTAATAATTGGCGGCGCTGGCGTGGGCGCTTTTATTGTAGGAAATAATGGTAAAGCTATTTCCGCCACGATGAAGGCGTTCCCTCTGCTATTTAAAGGCGCACAGTATAATAAATCCATCTATATGGATTTAATGGCATTGATGTTTTTATTGCTGTCAAAAGCGAGACAAAACGGCATGATGGCGCTGGAAAATGATATAGAAGATCCGCAGAACAGCCCTCTTTTTTCTGCCTATCCACGTCTGATTGCCGATAAATTATTAATGAACTTCCTTGTCGATTATTTGCGGCTGATGATTAGCGGCAATATGAGCCCGCATGAAGTTGAAGCCTTAATGGATGAAGAAATTGAAACCTGCGAGCATGAGCTTGAGGTGCCTGCCGGCAGCCTGAATTCCGTGGGCGATGCTTTTCCTGCTTTCGGTATCGTGGCGGCCGTAATGGGGGTGGTTAACGCCCTGGCCGCAGCCGATCGGCCTGCTGCAGAGCTGGGCGAACTGATCGCGCACGCGATGGTGGGAACCTTTTTAGGCATCCTGCTGGCTTACGGCTTTATCCTGCCGCTGGCTGCCCTGCTGCGACAAAAAAGCAGTGAAAAAATTAAAATTCTTCAATGTATTAAAGTTACGCTGCTTTCCAGCATGAGCGGCTATGCGCCACAGATCGCGATCGAGTTTGGTCGAAAAATCCTTTACTCAACGGAACGTCCTACCTTTATTGAACTGGAGGAGCACGTGCGCCAGGTGAAATCGAATAAAAGTAGTGATTCGGAAGGCGCGCCATGAGTAAAAATAAACACCCCGTCATTATTGTCCGCAAGCGGAAAAAGCATGGGCATGGCCATCACGGCGGCTCATGGAAAATTGCCTATGCCGATTTTATGACGGCCATGATGGCCTTTTTTCTCGTTATGTGGCTGATTAGCAACAGCACGCCGCAGCAGCGACATCGAATTGCTGAGTATTTTCAAATGCCTTTAAAGGTTGCGCTATCACAGGGCAACCAGCCCAGCCTGAGCGAGAGCGTCATTCCGGGCGGCGGCAGTGATATGGTGCATAAAAAGGGTGAAGTTACCCGATCTACGCCGCGCGATAATGCGGATATTAAACGGCTAAGAAAGGCCCGCGATCGGTTAGATAACATGATTAAAACCGATCCCAAACTCAACAACTTCCAGTCAAATCTGCGCATGCAGCTCACCGAAAATGGACTACTCATCCAAATTATCGATAGCCAGGATCGGCCGATGTTCAAGCTGGGCAGCAAAGAGCTGGAAGGGTATTTGAAAGGCATTTTTGAATCTTTAGTGCCAGTAATTAATCAACTACCTAATCGTATTAGCCTGACGGGGCACACCGATTCTCTTCCCTATGCGCATGGCGATACTGGCTATAGCAACTGGGAGCTTTCCGCCGATCGCGCTAACGCCTCGCGTCGCGCGTTGATTAGCGCCGGGCTGTCGGTCAATAAATTTATGCGTGTGATAGGAATGGCTGATTCATTGGCGCTGGATAACACATCGCCTGAGCATGCGATCAACCGCCGCATCAGCATTCTGGTATTAAGTCAAAATAAAGAAAAATCACTGATTAATGACGATAGTTTAATCCAGAGCGTTGCCGACCATGAAAACATCGATGCAATAAAAGACGAGCTAAAAATAACACCTCAAACCAATGAAGATGCCGCCGCGCTTGCGAATTAAATCAGGATAAGGTTGAACAATATGGATGTAAGCGATTTTTATCAGACTTTTTTTGATGAAGCCGATGAGCTGCTGGCCGATATGGAAAAATATCTGCTGCAGCTTGATGTCGTTTCTCCTGACAAGGAGATGATGGATGCCATTTTCCGCGCCGCGCATTCAATTAAAGGTGGCGCGGGCACCTTCGGCTTTAAAATATTGCAAGAAACTACGCATTTAATGGAAAACCTGCTGGACGATGCTCGCTGCGGTGCGCTGCGACTAACCAGCGACATCATTAATCTGTTTCTGGAGAGCAAGGATATTATGCAAGATCAGCTTGATGCCTATAAATCTTCTCAGGAGCCAGACGAAGAGACTTTTCATTATATTTGCGAGGCTTTACGGCAAATTGCGCTGCAAAGTAAAGATGGCTCAACGGAGCCGGTAGCGGTGGGGACAACACAGCCCGCAAGCGTACAAGCGGATCGTGCCTTTCTTAATATCACGCTGCTAAAGGTCAAAGAGGAAGAGGGACGTCTGCTGGCCGATGAGCTGGCTAATCTGGGTAAGATCCTTAGTCAGCAGCAGCAGGAAAACCAGCTGCAGATTCAGCTGGAAACCACGGCCAGCGCGGATGAAATCGAGGCGGTGCTCTGCTTTATTCTCGAAGCGGAACAGATAGCGATTACCGCGGGCAGCGCGCCGACAGAGCCAGCTGAGCCGGTCACGGTTAATGAAGCCGCACCGGTAGCGGCTGCGGCAAAAAGCGCGCCCGGCAAGCCAGCCGCCCGTGCGCAGGCCGCTGAATCTAACAGCATCCGCGTTGCGGTTGAAAAGGTCGATCAGATTATTAACCTGGTCGGCGAGCTGATTATCACGCAGTCGATGCTGTCACAGCTTTCCGCTACCTTAGAACCGTCGGCCAATGACGTGCTGATAAACAGTATCGCCCAGCTGGAGCGCAACGCGCGCGATCTGCAGGAATCGGTGATGTCGATTCGTATGATGCCGATGGAATATGTCTTTAGCCGCTTCCCACGGCTGGTGCATGATTTAGCCGGCAAGCTGAACAAAGAGGTGGAGCTAACGCTGGTTGGTGGCTCAGCCGAGTTGGATAAGAGTCTGATTGAACGCATTATCGATCCGTTAACGCACCTGGTGCGCAACAGCCTCGACCACGGTATTGAGAACGGCGAGGAACGCGTAGCGAAGGGCAAATCCGCCGTGGGCAACCTGACGCTGTCAGCAGAACATCAGGGCGGAAATATTGTTATCGAAGTCAGCGATGACGGCGCCGGCCTAAACCGTGAAAAAATCCTGGCGCGGGCGCAGTCGCAGGGCATGGCGATTAATGAAAACATCAGTAATGAAGATGTCTGGATGCTGATTTTTGCCCCCGGCTTCTCCACGGCGGAAAAGGTGACTGATGTCTCCGGGCGCGGCGTCGGCATGGATGTGGTCAGGCGTAATATTCAGGAGATGGGCGGCCATGTGGAAATCACCTCCGAGCAGAATAAAGGCTCGACGATCCGCATTATTTTGCCTTTAACCCTGGCGATACTGGACGGGATGTCGGTCCGCGTTGCCGATGAAACCTATGTGCTGCCGCTCGGCGCAGTCATGGAATCGCTGAAGCTGTCAGAGGACTCGCTCTACCATATGGCGGGCGACGAGCTGATGCTGCAGGTGCGCGGCGAATATATCCCGCTGATTACGCTGCAGTACGTATTTGGCATGATGGATGAGCCGGCCGCGATTAATGACAGCGTTGCGGTAATTTTACAAAGCGCTGGCGTACGTTACGCCCTTATGGTCGATCAGCTCATTGGCCAGCATCAGGTGGTGGTAAAAAATCTTGAGCTTAACTATCGCAAAGTTCCCGGTATCTCTGCCGCAACTATTCTGGGGGACGGCAGCGTGGCGCTAATTCTTGACGTCGCTGCGCTGGCAAAACTGTGCAAATCTAAGCGCGTCGCGACGAAAGCCGGGCAAGCGCTCTCTGTTTAAGGACAAACAAAATGACTGCTTCCGCATCTGAAAAGAAAATAGTAAACGATAATCATGGCAACGAATACCTGGTGTTTACGCTGGGAAACGAAGAGTACGGCATCGAAATATTAAAGGTGCAGGAGATTCGCGGCTGCGAACGGGTAACCCGTCTTGCCAATACGCCGGAATTTATTACCGGCGTTACCAACCTGCGCGGCGTCATTGTACCGATCGTCGATTTGCGCATTAAATTCGATCTGGCAGGCGTAGAGATTAACGAAAAGACGGTCGTGATTGTGCTGAGTCTGACGCAGCGGGTGGTGGGCATTGTGGTAGACGGCGTTTCCGATGTACTGTCGCTGAATGCTGAAGAGATCAAACCGGCACCGGACTTTTCCGTTACGCTCTCTACCGATTATCTGCTGGGCCTGGGTTCAGTTGATGAAAGGATGATTATCCTGGTGGACATAGAGAAGTTACTGACCAGCGAAGAGATGGAACTGGTTGAGAAAAGCGTCAACGAGACGCTGTAGTTTTTCAGGGCAGCAGCGGCAAGCGATAAGCCGCTACGGCCCTTTTTTATTGCTTCGCCTTACGCCTTTTATCCCCCCGTTTATTTCCCTTCTGTATCCGCTTTTCCTGTACCGATGTCGCTTACCTGCCACCGGGCTGCCTGGTGGCGCTTAACGGCTGGAGAGATGTCGCAGCCTGTTTCCGCGGTGGCTTTCACGCTTTGGTCAGGCTTTATTGCTTACCGCTATGCTATTGCTCTGCCGTATCTTTATTGCCGGCTAAGCCGCCGGAAAGAGATTAATACGCTGGCGACGGGCATAAAAAAACGCTCTGCCTGTAAGGGCAGAGCGTCAGCTTAAGCAGCGGAACCGTTATGGTTGCCGCGTTAAACTTAGCGCAGCAGAGACAGAACGTTCTGCGGTACCTGGTTAGCCTGAGCCAGTACGGTAGTACCGGCAGACTGCAGGATGTTAGCGCGGCTCATGTTAGAAACTTCAGAAGCGAAGTCCGCATCCAGGATACGAGAGCGAGATTCAGACAGGTTGTTTACAGTGCTGTCCAGGTTGCTGATAACAGAAGCAAAACGGTTCTGCGCAGCACCCAGGTTTGAACGCAGGCTATCAACCTGCTTCAGCGCTGCGTCAACGGTTTCCAGCAGCGCGGCGCTCGGATCTTCAATGTCGGCGCCTACTGTAAAGGTCGCATTGGTAGCAGGCGCGGTCCCTGTAACGGCAGTAGTGATTTCCACATTGACTGCAGTACCGTCCGCTTTCTCACCGACAGCCCTGATAACGCCTTTGCCATCAACAAAGATATCGCCTTTACCGCCAGCACCGAAGGCAGTCGTGTTCAGCGAAGTGATGTTAGCATCAGTCAGTTCATGCGTTTTGGTGGTGTCGGCAGTGTTGGTAACGGTCATACCGGCGGCGGCTTTTGAACCGTATTCAACGCGGTCGGCATAAGCGTTGACGTCGAAATCTTCCATGGACAGTTTTTCGGCGTTAATCTGCTGCAGGTTCAGGCTGATGGTTTCGCTATCGTTGGCGCCAACCTGAATAGTCAGGCTCTGGTCAGTTTTCAGAACTTTCACGCCGTTAAAGTCGGTCTGTTCAGAGATGCGGTTGATTTCAGCCAGACGCTCGTTGATTTCGTCCTGAATTGACTGACGGTCAGATTCAGAGTTGGTGCCGTTGGAAGCCTGTACGGTCAAACGACGAATGTTCTGCAGGTTGTCGTTAATCTCGTTCAGCGCGCCTTCAGTGGTCTGAGCAAGAGAAATACCGTCGTTTGCATTACGTGAAGCCTGAGTCAGACCGGTAATGTTAGAGGTGAAACGGTTACTGATCGCCTGGCCTGCAGCGTCATCTTTTGCGCTGTTAATACGCAGGCCGGAAGAAAGACGTTGAATTGCAGAGCCCAGTGAGTTCTGTGATTTGTTCAGATTATTTTGAGCCATCAGACTCAGAGCGTTAGTATTAATCACCTGTGACATATTATTCCCTCATATATAGGTTAGGTTCTTATATTGCAGTCTCTCTGCAATTTGATGATGCGTTAACAAGCGCATATTACAAATATCGGCTTCAGATAAATTCTCTAAAAAAATAATTGCATGATTTTTTGTTTTTTGCGCAGTTTCCAGGCAAAACGAATGTTTTAGTAAAGGAGCGGCTTAAAATAACCGGGATTTTTTTATAATGTAAATTAAAACGAATAAATGCCAGCAGTGACGGCGCCTTATAGGCGGTTTGCTTTTTAGAGAAGGATGCAATAATTAAGGCTTTTATAAGGGATTCAGCATAAAGCTGGCTGATACAGAGAAATAAAATCCTTACGCTTATCTAAATGCGATGAGTTTCAGGATGATTAAAACGGTAAAAGAACGGAAACCATCCTGTTACAAATAAGTATAATAAAGAAAAGGGCTTATCTTCGCGCTGTTTATACCGATAGCTAAAAGAGAGTAGGTACAAATAATAATTCCCCAAGGAGTATATAATGGCAACCCTATCTTCCCTCGGTATCGGTTCTGGCCTGGATACGGCCAGCATGCTGACGCAGATGAAGGCCGCAGAGCAGACCCGCCTGACGCCCTACACTAATTTAAAAAGCGGTTACGAAAACAAAATTTCAGCCTGGGGCAAAATCTCCAGCGCGCTGGCCGCCCTACAGGGCAGCGTTAAAAAACTCAACGGCGAGGCGTTCAATACGCTGCTCGTAAGTGAGAACAAAGCGTTCCAGGCCACGGCAACCGCTGATGCCTCAGCCGATGCGCATGATGTCACCGTTATGAAACTGGCGGTTTCACACAAACTGCGTACCTCCGGCTACGAAGACGCCAATAAAAGCCTGGGCGAAACCACAGGTTCAACGCGCACCATTACCATTACGCAAAAAAACGGCAAAGAGCTTACGGTTGAACTCAAAGACGATGAAACCTCGCTGAATCAGATGGCTAAGGCGATCAATAAGCAGGATGGCGACGTTCGCGCCTCGGTGCAGCGAACGGACAGCGGCTATCAGCTGGTGTTAAGTTCGCGCACGTCTGGTACGGAAGGTGAAATGTCGGTCAGCGTTGAGGGCGATGATGCGCTGGGCGCGCTGTTGAACACTCAGGAAGGCGGGCGGCACGTTGATGCGGATAACAATGACGCCACCATTACGACAGAGCCGGGCGCAAAAGATGGCATGATCTCCGTTACCAACGCGCAGGATGCGGAGCTGAAAGTAGACGGCATCAAATACACCCGCTCCAGTAATAACATTACTGACATCATCGAAGGCGTTACCTTAAATCTGAAATCCGTTTCTGAAAACGGCGCGTCAGAGCAGCTAACGCTAAGCGTAGATAATTCCGCGATTAAAAGTACGCTGCAAGATTTTGTTAAGCAATACAATGCGCTGCTAACGCAAACCACCTCCTCCAGTAAATACGTTCCGAACGACACCTCCGGCTTAACGGACGACCAGGTGGCCAAGCCCAACCAGGAAAATGGTGCGCTGATGGGCGATGGTACGCTGCGTAGCCTGGTGGGCGAGCTGCGCGCCGCCGTGAATGATGTTTATGGCGAAAGAAACGCCGATTACAGCGCGTTGACTTCGCTGGGCATTACTTTCGATGCCACCACCGGTCAAATGACGCTGGATGAGAAAAAGCTGGACGAAGCGATTGCCGACGATCCCGATCAAATCGGCATGATGTTCAAAGAACACGCTGGCAAGCAGGGCCTGGCTTCAGTGCTGAGCGATATTATTACCAAATATGCCGGTGATTCAGACAAGAAGATTGACGGCGTGATTAAAGGTACCACCGACAGTCTGGATGACCAGGTTAAGCTGGTAAAAGAACAGATCGACAAAACGCAGAAGCTGATTGATGCGCAGGTAGAGCGCTATCGCGTTCAGTTCCAGAATCTGGACGCGACGATGTCGAAACTGAACAACTTGAGCAACCAGCTGATCTCAATCCTGTCCACGGTATAACTTCCGGAAACAGCCAGAATAAGCAGGCGCTCACCTGCTTATTCTTTATGGAGACTAACATGTACGCAAAGCAGGGAACCCACGCCTACGCGCAGGTCGATCTTCACAGCAAGGTGGCCGGTGCGACGCCGCATCAGTTAATTACCATGCTGTTCGAGGGGGCGCACAGCGCGATTGTGCGTGCGCGACTCTATTTCGAAAACGGCAATATCGCCAAACGCGGCGAGATGATCTCAAAAGCGATTAACATCATTGATAACGGGTTGCGATCCGCGTTGGATCATGAAAAAGGCCAGCAGATCGCACGCGATCTGGATGCGCTTTACAGTTATATTTCGCGCACGCTGTTGTACGCTAATTTAAATAACGACCCCTCTCAGTTAGCGCATGTAGATGAGATATTGATGAATATCGCTGAAACATGGAAAGAAATTGAACCACGTTAAATACAGGCAGGTTATGACTATATTCCTTACTGAAGAATACAATAATATATATAAAATAAATCAGGCTATGCTGGTTATGGCACAGCAGGGAGAATGGGACGATTTTGTTACTATGGCAGAGCGTTATATCGTTACTTTACGTGCTGCGCTGGAACGGGTTCCTGACACGCTGTCCAGCGAGGAAAAAGATCAGCTTTGTCATTTCTTAATCACGTTACAGAGTAATGAAGAAGAAATAAACCGGGCGCTGGAAGGGCGTATGAATTTATTAAAAAAAGAAATTTCCTCACTACATCAGGGAAAAAAGGGTAACAAGGCTTATATCTCACAAATTACCTCGCCTTTTCAATAATGCCATCACGCCATTAATGATAAGCCTGTCTTCTCAACGCGCGTATTATCTGGCTAACGATCGGATCGGTTTGGCCAGTGGTAGTTAACCGTTATTTGATTACTGACTACACGAATGGGCGGCTTCAGCTGCCCTGGCGCGTTAACCGCATAGATAAATCGTAATTCCTCGTTTGGTGAAAAAGGTAACGGCACCGCCTTCTGTCCCGTCAGCCGATCCAGCGGAATACAGGCCGTTACGCTACAAAGTTTTATCTCCAGCCCCGGCGGCGGCGGTGTAAGCAACGTTATGCGCCAGCTGATGCGGCTCAGCGCGGCATCAGGCGGTAACGGCGCTGACGAACGCAGCGCTTGTCCGGCATACGTCTGCTTGCCGACGCTAAGCTGAGGGCCAGCCGCGGTGCCGCTCCAGGCGCCGTGCGCTGCCAGCGTTGACGGCGCTGCCGCCATCAGCAGCATGGCTAAAAAAAGCCCTCTCTTCATGCTTTGCCACCGATCACATAAGACATGCGTACCGTACAGCTGTGGGTAAGCTCAAGGTTAGAGAGTACCGCCAGCTGTGGGAAAACGCGGCGTAGAAAGCGAGAGAGCATCAGCCTGAGCGGCTGATTAACCAGCAATACCAGCGGCGCGTCGATCGCTTCCTGCTGCTGAATGGCCTTTTCAGTTTGCGCAATCAGGTTTTCCGCAATGCCCGGCTCAATGGCGCTGCCGTTCTGAATCGCCTGGATTAACAAGCGCTCCAGTTCTATATCCAGCCCAATCACCTGGATTTCCTGCTGGTTCTGGAACCATTGCTGGGTGAGGGCGCGGCCAAGACGAATGCGCACCTGCGCCGTCAGCTCATCGGCATCGGTTTGTCCCGGTGCGAACTCGGCCAGCGTATCGATTATGGTGCGCATATCGCGGATAGAAACCCGCTCCGCCAGCAGGTTCTGCAACACCTTATGGAAAGTGGTGAGCGGCAGCACGGCTGGGATGAAATCCTCAACCAGCTTAGGCAT
Organism: Mixta theicola; assembly: GCF_002895925.1. Taxonomy (GTDB): domain Bacteria; phylum Pseudomonadota; class Gammaproteobacteria; order Enterobacterales; family Enterobacteriaceae; genus Mixta; species Mixta theicola. Next base: position 73,468 of record NZ_NWUO01000009.1, on the reverse strand, counting down.
CTCTTTACTGACCTGATCCAGCAGCAGCTGCGTTTCCTGGCGGCTAAACAACTCATCGGTATGCAGGCCAATCAGATGGTTCAGATGCGTGGCGACAACCGAACTGGGATCAACCACGGTATAGCCCTGAATCGTCGCCTGTTCGCGCAGTACCTCGTCAATCCATACCGCTGGCAGGCCAAAGGCGGGTTCCTGACAGGCGACACCCGGCAGCTGGCCTTCCGCACAGCCCGGATCGATCGCCATTGAGCGTTCCGGCTGGATTTCGCCACGGCCTATTTCGACGCCTTTTAACAAAATACGATAGTCGCCGGGCGCTAAATCAAGGTTATCGCGAATATGAACCGGCGGCGGCAGGAAGCCCATATCCTGCGCAAATTTCTTACGGATACCGCGGATACGCGCCAGTAGCTGTCCATCCTGCGCGGTATCCACCAGCGGAATCAGCCGATAGCCTACCTCCAGGCCCAGCACATCTTCCAGCTGTACGTCTGACCAGGACGCTTCCGCCGCCTGCGCCGCTTCCGCTCTGGCTTTCCCCGCATCGCGATCCTGGTTGGCTTTTAATGGCGAGCCGAGGGCCGACGCTTGCAGTTCGCGTCCGCGCAGCCACCAGGCAGCGCCGAGCAGCGCAGAGGTAAACAGTAAAAACACCAGGTTTGGCATTCCCGGAATAATACCCAGCAGGCCGATAACCCCGGCGGCCAACAGCATGACGCGCGGTTAGTCATCAGCTGGCTGACCATTTGCTCGCCCACGTCCTGCTCGGTAGAAACGCGCGTGACGATTACACCGGCCGCGGTTGAGATAATCAGTGCCGGGATCTGTGCCACCAGGCCATCGCCAATGGTGAGGAGCGTGTAGGTTTCGCCAGCCTGAGCAAATGACATATCGTGCTGCAGCATGCCGATCATCAGGCCGCCAATAATATTGATGGCCATAATCAACAGGCCGGCGATAGCATCGCCGCGCACAAATTTGCTGGCGCCGTCCATGGAACCATAAAAGTCCGACTCCTGCGTCACGTCGCTACGGCGGCGTTTCGCCTCATCTTCGCCAATCAATCCGGCATTTAAATCGGCGTCAATCGCCATTTGTTTGCCCGGCATACCGTCCAGTACAAAGCGCGCGCCTACTTCAGCGATACGCCCGGCGCCTTTCGTAATCACCATAAAGTTAATGATAATCAGAATGGCGAACACGATGATGCCGATGGCGAAGTTACCGCCAACCAGAAAGTGACCAAAGGCCTCGACTACCCGGCCAGCCGCCGCCGCGCCGGTGTGCCCGTCCAGTAAAATGACGCGCGTGGAAGCAATATTCAGCGCCAGACGCAGCAGCGTCGAAAACAGCAGCACGGTTGGAAAGGCGGAAAATTCCAGTGTCTTCTGCGTAAACATCGCCACCATCAATATCATCAGCGACAGCACGATATTAAAGGTAAACAGCATATCCAGTAAGAACGCCGGCAGTGGCAAAATCATCATGGCCAGAATCAGCATGATTAATACCGGTCCGGCCAGAATCTGCCACTGTGTCTCTTTAAACTGCGGCAAGCGTAGTTTGCTGGCTAAATTTGACATCACTCTTGGCTCTTAGGTTTGAAATCCAGCGCCGCAGGCACCGGAAGGTTGACGGGTTTTTTCGGACGCAAACCACCTGCGTTACGCCAGCGGCGCAGGCTATAAACCCAGGCGAGAACTTCTGCCACCGCGCTATACAGGGCGGCAGGGATCGGCGCATTAAGTTCACAGTGGCGATACAGCGCACGCGCCAGGGGCGGTGCCTGCAGCATCGGAATGTTGTGATGTTCGGCCACGGAGCGAATACGCATGGCCGTTTCGCCTGCGCCTTTGGCAATTAAAATGGGCGCAGCCATAGCGCCTTCTTTGTAACGCAGGGCAACGGAATAGTGGGTAGGGTTATTAATGATCACGTCTGCGCTCGGTAGCTCCGCCATCATGCGACGCGTTGCGGCAGCGCGCTGTAGCTGCTTAATGCGCCCTTTAATATGGGGATCGCCCTCATGCTGCTTATGTTCATCACGTATTTCCTGGCGGCTCATACGCAGCTTTTTCAGATTACTGAATATCTGGTAGAAGACGTCATATCCCACCATGGGGATTAGCGACAGGATCACCAGCAGCAGGCAGCCCATAATCAGCTGGGCAAAATGACGCAGGGCATAGTCCAGCGGCTGATTCATCAGATGCGTAAACTGCTGTTTATGCATAAACAGATAGAGGCCGCAAACGCAGCCGACCAGCGTAACCTTCAGAAAACCCTTTAACAGTTCAGAGATAAGCTGCGCGGAAAACATGCGTTTAAAGCCGGATAGCGGCGAAAGCCGCTTCAGATCCAGCTTGAAAGATTTGCCGCCGAGCTGCAGGCCGCCCAGCAGCATTGGCGTGGTTAAGCCGGTGAGAAACAGCCCCGGCAGCAATAGCAACAGCGCGCGCGCCGCATATTCGCCCAGATTACGCAGCTGATGGAATAGCCGTACAGGATCGCGCGCCAGCAGCGCGTCGAATGTCAGCCCACCCTGTAATAAATGGGTAAGGTGCGTGACCAGGCGTTCACCGCCGGCCAGCATCAGCGACCATCCCACCAGCAGCATCATCAGGGAAGTCAGCTCTTTAGAGCGTGGGATTTGCCCTTCTTCTCGCGCCTTTTTCCGTTTATGGGGCGTGGGTTCTTCCGTTTTTTCTACATCGCTTTCTTCAGACATCGGCGCTTACGCTCTGTGCTTTTGTTAAAAGCCGAGGCTTTCCAGCAGGTCATCAACCTGATCCTGAGAAGCGACTACGCCCGCTTTGGTATGATCGAGCTGCGGACCGTTTTTCAGGTTGCCCGCATCTTCGGCTCTGTTCTGCGGTTTCTCTGGCATATTGTCCACCAGCATCTGGATCAGACCCTGTTCGATATGCGCGATCATATCCATCATCTTCTTGATCACCTGACCGGTCAGATCCTGAAAATCCTGCGCCATCATGATCTCCATCAGCTGCTGATTGGTTTGCTGCGCAATATCAGGCGTCTGTTTTAAAAACTGACGCGTATCGATAACCAGTTCACGGGCGGTCGTCAGCTCAATCGGATTTTCAAACCATTCATCCCAGCGTTCGGCCAGGCTGTCCGACGTGCTGTTGAGGTTGTCTTGTAAAGGGCGGGCGATTTCCACGCAGGTCAGTACGCGGTCAGCGGCCTGTGACGTTTTATCGACCACATAGTTCAGACGATCGCGGGCGTCCGGCATCACCTCCGCCACATCCAGAATGGCGCGGTCAAGGCTCAAATTATTCAGGCTGTCGCGCAGCTGACGCGTCAGATGTCCAATTTGTGAAAAGATGATCCTTAAATTCTCAGCTGATTGTGCATTTGACTCTGCTTCCATGCTTTCTACCATCCCAGTTTTTCGAAAATCTTGGTCAGTTTCTCTTCCAGTATGGCGGCGGTGAAGGGTTTAACCACGTAACCGCTGGCGCCTGCCTGCGCCGCCGCAATAATGTTTTCTTTCTTTGCTTCCGCCGTCACCATCAGCACCGGAATCGCTTTAAAACGCTCATCTTTACGGATCTCATTAAGCAGTTGTAAACCATCCATGTTGGGCATATTCCAGTCGCTGATAACAAAATCGAACGACGAAAGCTGTAATTTGCTCATGGCGTCATTACCGTCTTCCGCTTCTTCTACGTTGTTGTAACCCAGATCTTTTAAAAGATTACGCACAATACGACGCATGGTTGCGAAATCATCTACCACTAAAAAACGTAAGTTCTTGTCTGCCATTTTTATTATCGGTCCGTATTGAAGGTGAAATAACAGGGTTTGGTCATGTCGATAAAACGCTATATACGGCGCGCCTGCCCGACCACATTGCTCAGGATGTGCTGACACATCTGTTCGATATCGACAATCTCATCCACACAGTCGAGCGCAACGGCCTCGCGCGGCATGCCGTACACCACGCAGGTTTTCTCACTTTGCGCCAGGGTGCGCGCGCCGGCTTTATGCATCGCCAGCATCCCCTGCGCGCCGTCGTGGCCCATGCCGGTTAAAATGGCACCTACCGCATTTTTGCCGGCGTATTTAGCAACCGAATGAAAAAGCAGATCGACAGAAGGACAATGGCGGTTTACCGGCGGCAGATCCTGCAGCTGGGCGTGATAGTTCGCCCCGCTGCGGGTCAATACGAGATGAATGCCGCCGGGCGCCAGATAAGCATGACCGGGCAGTATCCGGTCGCCGTTTTCCGCCTCTTTCACCGTGATATGGCACAGCTTATTCAGGCGCTCGGCAAAGGAGCGGGTAAAACCGGCGGGCATATGCTGGGTGATCAAGATCCCCGGACAGTTAAGCGGCATTGCGGTTAATACCTGGCGCAGCGCCTCCGTCCCGCCGGTCGATGAGCCGATAGCGATAATTTTTTCACTGCCGATTAACGGGCCGGCCTGCAGGCGAACCGGGGGCGCCGCGGCGGTATAGCGCTGAAAATTACGCACCCGCGCAGCCACGCGAATTTTATCGGCAATCAGCTCGCTATATCGCAGCATACCGTCCTGCAGGCCCGTCTGGGGCTTGGTGACAAAGTCAATCGCTCCCAGCTCCAGGGCATTGAGAGTAATTTCCGATCCTTTCTGGGTCAGGGAAGAGACCATAATGACCGGCATCGGACGCAGGCGCATCAGGCGCTCCAGGAAATCCAGCCCGTCCATGCGCGGCATCTCCACATCCAGCGTCAACACGTCTGGCGAATGGCGCTTAATCAGATCGCGTGCAATCAGCGGGTCGGGTGCCGTCGCCACCATTTCCATATCTGGCTGTTTGTTGACGATCTGGCTCATAATGCTGCGTATCAGTGCAGAATCATCAACGCAAAGTACCTTGATTTTATTCATGATCGCTCCTGAGTCAGGCAGTAAACAGACTGTCCGCGCAGGCGAAATGGCCCGTTCATATTGCTAAAGTTTTCTGAATGGCCGACAAACAGCAGGCCCCCCGGTTTCAACATTTTTGCAAAGCGCTGCAGGATCTGATGCTGTGTATCTTTATCAAAATAAATCATCACGTTACGGCAAAATATGGCATCAAACGTCGCTTCAAAGGGCGCCGGTACGCGCCAGTCAGGTGACAATAAATTAAGCTGCTGATACTGAATGGCGGAAAGCAACGCCGGTTTCACTTTAACCTGTTCCTGCTGCGCGCCGGTGCCGCGTAAAAACCAGGTGCGCTTTTGTTCTGGCGTCAGGTTTTGAATATCGGCATGTCGGTAAACGCCCACGGTGGCTTTCGCCAGCACTTCGGTATCAATATCCGTCGCCCAAATACGCGGGCCGCTCAGGCTCTGACCCAGCGCTTCATGCAGTGTCATAGCAATTGAGCAGGGCTCCTCACCCGTTGCGGCTGCGGTACACCAAACGCTGTAATTATTCTGTCGTGAGCGGGCATGTTCGGCCAAAACCGGAAAATGGTAGGCCTCGCGAAAAAAGGAGGTCAGATTGGTCGTCAGGGCATTAATAAACTGCTGCCACTCGGCGCTGTAAGGATCTGACTCCAGCAAATTCAAATAAGCGGTAAAGGTTTTTATGCCCAGCTGACGTAAGCGCCGCGCAAGGCGGTTGTAAACCATGTCATGCTTTTGATTCGTCAGCACGATGCCCGCTCGCTGGTAAATTAGCGTGCTGATTTTTTGTAGTTCCGCTTCGGTTAAAACAAAGTCACTCTGAATATTCACGGTTGCATTATTCAATTCAATGATTTCACTTATCGCGCTTCGTTGATTTACTATAAACAGCAGACGTATCCGCAGCCGATACGTAGCCCGCAGCAGAAAGCAACCCATAGATGCTGGACAATAAATACGGGCTGGTTAATGCTATCGATTGCGTTATCAGACAGATAAGAAATGCCTTGCAAAAAATAAGGGCATTGCCCGCTAAACGGACATGTTCATTATTTCCTGGTAAGCGTTGACTAATTTATTGCGTACCTGAACGCCCAGATTTAACGCAATAGAAGATTTTTGCATGGAAACCATTACGTCATTAAGGCCAATTCCCGGTGCGCCAGCAAGATAATTTTGTGACTGACTTTTAGCACTGGTTTGTAACTGGTTAATGTTGTTAAGGCTGTTAATTAAAAGGCCGGAAAAAGATACGGGTTCGCTATTTTTTGTATCGCGAATAGACAGGCTATTCCCTGCTGCTGCAATCTGATTTGCCTGAAACTTAATCTGCTCCAGCACACCCGTAGATTGGATTGACATAATATTCCCTTATAAAATAACGCTGACAGACGCGAAGGTCATGCCAGGTTTTTTCCTTTTATTAACGTTTAATTAATAGTGAGAATAACATAATATTGAATGCGATAGATAATGCAAATAGCCGACAGAAGCTGCCATTTATTAACGCTTAATATTTTCATAAAATGACGGATAATGTTTAAAGGCGCGTTGCCGGTAAAAGGCATTACGCCTGTTAACACTGGTACTGGAATTGGCGCGCAGACTAACGGCTTATGGTGCAGGTTGCATCATCTTTTATTCAGGTAGGATGACCGCATGGATGCCAGCGATAACAGTAGTAAAACTAACGCTTCATTAAATTTGAACTCTATTTTAGAGCGATTTCGCGCTAATCCCCGCTTTATATTTATTATTCTGGCAGCTGCGTTTATATCAGTGATTATTGCGCTGTTATTTTGGGCTAAATCTCCCGATTACCGCGTTCTCTATAGCAATATCAGTGATGAAGACGGCGGCGCCATTGTCGCGCAGCTGACGCAGATGAACGTGCCCTATAGTTTTCAGGAGCATGGCGGCGCGATTATGGTGCCTGCCGATCGGGTGTATGAGGCCCGCCTGAAGCTGGCCCAGCAGGGCTTGCCGAAAGGTGGGCAGGTCGGTTTCGAGCTGCTCGATCAGGAGAAGTTTGGTCTCAGCCAGTTTAATGAGCAAATTAACTACCAGCGCGCTCTTGAAGGCGAACTGGCGCGCACCATTGAGAAGCTGGGGCCGGTACGCAGCGCGCGCGTGCATCTGGCCATTCCCAAGCAAACCCTATTCGTGCGCGAACAAAAGTCGCCTTCCGCCTCTGTAACGTTGGATCTGAATACGGGCCGTTTACTGGATGCCGGCCAGGTCAATGCGATTAGCTGGCTTATCTCCAGCGCCGTGCCCGGCCTGAACGCCGATAACGTCACGCTGGTCGATCAGAGCGGCAATTTGCTGACCCAGCGCGGAGCCCAGGCGATCCAGACCAACCAGCTCAAATATATCAATGAGATTGAAGCGGATTACCGCCAGCGTATTCAGGCTATCCTGGCGCCGGTAGTGGGCGCGGCGAACGTTAAAACACAGGTAACCGCACAGGTCGATTTCACCACGCATGAGCAGACGGCGGAGCAGTATCAGCCGAACAGCGCGCCGGAAAATATGGCGGTACGTAGCCGTCAGACCAACAGTAGCGAGCAGGGCAGCAAAGCGGGACCGGGCGGCGTGCCGGGTGCGCTGAGCAATCAGCCGCCCGTACCGACCTCCGCGCCGATTGAGCAGCCTGCGGCGGCCAATAACCCGCAGGCGGATGAAAATGGCGCGCTGATACCGACGCTGCCTTACAGCCGACAAAAAGATGAAACCACCAACTATGAGCTGAACCGTACGCTTATCCATACCAAGCGCAGCCCTGGCAATATTGAACGCCTTTCCGTGGCGGTGGTTGTGAACTATCAGCCGGATGGAGAAGGCAAGCCGGTCGCGCTGAGTAAAGAACAAATGGAGCAGATCCAGGCGCTGGTTAAAGAAGCGATGGGCTATTCCAGCGAGCGCGGCGATACCTTAAACGTGGTTAATTCCCTGTTTAACACCGATCCGTCCGAACCTGAAATTCCTTTCTGGCAACAAGCTTTCTTTATCGATCTGATGCTGACGGCGGGCCGGTATCTGCTGGTGGCGCTGGTGGCGCTGGTGCTGTGGCGCAAGATGCTGCAGCCTTTCTGGATGAAGCATCAAGAGCTGGCGCTACAGCGCCTCGAAATGGAAAAGGAAGCGCGGCAGGCCGAGCTGAATGCACAGCAACGTAAAGCGGAAATGCGTGAGCAGGCTAAAGCGCAGCTGCGCGTTGAAACAGAAGTCAATGTCCAGCAGCTGCGCAGTCTGGCAGAGCAGGATCCGCAGGTTATCGCGCTGGTACTCCGTCAGTGGATGAATAAGGAACAGTCTTCATGAATGCATGCGAAAAAAGCGCGATCATCATGCTAACGCTCGGCGAAGATCGCGCCGCTGAGGTATTTCGCCATCTCAATACCCACGAAGTGACCCAAATCAGTAGCGGGATGGTCAGCATGAGTGGTTTTACGCATGAGCAGCTGGCTGAAGTGTTGAAAGAATTCCAGCTCGATGCGGGCAATTTCGCCGCACTCACGGTTAATACCAATGAATACCTGCGCAATGTGCTGGTGCAGGCGCTGGGTGAAGAGCGCGCCTCCAGCCTGCTGGAAGATCTGCTGGATACGCAGGGCAATAACAGCGGCATTGAAACCCTGAACTTTATGGAGCCGCTGGCGGTATTTGAGCTGATTCATGAAGAACATCCACAAATTATCGCCACCATTCTGGTGCACCTGAAACGTGCTCAGGCGGCGGACGTTCTGACCCGCTTTGACGAGCGCGATCGTAACGACATTATGCTGCGTATCGCCACCTTCGGCGGCGTGCAGCCAGCGGCGCTGCAGGAGCTGACGGAAGTGTTGAATAATCTGCTGCACGGCCAGAACCTCAAGCGCAGCAAAATGGGCGGCGTCCGTCCGGCCGCAGAGATTCTTAACCTGATGAAATCGCAACAGGAAGAGGCGGCAATTGAGGCGGTGCGTGAGTTCGACCATGAGCTGGCGCAGAAAATCATCGACGAAATGTTCCTGTTCGAAAACCTGTTGGAAACCGACGATCGCAGCATCCAGCGCATTCTGCAGGATGTGGATAACGAAACGCTGATCATTGCGCTGAAAGGGGCCGAGCCGCCATTACGCGATAAGTTCTTCCGCAATATGTCGAAGCGTCAGGCCGACATTATGCGTGAGGATCTCAGCGCCCGCGGGCCGGTACGTATGTCGCAGGTAGAAGCCGAACAGAAAACTATTCTGCAGGTTGTTCGTCGCTTAGCGGAAAGCGGCGAAATCAACATTGGCGGCAGCGAGGATGTTTATGTCTGATTTTCAGCAGTTAACCGGCTGGCAGATCTGGCAGCCGGAAGATCTTTGCAAGGCGGACATGCTGTCTGAAGAGTTGCCGGTTATAGAAGGCGAAACGACGCCGGAGCAGCAACAGGCGGAACTGCAGCGGCTGCGACGCCAGGCGGAGCAGAAAGGGCTGGCGCAGGGACAGGCGCAGGGTATCGAAGAGGGGCGTAAACAGGGTTACGACGAAGGTTACCAGCAGGGGCATCAGGCCGGCATTGAGCAGGGCCAGGCGGAAGCCAAAGAGCGGCAGGAACAAACCATGTCGCAGTTCGCCGAGCTGTTGCAATCATTCCAGACGGCGATCGATAACCTTGAGAAGATCATTCCTTCGCGTCTGGTGCAGTTAGCGCTGATGGCGGCGCGCGCCACTCTGGGTAAAAACGTGGCTCTCGATAACCACCTGCTGCTGGAAAAAATTCAGTCGCTGCTACAGCAGGAGCCATTATTTCAGGCGCCTGTCCAGCTATGGGTCAATGCCGACGAGTTTTCGACGGTGCAGGAACAGCTGAGCGACGTACTGAAGAAACACGGCTGGGAGCTGCGCGCCGATGACGCCATGCTGCCCGGCGGCTGCCGCATTACCTCGGCAGAATGTGAACTGGATGCCACCGTTTCCAGCAGCTGGCAGGCGTTGTGCCAGCTTAGCCGTGAGGATTACGGCGCATGAGCCAGCGGCTTTCACAGTGGCTTCAGGCCATTGACGATAAAGAACAGCGGATAGCTGCGCTATCCGGCGTACGCCGATACGGCAGGCTAACGCGGGCCACCGGATTAGTGATGGAAGCGGTTGGCTTAACGCTACCGATCGGCACGTTGTGCCGGGTAGAGCGTGACAGCGCGCACGGCGGCGACAGCGTGGAAAGCGAGGTGGTCGGCTTCAACGGACAGATACTTTATCTGATGCCGCTGGAAAATACGGACGGCGTCCTGCCGGGCGCGCGGATTTATGCGCCGGATACCGGCACGACGAAAGGCAAAATGCTGCCGTTAGGCCGCGCGCTATTGGGCCGGGTGCTGGATGCGCGCGCGCGACCGCTGGACGGTTTGCCCGCGCCGGAGACGCGTCAGCGTGGCGCGCTGTTTTCCCTGCCGTTTAACCCTTTGCTGCGCGATCCGATTAAGTCCGTGCTGGACGTTGGTGTATGCGCCATTAACGGCCTGCTAACGGTAGGACGCGGTCAGCGCATGGGGCTGTTTGCCGGCTCCGGCGTGGGGAAATCGGTGCTGCTTGGCATGATGGCGCGTTATACCAAAGCGGATGTCATCGTGGTTGGCCTGATAGGCGAGCGTGGCCGCGAAGTTAAAGATTTTATTGAAAATATTCTTGGCAAAGAGGGTTTAAGCCGCGCCGTAGTCATTGCTGCGCCAGCCGACGTTTCGCCCATTCTGCGCATGCAGGGGGCCGACTACGCGACGCGCATCGCGGAAGATTTCCGCGACCAGGGACTGAACGTATTGCTGATTATGGACTCCTTAACCCGCTACGCGATGGCGCAGCGTGAAATTGCGCTGGCGATTGGCGAGCCCCCGGCGACCAAAGGCTATCCGCCGTCGGTTTTCGCCCGGTTGCCCGCGCTGGTCGAGCGCGCCGGAAACGGCGTGCAGGGCGGCGGTTCGATTACCGCATTCTATACCGTGCTGACCGAAGGGGATGACCAACAGGACCCGATTGCCGACTCGGCGCGTGCGATACTTGACGGTCACATCGTACTGTCACGTCAGCTGGCGGAGGCGGGACATTATCCGGCAATTGATATTGAAGCCTCCATCAGCCGCGCCATGACTGAGCTTATCGCTCCCTCGCACTATAAAAAAGTTCAGCGTTTCAAGCAGCTGCTTTCCGCATGGCAGCGTAACCGCGATTTGATTAGCGTCGGCGCCTATGCCGCCGGTAGCGATCCGCTGTTGGATCGGGCAATCGAGCTCTATCCGCAAATGGCGGGTTTTTTGCAACAGGGGATCTATGACCGCAGCGAATATGAAACCTCATTCGCCGCGCTTGCTGCGCTGTTTCCTGATTTACCTGACCACCAGAGGGAGAGTAGCGAATGACTCAGCGTTCCCCAATGAAGGTGCTGCGCGAACTGGCGGAGCAGACCTTAAGCGATACCACGAATCAGCTTGGTAAGGTGCGCCAGGTTCATGCCAACGCCGCCGCGCAGCTTGAGCAGCTAACCAACTATGAACAGGAATATGGCCGGCAGCTGCAAACGGCGATGTCGGCGACCGGCATGCCGGTAATTAATCTGTTGAGTCATCAGTTTTTTATCTCGTCGCTTAGCCGCGTCGTTAAACAGCATACCGGCCATGTCGCGGCCTGCCAGCAATCGGTTGACCATGCGCTGGATCGCTGGAAGAACGATAAGCGGCGGCTGAATGCCTTTGAAACGCTGGCCAGCCGGGCCGATACGGTACAGCAGGCGAAAGAAAATCGCCTGGAACAGAAGCTAATGGATGAATTCGCGCAGCGCGCAAGCTTAAGGAATAGCGGTTTATGATGATTAACATGATCACCGCCCTGCCGGGTAGGGCTCCCACTAACGCCGCCTCGGCGGACATGGCTGAAAATGCTGATTTCGCCAGCGAGCTGGATATTCAGCTCGCTGGCGCCACTGATGAAGCCGTGCTGGTAACGCAGGTGGAAAATGAACGGGAAGCCAGCGATAAACTGGATGAAGCAGTATCTGAGGCGGTCGCTGCATGGCTGATGCCTGCCAGCCTGACTGAAGCCGTTGCTGCGTCGCTCCCGTCCGCCAGCCTGACGGGAGGAGCCCCCACGGCACCGCAAATGTCACGGCTTACCGGCGCGGAAGGCACGCTAAATATTGACGCTGATGCGCCGCAGCCTCTGCTGGAAAGCGCCGCGCCGCAAACCGGGCGTCATAACGCCGCCGCCGAGATGCTGCGTATGATAACCAGCCCGCAGACCGCTCATCACACCGAGAAGCCTGCCGAGGCGCAGCAGAGCCATGCGCAGGCGGTATTCATTAAGCCTGCCGTCACGACTGTTCAGAATCAGGAAGCAGAGAACGATAACGCCGTTCTTCCCGTTGAGAGCCGGTCACAGGCGATGCCGCTTACTGCCGCGCCGGCTTTCACTCCGGCATCGCTGGCAGCGCCAGCTGCCGCTACGCCAGCCGCTAACGTCATGCTACCGGTTGTCCACGGCACGCTGGAGCCGGAAGTCGGCTCATCAGCATGGCAGCAGGCGCTTGGTCAGCAGCTTAGCAGCTTTACCCGCCACGGCGTTCATCACGCAGAGCTGCGTTTGCACCCGGAAAATTTAGGGCCGCTCCAGATTAATCTGCGGCTGAAGCAGGATCAGGTTCAGCTGCACTTCGTTACCGATCAGCAGCCGGTACGAGCCGCGCTGGAGGCGGCGATGCCACATCTGCGCACATCGCTGGCCGATGCCGGCATTCAGCTGGATCAGGGCAGCGTCGGACGCGATGCCCCATCCTGGGGTTCCGCAGCGGATTCTCATTCGGGACAATCTTCACATTCCCGGAAAGAAAGCGGCGGCTCAGCGCTAAACGAAGTGGACGATGAAATTGTGCCGCAGAGGATCCATTCGCGGGTGGGAATAAGTATTTTTGCCTGAAAAAGTGAGTTGAAGATTTACCATCAGTAATTTCTTCTTTTTGGCGAATTGTCCAGGAGCTTGCTTGTAATAGAATTTGCTATTCAATGGATTTGTATAATTGAACGTCAGGTAGTTTATAACAGGAATTGTTAATTCGATGCCAAATAAGAAAAAGTCGACGACGACAGGGAAAAGTAAATTACGTTCGCTATTTATTCTTGTCATTCTGCTACTGGCGGTAGGCGCCTGCTCTATTGCCGCCTGGACCATGTATGAAATGAAAAATATGCAGGCACGCATGTTGTCAGACAGCGAACCGCCTGAAGAAACAGAAGTTACCGAGCCGATAACGCCTGTTTATGTCCCGCTGGATACATTTACCGTTAGCCTGAAGCCAGCCGGTGAAGAATACGATCGGGTACTTTATATAGGCTTAACGCTGCGCGTGAATAATGAAGATGATAAAAGCAAAATTGAAAAATACCTGCCGGAAGTGCGTAGCCGTTTATTGATGTTATTTTCCGGCCACAGCGCGGAGGAGTTATCTCTCAACGAAGGTAAGTCACAGCTAATCCAGGACATTAAACAGGTATTAACCACGCCTCTTGATGAAAAATCGGGAGTGGTTGTCACGGATGTTTTGTTTAACGCCTTTATATTACGGTAACGCCCATGTCTGATAGCATATTATCGCAGGCCGAAATTGATCGCCTGTTAAACGGCGGCGGCAGTAGTGAAACTGAACATATTGACGAAGTCCTGACTAGCGATGAGGCGATCAAGCCTTACGATCCTAATACGCAGCGCCGCGTAGTGCGCGAACGTCTGCATTCGCTTGAGATCATTAATGAACGCTTCGCCCGTCAGTTTCGTATAGGGTTGTTTAATTTGTTACGGCGCAGTCCGGATATTACCGCTGGAAATATAAAAGTTCAGCCCTATCATGAATTTGCCCGCAACCTACCGGTGCCGACCAACCTTAATTTAGTGCATATGAACCCGCTACGCGGAACGGCGCTGTTTGTTTTCTCGCCCAGCCTGGTCTTTATGGCGGTTGATAACCTGTTTGGCGGCGACGGACGCTTTCTGACCAAGGTGGAAGGACGTGAATTCACGCCTACCGAGCAGCGTATTATTAAGCGAATGCTGTCGATGGCGCTGGAAGCCTATGATTACGCCTGGAGCTCTATTTTCAAATTAGAAACCGAATACGTTCGCGCCGAAATTCAGGTTAAATTCACTAATATCACCTCGTCACCAAACGATATCGTGGTCACCACGCCCTTTTATGTGGAAATAGGCTCGCAAAGCGGTGAGTTCGATATCTGTATTCCTTTCAGCATTATTGAGCCGCTACGTGAGCTATTAAGTAACCCGCCGCTGGAAAATTCGCAGCAGGAAGACGATCAGTGGCGCACGGTTCTGGCTTCGCAGGTAAAAGATACCGAACTGGAGCTGGTGGCGAATTTCACCGACGTACAAACGCGCCTGTCAAAAATTCTCGCGCTGCAAAATGGCGATGTTATTCCGTTGGACAAGCCGGAAAGTATTGAAGCATTCGTTGATGGTTACCCGGTTCTGTCAGGCAGCTATGGCTGTGTTAACGGCCAATATGCCCTCAAAGTCGAGAAATTATTAAACCCTAATTTACCGTCATTAAATAAGGAGCAATATCCCCATGAGTGACGCAAAACAACCGTCTGAGACTGAAGATCAGTCAACAGACAGCCTTTGGGGGGAAGCGTTGGCCGAGCAGCAGACTACGGAAAGTCAGGCCAACGCACCGGTTATAACGAAAGAGACGCAGGTTGCCGCATTTAGCGAAGATCTTAAGCTTATCCTTGATATTCCGGTAAATATGACCGTGGAGCTGGGTCGTACCAAAATGACGATTAAAGAGCTGCTGCGACTGAGCCAGGGTTCGGTGGTGACGCTGGACGGACTGGCCGGTGAGCCGCTTGATATTCTGATTAACGGCTATCTCATCGCCCAGGGTGAAGTGGTAGTGGTTTCCGATAAGTTCGGCATCCGCATTACCGACATTATTACGCCTTCTGAACGTATGCAGCGTTTAAGCAGGTGATAATTAACCGGAACGCAGACCTGTCATGAATGATGCTTCTACGACTCTCTCGCTGGTAACTCAGGTGAGCGGCGCGTTGGCGATTGTCGTCCTGTTGATTATTTCCTGCGCCTGGCTGGCGCGTCGCTGTGGATTGGCCGGACATGCCCGCGCGCATGGCTCGTCGATCGCGGTGAAAAGCAGCTATTCGCTTGGCCAGCGCGAACGGCTGGTCGTCGTCGAGGTTGACGGTCAGCGGCTACTGCTGGGCGTCACGCCCGGCGCGATTACTCGCCTTGGCCGCCTTAGTCAATCCGCAGAGGCGCAGACCGTGGCTACGCCAGATTTTCAGCTTACCCTGAAGCGCCTGCTGAAACGCGGCAAAGCGGAACCTGAACAATGAGTCTTCTATTGCACGCTGTACAGCGCTATCGGTCGGCGATGCTGCTGCCTTTACTTCTGCTGCCGCATGCGGCCTGGGCCGCCAACGGCGATATTCTGCTGACGCGGGGCGGCGGCGGCGAAAGCTGGTCTTTGCCGATCCAGACGCTGGTTCTGCTGACTTCTCTGACGTTTTTACCCGCGATTCTGCTGATGATGACCGGTTTTACCCGCATCATTATCGTGCTGGGCCTGCTGCGTAACGCGTTAGGAACGCCCTCCACGCCGCCTAATCAGGTGCTACTGGGGCTGGCGCTGTTTATCACCTTTTTTGTTATGTCGCCGGTGTTTAACCGGGTGTATGAAGATGCCTGGGTGCCGCTGTCGCAGGATAAGATCACGATGGAAGAGGCGTTGCCGCTGGCGGCGAAGCCGATGCGTGATTTTATGCTAAGCCACACGCGTGAGGCCGATCTGGCGCTTTATACCCGCATGGCGAAAGTGGATAACTACGCCAGCCAGGACGATGTGCCGCTGCGTATTCTGCTGCCCGCTTTCGTCACCAGCGAGCTAAAAACCGGTTTCCAAATCGGCTTCGCGGTATTCATTCCATTTCTGATTATCGATCTGGTGATCGCCAGCGTGCTGATGGCGCTGGGGATGATGATGCTACCGCCGGCCACTATCTCACTGCCGTTCAAGCTGATCCTGTTTGTGCTGGTGGATGGCTGGCAGCTGATTATGGGTTCACTGGCCCAGACCTTTATCAACTGACGGGATAACAGATGACGCCAGAAAGCGTAATGGCTATGGGATTCCAGGCCATCCGGGTTGGACTGATGCTGGCCGCACCGCTGTTGCTGGCGGCGCTGATCACCGGCCTTGTCGTCAGTATTCTGCAGGCTTCCACGCAGATTAATGAGATGACGCTGAGCTTTATTCCGAAAATCCTGGTGATTGTCGCGGTGGTTGTCGCGCTTGGGCCGAGCATGCTGTCAACGATGCTTGATTATATGCGGGCGCTCTATACCAATTTGCCGCAGATGATTGGCTAAGATGCAGAGCCTGTCGCTGGATACGTTGCCGCTGCTGGTGAGCCATTACTTCTGGCCGCTAATGCGCGTGCTGGCGCTGTTCAGCACCGCGCCGGTATTTAACGACAAGGCGATCGGCAACCGGGTCAAGGTTGGGCTGGCGGCGGTTATCGCCCTGCTGCTGGGGCAGAATCTGCCCGATAACACGATCCCGCTAATCTCAATTATGGGATTATGGGTCGGCTGCCAGCAGCTGCTGATCGGGGCGGCGATGGGCCTGACTATCCAGTTTCTGTTTGTTGCCGTGCGCTACGCCGGCGAGATTATCGGTCTACAGATGGGCCTTTCGTTCGCCACCTTTTACGATCCTAACGGTGGCGATAATATGCCGGTTATTTCCCGCATTCTGAACCTGCTGGCCATTCTGCTGTTTCTGCTGTTTAACGGCCATTTGCTGATGCTGGAAGTGCTGTCGGAAAGCTTTCAGCTGCTGCCGGTGAGCGGTGCGCCGCTGAGCCGTAATGCGTTTAGCGCGGTCGCCCACATGGGCGGGCTGGTTTTTCAGTTCGGCATTGCGCTGGGGCTGCCGTTAATTACGCTGTTGCTGACAATAAACCTGACGCTCGGATTACTTAACCGCCTGACGCCGCAGCTATCAATTTTTGTCGTCGGTTTCCCGCTGACGCTCAGCGTAGGGATGCTGGCGCTGCTGCTGTTGATGAATAACTTCGCGCCTTTCTTTTATCACCTGATGGAAGTGGTTTTTAACCGCCTTGCGCAAATTATGCTGCTGTTCCATTCCGGCTAAACCAGCTTGTCGGAAAGCAGGCTCTCATAATGAAAAAGTAAAAGCAGCAGAACCGCCCGAACAACCGGAAGTTGCTATTTTTAGGTAATACATCACGTTTACCTTAAGGTCAACGCGGGGCAGACTGACCAGACCTGCCCCGGCTAGCGCTCAGCGCAGGTTAACTACGTACCCAGCTCACTTCATAATGATAATGGTTGTTCTGTAGCAGATATTCCGGCGAGACGCTGGGACTCCAGGAATCGTCGCCGCCTGTGCCCATATGGAACCCGTCCAGATTCAGCCAGCTTCCCGGCTCCTGCAGCAGCAGATGGCGGTGCGTGACTTCGCGCAGCTGCGTCTGGCTGTAGCGGCTGAGATTAAAGTGGAAGCGGCCGCGCCATTCGCTGTCGCCATACTGTAACCACTCGCTATCGCAGCGCAGGCCGTTCTCGCTGGGAAAAACGTAAGGCGTATAGAGCGCCTCCAGCGGCAGCTGCCAGCGATCGTAGCGGGCGGACTGTTGACGATCCGGATAGTTTTCATGCGGGCCGAGGCCGAGCCAGCTTACCTGCGGCTGTACCTGCGCCAGCTGACAGGTGAGGCCGATACGCGCCGGTGCCGGTATGCCGGTAGCGACATCCACATCCACGCTGATATGCAGTTCGCCGGTACGGTCGATGCGGTAGGTTTTACGGCTGATAAACAGGATCTGATCCTGATAACGCCAGCTGTGAACCGTACGCAGCTGCACTTCGCCGCTGAGACGCTCCGCTTCGCAGCGCTCCAGCTGCGGCTCCATCTGATAAAAGCCTGCCGCTTTCCAGCGCTCAATCCAGGCGTTGGGATCGATACGCGCTGCTTCGCTAACGCCAATATCATTATCCAGCGGCGCACGCGTAAACTGATCCTGTAACGGCTGCAGCAGCGCAGCTTCACCGGCTTTCCACCACTGCGTCAGCAGGCCGTTTTCACGGCTGAACTGCCAGCGCTGTTCGCCAAGCTGAATAGCGAAGGCGTGCTCGCTGACGCTGAGCTCTGGCGCTTCGCCCACGCCAACCGGCGTCGGCGGCAGCGTCAGCGGAGAGGCCAGCCGCCACTGCTGCCAGGCGCAGATATGGCCGGCTGCAGACCAGGCGGTGGCGGCGAGTTGCTGCACCTGCACCGTCAGCCACGCCTGACCGCTGGCGGTAATGGCGGGCAAATCGTTCAGCGTAATCAGCTGCGTACCTTCAGGCGCAATTTCCAGCTTAACCGTGCCGCTGGCCAGCGTGCGGCCCTCCTGCGCCAGCGTCCAGATCAGCTGTTCGTTATCACAGTGGCGGAACAGATATTCGCTGCTGATTTCCAGCTGCACCGGCGCCATGTTTTTCAGCGTAAACTGGAAAAACTGTTGCGCCTGCTGCGCTTCAAATAACGCCGGATGCGGCGTGCGATCGGCAAACACCAGGCCGTTCATACAGAACTGGCGATCGTTCGGCTTATCGCCAAAGTCGCCGCCGTAAGCGGCATACGGCTTGCCGTTATCGTCATAGTGGGTCAGCGACTGATCGACCCAGTCCCAGACAAAGCCGCCCTGCAGACGCGGATACTGACGGAACGCCTGCCAGTATTTATGGAAGCCGCCAAAGCTGTTGCCCATGGCGTGCGCGTACTCGCACAGGATTAGCGGACGATGCTCATCCGGCATGCCGATCCATTTTTTAATCGACCATTTAGGCACCTGCGGGAAGGGCTGATCCCGATCGACGCGTGCATACATCGGACAGATAATATCGGTCGCCGCGCTGTTGGCACCGCCGCCTTCGTACTGCACCGGCCGTGTCGGATCGTTAGATTTAATCCAGCGGTAGAGCGCGTCGTGATTGTCGCCGTGCCCCGATTCGTTGCCCAGCGACCAGATAATGATGGATGGATGGTTACGGTCGCGCTGCACCATGCGCGTTACGCGCTCGCTCATCGCGGGCAGCCAGACCGGATCGCTGGCGAGGCGGTTCATCGGCTCCATGCCGTGCGTTTCGATATTCGCTTCGTCCACTACATACAGCCCGTAGCGATCGCACAGCCGATACCAGAGCGGATGATTCGGGTAATGCGAACAGCGCACCGCGTTAAAATTATGCTGCTTCATCAGCAGAATATCGCGGCGCATGGTCTCTTCATCCATCACCTGACCGTTTTCAGGATGATGTTCATGGCGGTTAGTACCCCGGATTAGCAGGGGTTTGCCGTTCAGCTTCAACAGGCCCTGCGAGATTTCTACCTTGCGGAAGCCAACATCGCAGGCTTCCGCCTCCAGCAGAGCGCCGCTACGGTCATGCAGCAGCACCACCAGACGATAGAGCGTTGGCGTTTCGGCGCTCCAGAGCTGCGGCGCGGCAACCGACAGGCGCAGCGTGGTGCGATCTTTCCAGGCGCCGCGCTCATCGACAATCTCGCTGCCGAGCAGCTGCTGACGCTCGCCCAGCATCTCTTCACCGAACCAGAGCTGCGTCGTTACCTGCACATCCTGCAGCGACTCGCCGTTAACCACCACCAGCGTTTTAAGTTCGGCCTGGCTGAAGCTTTCATTCAGCTGGGTAATCACCTGCAGATCGCTAATGCTGGTGTGTGGCTTATGCAACAGCGAGACATCGCGGAAAATGCCGCTCATGCGCCACATATCCTGATCTTCCAGATAGCTGCCGTCGCTCCAGCGCAGCACCATTACCGCCAGGCGATTAGCGCCCGGCTGCAGCACCGCGCTCAGGTCAAACTCTGAGGGCAGACGGCTGTCCTGGGCATAGCCGATCCAGTGACCGTTGCACCACAGATGGAAAGCGGAGTTCACGCCGTCAAAAACGATACGCGTCCGACCGGAAGCCAGCCAGTTTTCGTCAGCCGTTAATGTGAGCGAGTAACATCCGGTAGGATTATCTGCCGGAACAAAGGGCGGATTAACCGGAATCGGATAGTTAACATTGGTATAAACTGGCGCATCGTAGCCCGCCATTTGCCAGTTTGAGGGCACGTTAATCCGATCCGCGGCGGGCAGATCCTGCTGTAGCCAGCTTTCCGGCACCGCTTCCGGTCGGGAAAAATAGCTAAATGCCCAGCGTCCGTTCAGGCTTTGCCGGCTGGCGGAGGGCAAGTCGTCCCGCGCCGCCACTGGCGATCGCCAGCTGCAAAATGGCGGATGGGCAGGGAGCTGATTAAGTTGGGTTACCGCCGGGTTTTCCCAGTCGCGGCGTGCCAGAATGGCGCTTAGCGTGGCGGCGGGCGTGCCTGCTGTTACGATCATGTCCTTTTCCTTATGCAATTGCGATGCGCTCACATTTACCGGCAATATGGTTTTGGCGGGCAGGCATGTAAAGTCACGTAACCGCAATCGGTGATGGAATTCACAAATAATCGTGGAAGGCGTAACCGGAGAAGTTTCAGGAAAAGGTTTTGCTGGCATCAGCCTGCTGCAAACGGGCGAAGCTTACAGGATTCAGGCAATACCTGTGCTATGGACGGGCGTGGCGCTGTAATTTTTTGCCATTCATTATTGATGACCGATAGTTAATCATATCTTTCCCTTATCACAAGGAAGGGGCAATAAATGGGGCGATATAGTCAGGATAACTCATCAGGGAGCATGGAGGCATCTATGGCTTTATATGGAAGGTTTGTTATTAATGATGCTGACTTCTCACCGCTTATTTTTAATGGAATCGGCACATTTATGGATTTTTCAGGAGATGGCCTGTACCGCAATCACGGCGGATGTAGCATTATTCCTGGCAGTGGCCCGATTCCGACGGGTAAATACTGGATTGTTGACCGTCCTGCTGGGGGCGTATGGTCTAAAACGAGAGCCTGGATAAAAGATTTTACGAATATTGTTTTTTCAAACGCTGAATTTATGCGCTCTGAATGGTTTGCTCTTTATCGTGACGATGGGAAAATTGTTGATTACACCTGGATAAAGGGCGTTGAGCGTAAACATTTTCGTTTGCATCCGGGAAGCGTTTCCTGGGGCTGTATTACGCTGGTACGTAATACTCATTACGCCTTGCTGCGTAATGAACTGTTAAGAACGCGCAAAATGCCTGTGCCCGGTCGTAGTGGTCTGATGGCATACGGAACTATTGAGGTTATTCATCATGCCAGGATTTGTCCGTAGATTAGTTAATTTTTTGTTTTTTATTTTGCTGGCTATTGGTATTGGAAGGTTAATTGGCGATCCCTATAAATACATTAATTGCGATTTTTCGGCTTCTGTAGCCAATTTTATTTATGATGGCGCATCCCGTGAAGATCTGGATGATGTTTATTATGATATTAATTATATCGTTATCTTCTCCCTTGCCGCGCTTATTTATTTTCTCATTATTAGAATGGCTCAATACGCCAGAAAAAATGGCTTCAGTAAGGTTGATAATATTTAAAATCTAAAGCTGCATATAATTGACAATATAACTATGCCGATATTTATACACCATAATATTAGTAAACCTTAACCGCTCTGCTTTCTCATGGTTAAGGTTCATTTCTCTTAATCTCTATTTCAGACGCGCCGCCTGGTGCGCCAGCTGCATTAGCGCATCCGCCAGCGCCTGCGGGGAAAGCGTCTCTTCTTCCGGTGAAGCGGTGGTTTTACGTACCACCAGACTGACCGGCAGCCGATCGGAACGCGTTGGCGCATCAGGCTGATAAATCATCTCCACCAGCCGCTCCACGCTGTTTTTACCTAAACTCCTGAAATCCTGCCTGATGGTGGTCAACGGCGGAATAAAGCAGGCGCTGTCGGCGGTATCGTCATAACCGATAACCGATATATCATTTGGCACCCTGAGGCCCGCCTCTGAAATTGCCCGCAGCGCCCCTAATGCCATCTGATCGTTAGCCACCAGAATCGCACCGGGCCGGGCGCCTTCATTCAACAGCCGCGCAACCTGCTGATAGCCGGAAAGCGCGCTCCAGTCTCCTTCCATTACCGCTACGGGCCGTAGCTGCTGTTGCGCCAGCGTCTGCTGCCAGCCGTCAAAGCGCAAACGCGCCGAAACCGAGCTTTGTGGCCCGGCCAGCAGCGCAATCTCGCGATGACCAAGCTCCAGCAGGTGCGCCACGCCCAAACGCGCGCCTTCGCCAGCATCGAAAATAACGCTATTGGCGTCCAGCTGCGGCGAGACATCAAGAAACAGCACCGGCACCTCCTGACACAGCGTCATCAGGCTTTGCGCATCCTCGTCCTGCAGAGGAATATTAACGATCAGCCCGTCTACGCGCTGCGCCAGCAGATTGTTAATGGCCGCTCTGGCTGCCGCCGCGCCGCTCTGCCCGGTCATTGAGATCACGACGTTAAAATGCTTTTCTCCGGCACGGGATTTGATGGCGGCGGCAATTTGAGAAGGCGCATGCAGCGCAAGATCGGCAGTGGCAAGCCCGATAGTGTGACTAATTTTCCCCGCCAGCTGCTGCGCTACGCGGTTAGGCACGTAGTTCAGCGCGCTCATTGCCGACTCCACCTTCTGCCGGGTTTTTTCTGATACGTTTCCCGCCTGGTTTATCACCCGTGACACGGTCTGGTAAGAGACCCCGGCGTGCTGCGCCACATCATACAGGGTGGTCGGCTTCGCTTTCATCCCGGCTTCCTTACAATAATTTTTTGATATGACTTCTGCTTTGCTCAATCATTTTTATCCCTTCATTGTCGTTAATTTGTAGCAATGCCATAAACAACAGATCGGTCACGCAAAATTGCGCGCTGCGTGAAGAGATAGAAGAGCTGCGCCAGCGAGGTTCATCAGACACGGTATCCAGCGTGTAATCGGCCAGTTTTCTGAGCTCGCTATCCTGTAATGATGTGATGGCCACGACCGTCGCGCCTTTATTTTTTGCGATCTCTGCGGCCAGCAGCACTTCTTTGCGTTGACCGGAAAAGGAGATGGCCAGCAGCACATCCTGTTTTGTTAACGTCTGAGCAATGGTCAGCTGCACATGACTGTCATATTCACTGAAGATGTTAAAGCCAATTTTTATCAGCTTCCATGCCAGGTCTTTACCCACCAGGGCGGAACTGCCAATAGCCGCGATGTGGATACGCGCCGCGCTCTGAATAAGATTGGTAACGGTCTTAAGCTGAACCATATCCAGGCTGTCCGTGGTTTTTCGCACCGCATTCAGCTTTTCACTCAGGAGTTTTTCCGCAACAACGGATAAAGAATCCTGGCTGCTGATGTCGTTGTGCAGGTGCGATGAATTCTGTTTGTGATCAGAAATCTGCTGTCCCCACTCTTCAACAAGAGCCATTTTAAATTTTGTGAAACCGCGCAACCCAAGTTTTTGCGCAAATTTCACAATCGCCGACTGACTCACGCCCAGCGTTTCAGCCATCTGCTGAGAAGAGAGCTCTTTTAACAGATCGGGGCTGGCAATAATGAAGTCAGCGATTTTGCGCTCTCCGGGCGTAAAACGCTCCAGATTTTCAATCAATTTTTGTCGGTATAGCACCAGAATGGTTCTCCACAAAAAATCCTCATCGATCATCTCTTCCTGCGGGCAGAAAGGCAACCGCCTGGCGTGATAACTCCTGAATCCCGCCCACGTTGCCCTTCGTCTGCTCCAGCCTTTGAAGGTTGTCACATTTATTTACAATGAATAAATTATTCCTTTTTATTTAAATCTAAATAATAGATTATTTATCTGAATTTAGTTCTGATAACTCTTAAGCAAAGGAAATGATGATAATGAAAACAAGGAATTGCATGCTTTTAATGCTGGCTTTTCTGGCACCAGCTATGACGCAGGCCGCAGAAGTTTATAAAGGAAAAGATGGCTCAGCCGTCGATATTTATGGCCGTCTGGGCTTCAATATCTCCGACAAAAAAACGGGTGATGTGCAGGGCGACTTTGATGGACGGCTTGGCGTCAGCGGCCGTCAGCCGGTGAATGACACGTTATCATTGATTGGCCTTGCGCAGTATCAGGTAAATTCCGCTGAGTATGCCAACAATGTGGAAGGTGAAAATGACAGCCTGACTGCCCGCTATGTTTGGGCAGGGCTGGATATGGCCGAATATGGCAAGATCACCGGCGGGCGCGTGTCATCAGGTTTGATCATGTTTACTGATATTGGCGATGTCTTTGCCAGTTCGGATGTTTCCACCGGTCGTCAGGCACGGCATATCGATCCTACGGCGGTGCAGGTTTTCCGTCAGGACGGCACCGTTCAATATCAGAACAGCTTTGGTCAGCTGGATTTCTCTACCGCTTATATCATAGGCAACAATACCTCCGATCTGGATTACGGCTATAACGCGGCGTTGCGCTATACGCTGGATATGGGCGATGCAGGCAAGCTGGCGCCGGTTATCGCTTTCCAGAAAACGCGCGCCGAACTGAGCGTCAATAGCCGCACCAACGGCGCAGAGAGTTTCACCTATGGCGGTATAGGCACCCGTTATTATCTTGGCTCACTGATGTTGGGTTATCTCTATTCGCAGGATACGGTGACCTACAGCAACGGCAATGCAGACAGCAAAGACAAGAATCATGAATTTACCGCAGTTTATGACATCAATAGCGACTGGACGGTGCGGGCAGGCTACCGTTATCTCAACAACCAGGGCGGCGACAAGCTGGAGCTGCGGGATACCACCTTTGAAGCGCAGTACAGGCTGACGCCACGCAGCTCTGTCTACAGCGCCTGGATCCTGCGTAACGGCCATGATGGCCAGAACCTGCTTACCGGTCGCAGCGTATCGTTTGGCGGTAGCTCCGCCGCAGAAAGTTTCTACCATTTAGGGCTTCGTTATGAATTCTAATCACGCAGCCGCTCAGGAATAAACGACGCCGTCAGGCACGGTACTAGGTTAACTGTTAAAACCTGGCTCCCTTCCTAACGCAAAACAGCTTTGCGTTGGGGAGGGAGCGTTAAGTGCCTGGCGACAGCAATAAATAGCGGAGACATTACCCTAATGAAAATTGATTTATCCACGCTTACCACTGAAAGCCGCAATAGTCAGAGTGCGAATATTGACATGCTCTCGACAGAAGAGATGCTGCGCGTTATTAACCACGAAGATCGGAAAGTGGCGCTGGCGGTTGAGAAAGTTATTCCGGCCATCACTCAGGCCGTTGACGCCATCGTGACGGCTTTTCAGCAGGGCGGACGTTTGTTTTACTGCGGCGCCGGAACCTCCGGGCGTTTGGGTATTTTAGATGCCAGCGAATGCCCGCCGACATACGGTACGCCGAGGGAGCAGGTAGTGGCATTAATTGCCGGCGGCCAACAGGCCATCCTGCAGGCGGTTGAGAATGCCGAAGATAGCCTGAGCGCGAGCGAAGACGACCTGAAAAATCATCAGTTCAACGCAAACGATGTCCTGGTCGGCATTGCGGCCAGTGGATGCACTCCCTATGTGATTGCTGCACTGAATTATGCCAAAAGTCTGAAGGCGACCACCGTTGCGCTGGCCTGCAACGAAGGCAGCGAGATAACGCAAATTGCCGATATTGCGATTGTACCGATGGTAGGCGCAGAAGTTATAACCGGTTCTTCTCGCATGAAGGCGGGCACCGCACAAAAGCTGGTGCTGAATATGCTGACTACGGGCGCGATGATCCGTATCGGTAAAGTCTACGGCAACCTGATGGTGGATGTTGAAGCGACTAACCAGAAGCTGGTGCAGCGCCAAATCAATATCGTTATGGAGGCGGCTGATTGCGATCGGCAAACGGCAGCACAAGCGCTGGAAGCGTGTGACGGCCATTGTAAAACCGCGATTGTCATGGTGCTGGCAAACCTGAACGCAGAACAGGCAAAACAATGCCTGCACGCCAGCGGTGGGTTTATTCGCCAGGCGCTGATAAAGGCGGGGATTTAACCATGGCCAAAATCACTGAACAATTGATTGCCTCAATCCTGCAACTGGTTGGTAATAAAAATAATATCCAGGCCTGCGGTAACTGTATGACTCGCCTGCGTTTGACGCTCAATGATGCCCGGCTGATCCAGCAGGATAAGCTGAAGGCGCTGCCGGGCGTGCTGGGCGTCGTTAACGGCGACGATCAGCTACAGATCGTTCTCGGCCCCGGTAAAGCGCAAACGGCCGCTGAAATGATGAATGCTATGCTGGCAAATGGCGCATCCACGGCCACCGATCCGCAGACGGCTGCCTCGGTTGCCAGTGATACCAAACAAAAGATGAAGGCCAAACAAACCAGCCCGGTACATCAGTTCCTTGCCAAATTTGCCACCATCTTTACGCCGCTGATACCGGGTTTCATTGCTGCAGGGATGTTGCTGGGTTTTGCCACCTTAATTGAACAGAGCCTGCTGACCAACGCCGCTGAGAAAAATACCGCAATTGTGCATATCGTTGGTTATATGAAGCTTTTTGGCAAAGGGCTTTTTACCTTTCTGCCCGTTTTGATTGGCTATAACGCCCAGAAAGCGTTTGGCGGTTCCGGGGTAAACGGTGCAATTATTGCCTCTCTGTTCCTGCTGGGATACAACCCGGAAGCGACAACGGGTTATTTCTCCGGTATTGAAAACTTCTTTGGTATGGGAATTGAGCCGCGCGGGAATATTATCGGCGTCCTGATCGCCTCAATTTTGGGCGCCTGGATCGAGCGCCAGCTGCGTAAGGTCATCCCTGATAGTCTGGATATGATCCTGACGTCAATGCTTACGTTGCTTATTACGGGTGCGCTGACGTTTACGCTGATCATGCCTTTTGGAGGCGAACTGTTTAAAGGGATGTCCTGGCTGTTTTTGCACCTTAACGGTAATCCCCTTGGCTGTGCCATTCTTGCCGGTCTGTTCCTGATTGCGGTGGTGTTTGGCGTTCATCAGGGCTTTATCCCCGTCTACTTTGCGCTGATGGACGTTCAGGGCTTCAACTCACTCTTTCCGATCCTGGCGATGGCGGGCGGCGGACAGGTTGGTGCGGCACTGGCGCTCTACTTCCGCTCTGCGCCCGGTTCGATTACGCGTAATCAGGTGAAGGGCGCAATTATTCCTGGCCTGCTGGGCGTTGGGGAGCCGCTGATCTACGCAGTGACTCTTCCGCGCGTGAAGCCTTTTGTGACCGCCTGCATCGGCGGCGCCTGCGGCGGTTTCTTTATTGGTCTGGTGGCCTGGTTCGGCCTGCCGATCGGTTTGAATACCGTGTTTGGCCCGTCGGGTCTGGTGTCACTGCCGCTGATGACTTCAGGAGAAGGGATTTATACCGGGATGGTGGTTTACGCCACGGGCGTAGTTATTTCCTATCTGGCAGGGTTTAGCGTAACCTGGCTATTCGGTTATAAAGGCGTTGATCTGGATTAAAAAAGGGCAGGCTGTACGCAGCGATCAGATTGGCCATTCCTTTGTCAATCCGAACGGATTGCCCTGCGACTGCGGACGTTATGGCGGCCTGGAAACGGTCGCCTCGTTCAGCTATCTGAAAAAACAGCCGCGTAACTGGCTAAAATCGCAACGAGACGCAAATTACCTGAGCAGGCGGGTGCGGAAATAAGCGGAGCCTGAAATTGAGTTAGCTTTGTAAAGCTTCTAACCGTACTGAATAATTAGCCAGAATTAGTTTTTAAAGTTTAAAATTCACATAAATTTATTAGCGTAAGATGATGAGAAATTTCATTAAACCGGCAATAACGGAAAAGCATTATTAACCACTTACCTTATCCGGATAAAAGTTATCCCTGGATTGTTGTAATGATTTTTTATTTTATTTCGCAATGTGGTAGCCATATGCTTTGTCCTGATATACAGAAATATAATATTTTTCAACACAATAGGACGTCAGGAACCCGGTTTTATCCTCTGGCAATAAACCTGCCGGGGAATTTTAATATTTATCTTTTCGTGATTTTTAATGCGTTATTGATTTGAGAAAACTAAAACAGCCTGACCGTTCTCTCACGGTTGGCATCCAGAAAAGGGTTTGAAGTCCGGCCGCCTCATCGGAGAAAATAGCCTCACCCTAAGGTGAGGCGCAGAGTACCGCCCCGGCTTCGTTGAGCCTTTATGCTGCGGTAAACAGTCTGATGATCGGCTAAATCCGCGCTTATCTTCCTGATATTTTCCTTATCGGACCAGACTTCCCTCATATTAGCGCTCTGGCGATCGCCTTGTTTAACTTATCACCTCGGCGTTTTGCTGACGATACTCCTTTGGCGTGCTGGCGTAGCTTTTCTTAAACACCGAGTAGAAATATTGCAGCGAAGGGTAGCCGCACATTTGCGAAATCTCATTAATCGGCATGGAAGAGGAGACCAGCAGCGAACGCGCCCGCTCCAGCTTCTCGCTGTGGATGATGGTATGAATGGTCTCGCCGGTTTCATCCTTGAAGCGCTTCTCCAGGTTGGAGCGCGACATGCCTACCGCATCCAGCACCTGCTCAACCTTGATCCCTTTACAGGCGTTAAAGCGGATATAGTGCATCGCCTGAATAACCGCCGGATCGTGCAGTGAACGAAAATCGGTTGAGCGCCGGGCGATAACCTTGACCGGCGGCACCAGTATGCGCTGCAGCGGCAACGTTTGTTGATCCAGCAGACGATGCAGCAGCTTAGCCGCCTGATAGCCCATCTGCCGGGTGCCCTGTGCTACCGATGAGAGCGCCACGCGCGACAGATAGCGCGTCAGCTCTTCGTTATCGATGCCGATCACGCACAGCTTCTCCGGCACCGGGATTTTCAGATGTTCGCACACCTGCAACAGATGGCGCGCGCGCGCATCGGTAACGGCGATAATGCCGGTCTGCTGCGGTAGGGTTTGCAGCCAGTCGGCAAGGCGGTTTTGCGCATGCTGCCAGTAGGCGGGCGCCGTCTCCATTCCCTGATAAACCACGCCCTGATAACGCTCTTTCGCCACCAGCTGGCGAAACGCATATTCCCGCTCCTGCGCCCAGCGTTTGCCGCAGGAGGCGGGCAGGCCGTAAAAAGCAAAGCGGTTAATGCCTTTTTCTTTCAGGTGCAAAAACGCGCTTTCCACCAGCGCGGCGTTATCGGTAGCGATATAGTGTACGGGCGGGTAATCTTCTGGCCGATGATAAGAGCCGCCCACGCCAACGATCGGCACATCCACGTTGTGCAGCAGCGCCTCAATGGCTTTATCGTCATAGTCGGCGATCACTCCGTCGCCGAGACATTCGTGCATGTTATCGATACGGCAGCGAAAATCTTCCTCAATAAAAATATCCCAGTCGGTTTGTGATGCCTGCAGATACTCACCGACACCCTCCACCACCTGACGGTCATAGATTTTATTGGCATTAAACAGCAGGCTGATGCGAAAACGCTTCTCAAACATGATCACTCCTGGATTTTATTCTGCATCTTGATTACCACAGTGAAACCAGCTGCAGAAAAAAATTAGTGAGCCCTGTGATCTGCTTCGATGATTACACGCGCCGCCGGGTGGCGGAATCCATCCATACCGCCAGCAGCAGAATGGCGCCCTTAACGATATACTGCCAGAACGTCGGCACATCCATCATGCTCATGCCGTTGTCCAGCGAGGCCATAATAAACGCGCCCATTACCGCGCCCGCTACCGATCCGATACCGCCCGCCAGGCTGGTACCGCCAATTACGCAGGCGGCGATGGCGTCCAGTTCCGCGATATTACCGGCCGAAGGGGAACCCGCGCCCAGGCGCGAGCTCAGGATCAACCCCGCCACGGCCACCAGCAGGCCGTTAATGGCGAATACCATCATTTTGTTGCGCGCCACGTTGATGCCGGAAAGGCGGGCCGCATCAAGGTTGCCGCCAATCGCGTAAATACGTCGGCCAAAGGCGGTGCGGGTCGCCATAAACATACCGGCCAGCATCAGCAACGCCAGGATTAGCACCGGCGTAGGGACGCCGCGATAATCGTTCAACAGCCAGATAGCGCCCAGCACCAGCAGAGCGGTAAGGGTCTGGCGTGATACCGCGCTGCGGGCAGGCTGCTGCTCCAGCCCCATCTGCTGACGACGCAGCCGCAGCCGCCATTGCCAGGCGATAAACAGGCCGAGGCCGATAACGCCAAAGCCGAAGCCGATGCCGTCCGGCAGGTAGCTTTGACCGATTTGCGACATCGCCGGGCTGGTGGGCGCGACCGTGGTGCCGTTAGTAATCCCGACCAGCACGCCGCGAAAGGCCAGCATCCCGGCCAGCGTAACGATAAAAGAGGGAACTTTACGGTAGGCGACCCACCAGCCGTTCCAGGCGCCCAGCAGCAGGCCGAGCACCAGGGTGGCCGCAATCGTCAACGGCAGCGGCCAGCCCAGCCAGACGTCAAAAATAGCCGCCGCCCCGCCCAGTAGCCCCATCATTGAGCCAACCGACAGGTCGATTTCCGCTGAGATAATGACAAAAACCATCCCCACCGACAGAATGCCGGTAATCGCCGTCTGGCGCAGCAGGTTAGAGACGTTGCGCGCGCTCAGATAAGCGCCGTCGGTCATCCAGGTAAAAAACAGCATAATCAATAAAATAGCGGCCAGCATCACCAGCACCTGCAGGTTAAGCAGGCGCAGCTTACCCGGCGCGCCGCCGCCGCCGCTGGCGGGCAGTATAGCGGTATTGGTTTTAAGCATAATGTTCACTCCGCAGGGCCGCTTCCATCACCTGTTCCTGCGTCAGGTTATGGTTCGGCAAGTCAGCTTTGATTTGTCCTTCGTGCATCACCAGTACGCGATCGCTTAGCCCCAGCACTTCCGGCAGCTCGGATGAGATCACAATAATGGCGATGCCCTGTTGCACCAGCTGGTGGATCAGCTTGTAGATTTCGACGCGCGCGCCAATATCGATGCCGCGCGTGGGTTCGTCCAGAATCAGAATTTGCGGGTTAAGCAACAGGCATTTAGCGATCACCGCCTTTTGCTGATTGCCGCCGCTAAGACGGCCCACCGCCAGTTCCGCAGAGGAAGTTTTCACCCGCAGCTGGCGGATAGACTGATTAATGGCGACCTGTTCGCGCGCCTCATCCAGTACGGAAAACGGGCTGCTAAACTGGCCGAGCGCCGCAAGGGTGATATTTTTCCCCACGCCCAGCAGCGGCACGATGCCATCTTTTTTACGATCTTCCGGCACCATCGCGATGCCGTGACGGATCGCCTGCTGGCAGTCCCAGCGGCGCGGGTTAACCCGATGCTCTTTGATGGTGACCTGGCCCTCCCAGCGTCCCGGCCACAGACCGGTAAGGCACTGCACGGTTTCGGTGCGTCCGGCGCCAACCAGCCCGGCAATACCGAGAATTTCCCCGCGCCGCAGCGTAAAGGAAACATTATTAACCCGCCGCAGATGGCGGTTAACCGGATGCCAGGCGGTAAGATTCTCCACGCGTAAAATCTCCGCGCCCTGTTCATGCGGCTCACGCGGGTACAGCGCGGTCAGCTCGCGTCCGACCATCATGGTAATAATATCGTCCTCGTTCAGACCATCCGCCGGGCAGGTGGCGATATGCTTACCGTCGCGAATAACGCAGATGGTGTCGGAGATCGCTTTAACCTCGTTGAGCTTATGCGAGATATAAACGCAGGCGATGCCGTGATCGCGCAGATCCCTGACGATCTCCAGCAGCACGCCGGTTTCCTGCTCGGTAAGCGACGAGGTCGGCTCATCCAGAATCAGCAGGCGCACCTGTTTATTCAGCGCGCGGGCGATCTCTACTAACTGCTGCTGACCAATACCCAGCTCACCGACGCGCGTATGCGGCGAAATATCCAGCTTCACCTGTTTCAGCAGCCGCTGACAGCGTAGCGCCATGGTCTCGTCATCCACCACGCCGCCCCGACTGATTTCACTGCCGAGGAAGATGTTTTCCAGCACCGTGAGCTGCCTGACCAGCGCCAGCTCCTGGTGAATAATTACGATGCCTTTGCGCTCGGTATCGCGGATATTGGCGGGGCGCAGCGGCTCGCCGGAAAACAGGATCTCGCCCTGGTAATCGCCCGCCGGATAAAGGCCGCACAGCACCTTCATCAGCGTCGATTTACCGGAACCGTTTTCGCCGCACAGCGATACCACTTCGCCCGGCTCAAGGCGCAAAGAAATATCGTCTACGGCCTTTACGGCACCGAAGCGCTTGGTAATGTTTTTCATTTCCAGTAGCGTCGTCATCACACTCTCCAGCGAGGGAATTGCCGCCGGGCGGCGGCAGCGAGCTTAGAGTTCACTCTTTTTATGGAAGCCGTCGGCGACGACGGTGCTGTCGATATTGCTTTTATCAACCGGAACAGGCGTTAACAGCCAGGCGGGAACCTCTTTTTTGCCGTTATTTAGCGTGGCGTTGGACTGGGGCTGTTTATCATTACCCAATTCAACGGCGATTTTCGCAGCGTCGTCGGCCAGCTTGCTGATCGGTTTATATACCGTCATGGTTTGCGTACCGTTCATAATGCGCTTGATAGCCGCCAGGTCGGCATCCTGCCCGGAAATAGCCACTTTGCCCGCCAGCCCCTGCGCGGAAAGCGCCTGAATCGCGCCGCCGGCGGTGGCGTCATTTGAAGCGACTACCGCATCAATATGGTTATTGTTAGCGGTCAGGGCGTTTTCCATAATTTTCAGCGCATTTTCTGGCAGCCAGGCGTCTACCCACTGATCGCCCACTACTTTGATTTTGCCCTGATCAATCAGCGGCTTAAGCACTTTCATTTGCCCTGCGCGGAACAGGCGGGCGTTATTATCCACCGGCGAGCCGCCCATCAGGAAATAATTCCCCTGCGGCACCTGCTTAACAATACTTTGCGCCTGAAGCTCGCCGACTTTCTCATTATCAAAAGAGATATAGAAATCAATATCGGCATTATTAATCATGCGGTCGTAAGCCAGCACTTTAATTCCTTCCTGCTTAGCTTCGGCAATCACATTGCTTAATACCTGGCCGTTGTAAGGAATAATAACCAGCACATCGACGCCGCGATTAATCATATTTTCAATTTGCGCCATCTGGGTTTCTTCGTTGCCGTTGGCAGACTGGACAAATACGCTGGCGCCCAGCGATTCGGCCTTTTTGACGAAAATATCGCGATCTTTTTGCCAGCGCTCAAGGCGCAGATCGTCAATCGCCATGCCGATCTTTACCTCTTTAGCGTTGCCGGCCTGGCTAAACAGAGCCAGCGCGGCGCAAACGGCCAGTAAAGTATGTTTCATTTTCATTATCATTACCCTGTAGGTTGAGGTGTTTTTTATCAGAACGTTCCTGAACGGGCTGTTGGATTCTTGACCTGACCGCATGTTTTCTTCAATTACTGATTTTTATCCCGGCGTTACGTTTTTTGGTTTATTGCTGGTTTTATGATGGCGATCGATTTTTTAACGATAACGACATTGAAAAAGGTTATTTTTTGCGTATTGACGCGAGGAAAAAATAACGGGACGCCTTATTTTGCGACGCGACGCACAGTTAATAATTATCTTAATTGCGGTGTGAAATAACGTAATTGAGAGAGACGCGGACGCTTATCAGAATAGAGCCATCTTCGCTGACCATTTCCGGTCAACTTGTTAAGGAGTAAACGATGCAGGCTTATTTCGATCAGATTGAACGCGTTAGCTATCAGGGGCCGGACGGCAGCGATCCGCTGGCGTTTCGTCACTATAATCCTGGGGAGATCCTGCTGGGCAAAACCATGGCGGACCATCTGCGCTTCGCTGCCTGCTACTGGCACACCTTCTGCTGGACCGGCGTGGATATGTTTGGCGTCGGGGCGTTCGATCGCCCGTGGCAAAAGGCGGGCGATGCGCTGGAGATGGCGAAGCGTAAGGCAGACGTCGCCTTTGAATTTTTCTATAAGCTGAACGTGCCTTTTTACTGTTTCCACGATATTGACGTCTCGCCGGAAGGCGATTCGATAAAAAGCTATCAGCGCAATCTGGCGCTGATGACCGAGGTGCTGCAGGAGAAACAGCAGCAAACCGGCGTTAAGCTACTGTGGGGCACCGCCAACTGCTTTACCCATCCACGCTACGGCGCGGGCGCCGCGTCGAATCCCGATCCGGAAGTGTTCGCCTGGGCCGCCAGCCAGGTTTGCAGCGCCATGCAGGCGACGCATCAGCTCGGTGGAGAAAACTATGTGCTGTGGGGCGGGCGTGAAGGTTATGAAACCCTGTTGAATACCGATCTGCGTCAGGAGCGCGAGCAGCTGGGCCGCTTTATGCAAATGGTGGTGGAGCATAAACATAAAAGCGGTTTCCAGGGCACGCTGCTGATCGAGCCGAAGCCGCAGGAGCCGACCAAACATCAGTACGACTACGATGTGGGCACGGTTTACGGCTTCCTGAAGCAGTTTGGTCTGGAAAAAGAGATTAAAGTTAACGTGGAAGCGAACCATGCCACCCTGGCGGGCCACAGCTTCCATCATGAAATTGCCACCGCCATTGCGCTGGGCATATTCGGTTCGGTAGACGCCAACCGTGGCGATCCGCAGCTGGGCTGGGATACCGATCAGTTCCCTAACAGCGTCGAAGAAAATGCGCTGGTGATGTATGAGATCGTCAAGGCGGGCGGCTTCTCTACCGGCGGGCTGAACTTTGATGCCAAAGTGCGGCGTCAAAGCACCGATAAATACGATCTGTTCTATGGCCATATCGGGGCGATGGATACGATGGCGCTGGCGCTGAAGGTTGCGGCGCGCATGATTGAAGCCGGCGAGCTGGATCGTCGCGTAGCGCAGCGCTACAGCGGCTGGAACGGCGAACTGGGCCAGCAGATTTTGCAGGGCGAAATGTCGCTGGCGGCGCTGGCTTCGCATGCGGAGCAGCATCAGTTTAATCCACAGCATCAGAGCGGGCGTCAGGAGCAGTTGGAAAACCTGGTGAACGGCTGGCTGTATCGTTAATTAATCAAAGGGAACCGCAGCATGGTTATCGGCATCGATTTAGGCACTTCCGGCGTTAAGGTGGTGTTGCTGAACGACGAGGGCGAGGTGGTGGCGAGCCAGACGGAAAAGCTAACGGTTTCCCGTCCGCAGCCGCTGTGGAGTGAGCAGGATGCCGATAGCTGGTGGCAGGCGACCGATAAGGCGATGCAGGCGCTGCGTCAGCAGCATTCGCTGAGCCAGGTTCAGGCCATTGGCCTGAGCGGTCAGATGCATGGCGCGACGCTACTGGATGCGCAGCATCAGCCGCTGCGACCGGCTATTTTATGGAACGACGGCCGCAGCCTGGCCCAGTGTCAGCAGCTGGAAGAGGCGGTGCCTGAGGCGCGGAAAATTACCGGCAATCTGATGATGCCAGGCTTTACCGCACCGAAGCTGCTGTGGGTGAAGCAGCATGAGCCGGAGATTTTTGCGCGTATCGCTAAAGTGCTACTGCCAAAAGATTATCTGCGCTGGCGGCTGACCGGCGATTTCGCCAGCGATATGTCCGACGCGGCAGGCACGATGTGGCTGGATGTGGCGCAGCGCTGCTGGAGCGAGACGTTGCTTAACGCCTGCGGACTGACCTCGGCGCAGATGCCGACGCTGTTTGAAGGCAACCAGATTACCGGCTATTTGCAGCCGCAGCTGGCGCAGCGTTGGGGAATGGAAAGCGTACCGGTGGTGGCGGGCGGCGGCGATAATGCCGCAGGCGCCGTCGGCACCGGGATGATTAACGCCGGGCAGGGCATGCTGTCGCTGGGCACCTCCGGCGTTTACTTCGTGGTAAGCGACGGCTTTCTGGCGAACCCGGAAAGCGCGGTACATAGCTTTTGTCATGCGCTGCCGGATCGCTGGCATCTGATGTCGGTGATGCTCAGCGCCGCCGTCTGTCTGGACTGGGCCGCCGCGCTAACCGGCTGCGCCGATGTACCCGCGCTACTGGCGGAAGCCGAACGGGCGCGAGCGGACGTGCCGCCGCTGTTTTTCCTGCCCTATCTTTCCGGCGAGCGTACGCCGCACAATAATCCGCAGGCGAAAGGGGTGTTCTTTGGGCTGACGCATCAGCACGGCAGGGCGGAGCTGGCGCAGGCGGTGCTGGAGGGCGTGGGCTATGCGCTGGCTGCGGGTATGGATGCGGTTCACGCCTGCGGTATCAGGCCATCCAGCATTATGCTGATCGGCGGCGGCGCCCGCAGCGCTTACTGGCGGCAGATGCTGGCGGATATTAGCGGACAAACGCTGGATTACTGCCACGGCGGCGACGTCGGTCCGGCATTGGGCGCCGCGCGTCTGGCGCGGCTGGCGCTGCATCCGAACCGGCCGCCTGAGGCGCTGTTGCCCACTCTGCCTTTAGCGCAGCGCCATCAGCCCGATGCGCAACGCCATCAACGCTATCAGGCGCGGCGTGCGCATTTCGCCAGGCTTTATCAGCAGCTTGCGCCGCTGATGGCGACTGAATCGTTGTAATGCCTTACCCGCTACGGAGGCTTAACGGAATAGGTTGCGCAGCAAGCTAACAGCCTCCGTAGCGATGTTTTCTTTCTCGTTTATCGTTTCAGCTCACACTCCAGCAATTTAACTGCCGAACTGTTGAATGAAGATCCACAATTTAGCGGACGAATCCACGGCAAATGATAATTAGAAGTTAAATATAAGTTAATAAATGGCCGTTATTTAACATTTATATCAAGGATAAGTATGATACAGTCGTCTAATTTAACTTAAAATTAACAAAATAGATGATGTAATTTAACAAAAATAAACAACGATCACATTTCATACAATTGAAATTCATCCTCTCTTCCCTTCGTTGATAACCTCCTTTCCATGACATGCCTCGGTCCCTAAAAAAGGTAACACTATGAAATTCAAACTTGCCCTGATCAGCGCAGCCCTGGTTTCTGCATGCATGTTGTCCGGTACGTCCGCTGCGGCGGAAAAATATGAAATTGCCGTGGTCGCTAAGGTTACCGGTATTCCCTGGTTTAACCGTATGGAAACCGGCGTCAACGAAGCCGCTAAAAAACTGGATGTTAACGCTTATCAAACCGGCCCTTCCACGCCAGATCCGGCGCAGCAGGTGAAAGTGATTGAAGATCTCATCGCCAAGAATGTTAACGCCATCATCGTGGTGCCAAACGATGCCAAAGTGCTGGAGCCGGTGCTGAAAAAAGCGCGCGATAAAGGCATTGTCGTGCTGACGCACGAATCTCCCGACCAGCAAATTGGTCAGTGGGATATTGAAACCATCGACAGTGAAAAATATGCCCAGGCCAACATGGATGAGCTGGCGAAGGATATGGGCAGTAAAGGCGGCTACGCCATTTACGTTGGCTCATTAACCGTGCCGCTGCATAACGCCTGGGCTGATTACGCCATTAAATACCAGAAAGAAAAATACCCGCAGATGTTTGAAGTCACCTCACGTCTGCCGGTGGCGGAAAGTATCGATAAATCCTACGCCACCACGCTGGATCTGATGAAAACCTATCCGCAGATGAAGGGCATTATCGGCTTTGGATCGCTCGGCCCTATTGGCGCAGGCCAGGCGGTGCAGAAGAAACGCGCAAAAGAGAAAATGGCCGTGGTGGGTATCGCTATGCCAGGACAGGCAGCGCCCTATCTGATGCGCGGCGATATTAAAAAAGCGCTGCTGTGGGACCCGAAAGATGCAGGATACGCGCTGGTAACCATTGCTGACCAACTGCTCCAGGGTAAAGAGGTGACGTCCGATCTGACCATTGACGGTTTAGGGAAAGCGGATGTCGATATGGAGAAGAAAGTGATCCGTTTTAATAAAATCCTCGAAGTCACGAAAGATAACGCGAAATCACTCGGTTTCTAAGGCTTTCCCTTAGTCAACGACCCCCGAACCGTAACGCCGGCCGTCTGGCCGGCAATATCATAAAGACGCATTTTAGCGGCCAAATGGGCGCTCGCAGGGGTATTGTCTATGACAGACACCACCGCATTTATCACTCTTGAAAATATCAGCAAGCAATTTCCAGGCGTGCTGGCGTTGGATAATGTCAATCTGACGCTGCAAAAAGGCGAAGTTCACTGTCTGGCGGGGCAGAATGGCTGCGGCAAAAGCACCATTATTAAAGTGATCTCCGGGGTTTATCATCCCGAAAAAGGGGCGCGGATACTGCTGGATGGCAAACTGTTCCATCATCTCACGCCGCAGCTTTCCAGCCATTACGGCATCCAGGTGATTTATCAGGATCTCTCGCTGTTTCCCAACTTCAGCGTGGCGGAGAATATCGCGGTTAACCGCTATCTGCCGGGCGGCGATATTTGGGTGCGCCGCGGCGCAATGAAACAGCAGGCGCTGGCGGCGATGCAACGCATCGGGATAAGGCTCGACCCCGACAAAAAAGTAGAAAAACTCTCCATTGCCGATCGCCAGCTGGTCGCCATTTGCCGCGCCATTGCCGCCGATGCCCGTCTGGTCATTATGGATGAGCCGACCGCCTCGCTGACGCGGCAGGAGGTTAACGGCCTGCTGAGGGTGGTTAACGAACTGAAGGCGGCAGGCATCTGCGTGGTATTTGTCAGCCACCGTCTGGATGAGGTGATGGAAGTGGCGGATCGTATCAGCGTAATGCGCGACGGCAGGCTGGTGGGTACTTTTCCGGCCCCGGAGCTGAACAGCCATGAGCTGGCGTTCCTGATGACCGGCCAACGCTTCCACTACAGCCCGCTGCCGGAAAAACCGCCTATCGAGCAGGAGCCGATGCTGGAGCTGCGCAACCTGAGCCGCAAAGGAAACTACAACAATATCAACCTGTCGCTGCGTAGCGGAGAGATTGTCTCCATCGTCGGTCTGCTGGGAGCGGGACGTACCGAGCTTTGTCTGAGCCTGTTTGGCATGACGCAGCCGGAAAGCGGTGAAATGCGCATTAACGGCCAGCCGGTCACGCTGCGCAACAATCACGATGCGATAAAGCATGGGATCGGTTACGTCTCAGAAGATCGTCTGACGCAGGGGCTGATCATGGAGCAGTCGATCTACGACAACACCATTGTTACGGTGTTTGATCGGCTCCACACCCGCAGCGGCCTGCTCGATCACCGCAAAGCCCACACTCTGGTGGCCGACCTGATAAGGGGACTGAATATCAAAGTTTCCGACCCGCAGCTGCCGGTAAAAACGCTCTCCGGCGGTAACGCGCAAAGGATAGCCATTGCCAAATGGGTGGCAACTAACCCGCGCATCTTAATTCTCGATTCGCCAACGGTCGGCGTAGATATTGCTAACAAAGAGGGGATTTACCAGATCGCCCGCGACCTGGCGGAGCAGGGTATGGCGGTGCTGATGATCTGCGATGAAATCCCGGAGGCCTATTACAACAGCCACCGCGTGCTGGTGATGCGTCGCGGCGAACTGGTGGCGGAGTTTAATCCTCATCGCTGCACGGAACAGGAGATTGCTGAAGTGGTGGAGGTGATCCATGAATAACCGCCTTTCTCGCTTAGTCGGACAACATGAGTTCTGGCTTGGACTACTGGTCATTGCCCTTGCCGTCGGGTTGAGCGTCAGCACCGATGAGTTTCTCTCGCTGGGTAACCTGACGGATGTCGCCACCAGCTACGCCATTCTTGGCATCCTCGCCTGCGGGCTGTTTGTGGTGCTGATCTCCGGGGGGATCGATATTTCTTTTCCGGCCATAACGGCCATTGCCCAGTATGCGATGGCGAGCTGGATTATCGCCCACGGCGGCAATTTCGCCCTGGCGCTGGTCATTTCCATCGCCGTTGGGCTGCTGCTTGGGTTGATCAACGGCTTTCTGGTCTACTGGCTGCGTGTTCCGGCGATTATCATTACCATCGCCACGCTGAACGTCTATTACGGGCTGCTGGTCTACGCCACCAGGGGCGTCTGGCTGTATGGCTTTCCGGACTGGTTTATGAATGGCATCAACTGGTTGTCATTCACCGCCGCTGACGGCTACGACTATGGCCTCACCCTGCCTCTGCTGTGTCTGGCGGCCACCATTATCTTTACCGCTCTGTTGATGAACTGCACCCGCCTCGGCCGTCAAATCTACGCGATGGGCGGCAACCGCGACGCGGCTTCGCGCCTGGGGCTGAACCTGCGCAGGCTGCACTTTTACGTCTACGGCTATATGGGCATTCTCGCAGGGATCGCCGCCGTGGTGCAGGCGCAGATTACCCAGTCTGTCGCGCCGAATTCGCTGATCGGCTTTGAACTGACGGTGCTGGCGGCGGTGGTGCTTGGCGGCACCAGCATGACCGGCGGTCGCGGAACCCTGACCGGCACGCTGCTCGGCGTCATCCTGCTGGCCTTTTTGCAAAACGGTCTGACGCTGCTTAGCGTCTCCTCTTACTGGCATACCGTATTCAGCGGCGCCATTATCCTGGTCAGTATCAGCGCCACGGCCTGGAATGAAAAACGCAAACTTGCAAGGGAGCTTTGAGATGAAATCGTTCGCCAGATTTTTGCCCGGTGATGCCATCATCCGCCTGCAGTGCGTGATTATTATCGTGGTTGCGCTGGCCTTTTCGTTACTGCTGGGCAACCGCTTTTTTAGCGTCGCCAATTTTCAGTCTATCGGCTCGCAGCTGCCGATCCTCGGGATGCTGGCGCTGGGAATGGGCATGACCATGCTGACGGGCGGCATTAACCTGTCGATTATCGCCGGGGCTAACAGCTGCTCGCTGGTGATGGCGGCGATTATCGTGAGCCATCCCGATAACCCGCTTTTTTTGCTGCTGGCCCTGCTGGCAGGGATCGCGGTAGCGGTCGCCATCGGCACGCTGAATGGGGCGCTGATCGCCTGGGTAGGCGTCTCGCCGATCCTCGCCACGCTTGGCACTATGACGCTGATCTCCGGCCTTAACATTCTGCTTTCCGACGGGACGGTTATTTCTGGTTTCCCGGCGGCGATCCAGTTTCTCGGTAACGCGACGGTAGCCGGTATTCCCGTCGCGCTGCTGCTCTTTTTACTGGTGGCGGTGTTGCTGTGGGTATTGCTGGAACATACGACGCTGGGCCGCAGCCTCTATCTGGTCGGCTCTAATGAACAGGCGACCCGTTACAGCGGCGTGAATACCGTGCGCGTTCAGATTGCGGTGTATGTCATTTCCGCCCTGCTCGGCTGGGTCGCCGCCATTTTGATGATGGCGAAATTCAATTCTGCGAAAGCTGGCTATGGCGAATCGTATCTGCTGGTGACCATCCTCGCGTCGGTACTCGGTGGCATCAACCCCGACGGCGGATTTGGCCGCATCGTCGGCCTGGTGCTGGCGCTTATTGTGCTGCAGATGCTGGAGAGCGGCTTTAATCTGCTGGGGATCAGCAGCTATCTGACGATGGCGCTCTGGGGCACCGTTCTCATTCTTTTTATCGCATTACAGAATCGTAAAGCCTGATTTCAGGAGAAAAAATATGGCGAGTTACTTCATTGGTGTGGATGTGGGAACCGGAAGCGCCCGCGCTGGCGTGTTTGATCTGAACGGCAGAATGGTCGGTCAGGCCAGCCGGGCCATTGAAATTTATCGTCCGCAGGCTGATTACGTAGAGCAATCTTCCGACAATATCTGGCAGGCGGTATGTAATGCGGTGCGTGATGCGGTAAACCAGGCGGATATTAACCCGATTCAGGTGAAAGGGCTGGGGTTTGACGCGACCTGTTCGCTGGTGGTGCTGGATAAAGAGGGCAAGCCGCTGACCATCAGCCCTTCCGGGCGCAGTGAGCAGAACATTATCGTCTGGATGGATCACCGGGCCATTACCCAGGCCGATCGCATCAACGCTCTGCATCATCGGGTGCTGGATTACGTCGGCGGCATTATCTCGCCGGAAATGCAGACGCCGAAACTGCTGTGGCTGAAACAGCATATGCCGAATACCTGGGCAAACGCCGGTTACTATTTTGACCTGCCGGACTTTCTCACCTGGCGCGCCACGGGCGACGATACGCGATCGCTCTGCTCTACCGTCTGTAAGTGGACCTATATGGGCCACGAAGATAAATGGGACGCCAGCTATTTTCGCCAGATTGGGCTGGAGGATTTGCTGGAGCATGATGCGGAAAAAATTGGCCGCTACGTAAAAACGATGGGTGAACCGCTCGGCTACGGACTGACGCAGCGTGCCGCCAGCGAAATGGGGCTGATTCCCGGCACGGCGGTCAGCGTGTCGATTATCGATGCCCATGCCGGCACGCTCGGCACGCTTGGCGCCTGCGGCGTCTCTGGCGAGGTGGCGGATTTCGACCGCCGTGTCGCGCTGATTGGCGGCACCTCGACAGGCCATATGGCTATCTCACAGCAGCCGCGCTTTATCAGCGGCGTCTGGGGACCATACTACTCGGCGGTGCTGCCGGAATACTGGCTCAATGAGGGCGGGCAGTCGGCCACCGGCGCGTTAATCGATCATATTATCCAGTCTCATCCCTGCTATGACACGCTGCTGGCGCAGGCAAAAACCCAGGGACAAACCATTTACGAACTGCTCAACGCGCTGCTGCGCAAGATGGCCGGAGAACCGGAAAAAATTGCCTTCCTGACCCGCGATATTCATATCCTGCCTTATTTCCACGGCAATCGCTCGCCGCGCGCGAATCCCACCTTAACTGGCGTCATTAGCGGCCTTAAATTGTCACGAACGCCGGAAGATATGGCGTTGCACTATCTGGCGACCATTCAGGCTATCGCGCTGGGAACACGCCATATTATTGAAACCATGAACCAAAGCGGTTACACCATTGACACTATTATGGCCAGCGGCGGCGGCACCAAAAATCCGGTGTTTGTGCAGGAACATGCCAACGCCACCGGCTGCGCCATGCTTCTGCCGGAGGAGAGCGAAGCGATGCTGCTTGGCAGCGCGATGATGGGCACCGTTGCGGCAGGTTTTTTCGACTCCTTCCCGGAGGCGATGTCGGTAATGAGCCGTATTGGTAAAACGGTTACGCCGCAGACTAACCACATCAAGCGTTACTACGATCGCAAGTATCAGGTCTTTCATCAGATGTACCAGGATCATATGAAGTACCGCCAGCTTATGCAGGAGGAGGCATGAACAGCTCGTGGCAGCAGGCCACCGGCGCGTGGCGCATCTACAGCGAAGCGCTAAATACGCTTGGTCAGCATTTAAATGAGCCGCTCTGGGCGTCATTGCTGGCGGAGTTGCGCAGCTGCAAAGGCAAGATTGTGGTGACGGGGGTGGGAACCTCCGGCATCGCGGCGCGGAAAATCGCCCATATGCTGGCCTGCGTCGAGCGCCCGGCTATTTACCTTAACGCCACCGATGCCGCGCATGGCGATCTCGGTTTTTTACGCGCCGACGATCTGCTTATTATGATTTCTCGCGGCGGTAATTCTGATGAACTGACCCGGCTGCTGCCTGGTCTGGCAGCCAAAAATATCCCCTTGCTCAGCGTAACCGAAAACGCCGATTCGGCGATTGCCCGCGCCTCCAGGCTGGTTATCTCAACTGGCGTGCAGCGCGAAGCCGATCCGCTAAATATGCTGGCCACCACCTCTATTATTCTGGTGCTGGCGATTTTCGATGCGGCCTGCGCCTGCCTGATGAGCGAGAGCGGCTATTCGAAAGAGACGCTGCTGGCGGTGCATCCGGGCGGCGATGTGGGGTTAACGCTAAGTCAGAAAAAGTAGCCTGATTAACTCACCAGATGGTGCCGATCGAGGCGGCGCAGCGCCAGCGCCAGCAGCAGGCTGCCCGCCAGCGTAACGGTAAAAACCAGCGTAATATCCAGCAGTGGCCACTGTTTATGGTCCAGATAGTGCGTACGCATAAAGTGGATAAGCAGCGCGTGAAAGCCGTAAATCGGCAGAGAGTGGCGCGAGATAAGCGCCAGTCCCGGCAAAGGCCGCTGGTTAAGGCAGTTTTTAAACCAGACAAACAGGCTCAGCGCGCCGATAAACACCAACGGCCCGCAGTAGAGATACCAGAGATCGGAAAACGCGCCGTTAATATGCAGCTCTTTTTTAGTGCCGACCGAGATGCCCGCCACGCAGGCAATAAACAGCAGCGCTGCCAGCCAGCTAACGCCGCGCCGGTCGGTATTCATGGTGCCAAGCGCGCGGCCCAGTAAGGCATACAGCAGATAATAGATGCTGTTTCCGCTGATATAGAGATTAATCGGCAGCCATTGAAAGCGGCCCGTTGTCTGGTCGGCGGTATTCGGATTCGCCAGCACCGCAACCACCAGAACCATCACGACGAGGTAGCGCGCCGTGGTCGGTTTCACCTGAATCAGCGGCGAAAACAGATAGATAGTGATAATCGCAAAGAAAAACCACAGGTGATAAAACACCGGCTTTTGCAGCAGATGCAGGAGCGAAAGTTTTTCGCTGATCGGCGTTAGCCAGCTGATGTAAATCAGCGCGACGGCGCTGTAAAACAGCAGGCACAGGACAATGCGCAGAAAATGCCGCGGCTGCGCGCTGCGTTCGCCGAAAAACAGGTAGCCGGAAATCATAAAGAACAGCGGTACGCAGACGCGTGAAGCGGAGTTCAGCAGATTAGCGCTATCCCAGGCGGATTCCGCGACCCGGTCGCTGTTGGTGATATACCAGGTGGTGGTATGGATCATAATGACCATCAGGCAGGCCACCGCGCGTAAATTATCTATCCAGCCAATCTTTTGCGCCGACATTTTTTCCTCATAAAGCGTGCACTTACGTTTATGAGGGTAGCCAGGCCACCGCGCTTCAACAACTTCCTGCCGTCAGGAATCAGATTTCATCCCGCCACCGCCCGCCTTTTAACCGCGTCGAAACAAAGCGGCGGCCAGACGAGATCACAGGCTGCATAACGCCCGGTCAAAGGGTATACTGACGCACACTTTTTTAACTCACCCGTATCGCGTGCGAATTCAACATGCAAAAGTTTGATACCAAGACCTTTCAGGGCCTGATCCTGACCT
Organism: Mixta theicola; assembly: GCF_002895925.1. Classification (GTDB taxonomy): domain Bacteria; phylum Pseudomonadota; class Gammaproteobacteria; order Enterobacterales; family Enterobacteriaceae; genus Mixta; species Mixta theicola. The sequence continues at coordinate 28,645 of NZ_NWUO01000009.1, read as the reverse complement.
TGCAGGATTACTGGGCGCGTCAGGGCTGCACCATTGTCCAACCGCTGGACATGGAAGTAGGCGCTGGCACTTCTCACCCGATGACCTGCCTGCGCGCGCTGGGCCCGGAGCCTGTCGCCGCTGCCTATGTGCAGCCTTCACGCCGTCCCACCGACGGGCGCTACGGGGAAAACCCGAACCGTCTGCAGCACTATTACCAGTTCCAGGTGATCATTAAGCCTTCGCCGGACAACATTCAGGAGCTCTATCTTGGCTCGCTGAAAGAGCTGGGCATCGATCCTGGCGTTCATGACATCCGCTTTGTTGAAGATAACTGGGAAAACCCGACGCTGGGCGCCTGGGGTCTCGGCTGGGAAGTCTGGCTGAACGGCATGGAAGTGACGCAGTTTACCTATTTCCAGCAGGTTGGCGGCCTGGAGTGCAAACCGGTTACCGGTGAAATCACCTACGGCCTGGAGCGCCTGGCGATGTATATCCAGAGCGTCGATAGCGTTTACGATCTGGTCTGGAGCGACGGCCCGCTGGGTAAAACCACCTACGGCGACGTGTTCCATCAGAACGAAGTCGAGCAGTCCACCTATAACTTCGAATACGCCGACGTGGATTTCCTTTTCACCTGCTTTGAGCAGTATGAAAAAGAGGCGCAGACGCTGCTGGCGCTGGAAAAACCGCTGCCGCTGCCGGCCTACGAGCGCATTCTGAAAGCGGCGCACAGCTTTAACCTGCTGGATGCGCGCAAAGCGATCTCGGTAACCGAACGTCAGCGCTATATTCTGCGTATTCGCACCCTGACCAAAGCCGTGGCGGAAGCCTACTACGCCACCCGCGAGGCGCTGGGCTTCCCGATGTGCAATAACAACAAATAAGAGGCAGCCATGACTGACAAAACTTTTCTGGTGGAAATCGGCACCGAAGAGCTGCCACCAAAAGCGCTACGTAACCTGGCGGAATCTTTTGCCGCTCAGCTGACCGCCGAACTGGATAGCGCGGGTCTCGCCCACGGTGAGGTGAAGTGGTATGCCGCCCCGCGTCGCCTGGCGCTGAAGGTGGCCAACCTGAGCGCGGCGCAGCCGGATCGCGAAGTTGAAAAACGTGGCCCGGCCATCGCCGCGGCCTTTGACGCCAGCGGCGCGCCGACCAAAGCCGCGGAAGGCTGGGCACGCGGCTGCGGCATTACCGTCGATCAGGCGGAGCGTCTGAAAACCGATAAGGGCGAATGGCTGCTATATCGCGCCCAGGTGCAGGGCGAAAGCGCGCAGAAACTGCTGCCGGGCATGATCGCCACGGCGCTGGCGAAGCTGCCGGTGCCGAAGCTGATGCGCTGGGGCGACAGCGATGTACAGTTTGTGCGTCCGGTGCATACCGTTACGCTGCTGCTGGATGACGAGCCGATCCCGGCAACCATTCTGGGTATCGAATCAGGCCGCACGCTGCGCGGGCATCGCTTTATGGGCGAGCCGGAGTTCACTATCGATCACGCTGACCAGTATCCTGAGATTCTGGAAACGCGCGGCAAAGTGATGGCGGATTACGACGCGCGTAAGGCCAAAATCAAAGCGGACGCCGAAGCGGCGGCACGTCAGATCGGCGGCAACCCGGATCTGAGCGATAGCCTGCTGGAAGAGGTCACCTCGCTGGTCGAATGGCCGGTGGTGCTGACGGCAACCTTCGAGGAAAAATTCCTTGCGGTGCCGGCGGAAGCGCTGGTCTACACCATGAAAGGCGACCAGAAATATTTCCCGGTCTACGACAACGACGGCAAACTGCTGCCGCACTTTATTTTTGTCGCTAACGTGGAATCGAGCGATCCGCAGCAGATTATCGCCGGTAACGAGAAGGTAGTGCGTCCGCGTCTGGCCGATGCCGAGTTCTTCTTTAATACCGACCGTAAAAAACGCCTGGAAGATAATCTGCCGCGTCTGGAAACCGTGCTGTTCCAGCAGCAGCTGGGCACGCTGCGCGACAAGACCGACCGTATTCAGGCGCTGGCGGGCTGGATTGCTGGCCAAATCGGTGCCGACGTGAACCTGGCGACCCGTGCCGGTCTGCTTTCCAAATGCGACCTGATGACCAATATGGTGTTTGAATTTACCGACACCCAGGGCGTAATGGGCATGCACTACGCGCGCCATGATGGCGAAGCGGAAGAGGTCGCCGTGGCGCTGAATGAGCAGTATCAGCCGCGTTTCGCCGGTGACGATCTGCCTTCCAGCCCGGTAGCCTGCGCGCTGGCTATCGCCGATAAGATGGATACGCTGGCCGGTATCTTCGGTATTGGACAACATCCGAAAGGCGATAAAGACCCGTTTGCGCTGCGTCGCGCTGCGCTGGGCGTGCTGCGTATTATCGTTGAGAAGCATCTGCCGCTTGACCTGCAGACCCTGACCGAAGAAGCGGTGCGCCTGTATGGCAGCAAGCTGAGCAACGAGAAGGTGGTGGAGGAGGTCATCGACTTTATGCTGGGTCGCTTCCGCACCTGGTATCAGGAAGAGGGCCACAGCGTTGATACGATTCAGGCGGTGCTGGCGCGTCGTCCAACCCGTCCGGCCGATTTCGATGCGCGCATGAAGGCAGTTTCGCATTTTCGCACGCTGGAAGAGGCCGCAACGCTTGCCGCAGCCAACAAGCGCGTCTCTAACATTCTGGCAAAAGCCACCGAGCCGCTGAATGACAAGGTGCAGGCTTCGCTGCTGAAAGAGAATGAAGAGATCAAGCTGGCGACCTTTGTGACCGCGCTGGAAAGCAAGCTACAGCCGTGGTTCGCTGAAGGGCGTTATCAGGATGCGCTGATCGAGCTGGCGCAGCTGCGCGAAGCGGTAGATAACTTCTTCGACAAGGTGATGGTTAACGCCGACGATGCGGCGGTGCGGATTAACCGCCTGACGCTGCTGGCGAAACTGCGTCAGCTGTTCCTGCAGGTCGCGGATATTTCCCTGCTGCAGTAATCGCCGTTCTGTCATCATTTACGCCGGGCAATCTTTACAGGTTGCCCGGCGTTGTCGTTTTTAGTCCAGCCAGCTGTACTCGAATCAGAATAATTAGTGCGTTTCCTCACGCTTTTGGCCGTTACTTTTCCATTTGGTTGGAAACGGGCCGGGATTTGACGCCCTTCACATTTCCAGCCGACGCGAACGATAACACTGATTCCAGTATTTAAGACTGGAGTCCAGTATGTCGGAATCAAGCAAAGTGCCCGCCCTGACACGGGCGATGGACATTATTAATCTTATTGCGCGTATCGGCCCGTGCAGCGCGTCAACCATCATTGAGACGTTGGGCATCCCCAAAAGCACCGCCTATCTGTTGCTGAACGAACTGAAAAAGCAACGGCTTATCAGCACCGACCAGCAGGAAAACTATTGTCTGTGGATTAAGTTAGTTGAGCTGGCGGAGCATGCGCTGAGCAAACTGGATCTGCGCGAGCTGGCGCGGCCGCGTCTGACGCAGCTGATGGATGAGACCGGCTTTTTATGCCATCTCGGCATCCTCGATCATGAAAACGCCTACTACATATTGAAGGTTGAGTCCTCATCGACCATCAGCGTGCGCTCTCATGAGGGAAAAAGCCTGTCACTGTATCGCTCAGGCATCGGCAAATGCCTGCTGGCCTGGCAGCCGGCGGCCGTGCGCGACGCCATTATCGACCAGCTTGACTGGCAACCCGCCACCGCGACCACCATCCGTCATCCGCAGCAGCTACGCGAGGAGCTTGAGCGTATTCGTCAACGCGGATGGAGCTTCGATAACGGCGAAGATTACCCCGATGTCCGCTGCGTCGCAGCGCCGGTGTTTGATGCAAACAATAAACTGACGGCAGCCATTTCTGTTGTCGGCACCTGCTTACAAATAAACGAAGAGAACCGCGATTATCTGGCCGGTAAAGCCATTGCCTGCGCTAAAGATATTTCGCGACTGTTGGGATGGAAAAGCCCCTTCGATTTACTTGCCTCTTAATTACGGAGAACATCATGACCCTACCCAAAATTAAACATATTCGTGCCTGGTTTACCGGCGGTGCGACGGCGGATAAAGGCGCAGGCGGCGGTGACTATCACGACCAGGGGAAAAACCACTGGATTGACGATCATATTGCTACGCCGATGAGTAAATATCGCGCATATGAACAGTCGCGCCAGTCCTTTGGGATTAATGTGCTGGGAACCCTGATTGTTGAAGTCGAAGCGGATAACGGTCAGACAGGATTCGCCGTCTCAACCGCTGGCGAAATGGGCTGTTTTATAGTGGAAAAACACCTGAGCCGCTTTATTGAAGGAAAATGCGTTAGCGATATAAAGCTGATCCACGACCAGATGCTGGGCGCGACGATGTACTATTCCGGCTCCGGGGGCCTGGTGATGAACACCGTCTCCTGCGTTGATCTGGCGCTTTGGGATCTGTTTGGCAAAGTGGTGGGATTACCGGTTTATAAGCTGCTGGGCGGCGCGGTTCGTGATGAAATTCAATTTTATGCGACCGGCGCACGGCCCGACCTGGCTAAGGAAATGGGATTTATCGGCGGGAAAATGCCAACCCACTGGGGGCCGCATGACGGTGATGCGGGCATCCGAAAAGATGCGGCAATGGTGGCGGAATTCCGTGAGAAATGTGGTCCCGATTTCTGGCTGATGCTCGACTGCTGGATGAGTCAGGATGTGAATTATGCCACGAAGCTGGCCCACGCCTGCGCGCCGTTTAACCTCAAATGGATCGAAGAATGTCTGCCTCCTCAGCAATATGAAGGCTACCGGGAGCTGAAGCGCAGCGTTCCGCCGGGCATGATGGTCACCAGCGGTGAACACCACGGCACGCTTCAGTCTTTCCGCACTCTGGCGGAAACCGGGATCGATATTATGCAGCCTGACGTGGGCTGGTGCGGCGGTTTAACGACATTAGTGGAAATTGCCGCCATTGCCAAAGCGCGTGGACAGCTGGTGGTACCGCACGGCTCCTCCGTCTATTCGCATCATGCGGTAATTACGTTCACCAACACGCCGTTCAGCGAATTTTTAATGACCAGCCCGGATTGTGCATCGCTGCGCCCGCAGTTTGATCCCATTTTGCTGGATGAGCCGGTTCCGGTAGCGGGCCGCATTCATAAAAGCGTGCTTGATAAGCCCGGCTTTGGTGTGGAACTCAACCGGGATTGCCAACTGCAACGTCCCTATAGCCACTAACGGCCTGTGTGCCGCCTGATTACGGCGGCGCCCTCATTTCCGTGAGGATCCTGCAATGAATATGACTTTGCTTGATGTGGTAGTTAAGAAGAATCGCGCGCGTTTGATTCCCTTTATGCTGGCGCTGTACGTTCTGGCCTTTCTCGATCGCTCTAATATTGGCTTCGCGAAGGAGACTTACCAGATTGATACCGGACTAAGTAATGAGGCCTATGCGCTGGGAGCGGGCATTTTCTTTGTGGTATATGCCTTTCTCGGCGTTCCGGCCAACTTACTGATGCGCAGGTTTGGCGCAAGGAACTGGATTGGTATCACAACGTTGCTGTGGGGCGGGCTGTCTGCCGCAATGGCCTGGGCGGATACCGAGCCCAAATTTCTGATTATTCGTACCTTACTTGGCGCTGCTGAAGCCGGGTTCTTCCCCGGCATGATTTATCTCACTTCACAGTGGTTTCCGCAGCGCACGCGCGCCAGCATTATGGGGCTGTTCTACATGGGCGCGCCGTTGGCCTTAACGCTGGGTTCGCCGCTTTCAGGCGCGCTACTGGAAATGCACGGTTTTATGGGGCATCCGGGTTGGTTCTGGATGTTCATTATTGAAGGGCTGCTGGCGATCGCCGCCGGGATTTTCACCTTTTTCTGGCTGGATAATACGCCGCAGCAGGCGCGTTTTTTAAGCGACGAGGAAAAGGCGGTGCTGATGGGGCAGCTGGCGAGTGAAGAGCAGAAGAAAATGACCTTGCGCCTCGCTGATGCCTTACGCAGCGGCCATGTCTGGCAGCTGGCCATTATCTATCTGACGATCCAGATCGCCGTTTATGGCCTGATTTTCTTTTTGCCGACGCAGGTCGCCGCGTTGCTCGGCACTAAAGTGGGCTTTGCCGCATCGGTGGTAACCGCGATCCCGTGGATTGCGGCGCTGCTGGCTACCTGGCTTATCCCGCGCTATTCCGACCGTACGGGCGACCGGCGTAACGTTGCCGCGCTGACGTTATTGGCCGCCGGAATTGGCGTTGGGCTTTCCGGGCTGGTTTCGCCAGTGCTGGCGATTATCGCGCTTTGCGTCGCCGCAGCCGGGCTTATTGCCGTTCAGCCGGTGTTCTGGACCATGCCTGGGCAGCTGCTGTCCGGCAGGGCGCTGGCGGCTGGCATCGGTTTTATCAACCTCTTCGGGGCCATCGGCGGTTTTGTGGCGCCTATTCTGCGCGTCAAAGCAGAAACCCTGTTTGCCAGTGGCTCCGCAGGCTTGCTGACGCTGGCCGGAATAGCCGTTATCGGGACATTAATTATCTTCACGCTGAATGTTCATCGCCATCCGTCAGCGGTGGGCGCAGCGCATCGTTAATCTTCAGGCTGTAAGGAGCATTATGAAAACCCTATTATCGAACCCGTTTAAAGAAAAGTTACGCCAGGGAGAAACACAGATCGGCCTGTGGCTAAGTTCAACCACCTCCTATATGGCTGAGATTGCAGCAACGGCAGGCTATGACTGGCTGTTGATTGATGGCGAGCACGCGCCGAATACCGTGCAGGATCTTTATCATCAGCTGCAGGCGGTAGCCCCTTATGCCAGCCATCCGGTTATCAGGCCGATTGAGGGAAGCAAAAGTTTAATTAAGCAGGCGCTGGATATTGGCACCCAGACGCTGTTGATTCCGATGGTGGATACGGCGGAACAGGCGCGTCAGGTGGTTTCCGCCATGCGTTATCCGCCGGTGGGCGAACGCGGAGTGGGCGCCAGCGTCGCACGCGCCGCGCGTTGGGGAAGAGTTGAAAATTATATGGCGCAGGCCAACGAGTCGCTTTGCCTGCTGGTTCAGGTGGAGAGTAAAACCGCGCTGGAAAATCTGGATGCCATTCTGGACGTTGAGGGCATTGATGGCATCTTTATCGGGCCGGCGGATTTATCTGCATCGTTGGGTTATCCGGATAATGCCGGGCATCCGGAGGTACAGCGGATTATTAAAGAAAGCCTTGGGCGTATCCGTGCCGCCGGGAAGGCCGCCGGTTTCCTGGCCGTTGACCCTGCGATGGCGCAAAAATGTTTAGAGTGGGGCGCCAATTTTATTGCGGTCGGGGTGGATACCATGCTCTATAGCGAGGCGCTGGATCGTCGGCTGGCGCTGTTCAAACCAAGCTCTGCGTCGCCGCAAAAAAATCATGGCAGTTATTAAATAAGCGCCGCCGGCAGCGTTGCTGGCGGCGGCTAACCTACTCGCGCCGACGCCCTGTTGGCGCATTTTTTTAGCGGCAATGCCTGGCGTCAGGCCGTTAAGCTGCCCAGGTTGCTACCGAATAGCTGAAAAAAGAAAACGCTATTCTATTAACGCCATATTTTCAGCATGGCGTAAGGTTAACTTACTTGATTAAATATTTATAAAAAACAAATATCACTACAACAATAGATATCAATATTACGATGCCTACATAATATGGTAATAATATCCCTGCAACCCATGCGACAAGCGCCACTAACCCTATCATTATATAAACGGATAAATCAGCCCATATATCCTTTAAAATTCTCTTCAATAATCTCATGATAAAATCTATTTTATTGCCTGATACACTTCTTGCTCAGAGCGAGGCCTGCCAGCGCTTGGGTATTTTTTTATTTTTGGTTCGGCGTAATAATATAAACCCTCTAATTTATAATGATACAGGGCTTTATAGAAAATTGGATCCAGCTTTTCTAATCGATGGGCAGCCTGAAGCCGCTTTTGTAACATACCATAGTGTTCAACTAAGCTTAGCAAGTTGATACTTCTAAGAGAAGGGATAATATGGGCACCAAAATTCCCACGCGTAGACGCTGCGCTAGCTAATCCATATACCAATGCCCTGTTTGTCGCGCCCGTAGTTGCATAGCTACTCGCCACCCCGATAAGCGCCTTGATGGCGCCAGTTTTAAGCTTGCTTTTTAATATATTGAGTTGTAGGGGAGATAAACCTTTAATTAAAAAAGCAAAGAATAGCTCAATGGTTTTTAAGTAAGCGTCGCTGTGGTTAAAATGGTAACTAATGTTTTTTAAGGCTCTGATATCTTCGTGTGTCAACTCAGAGCATACATGTTTGTAATCGTCCAGCGCACAGGAGGTATACCATATCATTCGCTGCAAACCAGAGCATAGGTTCTCTATTGTATATTTGGATTTATTATTAAAAGCTTCATACCCCCTTTCCAGACATCCTGCAAGCACTCTGTCAGATTCCATTCTTCTTAAGAACTCCCTGTTCATAACGGCATGTCCCTGTTTAAAAAACCAATAAAGGGAGCTTATACAATTCTTTATATAGAGAGGCAAGTCCCTTGCAAAATATATGTGATGAGATATGGCAAGATCATACTTTATTGGAGGGAGTTATAAGGAAATAAGTAAACCCATTAATTAACAGATAACGCTAAACAAAAAGAGTAAAATTATTTTTATGAGAATATTAAAAATAGTTACCTCATTAACCCGATAAGCTACCCGGATCACAGTTATCAAGAAACGTAATTTGATAACCAGAAAACAGACATTAATAAAGAGGCGGGAACCGGCAGGCAATCAATAACCGCGAGCGGGCTAATAAGCCTGCTCCCGGCATTCCTGCACTCAGGCGGCTGGCGGCACCGTGCGGGCAAAACTTTCGCGCTGAAACAGCTTTTCTACCATTTCCACCAGCGCCGGGCGATTAACGCACCAGTTCGGCGCTACATGGCGAAAATTAAGGTAGCCGATGGCGCAGGCGGCGGCAATATCAGCAAGGTTTAGCTGCTCACCGTTAAGCCACACTTTACTGGCCGCTTCGCGCTCCAGCGCATCCAGCCCGCGCTGAATTTTATGGCGCTGGCGTAGCATTTCCTCAGGCGATTGCTGCTCGACCGGGCGCAGCTGCTCACGCACGATAATCAGCGCCGCGTCGCAGATGCCGTCAGCCAGCGCCTCCAGCTGCCTTACCTTTACCGCCTGAAAAGCATCGTCCGGCAACAGCTTTGGCGTCTGCGGCAGGGTTTCCAGCCGCGCGGCGATAATCGACGAGTTATACCAGCACTCATCGTTATCATCGACCAGCGCCGGAACTTTGCCTAACGGATTGTACTGCGGAACGTGGCTCTCTTCGGTCCAGGGCGATTCGTTAATAAACCCAAAGACAAGGCCTTTTTCCAGTAGGATAACGGAGATTTTGCGCACATAGGGGCTGGTATAATTGCCGATAAGTTTCATTACGGTGATCTCCTGCTATCGAATGGTTGAGATGGCCAGACCGTTGCCGTCAACAGCATCGGCCTGGCGTAAGCGATTAATCGGTGCCAGGAAACAAAAATGGATTAAGGCTGCTGCGGGCAAAACCTTCCTGCTCCATGCGCGCATCCAGCACCAGCGAGGCGAGATCGTCAGCCACCGGCTCAACCGCCGGATCTTTCTCCTGCCACAGCATTTTCAGATAGGTGCCGCAGTCGCCGCAGCTTTCCGCTTTTATCGCCGTCTGTTCACTCTCCAGCGACCAGTAGTGCAAATCGCGCGTCTGTTCGCAGTTGGTGCATTTGGCGCGCACCACATACCATTCGCTTTCACACAGGTTGCAGTGCAGATAACGCAGCCCGCCGCTTTGGGTGCCCATATGAACCACGCTGGATACCGGCACGCTGTTGCAAACCGGGCAAAACTGCCGCTGTTCGCCATACTCGGCGCGCGCCTTGCCGGGAATTAAGGCCGCCATCTGCGCCCAGTAAACCGACAGCGCCGCCCAGATAAAGGGCGCTTTGTCGCTGCTCACCTGGGCAAAATCATTCTCAAGCAGGGCGGAGGCCAACGCATCCAGCTCCGGCGCAGACGTTTTTTCCAGATTTTCCAGCACCGCCAGCGCCTGACCGGTCATTTCCGGCTTCAGTTCCGCAATCAGCGAATGCAGCAGGCGCTGCCAGTGAGGATCGCGCGGTAAAGTATGAATATCCAGCGGCGGCTTCCCGCTGGCGGCGGTCTCGACCAGGCGCGCATGAAGATCCATATGCAGCGGATGATCGTAAAGCACGATTTCCTGCGCTTCGGCAATAAAAGCGGCAAAGCGCAGATAATCGCCCAGTGGATTTTTTTCCGCCAGCTGACGCAAACGTGCGGCGCGGCGGCTGTATAAATTCTTCAGCCTGGGGAAAAGTAACGGCGGAATCATATCCGCCGTGGTTTTGTCGCTCTTCTCCAGCTGTTCTTGCGGGATGATGCGAATAGTCATCAGGGACGTTTTTCCTGTTTTGTCGGTTGGCTCTGCTGTTCACGAACAGCGCGATACCAGCGCGGATGATGGTGCTTCGCCCACAGCGGCGTAACCCAGCCTTCCACCATTGCGGTCAGCGTGCCTTTTACCCACAGCGCGGCGTAAACATGCACCATATCACCACGATCAGGCCCACTGCCGACACCGAATGCACCAGTAATGCCAGCCTGATTAGCGGAATGGGAAAGGCAGCGGCAAAGTAAGGACGCCAGATGACAATACCACTCGCCAGCAGCAGCAGCAGACTGATAATAGCAGCCCAGAATACACACTTCTGTCCAAAATTATAGCGGCCGGTATCGCCTACCTCCTCATTCATGGCAACTTTATGGATGTTTTTTGCCCACTCCAGATCGTCACGGTTAATCAGGTTGTGCTTCCAGTAGCGGAAAAACATCAGCATAAAGGCCAGGAACATCGCGACGCCGATAAAGGGATGCAGAATGCGCGCCAGCTGCGGCGTGCCCAGCAGGTTTAATAGCCAGTTAAACGATGGGAAGAAAAAGCCCAGGCCGCTGAGGGCGGCGAACACAAAGCAGAACGCCACAATCCAGTGGTTGATGCGCTCCGGTGCGCTGTAGCGCACGATCAGGTCGCGTTTTTTCATGATTTCCGATCCTCTTTTTCCTGCTGTTCTTCATCCTCATCTTCGCTGACGCGGTTCGGGCCGATACCCACGTAATGAAAGACCGAGGCGGCAAAGGTCGCCGCGAAGCCAACGGCCGCCAGCGGTTTCCAGATCCCTTTCCAGAAGGTTACCGTCGGGCTGATGGCGGGATTTTCCGGCAAGCCGTGATACAGCTGCGGCTTGTCGGCATGATGCAGCACGTACATAACGTGCGTACCGCCGACGCCTGCCGGATCGTAAAGACCGGCGTTTTCATAGCCGCGCGTTTTCAGCTCATTGACGCGTTCTGCTGCCAGCTCCTGCATTTCCGCTTTGCTGCCAAAGTGGATAGCGCCGGTAGGGCAGGTTTTCACGCAGGCGGGCTCCTGGCCGACGGTAACGCGATCGACGCACAGGGTGCATTTATAAACGCGGTTATCCTCTTTATTCATACGCGGCACGTTGAAAGGACAGCCCGCAATGCAGTAGCCGCAGCCAATGCAATGTTCCGACTGAAAATCGACGATGCCGTTAGCGTACTGAATGATGGCGCCTTCCGCCGGACACGCTTTCAGGCAGCCCGGATCGGCGCAGTGCATACAGCCATCCTTGCGGATCAGCCACTCCAGCCTGCCGTTCTCTTCCACTTCCGAGAAGCGCATTACCGTCCAGGATTTCGCGGTCATATCGATCGGGTTATCGTACACCCCGACGTTATAACCGGGTTCATCACGAATATCGTTCCACTCCGAACAGGCGACCTGACATCCCTTGCAGCCGATGCAGGTCGTTACGTCGATAAGCTTCGCCACTTCCAGTTGATGGTCACGCGCCTGCGGCGGCGGCGTTAAACCGTTGGTCGCGGAGCGACGAATAATGTCTTGCGACTGATAAGCCATAATCGTTCTCCGTTACACTTTTTCAATGTTAACCAAAAAGCCTTTATATTCAGGCGTCTGTGAGTTGGCATCGCCAACCGACGGGGTCAGGGTATTCGCTAAAAAGCCCTTTTTAGTCGCTCCTTCAAAGCCCCAGTGACAGGGGATGCCGACGGTATCTACCGGCTTATCGTTAATGGTCAGGCGGCGCAGGCGTTTTGTGACCACCGCTTTGGCTTTGATATAGCCACGCTGTGAACTGATTTTGATCTCATCTCCGGCCTTAATACCTTTATCGGCCGCCAGCTCAACGCCAATTTCAACAAACTGTTCAGGCTGGGCGATAGCGTTCAGCAGCGCATGCTTGGTCCAGTGGCGGAACAGCTCGGTAATAGAGTAGGTCGTTGCTACGTAGGGGAATTTATCGGCCTGGCCCAGCGTATCGGCATCGTGCTGGAAAATACGCACCACCGGGCTGTGGACCTGGGCTGGATGCAGCGGATTAGTACCGGTAGGGCTTTCCATTGGTTCATAGTGCTCAGGGAAAGGACCGTCGGCCAGCTTATCCAGCGCAAACAAATGCCCCATGCCATCCGGCAGCATAATAAAAGGCCCGACCTGTTTTTCCGGCGCCGCGGTTAACGGGTAATCCGGTACGTCATAGCCCTGCCAGCGCTGACCATTCCACTCAATCAGCTTACGGTCAGGGTCCCAGGCTTTGCCCTGTGGATCGGCGGAGGCGCGGTTATAAAGGATGCGGCGGTTAGCGGGCCATGCCCATGCCCAACCGGATATTGCGCCAAGGCCGGAAGGATCGGCGTTATCGCGGCGCGCCATCTGATTGCCTTCCGGCGTCCAGCTACCGGCATAGATCCAGCAGGCGCTGGCGGTCGTGCCGTCATTGCGCAGTTCAGCGAAAGAGTTAAGCTGCTGGCCCTTTTTCAACAACAGCTTGCCGTTATCATCATAAATATCGGCCAGCGCCTGACCGTTGTTTTCGCGTGCCACCTCCTCCGGCTCTGGATTGGAGGGGTCGGTATAATCCCAGTTCATCGCCAGCAAAGGTTCCGGCGCGGTGCCGCCTTCCTGACGGTAAAGCTCGCGCAGGCGCAGGAAAATATTGCCGAGGATTTTACCGTCGTGCAGCGCTTCTGCCGGCGGCTCGGCGGCGGCCCAGTGCCACTGGAGCCAGCGGGAAGAGTTCGCTACCGAGCCGTTTTCCTCCGCGAAGCAGGAAGAGGGCAGGCGAAACACTTCCGTCTGGATTTTAGCCGGATCGACATCGTTAAACTCGCCGTGGTGCTGCCAGAAGCTGGCCGTTTCGGTGCTGAGAGGATCGATAACCACCATATATTTCAGGCGGGATAAGGCGCGAAAGGCTTTGTTTTTATTGGGGAAAGCAGCCAGAGGATTAAAGCCCTGGATAAGGTAGCCGTTAAATTGCCCCTTCTCCATCATTTCTGCCTGCGCCATGCAGTCATAGCTCTTGTCCCATTTGGGCAGCCAGTCGTAGCCCCACTGGTTGTCCGCCGTGGCATTATCGCCATAAAAGCTTTTCATCAGGCTGACAAAAAATTTATCGGTGTTCTGCCAGTAGTTGACCTGGCCGGGCAGCGGGGAAGAAGGCGTCGCCTGCTGCAAATATTGGGACAGCGTGGTTTGTTTTTCAGAAGGCAGCGGCAGGTAGCCAGGCAGGCTTTGCGCCAGCAGGCCGAGATCGGTATAGCCCTGTACGTTTGAGTGGCCGCGCAGAGCATTAATTCCGCCGCCGGGCATGCCGATGTTGCCCAGAAGCAGCTGCACGATCGCTGCGGTACGAATGATTTGCGCGCCGTTGGTGTGGTGCGTCCAGCCCAGCGCGTAGAGGATCGTCGCGGTGCGGTTGGGTACGCTGGTGCTGGCCAGCGTCTGGCAAATGGTGAGGAACTCTTCCTGCGACGTGCCGCACAGGCGGCTGACCATTTTCGGCGTATAGCGGCTGGCATGCTTTTTCAGCAGGCTCAACACGCAGCGCGGATGGGTTAGCGTATTGTCGCGCCTGGCCTCGCCGTTTTCATCCAGCTCATAATGCCAGCTGGTTTTATCATATTTCCGCGTCGCTTCATCGTAGCCGCTGAACAAGCCCTCTTCGAAGCGGTAGCCTTTGCTGACGATCAGTGAGGCGTTAGTATAGGCTTTGACATATTCATGCTGGATATGGTTATGTTCCAGCAGGTAGTTAACCACGCCCATCAAAAAGGCCACGTCGCTGCCGGCGCGCAGCGGGGCATAAGTATCCGCCACCGCAGCCGAGCGGTTAAAGCGCGGATCGACCACGATAACTTTGGCTTTATTATGGGTTTTGGCCTCGATAACCCATTTAAACCCTACCGGATGGGCTTCCGCCGGGTTGCCGCCCATGATCATAACGACATTGGCGTTTTTAATGTCATTCCAGTTATTGGTCATCGCGCCGCGACCGAAGCTGGGTGCCAGGGCCGCCACCGTTGGGCCGTGACAAAGTCGCGCCTGGTTTTCCAGGGCGAGGATGCCTAAAGCGCGGGCGAACTTATGATCGAGCAGGCCAGTTTCATTACTGGCTGCGGAAGAACAGAGCATGGCGGTTGTCGTCCAACGGTTTACCGTCGTGCCTTGCGCATTCTTTTGCTGGAAGTTAGCGTCGCGATCGGCCTTCATCAGCCGGGCGATACGATCGAACGCCTCTTCCCAACTGATACGCTGCCATTTATCGCTGCCTGGCGCACGATATTCGGGATATTTAAGCCGCTGTTCGCTATGGATATAGTCCAGAACGCCAGCCCCTTTCGGGCAGAGCGAGCCCCGGCTTACCGGATGATCGGGATCGCCTTCAATATGATAAATAGAGGAAACGGCATTTTTGGCGCCGTCACCTCGGCTGTAAATCAGCATTCCGCAGCCAACGGAACAGTAGGTACAGTTATTTCGGGTCTCCTTTGCCCGAAGTAATTTATATTCTCTAACGTTTGCGAGAGCAGCAGAGGGCGTAAAGCCTAATAATGTTAGAGTAGTCCCTGCCATGCCACCCGCACAGATTTTAAAAAAACTGCGTCTGTTAATATGCATAGTATTATTTTTTGCTCAAAACATTGCCAGAACCCCAGAAAATAACACTCTCCTTGTTAATTTTTTTGATAATCATCAATAAGTAATTATTTTGTTATGTTTTTTAAATGCTTAATTATAAAGAGGTATATATCATAAATCGGACTATTTAATGGTTTCATTAAATAAATGGAACTGAGTGCGAAATTTCTGAAATTTTTTAACATAGTTGCTCCGGTTTAAATATTTCATTTAAAGCGAGGCGTTTCAGCGATCCGCATTTTATGTGCAGCGATTTTTTTGCCATGCGCAGGCCGCAGGTTCAGAATTGCGGGACGAATCCCACATTCATCGCGGCCTAAGATACACACTTGATTTGTGTGGTTGTTACAACCGGGTAAACGTAAATTGAAAACTGAAGTTCAACAAAATGCCGGGACGATAACGCCTCTCGCCGGCATAAGCGAAGTGCAGGTATGGCAGCGCGATGCGCTGGCGGAGTCACGCAGCGACTGGCTGGCTGATGAGGTGCCGGTGGCGCTGGTGTATAACGGTATTTCTCATGTCGTCATGATGAGTACGCCGAAAGATCTTGAGGCGTTTGCGCTCGGCTTTTCATTATCGGAGGGGATTATCGCCGCGCCGGAAGATATTTACGGCATGGATGTGGTGCCGGGCTGTAACGGAATTGAGGTGCAAATTGAGCTTTCCAGCCGCCGTTTTATGGCGCTGAAGGCTCAGCGCCGGGCAATGGCCGGACGCACCGGTTGCGGCGTGTGCGGCGTAGAGCAGTTAAATGAGATCGGCAAACCGATTCAGCCGCTGCCGTTCACCCAGATATTTGATTTACGCCTGCTGGATAACGCGCTGCGTCAGCTGAACAATTATCAACCGGTCGGGCAGCTGACCGGCTGTACCCATGCGGCGGCGTGGATAACGGCAGCGGGCGAGCTGGCGGGCGGCTGTGAGGATGTTGGACGTCACGTCGCGCTGGATAAACTGCTGGGCTATCGCAGCCGCCAGGGCTGGGCACGCGGCGCGGCGCTGGTTTCCAGCCGTGCCAGCTATGAAATGGTGCAGAAGTCGGCGATGTGCGGCGTGGAAATTTTATTTGCCGTTTCGGCCGCCACCAGGCTGGCGGTGGAAGTGGCTGAACGCAGTAACCTGACGCTGGTCGGTTTCAGTAAGCCTGGGCGCGCGACGGTTTATACGCATCCTCAGCGGCTAATATATTCGCAGGATTAAAAATAAAGCGTTGAAATAGTCGTTCAGGAATTAACATAAACTGCCCGAAAATATTCAGGGCAGTTTTATTTTATCCAGCTTAGCTATTCGCTTAATTGCGCTACTCGTTCAGCCCGACGGCTACCTGCTATCAGGTAACTGCTGTTTTGTGCTTATTCGTGACAGAGTTGATATATACTACTGGCAACAGTTAACGGCAGAAAGTTTACGGAACGTACTTATTAAATTATCGTTGATAGCGGTGGCTTTTCCACGGATTATTAACATTACGGAAATTTCATAATATTCATAGAGAATGGATTCATGGCGCGTAATATTTACCCCGGATATTGTATTGCGGATCAACCTGGCTCACTGGTTTTTCAGGCCAGGCCGCTTTTCCGTGATACTCGCACCCCTGGCGCTAACCTGTTTAATAAACGTAATCAACTTCTGGAACCGGAATTGGGTTTGCACCGCTATAGGCATCGCTACAGCGGGAGCGGGCGGTGTAGCATGTGCGGTTGTAGGTTCGCTCGCCGGAGGATATGCAGGCAGTCCATTCGGTGACTTTTCCTTGCGCCAGCAACCAGCACGGTTGTTAGCGAAATCTGTTATAACCTTATCAAGAGAAGGGCATTGATAATCCTTTTCCCGATCATTTATTTAACTATAATGATCCGACTGCTTACGCGGTGCTTACAACTAAAAAGTGCCGCTCCTACAATAAATGGAGATGATGAACATGAGTTATTCACTGCCATCCTTGCCTTACGCATATGACGCACTGGAACCGCATTTCGACAAGCAGACGATGGAAATCCATCACACTAAACATCACCAGACCTACGTCAACAACGCCAACGCGGCGCTGGAAGGCACCGAATTCGCTGATCTGCCGGTTGATGAGCTGATCACCAAACTGGATCAGGTTCCGGCAGAGAAAAAAACCGTACTGCGCAATAACGCGGGCGGCCACTACAACCACAGCCTATTCTGGAAAGGTCTGAAAACCGGCACTACGCTGCAGGGTGAACTGAAAACCGCTATCGAAAAAGATTTCGGTAGCGTTGAAAAATTCCAGGAAGAGTTTGAAAAAGCAGCGGCAACCCGCTTTGGTTCCGGCTGGGCCTGGCTGGTGAAAAAAGGCGATAAGCTGGCGGTAGTTTCTACTGCTAACCAGGACAGCCCGCTGATGGGCGAAGCCATTTCCGGCGCTTCCGGCTATCCGATTCTGGGCCTGGACGTATGGGAACATGCTTATTATCTGAAATATCAGAACAAACGTCCTGACTACATCAAAGCATTCTGGAACGTGGTTAACTGGGACGAAGCTGCAGCGCGTTTTGCTAACGCAAAATAAGCTCAGGCTGAAATATAATAATGAAACGGTGGGCAGATGTCCGCCGTTTTTTATTTAAAATAAAGATTTATTGAGCTGCCGTTTAATAAACGTATGCTCCTGGCGCCATGAATAAATAAACTCCACGATGTATTAACTTTATTAGCGCACTATTAACGACCTGTTTATATTCGCTGCCGTAATATCGACACATGATCCGCCAATCCTGATAAATATTATGTCGATTATTACTGAAAGGCCAACGTCCAGAATATCGACGGGTTGGTTATTTTTCCAGCTCAGCCGCGGTAACTATAAGCCAGATAAACTCTGGGAGTGCCGACGCTTTCGGCTGAAGTTCCTGCTGCGCTCGCTGGCTTATCCGTTAACCACGTTTTCCTATATGGAACAGCTAACTGAGCTACCGGCCATGCGTCAGGCGTTACTTATTCAGGGCCTGCTGCCAGCGAAAATCCATCGTCCTTACCTCTGCTCCAGGTTTAGCGTTAAGCAGCGGGCACAGGCGCTGCTGGCGCATTACGGCACCGTACAACGGTTGCCGCATGCGTTGTATAAGCTATTTCTGTCGCCGGTCGATCAGGTCATGGCGCGCCTGCAGGGTAAAAATAACGAACGGTTTGATATAGTTTGCAGTACCGGGCGCTACGATCGTGAAGGCGAAATAACGCTGGCGCTGCTGTATAACGCGGTTACCCTTGCCTCGCTCTCTTTCTCTTTTATTGAGCAGGAGGGCCAGCCGGCACTATTAATTGGGGGGCTGCAGGGACCGCGTAAAACGGTAAACGCCGATATGATCCGCGAGGCAACAAAAGCCAGCCACGGCCTGTTCCCTAAACGCGTATTAATGGAAACGCTGTTCTGCCTTGCTGCGCACTGTCAGATTAAACAAATTCAGGCGGTGGGCGATGATACGCACGTTTTTCGCAGCCTGCGCTATCGCCACAGCAAAAAAGAGGTATTTCACGCCAGCTACAGTGAATTTTGGCTGTCGTTGAATGGGAAAGCGCTGCCGAATGGTTTGTATCAGCTGCCGCTGACGATGCCGCGTAAATCGCTGGAGGAGATCGCCAGTAAAAAACGTGCGGAATACCGTCGGCGTTATAAGTTTATGGATACGCTGGAACAGCAGCTGGCGGAGGTGGCGGCGGGTAGCGCATCAGGCCGGGCTTAACCCACCCGGCCATCAGGCTCAAAAAGCTTTGGGCGCGAAGCCGGTCATCTCTTCCAGGCCCATTTCTTTACCCAGCGCGGTCATTGGATGCACCACCACCAGGCCGCGCACGCTTTTTTTCAGCGCGCCCATATTCGCCTGCTCTTTTTTGGTGATAGCCCGGCGGAAAGGCAATTTTTGCAGCTTCTGTGCTTCTTTGCTCAGCTTCTGATCGCGCACGTCGCGCAGACGTTCGATCTCTTTTATCAGCGCTTCTTTTTCTTTCAGCAGCGCGCCGAGCTTCTCCGCATCGCCCGATTCCAGCAACATCGGCTCTTTACGATTGAGCGCATCCAGCAGATCGCTGAGGCGCTTGATTTCGGCTTTTTCCTGCTCTTTCATGACGATTACCTGTACTGATGAATAACCAACAGGATACACGAAAAGTGTGCGGGACGCGGGGCTACTTTTTAAAGGCCTGCTTCATGCTGATGCGGGAAATCAGTTCGGTCAGCGAGAGCACCATCGTTGAGCGCAGCACCTGCTGATAACGCTGCTGCTGCATAGCGCGCAGCTGTTCATCATCACTGGAGAAGTCGGGGCGAGGCGGCCAGGCGTTCACACAGTGCAGCTCGCTGAACGGCCCCAGAATCTCATCATCGCTAAAACGATATTCGTTGCCGTCATGGTTCAGCTCTTCACGCAGCGCCATCAACAGCTCGCAGTCTTCATATTCGTGGCGGCTAATCACGCCAAGGCCGTAAATCAGCTTCAGTCTTACTGACATTTCGCCCAGCGGGCCGTTGCCCAACAGCAGCGGCTCAACGGCATATTTCACCGCATAATCATCCTTGCGAAACACCTGAAGCACCAGCAGATCGACCGCTTCGGTCAACAGCTCGACGGCGGCAATCAGGAAGCTTCTTACCGAGCGTCCGGCATTCAGGCGCTCCAGCACCCGATTTTCAAAAGCCTGCTTCTCTTCCATTGTTGCCTGTACATTTATCATTCTGCGCACGGGCACAGCCTGGCTGTGCCCTTGTTGCTCGCCGTTAAACCGCATCGGCAGCGTGCGCATTATGGCATTACAGCATAGGCCTTAACCACAGCGGCAACGACTTCGCTATTGGCATCAAGACCAGAAACCTGTGCCAGTGCGGCCTGCGGCCCTACTGAGTTCAACAGCGCTTCCAGTTCCTGCGCCTGCGGATCCAGCGCGCTGCGATAATGCATGGCGGCGGCGATGCCCGTAACCAGATTATCGTGCGGCAGCTGATACTCCAGCGTGCCCAGCGTTGGCTTAATCAGACGGTCACCGGCGCTGAGCTTACGCAGAGGCTGACGACCGACGCGTTCTACGTCATCTTTCAGATAAGGATTTTCAAAGCGGCCCAGGATCTTCTCGATATAGGCGGCATGCTTTTCCGCATCAAAGCCGTAGCGCTTGATCAGTACCGCACCGCTCTCCTGCATCGCGCCTTTTACCACCGCGCGTACCGCCGGATCGAGAATGGCGTCGCGAATGGTTTGATGTCCGGCAAGCTGGCCCAGGTAGGCGGTAATGGCGTGGCCGGTGTTCAGGGTAAACAGCTTACGCTCAACGAACGCCATCAGGTTGTCGGTGAGCTCCATGCCAGGGATCGTCGGCAGTTCGCCCTTGAACTGGGTTTTATCCACAATCCATTCGCTAAAGGTTTCAACGGTCACTTCCAGCGGATCGTTGCTGCCCGCTTCGCCCGGCGGCACGATACGGTCCACGGCGGAATCGACAAAGCCGACGTGCTGCTCAATCCAGGCGTGGTAATTTTCCGGCAGCGCGGCCAGCACATGCTGTTTCAGCTGGCTGGTGCCGCACACCATATTTTCACAGGCGATAATATTTAACGGGCGGGAATTAGCGCTATCACTGCGTTTGGCCAGGCCGCGCGCGATGCTGCCAGCGATGCGTTCCAGAATCTGTGGGCCAACCGCCGTGGTAACGATATCAACCTCGGCAATCAGGGCGATCGCCTCGTCGCTGCTGCTGTTAACTGCGCTCACGCCGGTAACCGTTTCCACCTGCGCCTGCTCGCCGACGACGTGAACCGGATACTGATGACGTGCGTTCAGCGCGTCCAGCACTGCCTGATTGACGTCGGCGAAAATCAGTTCAATACCGGCATCCGCCAGCAGCTTGCCGATAAAACCACGACCGATATTACCGGCGCCGAAATGTAATGCTTTCATCGTTGCTAAACCTTCAAACAAGAAAAGGATAAGGGGCCGGTCAACGCGGCCCCTCAACGTAGGTGACAGATCAGGCGGGCTGGCCGGTCAGCAGATCCAGCACTTCCTGCACGCTGGTGGTGTTAGCCAGACGCTCAATCACGCTTTCATCATCCAGCGCGTTGGTCAGGCTGGTTATCACCTGGATGTGCTCGTTGTTACGGGCGGCAATACCAATCACCAGGCGGGCGATGTCATCTTCTTCTTCGCCGAAGCGTACGCCCTGCGGGTACTGGCAGAACACGACGCCGGTTTTCAGCACGCGATCTTTCGCTTCCACCGTTCCGTGCGGCACCGCAATGGATTCGCCCAGATAGGTTGGCGTCAGTTTCTCACGTTCCAGCATCGCACCGACATATTCTGGCTCAACATAACCGCCTTTCACCAGCTGCTCACCGGCAAAGCGGATCGCCTCTTCTTTGTTGGCGGCGTGCTGACCGAGGAAAACGTTGTTGGCGCCCAGCTTAAACAGATGCTCGTTGTTGCTGTCGTAGCTGTCGCTCAGGGTGGCGCTCACCTTTTCGCGATGGACGGCGCTACGCTGCGCTTCCGCCAGACGCGCGGTCAAATCGTTGTACAGACCGCTGTCGAGGAAGTTATTCAGCGAGATATGCTGTGCGTGCGGTGCCTGGCGCATGGCGCGCTCGGTCAGGTCGCGGTGGGTGATCACCAGGTCAACATCGCCCGGCAGGGCATTGATGGCGGTATTGGTGACGGAAATCTGCGTCAGCCCGGCATCCTGTACTTTTTTACGCAGCACGCCTGCGCCCATAGCGCTGGAACCCATACCGGCATCGCAGGCAACGATAATTTTACGCACGTGGCTCAGGTCGCCGTTCATGGCGGCAGCGGCAGGCGCGCCCGCCTGACCTTTAGACTGCGCTTTCATATCCTGCATACGGCGGGTTGCCGCTTCAATATCGTCTTCCTCTTTTACTTTGCTGGTTTTCAGCAGAATGGCGGAAACGACAAAGGAGACGACAAAAGCAGCCAGAATAGCGGCGATATTGGCGAAGTAGGCGCCTTTTGGCGTCATCGCCAGCACCGCGAGGATCGAGCCCGGTGAAGCCGGAGAAACCAGGCCGCCGTGCAGCAGCGTTAGGGTGAAGACGCCGGTCATACCGCCGAGGATCACCGCCAGCAGCAGGCGTGGTGCCATCAAGACATACGGGAAGTAAATTTCGTGGATGCCGCCCAGGAAGTGAATAATGGCTGCGCCGCCAGCGGACTGTTTAGCATTGCCACGGCCAAAGAACATATAGGCAACCAGCACGCCCATACCTGGGCCTGGGTTCGCTTCAATCAGGAAGAAAATAGATTTCCCGGCTTCGCTGGCCTGCTGAATGCCCAGCGGCGAGAAGATGCCGTGGTTAATGGCGTTATTAAGGAACAGGATTTTCGCCGGTTCAACAAAGATAGAGGTCAACGGCAGCAGGTTGTTCTGCACCATGATATTCACGCCGGCGGCAAGAATATGGGAGAGACCTTCTACCAGCGGACCAATGGCGAGGAACGCCAGAATAGCCAGCAGCATGCCGATAATACCGGCGGAGAAGTTGTTAACCAACATCTCGAAACCGCTTTTAATTTTACCGTCTACCGCACGGTCAAAAGTTTTAATCGCCCAGCCGCCCAGCGGACCGGCAATCATCGAACCGAGGAACATCGGCATATCTGCGCCGACGATCACGCCCATGGTGGTAATAGCACCGACCACGCCGCCGCGATCGCCACCCACCAGACGGCCGCCGGTATAACCGATCAGCAACGGCAGCAGGTAAGTAATCATTGGGCCAACCAGTTTAGCTAACGTTTCGTTAGGCATCCAACCGGTTGGAATAAATAGCGCGGTGATAATACCCCAGGCGATAAACGCACCGATATTGGGCATCACCATATTACTTAGAAAGCGACCAAAGCTTTGAACCTTGACCTTGACTGTTGAGGACATAAAAAACACACCCCTTATTGTTACGCGCTGACAAATAAGAGAGCGCGTGATTTCGTTAAGACGTTTCGGCGGGGAACCGTCGAATTACTGTATGCAGGCGGACTCTAGCACGCGTTTATGATGCTGCGTAGTGAGCCACCTGAAGTGAGAGAGATCACGCTTTATAGGGAGGGGAAAGGTTGTTTTTTGTGATACAAGTCACATAAAAGGGCTTATTGAAAACGACCGTGCTGAAATTATCGCCGTAGTAACGCTCTTTTATGTGATGAAAGTCACATTTTGTCGGCGTGGGTTTGTTTCCAAATTGTGATATTGATCACAATAAATGTTTGTATAAAAATGCGGCGGATCACACTTTCTCCTGGCCCGAAACCTGGCGGCGGAAATTAGCCGGAAGCGCCAGCCAAAATAAAAAGCATGCTATGCGGTTAAGAAGGGTAAACCAAAGGAAGAGAAACGCGGGCGCCGTGGTTGTTACGGCACCCGCTGCGGTTTTACTGGCGTTCGCCCTGTACGGCGCTTTGCGCCTGCGTCAGCGCCTGCGCTTTCGCCGAAACGTTGCTCATTAACGTATTGTACTGGCTGGCCTGTTCCTGCGTGGGGAACTGCACGCCGTTATCATTGAAGGAAACGCGGGTTCCCTGCTGTTGCAGATAATCACCCGCCTGCACCACATCCTGACTCAGCGATTGCAGCGCTGGCAGCAGCGGCAGCAGCGAAGCCGCTGGCTGTGTTACCACCTGGGTATAAGCCCGATCGTAAACCGGCTTCAGATCGTCCGGCTGTTGCAGCGCGGCTTTGCTGCTGTCCGCCTGGCTTTTCGCGTTTTGCAGCTGCTGCGCCAGCACGCTCAGCGTACCGCTCGCCTGGCGCAGCGCATCGCGACGCGTGAGATAATCCTGCGGCACACGGAGTGCGGAAAGCTCATCCACCACCGGACGCAAACCTTGCTCCACCGCTTTGTTTACCTGCTGTGAAAAGCCATAAATGATGGCGTAATCGCTGGCATAGTTACCAAAGCGCTGTTTTTGATCCTCACTCAGCGCAGGCAAATGTTCACCGCTGCGCATTACGGTATTCTGTAAAAAGTCACTAAAGGCCTTACGCTGCTCACCTTCTTTATCACCGCAGCCGGTAAGCTGCAGAATGACCAGCATCGCTGCCAGCGGCAGCCACAGACGCGTCCAGACGCGGGAAACTCCGGTCGCCATAGCGTTTACTCCTGTAAATTAACAAACTTTCTGTTTAATAAGGCCGCATCTCGCCGCCTTTTTAAGGTGCTTGTACCCTAAATAATTCGGGTTGCAGGCAGGCGGCAAAGGAAGGAATCCCGATGAGCTTACACAGGTAAGTGATTCGGGTGACTGAGTGCAGCCAACACACCGGCAACCTGAAGTATGACGGGTATAAAGCATAGATCAAAGCGATTAGGCTGAATATGGGCTTAATGAATTAATCGCGAATTATCGTGAAGTTAGCCGTTTCCGCTCGCGGCACGCTATTTTTAAGCAGGATACGGGCCAGGTAAAGCACCCGCTGGCGGCAAGATTAAAAGCCGGAAGCAAGATCGAAAAATTTTTATAAAACGGGCGGCAAAACGCCAGCAATCATCTAATAATTAAATTCCCGATTTATGTTGCACAGCTCTGGCCCCTTTCAATCTGCAACAAACCGGCTTTCTGAGTCTGGTCTTCAGGCTCTTATCTCTGTCTTCCTTCACGTTGTTCAAAGTGAGTTTTAGGAGTTTGCTATGGAAGTAAAAGATCCCATGGTTGAGTTACTTAGCAGTCTTGAACAAATTGTATTAACACGGAATGTCGTCAGTGCCCCTTTAGCGCAGCAAGAAAAAACTGTTTCAGTGCCAGAACCACAACGTCTGCGCGAAATGACCGGTATGAAAATTGATGAATTTGCCCGCGTGATGGGCGTGAGCGTCTCTTCAGTGAAAAGCTGGGAAGCGAGACGCACCCGCCCATCAGGTAGTGCCCAAAAGCTCATGCAACTGCTGCACTCCAATCCCTATCTGGGGCGACAGCTGCTTGACTGAATGCGCTGACAGTAAAAAACCCGCCGACTGGCGGGTTTTTTTATGCGCGGCGTTAAACGGGCTTTGCACGGCTGGGATGAGATTGACGGTGAGAGAGGGTTTTTTATCGCCGTGGCCACTGCCATAACGTTTGCCGGACGCTTGTTTGCGCATAGCTGTTGCTGTCAGATCGCATATTTCGCCGCCTGACGCGCAAACCAGGTTTCCGGAACGTTGTAAGGGCGCTGACGTAGCTGCGCTATACCCTGTGCAATGGTCTCCTGCGCCTGCTGCCAAAGCGTGGCGTCGCCCTGCTGTAGCAAGTCAATCTGCACCTGCTTTTCCACCAGATAGATTCGGGCGAAATGCGGATCGTACTGCACAATGGCGCGCGTATTATCGATAATGTCCGCCAGCTTAATGGTCTGCGCGTCCGGCGCGGCGGCGGCGGTATGACGAAAGTGAGCGACTTTACGTGCCGCGCGATTGCTTACCTGCGGCTGCTGGCGGTCGGTCAGCATGCCCACCAGCGAGGCCACCTCAGCGCCAAACTGCTGCGCAATATCGTCAAGCGTGGTGTCGGTATCCTCAACGGTGTCATGCAGCCAGGCGGCGGCCAGCATAATTTCATTGCCCGTAACGCTGCGCACCAGCTCTACGACCGCCGCAGGATGAACAATATAAGGCTCATCGGTATATTTGCGGCGCTGACCGTCAGCGGCATGTACCTCAGTGGCATAGCGTCTTGCTCGTTCTTCCAATGATTGCATCTCTACCTCCCCTGGCCTGGTTTAAATATCGCCTGCAATTAAGTAGTGCACTATTTACATAGTCACGCATGGGTACATATTAAAATGACAAAAAAGCGTCGGGTGCGCCACTGTTGCTGGCAAGCCAGAGCGGTTTTGCGCTGTAAAAATGGCTGGAGGTGGCAGGGCTGCGCCAGTGCTCGCGCCTGTTTGTGCGCCCATCCTGCTGTTTCCCAACCGTTATTGCTCACCAACGGCGCGCTTTCTCGTGACGATGGCGAAATTTCGCTGATCTTACCGACTATCTGTGATTAACTGGCAGCGCTTCACCGGGAAAGGTTCCTTTTTCCGTTCAGAATCCTCTTGTTCATTACACAGTATGAATAATGCGATTACCGATAAGAACTCTGGCGCAACGAAGCGGTCTGAAGAAAGCTTGTAAAGTAACTGTTACGCCGGGAATATAGAAGGTCGAATGAATTACATAAAATCGCTTACTCAGCAAAAGCTCTCTCTTTTGCTGTCGCTCTACATCGGCATTTTGCTGAATCTCCCTATTTTTTATCGTCGTTTTGATCCTTTTCTCAGCAAGTCTAGTTTCTCCGACTGGCTGTCAGCCGTGGCAGAAGTCGTTGCTATCGTCCTGCTTACTTTCTTCCTGATGCGCTTGCTGTCGCTGGGCGGGAAACTGTTTTACCGTATTCTGGCCACTATGCTGGTGCTGATCTCGGTGGCCGCTGGCTACTATATGGCCTTTTTTAATGTGGTGATCGGCTACGGCATCGTGGCTTCGGTGATGACCACCGATACCGATCTCTCTAAAGAAGTGGTGGGCTACCAGTTTATCCTGTGGATGATGCTGGTCAGCGCGCTGCCGCTGCTGATGATCTGGCGTAACAGGCTGAGCCTGACATTGATCGAGCAGCTTAAAACACCGGGCCAGCGGCTCAAACCGGTGACCGTTATGCTGCTGGCGGTCGCGCTGGTCTGGCTGCCGATTCGCTATTTTGACAAGCTGCAAAAAGATAACGAAGAAATCACTAATATCGATCTGCCCAGCTACGGCGGCGTAGTAGCGCACTCTTATTTACCGTCTAACTGGCTGTCGGCGCTGGGGCTGTTTGCCTGGACGCGTATCGATGAAACCATTGACGGGCAAGAGCTGCTCGATCCGGCGAAAAAATTTACCTACGTTGCCCCGCCGGGTATTGATGACACTTACGTGGTGTTTGTGATTGGCGAGACTACCCGCTGGGATCATATGGGCCTGCTGGGCTATCAGCGCGATACCACGCCTAAGCTCTCTCATGAAAAGAATCTGGTGGCCTTTCGCGGTGAGTCCTGCGATACCGCAACTAAGCTCTCGTTGCGCTGTATGTTTGTACGCGAAGGCGGCACCATGGATAACCCTGGCCGGACGCTGAAAGAAGAGAATATTTTTGCCGTATTGAAATCGCTGGGCTTCAGTTCAGAGCTGTTCGCCATGCAGAGCGAGGTGTGGTTTTACGATAATACCCATGCCGATAATTTCGCTTTCCGCGAGCAGATTGGCTCAGAGCCGCGTAACCAGGGCAAGGCTGTGGATGATATGCTGCTGATCCCGGAGCTGAAAGCCTCTCTCGATCGCCATCCGAACGGTAAACATCTGGTAGTGCTGCATACCAAAGGCTCGCACTATCTTTATTCCCAGCGTTATCCGCGTAGCTATGCGCGCTATACGCCGGAATGTATGGGCGTGGATGATGAGTGCAGCAAAGCTCAGCTGATTAACGCTTTTGATAACTCCGTGCTGTATACCGATACCGTGCTGGACAGCGTTTATGATCAGCTACGCGATAAGAAAGCGATTGTGTTTTACGCTTCCGATCACGGGGAATCGATCAGCGATAATATGCATCTGCACGGTACGCCGCGTGAAATGGCGCCGCCGGAGCAGTTCCGCGTGCCGATGATCGTTTGGGCGTCCGATAAATATCTGGCGGACCCGCACAACAAGCAGGCTTTTGAACGTTTGCAGGCGCAGCAGCGCGTTGGGAAAACCCATCGTCACGTTGAGTTCTTCGATACTATTCTTGGCTGCCTGGGTTATACCTCGCCGGATGGCGGTATCAAGGCGGCCAACAACTGGTGTCAGGCGCCTGAGACCGCAGCGGCCGGCAAAAGTTAACGCGGAGGCCGCATCCCGCCTGGGTGAATGCTTTTCATGCAATTGTTGCGCGCTGCATGAAAAAGTCATTGACGCCTGGCGGCGACCTCAGTAAGATGCGCCCCCATCGGCGAGTAGCGCAGCCTGGTAGCGCAACACGTTCGGGACGTGTGGGTCGGAGGTTCAAATCCTCTCTCGCCGACCAAATTCCCAGCCCCAGTCAGCAATGACTGGGGTTTTTGCGTTTCAGGCCATTCGGGTTCGGCATCTGGCAAAACCGCAATTCCAGGCTTCCTCTCTTTCCCATCCGGCAGAAAACGCGGGTTGTTATGATGCTTTCGCCGCTGGCAAACTTTATAAGACCTGGCTCAAAACCACCGCTTTTTTTCTTCCGTCACGTTCTCTGTTTTCTCTCTCTGCGATAACGCCTTTTTGCTTCGTTTTGTATCAAATAACGCGGGTGGCGGACAGCATAGAAAAGGCTTCCAATGAGCAGAAAATATCATGATCCCCTGGTGCTGCATCCCAATCGTCTGTTCACTTCGGTGGGGACCTGCGGCACCAATCAGGCCGGTGAAGTGAAAAAACTGCAGCGTATGGTAATGAACGCGGGCTATACGCTCGCTACCGGACGCAGGCTGGCTATTGATGGCATTTGCGGTAATCAGACGCTGGAAGCGATACGCTGGTATCAGCGCCTGCTTAACCTTTCTCCTTCCGGCCTGGTTACGCCTCTTTCCGTTTACTTTATGGCTGCGTTAAAAGCGATGTCGCCCTATAACCGGCCGCA
>NZ_NWUO01000008.1 GCF_002895925.1 Mixta theicola | reverse complement strand
CAGAATTTGCCTGGCGGCGAGAGCGCGGTGGTCCCACCTGACCCCATGCCGAACTCAGAAGTGAAACGCCGCAGCGCCGATGGTAGTGTGGGGCTTCCCCATGCGAGAGTAGGGAACTGCCAGGCATCAAATAAACGACAGAGCCTCAGCGAAAGCTGGGGCTTTTTCGTGTCTGGCATTCGCAGATAATCATCAGTTTTCCTCATCATTTAAGCCTAACGGGAAACGTTAATTCCCGCCGCGTCACAAAACCTGCCGTCTGCATACAAAACATTTTCTTAACATCACGCTTTAATGTTTTACTGACCTTTTGGCCTTTTAGGCAGCAAGGAACCACAGTGAGGCATAACATGGCTGATGTGATAACCAATAGCAAACAAACCGCAGAACTCGCAGGAGCGTCAAGCAAAGCCCGTATACGCGCAATTATCGGCGCATCTTCAGGCAATCTTGTCGAATGGTTTGATTTCTACGTTTACTCTTTTTGCTCCCTCTATTTTGCGCACATTTTTTTTCCAATGGGTGACACCACTACGCAACTGGTACAAACTGCCGGTGTTTTTGCTGCGGGCTTTTTGATGCGGCCGATTGGTGGATGGCTTTTTGGCTGGATTGGCGACCGCCATGGCCGTAAAACCTCTATGCTGATTTCCGTCTGTATGATGTGTTTTGGTTCGCTGGTAATCGCCTGTTTACCTGGCTACGCCACGTTAGGAATTTGGGCGCCGATACTGCTGCTGCTGGCTCGTCTGTTTCAGGGGTTATCAGTTGGCGGGGAATATGGCACCAGCGCTACCTATATGAGCGAGGTCGCGATAGAGGGGCGCAAAGGTTATTACGCCTCATTTCAGTACGTTACCTTAATTGGTGGCCAGCTACTGGCGCTGCTTACCGTGGTGGTACTACAGAATTTGCTGACGCCGGAAGCGCTTCGCAGCTGGGGATGGCGTATTCCCTTCGCTCTGGGCGCGGTGCTGGCGATAGTTGCGCTATTTCTGCGGCGCTCGTTAAACGAAACGACCAGCAATAAAACCCGACAGCACCAGGATGCGGGACGGCTACGTGGTTTATGGAAACATCGTCGTGCTTTTTTAATGGTGTTAGGTTTTACCGCTGGCGGATCGCTTAGCTTCTATACCTTCACCACCTATATGCAAAAATATTTAGTCAACACCGCTGGTATGGATGCAAAAAGCGCCAGTGCGTTAATGACGCTGGCGCTGTTTATTTTTATGCTAATCCAGCCGCTAATGGGCGCGTTATCAGACAAAATTGGGCGTCGTAATTCAATGCTCATTTTTGGCGCTGGCGCCACCCTGTGTACGGTGCCGATTCTTACGCTGTTACAGAACAACGAAAGCGGCTGGCTGATGTTCATATTAGTAATGCTGGCGTTATTGATCACCAGCTTTTACACCTCTATTAGCGGGATAGTGAAAGCAGAGATGTTTCCACCGGAAGTACGCGCGCTGGGCGTGGGTCTTTCTTATGCCGTAGCGAACGCTGTTTTTGGCGGATCGGCGGAATATGTAGCGCTATCGCTCAAAGCGGTGGGTCATGAGACTTATTTTTTCTGGTATGTTTCGGCGATGGGCGCGCTGGCGCTACTGGTATCGTTGATGCTGCACCGCAAAGGGCAGGGCATGAAACTCTAAGCTAATTACCCAAATTCCAAAGCGCGAAGCCGGCCGCTGCGCCGGCAATATCCCAGCTTAAATCCTTCCAGCTCCAGCCGCTTCCCTCGGGGCGGCTGTCATACAATTCTTTAGCCGCGCCGAGGCTGAAAGCGAACATCAATCCGAAACTGTTGCTGCGATGCTGCGACCAGTTTTGCTGCTGTCCATATTCATTGCCGGCGGCCGCGAGAAACGCAGAGCCAATAAAATGCTGGGCCTTATCCTGGCCGGTCCAGCGATCCTGCGCCATATGGCTACAGCCTGTACAGCATAAGCATAAAACTAACGCTATTCGCATCGCCGCTCCTGAACCTGAAAAATGCATTAAGGCGCGTTATTGCATCCTGTCGCTTACAGGATACGGCTTATCAGACGATCGATCCTGATACGGCGCAGACGCCTGATCAGCTTACGCACTTTTACCGGATAGTCGGCAATACTGTTGAGATCGCGGAAGTGTTTTACCACGCTGGTATGTTGGCGAATCAGCATCAGTTCATGCTCGCGCTGCTCCGCCAACTGCTGTAGCGGATCGTGGATCAGCACCGCATTTTCCAGATCCAGGCGCCAGGCGCGCGGATTAAGGTTATTGCCGGTAATCAGCATCCATTCCTCATCCACCCACATTCCTTTCAGGTGATAGCTGTTTTCACCATCTTTCCACAGGCGCACGGTCAGCTGACCGTTACTGACGTAATATTGCAGCCTGCTCAGGAAACGTCGCAGATTAATCTCGTATAAATAGGGCAGCGCGCCGATAATCTTAAATGGCTGATCTTCAGGAATATAAAAATCATTTGCCGTTTTATCGCCGACGATAATTTCCACTTCCTTTCCCTGACGCAGCAGCCAGATGATATTTCGCACCAGAATTGCGGGCAGATTAAAATAAGGCGTACAGAGCGTCAGCTTCTGTTCCGTACAGGGCATCAAATGATAGATGGTTTTATTTAACAGGCTGCGTTTTCCCAGCCCAACCAGCGGCGTCACCGCCAGCTCTTCGTTACCGGCATTGGCGGTAAAATGATAGTCAAAGCCGCGTAGATCCTGACGGAACTGGCGAGTTTCATTTTTAATTTCCGGGCTTTTTGGTCGTTCATAACGATCGAGCCGATGGACCGCTTCCGCATTTTTCAGGTTGCGATCGATCCACTCAAACATGGTATCGGCTAACTGCGGATTACGGATCAGCTGATAGCGATCGTAGCGATATTTATCATGTTGATGCAGATAGACATCATTAATGCTGGCGCCGCTATAGAGCAGCGTATCATCGATGATAAAGCCTTTCAGATGCAGTACGCCCAGCGCTTCACGGGTATTGACCGGAATGCCGTATACCGGAATAGCAATATCCGAATGCTGGCTGGCCATATCGCAATACCAGTCAGCGTTAGTCACGCCTTTCGCATCGCCAATACGGCCACGCTGTGCCCGGTGCCAGTCAACCAGTATGCTAATATCCAGTTCCGGGCGCACGCGCCTGGCGGCGTAAAGCGCGGACAGAACGGCGCGTCCGGCGTCATCATTTTCCAGATAGAGCGCCACAATGCAGATGCGCTGCGTAGCGCTGGCGATTTTCTCCAGCAGCGTAGCGCGGAACTCGGATGGTGAGTAAAGCGTAGTTACATCAGCAACTGACTGAGACAGTTTGGGCAGCTGTGCAAGGTGTTGTTGGTGTTTATTGCGCTTAAGTTTAGACAACATCACAGTGCGCTTCTTCTCTATTCATTGAGTGGTCTTCTGCCATAAAATCATGGTTCTAACCGACAATATTAACATTAACTCGGTGCAAAGGGCGATCTTCGGGTTAATGTTGCTCGCCAGCGTGAGTAA
This sequence comes from Mixta theicola, assembly GCF_002895925.1. Classification (GTDB taxonomy): domain Bacteria; phylum Pseudomonadota; class Gammaproteobacteria; order Enterobacterales; family Enterobacteriaceae; genus Mixta; species Mixta theicola. Next base: position 196,911 of record NZ_NWUO01000008.1, on the reverse strand, counting down.
GAGGCAGACGCAGGCTAACAATACCCTCCTCCAGCTGCACATCCACGCTGAATCCCAGCTTTTTCGCCAGGGTAATCATGCCCTGGTTATTGGGCATGGTAATACCATTTAACTGCAACAGACCATGACTACGCGTATAAACCAGCATTTTTTCCAGCAGGCGCCTGCCAAGTCCCAGTCCTTTTAAATCCGAGCGCACCAGTATAGAGAACTCGGCATCGGTATTGTCGGCATCAGAAATCGCCCGGGTAACGCCAATAATCGCCTTTTCGCCCTGTTGCTCGCGAACGGCAACAAAAGCCATTTCTCGATCGTAGTCGATTTGCGTCATATTGGCTAAATCCTCATGGGTAAACTCATTGATCTCGCTAAAATAACGGTAGTAAAGATCTTCTTTCGTTACCTGAGCGATAAAGCGCTGCAGCAGCGGTTCATCTTCCGGCAGAATGGGGCGAACCAGGCAGCGCTCACCGTTTTTCATGGTGATCCACTCTTCCAGCGTATGCGGATAAGGGCGAATAGCCAGCCGCGATTCATTCACGCCGTTGAAGCTGGCCAGCGTCAGAGTAACGTCCAGCAGGGTAAACTCATCGCCAGCGGCCAGTAGCGGATGAATATCGAGCCGCTGGATCTCCGGGCAATCCACAATCAGGTTAGAAACCTGTACCAGCACCTGGCTCAGCGCTGCGGTATCCAGCGATCGCAACGCGCTACGTCCGCGGATCTTACCGCTTTTAATCGCCTGAATAACCAGATAGCGCGCCAGCGTCATATTGAGCGGCGGCAGCGCCACGGCCACATGTCGATCCGCCTGCCACTCCACGCCGCCTTCGCCCAGCATAATCACCGGGCCAAACAGCGGATCCTGCTCAACCACAATCCGCAGCTCCTGGGCTCCGGCGCGATTCGCCATGCTCTGTACCAATAATCCGTGGATCCTTGCCTGTGGCCAGGCCAGCTTTACCCGATCGATAATGGCATCGGCCGCCTGCTGAACTTCGCTGGGGGTACGCAGATAAAGCATGACGCCCTGAACATCAGACTTATGGGGAATATCCGGCGATCGCAGCTTCAGGGCGACGGGATAGCCGATTTGACCGGCGATATGGACGGCTTCAGCGCTGTCGCCAGCGATCCAGGTCGGCAGCGTAGTCAGGCCATAGGCCTGTAAAATAGCCTGCACCTCATGGGTATCCAGCTGGGTGGCCCCTTCGTCTAACGCCTGCTGAATCAGCTGATGAGCGTAAGCGGTATCCTGTTTCAGGGTGGCCGGCAAGGCGGGCGTTTCGCGTAGCTGCTTTTGGTTACGACGATATTCGACCATATGCATAAAGGCCGTCACCGTGCCTTCTGGGGTGCGATAGGTGGGGATCGCCGCATCGCTAAACGCCCGACGCGCTTCCAGCGAAGAATATTCGCCGCACCAGTTGGTCAACAACGTCAGGCTTTTACCGCGCGGATGCTGTTTAATCAGCTCTATCAGCCGCTGCGCGGTTTCGGTGGCGGGCGCAACGGCGCTGGGCGCATGGATAATCATCAGCGCATCCAGCTCATGACAGTCGAGCAGCGCGGAAACCGCCTGCAAATAGCGTTCCGGCGTGGCGTCATCTTTCAGATCGAGTGGATTATCCGGGGTAATTTCAACGGGAAGCTGCGCACGTAGCGCCGCCAGCGTCGCGTCATCAGGCTGGGCCAGCTTGCCGCTGCGCGACTGTAGCGCATCCAGCGCCAGCGCGGCGGGCGCAGCGCCGTTGCTGACGATCATCAACCGCTCGCCGCGCAGCGGACGCATATGGCTTAACGTTTCCACCGCTGAGAACAGCTCATGGGTATCCTGCACCCGCAGCAGGCCCGCTCGCTGAATGGCGGCGTCCCAGGCAGCATCCAGCCCGGCGTGCGTCTTCAACAGAGCCTGGGCCTGCGGACTCCGGCCGCTTTTAATCACCAGAATCGGTTTATTGCGCGAGGCGCTACGGGCGGCGGAAACAAAACGGCGCGCATCGCTTAAATGCTCCAGATAGAGCAGGATGGCGCTGGTCTTACCGTCACGCGCCAGGAAATCGAGCAGATCGTCAATATCGGTATCCAGGCTGTCGCCCAGCGCGATAAACCAGGAGAAGCCGAGCTGACGCTGCTGCGCCCAGTCGAGAATGGTATTGGAAACGGCAGCCGACTGTGAAACAAAGGCCAGCTTGCCTTTTAAAATAGGAACCGGAGAGAAACTGGCATTAAGCCCCTGCCACGGCGCTAACAGGCCGAGACTGTTAGGGCCAAGCAGACGGATTTGCCAGCGGCTGGCGCAGGCTTTCAGCTCTGGCAGCTGGCTTTGCGGCGCGGAGAGAATAATGCAGGCTTTACAGCCTTTCTCACCCAGCTGCTGTAACAGGGCAAGATTACGGCTGGCATTGGTACAGATAACCGCCAGCTCAGGGGCAAACGGCAAACTTGTAATATCCGGCCAGGCGAGAACGCCCGATACCGCCTTATATTTTGGCGTAACGGGCAGAACCGGGCCGCTAAAGCCGCCGGCCAGCAGGTTGCGCATCATCAGGTAACCCGCGCGCCCTGGCTTTATCGAGGCGCCGATAACGGCGATAGATTTCGGTCGTAACAGCGCTTCCAGACCACGTTGGCTCATTTCCCGTCCCTCAGGCAATAATTAAGCTGAGTCTAAACGCTTTCTGTTTCGTCTGCCGTGAGATGGGCCGGATGATGAGGCTTTCCTGCCAGATAGCGCTGGCGAAACAGCGTAAAATGCGCGCTGAGCGCCTGAGCGGCGGCGTCATCGCCCGCCTGGCGCAGCAGTTCGGCAGCGACCTCGGCGGTACAGTGCTGACCGGCGCCGTGCGCTTCACGCAGCGTATAGCCGGAAGGCGTGGTCAGGCGTAACGACATTACCGGCAACGCATCCAGCCACGGACTTTTACGAAACATTTTCCGCGCCTCAGTCCAGGTGCCGTCCAGCATAATAAACAGCGGCGGCTTACCGCTTAGCGGCGGATGATTCAACACCGGACGATCGTGGGCGGCGTAGGATTCCGGAAACACCACCATCGGTTGATAGCCACTGTTTGCTACCGCGGCCAGCAGCGCCGGATCGGGCTCGGTGCGTGACCAGCCAAAAGCCTGGGTATCGGGAAGAATATCGGCAATCAGGCGTCCGGTATTGCTTGGCTTCATCGGTTCGGTATCAAACATCACCAGGCAAAAGCGGCTGCGCGCGGATTGCATGGAAACTTCACCGCACAGGCAGAGCTTTTGCGGCAGCAGGCAGCCCTGGCAGCGATGAACGCGATTGCCACGGGCGAGAAAAGGACGGGTAGCGCGCGCCAGGCGCTCGGCGCGCAGGCGTAAAACGGCGTTATGAGTCATGACATTGAGCTGGCAAAAACGCCATTGTAGCGGGAAGTCGGCAGGAAGCGTAGCGCGGCTGACATGGTCAGCCGCTATCATTACAGCGCTTCGTCCAGCCACTCGTTAAACGGCACTTTCGGCATGGCGCCGTTCAACATATCGGCCAGTTCGCCCTGCTTAAACAGCATAATGGTAGGAATGCTGCGAATGCGGAAGCGGGCGCTGAGCGCGGGCTCGGCCTCGGTATTCACCTTCAGAAAGCGCACTTTGCCGCTGCGCTCGCTGGCTACGTCTTCATAAATGGGGGCAAAGTTGACGCAGGGACCGCACCAGGGCGCCCAAAAATCAACCACTACCGGCAGATCGTCCTGCAGATATTTATCCAGCGTGTGGGTGGTGGCATTGACGACTTCACCGTCAAACAGCTCGTTACCGCAGCGGCCACACTTTGCTCCATCGGCAATGCGCTCTTGTGGAACGCGGTTCGTTGCCTGACAGGATGCACATACCGTATTCATTTATCACCTCAGGGTTTATCGTTAACGGCGCATTAAACTGCTAATTTTATGCGTAAGCTCAATTATCAATCGCGCGCTATGAAGCAACAACATGGAATGGTCAATAAGTATAATAGTTAGCGACTTTTGGCGGAAGTTGATGGTATACAGCCTGGGCTTCAGGTAATCTTCGCGCTTCGCGCTCAGCAGGTGGAGGAACAGATGAACGACGAATTCAAAGGTAAAAGCGGCAAAGTCAAAGTGATGTATGTTCGCGGTGATGATAACAATGATAAACGCGGACAAAATCCCCGTACGGGCAAAGGCAGCAGGCCCGGCGCTGACCGTCAGGAAGGAAGCCGTCGTCCATCGCGCCAGTCTGAAAGCCCGGCACGCGGCGGTAAGTTCCGTGGCGATCGCGAGCGCGATCGTGACCGCGATGAACTGCCGCGCGGCGAGTCGCCGTGGCGTACCGTTTCCCGCGCGCCGAACGAAGAGGCTAAGCCCGATCATGGCGGCATCAGCGGTAAAAGCTTTATCGATCCGGGCCAGCTGCGTCGTCAGCGTCTGGAAGAAACCCGCGTCTATGGTGAAAACGCCTGTCAGGCGCTGTTTCTGAGCCGTCCGGAGTGCATCGTTCGCGCCTGGTTCGTCCAGAGCGTTACGCCGCGTTTCCGCGATGCGCTGCGCTGGCTGGCGGCCAACCGCAAAGCCTATCACGTGGTGGATGAGGACGAACTGGAGAAAGCCTCCGGTACCGAGCATCATGGCGGCGTCTGCTTCCTGATTAAAAAACGCGTTGGCACGCCGGTAAGCGACTGGCTGGCAACGGATCGTGAACAGGATTGCGTGTTGGCGCTGGAAAACATCGGCAATCCGCACAACATCGGCGGCATTATGCGCAGCAGCGCGCATTTTGGCGTAAAAGGGCTGCTGGTGGACGATGCGGCGGTGCTGGAGTCGGGCGCTGCGGTACGTACCGCTGAAGGCGGCGCCGAGCACGTGCAGGCGCTCAGCGCAAAAAGCTTTGTCGCCGGGCTGGAAGCCTTCCGTAATGCGGGTTATACCATCGTTACCACCTCCAGCCACAAAGGCAGCACGCCGTTAACGCAGGCAAAACTGCCGGCGAAAATGGTGCTGGTGCTGGGGCAAGAGAGTGATGGCCTGACTGAATCCGCACTGCAGCAGGGCGATCTGAGCGTGTCGATTGACGGCACCGGTAAGGTAGAAAGCCTGAACGTTTCGGTCGCAACCGGCATTCTGTTGGCGGAGTGGTGGCGACAGAACCACTAAGCCGCGCTTTGGCAGATAAAGAAAAACGGGCATTAAGCCCGTTTTTTTATTGCTGAAAATCAGTGAGCGCCGCCACCGCCGCCGCCGGAGGTGAAGGGAGGACGGGCAAACCAAATCAGCGCCAGCAGTATCAGAAAGATCCCGGCGGAGGCCCAGAAAATCTCATTGGCGGAGATAATCAGCCCCTGATTGGTAATCTGCTGAGCGATATAGCCTGAAGCCTGCTGCTGCGTCATTCCCAGCTGTTCCAGCTGCTGATAGGCTTCCTGTGCATTGCCGTTATAAGGATTAACCGACTCGGCGAAATAGCTGTGATGCATCGACTCGCGATTGGTCCACATGGTAGTGGTAATCGATGTTCCAATCGAACCGGCCAGGGTACGCAAAAAGTTCGACAGGCTGGATGCGGCGGCCAGACGTTCCGGCGGCAGTCCGGACAGCGTAATGGTGGTCAGTGGCATAAAGAAGCAGGCCACTGCCAGCCCCTGAATAAACTGCGGCCAGGCGGATGCGCCAAAATCCATCCCCGGTTCGAAGGTATAGGCGCGCCAGTAAAAGCAGATGGCATACATAATAAAGCTGAAGGTGACCAGGCGTCGCATATCGATCTTATGGGCAAAGCGCCCGATAATCGGCGACAGGATCACCGGGAAAATCCCTACCGGCGCGGAAGCCAGCCCGGCCCAGGTTGCCGTATAGCCATACACTTCCTGCAGCAGCTGCGGCAGCAGCACAATTGAGCCGAAGTAGAGCATGTAGGCCAGGCTTATCGACAAACAGCCGATGGTAAAGTTACGTGATTTGAACAGCGTCAGATCTACCACCGGATGATCGTCGGTCATCTCCCAGACGAACAGCACCGCCAGCGACACCACCGCAATCACCGTTAGCACGATAATTTCCGTAGAGCTGAACCAGTCCAGTTCGCGCCCGCGATCCAGCATGATCTGCAGCGCACCGATGCCGACCACCAGTAAAACCAGGCCCACCGTATCGATTGGCCGAATTTCGGTTTTGGTTTCACGGTTACGCAGCGTTTGCAGCGTCAGGATAGTGACCACGATACCGATGGGCACGTTAATAAAGAAAATCCAGCCCCAGTGATAGTTATCGCTGATCCAGCCGCCGAGGATCGGCCCGCAGATCGGCGCCACCACCACCGTCATCGCCCATAGCGACAGGGCGATACTGCGTTTCGCCGGCGGATAGTTGCTTAACAGCAAACTCTGCGACAGCGGGATCAGCGGGCCGGCAACCAGCCCCTGAATCACGCGGAACAGAATCAGCATCGTCAGGCTATCCGCCACCCCGCACAGAAAGGAGGCGACGGCAAAGGCGATGGTTGACCAGACAAACAGCTTCACCTCGCCTATACGCTTCGCCAGCCAGCCGGTAATCGGAATGGAGATCGCATTCGCCACGCCAAACGAAGTGATAACCCATGTACCCTGCGAGTTCGAGGCGCCGAGATTCCCGGCGATGGTCGGAATGGCAACGTTGGCGATAGTGGAATCCAGCACCTGCATAAAGGTCGCCAGCGACAGCGCGATGGTCATCAGAACCAGCTGAGCGCCTTCAAGCGGCTTTTTTGCCATAACAGCCTCCCGCATTATTCGCCCGCATTCGCGCGAATAATCTCGCTGATTAACTGATTCACCGGCGCCAGATCGATCGCCAGCGCATCGCTCTGATAAGCGGGCGACTGACGCGCCTGGGAAGCCAGCACGCTGCCTTCTTTACTGGCGGTATCCACTTTTACCAGCGTGGAAAGACCAATGCGCAGCGGATGATCGGCCACTTCTTTGGCATCCAGCTCGATACGTACCGGTAAACGCTGGACGACTTTAATCCAGTTACCGGTAGCGTTCTGCGCCGGCAGCAGCGAGAAGGCGCTGCCGGTACCCATATCCAGACCGACCACTTTGCCGTGATAGACCACGTCGTCGCCATAAATATCGCTGACCACCGTTGCTGGCTGACCAATGCGCACGCCGGCCAGTTGGGTTTCTTTAAAGTTGGCGTCAACCCAAATGCCGGTGGCCGGCACAACGGCCATCAGCGGCGTAGTGGTGGAGATCTGCGCGCCGACCTGAACGCTACGGCGTGAGACATAACCGTCGATGGGGCTGCGAATTTCGGTGCGCTGTAAGGCCAGCCAGGCGTCACGCAGCGCGGCGGCGTTCTGCTTTACCGCCGGCTGGTTTTCCAGCGAGGTATTCAGAATAGCCGCCTGGTTGGCGTTGTACTGCTGTACCGCCACATCCAGCTGCGCTTTCGCGGTGGCGACCGCATCGCGCGCATGTTGCAGCTCTTCGCGTCCAATCAGGTTAGAGGCGCCCAGCGGCTCGCGGCGTTTCAGGTCCGCCTGCGCCTGCTCCAGCGCGGTTTGCTGCAGCTGAATCGTTGCCTGATACTGTTTGCCGTTAATCATCAGCTGATGCGTCTGACGTACGCTGGTGGCCAGGGCGGTTTGCGCTTTTTCAAACGCCTGTTCGGCATCGGTTTTATCCAGCGTCACCAGCACATCGCCTTTTTTCACAAAATCGGTGTTATCAAACCCGATTTTATTTACGCTGCCGGCCACCTGAGACATGATTTGTACCTGATTGCCTGCCACATAGGCATCATCAGTTTCTTCAAAATGGCGCAGCACCAATGCCCAGTAAATCAAATAAGCAATACCAACCAGAACAAACAAAACAGCCAGAAAAATTAACGCACCTTTACGTTTTTTCTTTTTATTGGCTGGCTGTAGCGGTTGTTGCGTTTCCGCATTCGCACTCATGCTTCTCTCCACGTTTTCCACGTATATATCTATTTCGGGGCGCGCCTTTCCATGTGTGCAGGGACCCGAGCCTAAAATGCCAGCGATAGCGCTGGCATGGACAAAAGGGAATTAAAATAACGGTTTCTGAGCGTGATTGTGTCGCAGGAATTGCTATTGGCAGGAGAGGGAAGAAATAACGTCTTCTTCATCCATCTGGTCAAGACGGTTCAGTAACTTACGCGTCAGGCTTTCCAGCTGCGCTTTTTCGCTGCTGCACAGGGAAGACCACAGATACTGCAGGCTCTGATGCTGCGGCGGCAGCACCTGGCGCAGGAAGGCGTTGCCTTTTTCCGTCAGGTGCAGATGCAGACAACGACGATCGTTATCGCTTTCGCGGCGCTCAATCCAGCCGCGCTTTTCCAGCTCATCGGCGATACGCGTGGCGTTAGTACGGGAAGAGCCCAGCGCGGCGCTCAGTTCAGAAGGCTGGATGCTTTGGTTTTCCTGGGCGTCCAGCGTAATCAACGCCATAAACAGTGTCTCGTTAATCCCCTGAGCTTTCAGCATCTTGTTGCGATTATCCAACAGCTTGCTCTGCATGTGCATACACAGACGCGTCAGTACGATTTCGTGGAGCGGAAAATCTTTATGACGTGTAGCGCGAATATTCAGCATCTGTTCAATGGGAGTAAACGAACTTTCCATCTTAAAGGAACCTCATTAGTTGCAACTGGTATAGTAATGGCAATGACGAAACAGACATGAACATCTTTATCAGTAGCGATGGCTCATACGATCGCAACGTCATCATCTAAAGTTTTCGGCTCACTCCATAAACCGAAGGTCAGGCAGCATAACCCTCTGATGCCGTAGCTCTGATAGCGTCGCCGTTGGGCGAAGCGGGGCAGCAGAGCAAAATAAACCCAAAACGCACCGTTTTGGGTGATAAATCTTGTTTGCCGCTAATGTGGCAGGCTAATAGCCGCTGCCAGTTTTGTGCGGGCTTTATCCTTCTGACAGCAATATTCTTTCCATTACCTGAATAATTGCTTACGAAAAGATAACTATGTTGAATAAATTTACCGCTAACCATACCAGAGTGGGTTACGGCTTTATAGCCTGTCGTTACTGAAAAAAATGGCTATTTACATTTTGGCGATTAATTATTGTGATCTTCGTAGCGATGGCCCTGCCACCAGCTCAACAGATTAAGCAAAGTTAATAGCACTCCGGCGATACAGACGCCATACCAGCCAGCAAAATGATAAGCGCTGGCGGAAATCAACGAGCCAGCGGCGCCGCCGATAAAGTAGCTGGTCATGTAGCCAGCCGTAAGTCGGTTGCGTGCTTCGGGCATGCGCCGGTAGATCACGCTCTGGTTGGTGATGTGAACGCCCTGTACCGCTAAATCGAGCAGAATAATGCCGGCAATCAGGGCCACCAGTGAATGAGCGCCTAACGCGGTTAAACCCCATGAGCCCAGCATAATCAGCAATCCCAGCGTGGTGGTCAGGCGCGCCTTGCCCCGATCCGCCAGCGAGCCAGCCTGCCGCGCCGCCAATGCTCCAGCCGCGCCCGCCAGGCCCAGCAGGCCGATTTCGCCTTCGGAATAGTTAAAAGGCGGAGCGGCGAGTAAAAAGGCCATGGAGGTCCAGAGCACGCTGAAGTTAGCGAAGGAGAGGCAGCCAATAATGGCGCGGGTGCGGATAACGCGTGTTTGGGCATAGAGACGGAAAATAGAACCGAGCAGCTGGGGATAGCTAAGCGCCACCGTTTGACGATAGCGCGGCAATCCTCGCCACAGCGCCAGTGCCATCAGCACCATCAGTACGCTGGCTACCCAGAATACTGCCCGCCAGCCGCCCAGCTGCGCCAGTGCGCCAGCAACGGTTCGGGCCAGCAGAATACCGAGCAGTAGGCCGCTCATCACGGTTCCCACTACTTTGCCACGTTTTTCCGGTGCGGCGAGCGTGGCCGCCAGCGGCACCAGCAGCTGAGCGACGACGGAAAACAGGCCGGTCAGCGCGGTGCCCAGCAGCATCATGCCGAGGCTGCCAGAAAGCGCGGTAATCACCATGCCGCCCGCCGCCAGCAGGCTCATGCCGACAATCAGCCCGCGTCGCTCCAGGCGATCGCCAAGCGGCACCAGCAGCAAGAGACCGGCGGCATAGCCGAGCTGAGCGGTGGTGACAATGAAACCGGCCTGATTAACCGACAGGTTAAAGCTGCGGGCAATGGTATCCAGCAGGGGCTGCGCGTAATAGTTACAGGCCACCGCCAGTCCCGTGGCGATTGACATCAGGGCCACCAGCGTTGGGCTAAGCCCCTGGGATGTTGAATTCATAAGCAATAAGCAATAAGCACAGTTGATAATTCGTCGCGACTAATAGTAACCCAAAAAACTATTTCATTGTTGGTTACATTTAACAGAACATACCAGTTTGGTTTATGTTCATCAGCGCCAGCGTAACCTTTAGCTGATATAAAGGCAGGATAAATAAAAAACGGGCAACATACGTTGCCCGTCAGTCTGCTGACAAACTGCCCGCGCGGGGCGCTTTACTCTTCCGCCCGGGCTTCCCGCGCCCTGAGCTCAGGAGCCGTCTGACTGAACGCCCGGCGTAGGCCCACCGTTATTAATTTTTAACAGACTATTGTGCTGCGGCTTTCGCATCGTCGATCCAGCGATCGAACTGCGCCTGATGGGCTTTAATCCAGCCGTCAACGTGAGCGTTAATCGCCTGTTCAGAGGACTGGCCCTGATGCATCCGCGAGTTCTGCGCGTTGATATCGGCAATCGGCAGCTTCATCTCAGCAAACAGGCGCGCCGCCGCCGGGTTTTTCTCAGCCCAGGCTTTGTTAGCGACGATATGCATGGTGCTGACCGGGAAACCGTAGTTAGCGCCGTTCGGCAGCTGGGTATTTATCTCTTTCTGCGCGCCCGGCATGGAGGAGAACGGCACCTGCAGCCAGACTACATCGCGGCCGGGAACCAGAACGTCGCTGATCCAGTACGGTGTCCAGGTGTAATAGAGAATCGGTTTGCCTTGCTTATAGCGGGCAAGGGTATCAGCCATCATGGCGGCATAATTTCCCATATTCGGCTCAACGGTGTTGCTCAGGCCAAAGGCCTTATTCTGATGCAGGATCACCGCCTCGCAGCCCCAGCCTGGCGCGCAGCCGGTCATATCCGCTTTGCCGTCGCCATTGGTATCAAACAGCCGCGCCAGCTTCTCATCTTTGAGCTGATCGATGCGGGTAATGTGATACTTCTCAGCGGTTTTCTTGTCGATCAGGTAGCCCTGCGCGGCGCCGGTAACATACGTTCCCTGACGATAAAACGCTTTATCGCCTCCGGCGGCGCGATACATATCGTCGTGCAGCGGCTGCCAGTTTACGGCGGTAAAGGTGGCGTCGCCGGAAGCGATCGAGGTATAGCCAACGTTATAATCCACTTCGCTCGGCTTCTCGACGCGGTAGCCCAGCTTTTCCAGCGCGCGGCTGACCAGCAGCGTCTGGAAGCTCTCTTCAGAAATGGTGCTTTGTATCGGCTTAACGGTAATGCCATTACCGGGTAAATCAGCGGCGAAGGCCGGCACGGTAGCCAGCGATGTCAGAACGGCGGCCAGAAGGGCTGTTTTGCGCATAGCGATTCCTTATTAATTGTTATCAGACAATAACGGAGCGGCGTGCAGCGATGCCGCATGGGCGTGCAGCGCCGCCAGGACGTTATTTAATAAAGGGACGGGTCAGTAAACCCAGCGGGCCGGTGGCGTACCAGCGTTGGTTGCCGCGGCTTCGTCTGTTGCGGCCAAAGGACTGCGTCAGGCGATCGAGGATAATCGCGAGGATAACGATACCAACGCCGCCAACGGTGGCCAGCCCCATATCGAGACGGCCAATGCCGCGCAGCACCATTTGCCCCAGGCCGCCGACCGCAATCATCGAAGCGATAACCACCATCGACAGCGCCAGCATTAGCGTCTGATTCACGCCTGCCATAATCGTCGGCATCGCCAGCGGCAGCTGCACTTTAAACAGCATTTGACGCGGGTTAGCGCCAAACGATTCCGCCGCCTCAATTAAATCCGCCGGCACCTGTTTAATGCCAAGAACGGTAAGGCGCACAATCGGCGGCAGGGCAAAGATAATGGTTACCACTACGCCCGGCACGTTGCCGATACCAAACAGCATGACAATCGGTACCAGATAAACGAAGGCCGGCGTGGTTTGCATCGCATCCAGCAGCGGGCGAATAATGCGTCCGGCGCGTTCACTGCGTGCCAGCCAGATGCCAAGCGGCAGGCCGATAGCAATACAGAACAGCAGGGCGGTTAATACCAGCGCCAGCGTAACCATCGCCTGTGACCAGGCGCCGATAGCGCCAATCAGCACCAGTGAAATAAGCGTGGCGACGCCCATGCTGAAGCTGGAAAGCTGCCAGGCAATAAGCGCAAACAGCACGATAGCGACCGGCGCGGGCATTCCCAGCAGCAGCTGCTGGAAAGCGCTAAGGATATAGTCCACCGGAATGCGGATCCCCTGAAACAGCGGGCGGAAATGACTGACGATCCAGTCGATCCCGTGCGTAACCCAGCTGTCGAGCGGGATCAGAGTGTGATGAAACGGATCCAGCACATTAAAATGTTCCGCCTGCGGCGCGGGCGCGCTGTTTAGCCAGTCGCTGCTGCTGGCGGCGGCATCATGGCCGCCTGCCGCATCGGAGGGCGAACCCCAGGCGTCGCCGCCGCTGGTAGGCTGAGCCGCGCCGCCGTCAGCGGGCGCGCTGCTCCAGGGATCGCTGGCCGTATCGGTTGCCGCCGGCTGCGATGATGCATTTTCCCACGGATTGTTCGTTGTCTGACTCATGGCTGATTCCCCTCACGATCTAATGCCTGTAACAGCGTGCCTTTAGAAATAACCCCGATGTACTGATTCTCTTCGCCGACAATCGGCACGGCGCACGGCGCCTGGGCCACGTGCGACAGCAGTTCATTCAGGGACATATCGCCAGGCACAGCGGCAGGCGCAGAGAGGATCGCGGCGTCAATGCCCGCGCCGGCAGCCAGCGCCGCCTTCAGCGAATCGGTGGAAACCACGCCAACAAATTTTTGTTTTTCCAGCACGTAGCCATATTCCCGGTCTTCATCCTGCAGCAGCTTTATCGCTGAACGCGGACCAAAACCCGGTGCTTTACGTATCAGCGCGCTGGCGCCACGGCGGGCAATATCTTTGGCGCTGAACACGTGACTAATATCAACGCCGCGGAAAAAGGTGCGCACGTAGTCATTGGCGGGATTATTTAATATTTCATCCGGCGTTCCGACCTGCACCACTTCGCCGCCCTGCATAATGGCGATGCGATCGCCAATTCGCATCGCCTCATCAAGATCGTGGGAAATAAAGATAATGGTGCGCTGATGTTTCGCCTGCAGCTTTACCAGCTCATCCTGCATTTCGGTGCGGATTAAAGGATCGAGCGCGGAAAAAGCCTCGTCCATTAATAAAATATCGGGATTAATCGCCAGCGCGCGTGCTAATCCAACGCGCTGCCGCATACCGCCAGATAATTCATCGGGCCAGGCATGCGCATAATTTTCCAGCCCGACCTGACGCAGCGCCTCCAGCGCTTTTTCCTGCCGTTCCTGCTGCGGAACGCCGGCTAATTCCATACCGAAGGCGGTATTATTTAGCACGTTCATATGCGGCATCAGGGCGAATGACTGAAATACCATACTGATCTTATTTCGTCGTACTTCACGCAGCTCGCTGTCGGATATTTTTGCAATATCGACGCCGTCAATAATCACCTGGCCGCGCGTCGGCTCTATCAGACGATTGAGGAGGCGAACCATGGTGGATTTTCCCGAACCGGAAAGCCCCATGATGACAAATATCTCGCCTTCTTCAATGGCCAGACTGGCATTTTTAACGCCTAAAGAGAGTCCGGTTTTTTCCAACAGCGTTTCTTTGCTAACGCCTTTATCAATATATTTAAAAGCACGTTCAGGATTTTCGCCAAATACTTTATAAAGGTTCTTTGCTTCTAACTTAATTGCCATGCAATTTAAATGCCCTGGTTAGTTAATTATTTACTATGATACTCGTCCTGGTAGAATTAAAGCGGCCTATACCCTAACATACTCAGAATCTCAGGCAACCCTTTGCGCGGCGCTTGTCATCACGCTGTGAGATGCTTGTCTCGCGTCAGGTCAGAAGGGATAAGGGCTGCGGGGATATAATTGCGGGCTAAAAAAAATCAAATTTGTTGGAGGGAATGCGCGTTTTTGCCGTTAATTTGCGATGAAAATCAGCGGTGAGTTGCAGGTAATAAAGCCAGAAAAATCGATTATTTCTGGCGAAAGTTCTGAGAAGATAATTATTAAGTTTAATGCGGAAGCGCTGAAAAAGAAAAAGGGCGCTTATGCGCGCCCGATAATTATTTAAAAATCCCAGTCCTCATCTTCAGTATCCACCGCTTTGCCCATCACATACGAGGAGCCGGAGCCGGAGAAGAAATCGTGATTCTCATCGGCATTCGGCGACAGCGCGCTTAAAATCGCCGGGTTGACCTGGGTCATTTCCGCCGGGAACAGTGCGTCATAACCCAAATTCATCAGCGCCTTATTGGCGTTATAGTGCAGGAAGGCTTTTACCTCCTCCAGCCACGGCGTTTCGCCATACAGCGCCTCGGTGTAAGCCAGCTCGTTATCATAAAGCGCCAGCAACAGCTCAGTGGCGAACTGCTGCAGCGCTTCACGCCGGGCGGGATCAATTTTTTGTAGCCCTTTCTGGTACTTATAGCCGATATAATAGCCATGTACCGCCTCATCGCGAATAATCAGGCGGATAAGATCGGCGGTATTGGTGAGCTTGCCGCGGCTTGACCAGTACATCGGCAGCCAGAAACCGGAATAGAAGAGAAACGACTCAAGGAAGACGCTGGCAATCTTCTTTTTCAGCGGATCGTCGGCATAATAGTGCTGGTGGATCAGCCGGGTTTTATTCTGCAGCGGGCCGCAGCTTTCGCTCCAGGCATAGGCCGCATCCACATCGTTAACCGGGCACAGCGTAGAGAAAATCGAGCTGTAAGAGCGCGCATGCACCGCTTCCATAAAGCTGATATTGGACATCACCGCCTCTTCATGCGGCGTCAGCGCATCGGCCATCAGTGCCGGCGCGCCAACGCTATTTTGCAAGGTGTCCAGCAGCGTCAGGCCGGTAAATACGCGGATAGTCAGCTGCTGCTCTGTTTTGCTCAGGCTATTCCACGCGGGCAGATCGTTAGAGAGCGGCACCTTTTCCGGCAGCCAGAAATTAGTGGTCAGACGGTTCCAGACTTCCAGATCTTTCTCATCTTCGATACGGTTCCAGTTTATCGCCTGGATGTGCTTAAGGTTTTGCATAACTCGATCCATCAATTCATTTTATAGCGAGCAGGAAACACAGCCCTGCACCTCAGTGCCTTCCAGCGCCATCTGTCGCAGGCGAATGTAATAAAGGGTTTTGATCCCTTTCTTCCATGCGTAGATTTGCGCGCGGTTAATGTCGCGCGTCGTGACGTTATCGCGGAAGAACAGCGTCAGCGATAGCCCCTGATCGACATGCCGCGTCGCTTCCGCATAGGTGTCAATAATCGCCTCCGGGCCAATCTCATACGCATCCTGCCATTCGGCAAAATTTTCATTGGTCAGGAAGGGGGCCGGATAGTAAACGCGTCCGGTCTTGCCTTCTTTACGAATTTCAATGCGCGAAACGATGGGATGAATGCTCGACGTGGCGTGATTGATATAAGAGATCGATCCGGTTGGCGGGATCGCCTGCAGATTCTGGTTATACAGGCCGTCGCGCATCACCGCTTCACGCAGCGCAGTCCAGTCCGCCTGGTCCGGCAGGGCGATGCCCGCCTCGGCAAACAGCCGTGCGATGCGTTCGGTACGCGGTAGCCAGGCCTGCTCGATATACGGCGTAAAATAGTCGCCGCTGGCGTAGCGCGACTGCTCAAAACCCGCAAAGCGCTGCTGCCGTTCCCGCGCCAGCTGGTTTGAGGTGCGTAGCGCGTGCCAGGTGACGCAGTAAAAGTAGAGATTGGTAAAATCCAGCGCTTCCGGCGAGCCGTAGGCGATCCCTTCACGCGCCAGGTAGCCGTGCAGGTTCATCTGGCCCAGGCCAATGGCATGCGACTGCGCATTGCCATGCTCTATCGAAGGCACCGAATGAATGTGGCTCATATCCGATACGGCGCTAAGGCCGCGCACCGCGATCTCAACGGTACGCGCCAGGTTGCCGGAATCCATCGCGTGGGCAATATTCAGCGAGCCGAGATTACAGGAAATATCCTTACCGACCTGGCGATAGCCGAGGTCGTCATGGTAGCTGGAGGGGGCGTTCACCTGCAGGATTTCCGAACAGAGATTGCTCATATTGATGCGGCCCTGCACCGGATTGGTGCGGTTAACCGTATCTTCGAACATAATATAGGGATAGCCCGATTCGAACTGGATCTCCGCCAGCGTCTGGAAGAACTCGCGCGGATTAATAAAAGTTTTGCGGATACGCTCATCCGCCAGCATCTCATCATATTTCTCGCTGATGCTAACATCGGCAAACGCCTGACCATACAGGCGCTCCACGTCATACGGCGAGAACAGCGCCATAGGCTGGTTCTCTTTCGCCAGGCGGAAAGTAACATCCGGGATCACCACGCCGAGCGACAGGGTTTTAATGCGGATCTTCTCATCCGCGTTTTCCCGTTTGGTATCAAGAAAACGCAGAATATCGGGATGATGTGCATGCAGATAAACCGCCCCGGCGCCCTGACGCGCGCCCAGCTGATTGGCGTAGGAAAAAGCGTCTTCCAGCATCTTCATCACCGGGATCACGCCGGAAGACTGATTTTCAATACGCTTAATCGGCGCACCGGCTTCGCGCAGGTTAGATAACAGAAAGGCCACGCCGCCGCCGCGTTTTGACAGCTGCAAAGCGGAGTTTACCGCGCGGCCAATCGACTCCATATTATCTTCGATGCGCAATAAAAAGCAGGAAACCAGCTCGCCGCGCTGCTGTTTGCCGCAGTTAAGGAAGGTCGGGGTTGCAGGCTGGAAGCGGCCGGTAAGCATCTCTTCCATCAGCGCCGTGGCTAAACGGCTATCGCCCTGCGCCAGCGTCAGCGCCACCATGCAGACGCGATCGGGGAAGTCTTCCAGATAACGCTTGCCGTCGAACGTCTTGAGCGCATAGCTGGTGAAAAATTTCCAGGCGCCTAAAAAGGTCTGGAAGCGGAAGCCCCAACCGGCCGCCCGTTCAAACAGCTGGCAGACAAATTCAAAGGAATAAGCGTTCAATACCTCCGCTTCGTAATAGCCTTCCGCCACCAGATACTGCAGCCGCGCCGTCAGCAAGTCGAAAGGCACGCTGTTGGGGATCACCTGTTGCAGATAGAACTGGCGCGCCGCCTCACGATCTTTATCAAACTGGATATTTCCCTGATCGTCATAAAGATTAAGCATGGCGTTCAGCGCATGATAATCGGGCGTTAGCTGTGGGCTGTCTGTTGTTGCCAAAATTGGGTCACTCCCGCTTTAACGTTGGCGATATCGTCGGCGGTTCCCATTAGCTCGAAGCGGTAAAGGTAGGGAACCTGACATTTTTGCGCAATGATGTCGCCGGCCAGGCAAAAGCCCGCGCCGAAGTTGCGGTTGCCCGCGGCAATCACGCCGCGCAGCAGCCGACGATTGGCTTCATCATTAAGAAACTGAATAACCTGGGATGGCACGGCACCGCGCGCGCTGCCGCCGCCGTAGCTGGGCACTACCAGGATAAAAGGCCGATCCACCCGCAGGCGCTGCGATTTATCTAACGGAATACGGCGCGCCGGCAAACCAAGTCGGGTAATGAACCTGTGGGTATTTTCCGACTGGCTGGAAAAGTAGACCAGCATAGGATTACCCCTGCGCCAGACGTATCAGCTTATCGGGGCGGAAACCGCTCCAGCTATCGCCATCGGCCATCACTACCGGCAGCTGACGGTAGCCGAGCGCTTTCAGGTTCTCGATAGCGCCCGGCTCGTCGTCCAGATTAATCAGCTGATAGGCCATTCCCTGTTTATCCATAATGTTTTTGGTAGCGGTACACTGCATGCAGTTGTTTTTAGTGTAAACAGTAATGAGCATGATTCGTATTCCTCTTAATCGTCCTGAAACCCTGTGCTACATTACGCGCCAGCGATAAAGCCGCTGCGGCGTTAATACAAGGTATTGTGTGTGGTTGATGTTTTGAATACTAGATGTAGAGTTTTTCATTTTCAACCCTGTAGACTTCAGGCCTAACGGCAAATAGCGGCGCAGGGCGCACCAGCGCTGGAGAAAAATTTTTCAGGCAAAATCATTATTTTTCACTGTTTGTTTAGACATTTTTCCTCCCCCTTTGCTGAATAACGTAATACTTATGTAAACCACTCCCGGTAAGCGCAGCGCTAAAGGTCTCCAGCCGCGGACTTTCTGGATAATTCTGAATGTTCCTGGCGGCTGCGCTGATGTAAGGTTGCGAAGCTTTATAAGATTAAGAGGATCAAGCATGTATTTACGACCAGATGAGGTGGCACGCGTTCTGGAAAAAGCGGGTTTTGAAATGGATACCGTAACGCCGAAGACCTATGGCTATCGCCGTGGCGAAAACTATGTTTACGTCAACCGCGAAGCGCGCCTGGGGCGAACCGCACTGGTCATTCATCCGACGCTGAAAGAAAAAAGCCTGAACTATGCGGACCCGGCGTCAGATATTAAGACCTGCGATCACTACACGCGCTTTCCTGTGTACCTTGTAGGTGCTACTCAGGATCACTACGGCATTCCGCACGGGTTTAGCTCCCGCGCCGCGCTGGAACGCTATTTGCAAAGTATGTTCGATTAAAGTCTTTCCGCCGGTTTCGCGGCGTCGGCCCACCGCCGCTATCAATAACGTCTTACGACGCCTTAGCGCCAGGGAAGGAGTCCGGGCGCTAAGGAAAAGTGTTGCGTTGCCGATTAAACTAGTACCAAACCGTAAAATTCAGGAAAGCGTATGAAACGCCTGTTACTGGCGCTGGCGGCGGCATCGTTGCTCAGCGGCTGTGCCGCTATTGTCGGCTCGGAAACCCAAAGCGTGCGAATCGATTCGATTCCGCAGGGCGCAACCTTTGTCGTCCAGGATGAGAGCGGACGTGCGGTGGCGGAAGGAATGACGCCAAAAACCGTGGTACTGGAGAAATCTAACGGCAGCTATTTCGGTAAAAAGAGCTATCGGGTCATGCTGGAACGGCCCGGCTACGTTCCGCTGACGCTGCCGCTAAGGGAGAAGGCGAACCTGTGGTATATCCTGGGTAATATTCCATTGGGCGGCTTCCCAGGCTGGCTGCTGGTGGATCCGTTTTATGGCGGCATGTACAACATTGAACCGGCACAGGTTCAGCCGGTGATCAACCCGGTTGGCGCGCGCGGCGGCTGATAAACCGTTAACAACGGCAGCGCACGGCACTGCAATAAAAATGTTGCCGCCAGGCGATACGCAGCAGGCTAACTATACTGATAGAACATTTCAGTAAAACCGGAGGAAAGATGACGATTCATAAGAAAGGTCAGGCACACTGGGAAGGCGATCTTAAAAGCGGTAAGGGCACCGTCTCTACTGAAAGCGGCGCGCTGAAACAGCAGCCGTACGGTTTTAATACCCGTTTTGAAAATCAGCCCGGCACCAACCCGGAAGAGTTAATCGGCGCCGCGCATGCCGCCTGCTTCTCAATGGCGCTCTCTATGATGCTGGGTCAGGCAGGCCATACGCCGCAGAGTATCGATACCACGGCGGACGTGTTGCTGGATAAAAAGGGCGAAGGCTTTGCCATCACGAAGATTGCGCTCGACAGCAGCATTAAGCTGCCGGGGATTGATAACGCCGCCTTTGATGAAATCATCAATAAGGCAAAAGCGGGCTGCCCGGTTTCACAGGTGCTGAATGCCGAAATCACCCTGAACTACAAGCTGGAAAATTAATCCTTTCTCCTGCCGCGCCTGCATCTGCAGGGCGGCTGTTTCAGGCCGAATCCCCGCTTTTGCCCGCTCTCCGTTACGCCAAAAGCGTGCAGTTTTGCTCGTCATCAGCGCAGAGATCGCTATACTGCCCGCTTTGAATGCCGGAAGGGTAAGGAATCATCGCGATGATGAACAACGACGTACTGCGTAGCCTGCGCTACACGCTAAAGCTGAACAACAACGATATGCTCGCGATCCTGGCGCTGGCCGATACGGCGATCCCGCTTGAGCAGATGGCCAGCTATCTGCTGAAAGAGGAAGAAGAGGGTTTTGTTGCCTGCCCGGATGTGCTGATGAGCTGTTTCCTGAACGGTCTGATTTACCATAAGCGCGGCAAAGATGAGAGCATGCCGCCGCTGAAAGTCGATCGCCGCATAAATAACAATATTATCCTCAAAAAGTTGCGCGTGGCCTTTGCGCTGAAAAGCGATGATATTCTGGCGATCCTGACCTCTCAGCAGTTCCGTATCTCCATGCCGGAAATTACCGCTATGATGCGCGCGCCGGAGCATAAAAATTACCGTGAATGCGGTGACCAGTTCTTGCGTTATTTCCTGCGTGGCTTAACCGCCCGCCTGCGTCCGGCTGCAGACGCACGGTAAAAGGCCTCAGGCCAGATAACGTTTCCCCGGTCAACTATCGGGGAACGCTTCGCATCTTCTCCCCGCCAAACCCGCATCTTTACCTTTTGCTTTCGCTCATCAGGCACGCTCAAGACAATTCCGTCATGCTTATTTACATCCGTAATGAAAATGATTAAATTTCTCATTCGTATTAGTGTTGCGAAATGTTTTTTTACGTTTTTCATTTTATCCGCGAAGCCGACAGGGACTGATACCGCGCCCAGGCATTTACTGGCTCAGGG
Organism: Mixta theicola; assembly: GCF_002895925.1. Lineage (GTDB taxonomy): Bacteria > Pseudomonadota > Gammaproteobacteria > Enterobacterales > Enterobacteriaceae > Mixta > Mixta theicola. Next base: position 176,070 of record NZ_NWUO01000008.1, on the reverse strand, counting down.
AAAACTGTCTTAAGCGTAGGGCTTTTTCAGGTTGGGAAAGCGCCTACGGCCGGGCAAACGAAAAGAATAATAGTTAGCGAAGGTAAAAAATGCTTTTAATTTCAGTAGATAACAGGGAAAGCCGCCTTAGCGGAGGCGCATCAGCCAGACGGAGTTTAACCTGTCTGGCCGCGCTGATCGCCATCGCGCTGCACGGGAACGCTGCATATGCGGCTCAGCAGGAAGAAACGCTGGTGGTGGATGCCGCCGCCAACAGCGAAGAGAGCCCGCAGCACAGTGATTACAGCGTGCCGGTCACCCAGGCGGGTACCAAAATGACCTTAACCGCCCGCGATATTCCGCAATCCGTCACTATTATCAGCAAGCAGCGCATGCAGGATCAGCAATTGCAGTCGCTGGGCGATGTGCTGAAGAACACCACCGGCGTAACGGAAAAGGTGGCCGATCTCGATCGCAGCACCTTCTATTCGCGCGGGTTTATGATTGATAACTACATGGTTGATGACATTCCGACCCTGTTTGAAGAGCGCTGGAACCTCGGCGACGCCCTGTCTGATACCGCGATTTACGATCGTATCGAAGTGGTGCGCGGCGCGACCGGCCTGATGAGCGGCACGGGCAACCCATCCGCCTCGGTGAATATGGTACGTAAGCACGCCGACAGCCGCGAGTTTGTCGGCAACGTCTCTGCCAGCTACGGCAGCTGGGACAAGCAGCGCTACGTTCTTGATCTGTCTGCACCCTTAACCGATTCAGGCCACCTACGCGGACGCGTGGTGGCTGGCTATCAGGACAGAAACAGCTATCTTGATCGCTACAGCGCTGACAAAAAATTCATTTATGGCGTGCTGGATGCGGATTTGACCGATTCCACCACTTTATCGGTGGGCTACGACTATCAGGAAAACCATGCCGACAGCCCAGCCTGGGGCGGCTTACCGCGCTGGTATACGGACGGCAGCCAAATCAGCTACGATCGCAGCGACAATACCGCGCCTGACTGGGCCTACAGCGATACGGAGTCCAGAAAAGTCTTCGCCACGCTGAAACAGCGCTTCGACAACGGCTGGCAGTTCACCCTGAACGGCACCCATGCGGAAACCAAACTCGACAGCAAAATGCTTTATATCGATGGCTTCTTCGATAAAAGCAGCGGACGAGGCGTCAGCGCTTACGCCAATTATCCGGTCATCGGCGGCACCGGCTACAATACCGGCACGCGCAAAACAGGTGCGCTTGACGCCTTTGCCAGTGGGCCTTATCAGCTGTTTGGCCGTCAGCATGAACTGATGGCGGGCGTTAGCTATAGCCGACAAAACAACCGCTATATGAGCGCGTTTGCCAATCTTTCCCCGGATGACGTGGGCAATATCAATGACTGGAACGGCAATTTCCCTGAAACCAACTGGGGAGAGCTAAGCCTGGCGCAGGAAGATACGGTTCATCAAAAGTCAGCCTATACGGCAACGCGCATTTCGCTGGCCGATCCGCTGACGCTGATTGTGGGCGCGCGCTATACCAAATGGAGCACCAGCACGCTGACGCAGAATCTGGCGAAGAATCGCGTTACGCCTTATGCGGGCCTGGTTTATGACATCAATGACACCTGGTCCGCTTACGCCAGCTACACCTCAATCTTTAACCCGCAGACCAACCGGAATATCAACGGCAACTACCTGGCGCCGGTGACCGGCAAAAACTACGAAACCGGAGTAAAAGCGGACTGGCTGAACAGCCGCCTGACCACCTCGGCTGCGGTATTTCGCATTGAGCAGGATAACGTCGCGCAAAGCACCGGCGCGATTATCCCGAACTCCAACGGTGAACTGGCTTATACCGCCGCGCAGGGCACGGTCAGTAAAGGCATTGAATTTGAGGTTAACGGTGCGGTAACCGATAACCTGCAGATGACGTTCGGCGCGACGCGCTACGTGGCGGAAGATGGCGAAGGCAGTGCCGTCAACCCGATGCTGCCGCGCACCAGCCTGAAACTGTTTGCTGCCTACAATGTGCCGACCTTAAGCGATTTAACGCTCGGCGGCGGCATTAACTGGCAGACGCACGTCTGGCAGGATGTGGCAGGACCGGAAGGCAACGGCAACTGGCGAGCAGAGCAGGGTAGCTATGCGCTGGTGAATCTGTTTGGCCGCTATCAGGTCACCAAACAGCTGTCGGTGCAGGCTAACCTGAATAACCTGTTCGATAAATCCTACGACACCTACGTTGGGCAATATATCGTTTACGGCGCGCCGCGTAACGTTTCCATCACCGCGAACTACAGCTTCTGACCCAGATAATAATGGCTCCGTGCAGGAGCCATTGTTGTTTATCAGCCGGTTATTATTGATGCTTTATTTTGCTGGTTAGCGCACAGGGCAGGCAGGCCGCATAAACGGGGCTTTTTCATTATGTAGCGTGATATAACCTCGCGCTGTCAGATCTCTTGTATAAAAATACCGGGTTTGTGCAGGGCATTTTTCATCTGGCGATAATCAGCGCATTAAACGCATGTTTATTCATCAAACCTTACGCGGCGCCCTGGTCATTTCTGCGGTGCGGGTTGACCACCAGCAGAGCAGCGATCCCAGGCTGATCATCGCCGAACCCTGCCAAAAGGTTAGCGTCAGCGTTGAATCCAGAATAAACGCGGCAAGCAGGGCGGAAATCACCGGAATAAAATAGGAGGCGGTCGCCAGCACGGTAACATTGCCGTGTAAAATTCCGGTATTCCAGGCGGCGTAGCCGAACCCCATAGCGCAGGCTGCCAGGAGCAGGCTAATCATCACCGAGGTATTAATAATAAAGCCAGGCTGTGGCGCAGAGAAAAATTTAATCCACAGAGCTATAGCGGTCAGAATAAAAAATAGCGTAATGCCATTGCTGCCCTGCGCAATTTTTTGCGTAACCACACAGTAAACCGCCCAAATAACCGCGCCGCTAAAGGCCAGCGCATAACTTAATGGATTACTGTGCAAATTAGCGATGATATTCGTCACCGAGAAGCCGTGGCTGCCTCCTAACACCAGACAGATACCGGCCACAGCGAGCAGCAACCCTGGAACAATTAACAGGCTGGTTTTTTGCCGGTTAACCAACACCGACAGTAGAATCGTCAGGCCGGGCCACAGATAGTTAACCATGCCGACTTCAATTGCCTGGGTGCCGCTGTTGGCAAAGCCCAGCGATAGCGAAAGGCATAGCTCATAGCAGACAAACAGCAGGCTGCCGATAATCAGATAGGCGCGCGGAAAGGTTTTGAGCTTCGGGAAGCCCAGGGTAACTAGCAACAGCAGCGCGCTCAGCGTATAGATCATTGCTGCGCCGCCTACCGCACCAAACCCTTCGCTGACGCTGCGGATCAGCCCCACGATGGTGCTCCACAGCAAAACGGCAATCAAGCCAGTCAGGGTTGCTTTTTTATGCGTCATTACCTCAAAAACCTCTCGCCATGAATGCCAGTTATCGCACCGTCGCCCAGCTAAACCGTTAATTAATGATTAATATCGCCGCCAGGATTAAGTCTGTTAAGGAGTCTGTAAATATATTGACCAGGGGATTACCTGCTGCCTGGAAAGGATATTATAAAAATAAAATAACCCGCAGTACTTTATAAACGGCTGGATTAAAAACAGTTATTGTTCGGTGTGAAAATTACGCCTGCTGTGAAAACGGCCTGGGCATGGTGAAAAGCACCCCTGACGGGATGATAACTGCGGAACTGGCAACAAAAACGCCTGCTGATGCTTTGCCAAAATATCAGGGGCAGGCGCTCTGGCTTTTGTAGAAAAATAGAGCTTTAATAAACATGAACGCTAAAAGGCCGCATTTGCGGCCTTTTTTAACCCAAAAAAGGGCGTTACTCGCTTACTTTGTTTTTAACTTTGCTGGCGCCTTCTTTGGTCTTATTCCAGCCTTTTTCGGAGCCTTCTTTCGTGGCGTCCCAGCCTTTTTCCGTGCCTTCTTTTGTTTTATCCCACGCTTTCTGCGAGCCTTCGCTGGCTTTGCTGCTCAGGTTATCGCTTTTACCTTCCGCTGCATGTTGAGATTTGAGCTTCATCTCTTTGCCCTGATGCTGCGTTTGATGCAGTTTTTCTTTCGCGGTATTTGCTTCTTCATGCGCAGTGGCGACGGTGTCATCCGTTGCGTGGGTGGTTGCAGCAAAAACAGGAGAAGCCAGCAGCAGTGCAGATAGTGCCATGATTGTCTTTTTCATCATTCCCTCATTAAATAAACGTTACCAGTCTAAGAGTATAGTTAACAATGGCACGGTAAGGCGGCGTTCGCCTTCAGAATAAACTGTAAAACCCGGACGGTTGTCCTGAAAGTCGGGCAGGGAAACAAAGCCTGCGGCAGATAACCGGTACTGTTGATGACATAGGTTTGCCGTCAGGCGTCGTTTTGCTCACCCGGACAGGTTGCGGATGATGGTGCTGCCGTTACTGCCGGGAGAGATGAACGCTGGCGTTATCCTGCCGATCGTTATTGCCTTACGTTTTAGATCCACGCATAACCAGAGACTATTGCCAGACGACGCCACTGGCTGTCTTTCAGGTTTGTTGAGGTTATAATGCGCGTTTTCACCGACAAATATGGCGTACCCGATGTTTAAGCTGGATAAAACCGACCGGGCCATTCTGGCTGAACTGCAGAAAGATGGTCGCCTTGCCAATAATCTCCTGGCAGAAAAGGTTGGGCTATCGCCGTCTCCCTGCCTGAGAAGAGTAAAAGCGCTTGAAGAGGCGGGGATTGTGGAACGTTACGTTGCGGTCCTGAACCCGCAGGCGGTGGGGATGAACCTGACGGTTTTTGTACGGGTCTGGCTGACCAGCCAGGATGCAGAAGCCACCGACCATTTTTCCCGTGAGGCCAGCCTGCTGCCAGAAGTAGTTGAATGTCATCTGATGGTGGGGGACTGCGACTTTTTACTGCGCGTGATGACCACCGATCTTGCGGCGTACCGTCAGTTTCAGACTCAGCATCTGACGCGCATCAGGGGCGTTAAAAGCGTGAAAACCGAACTGCCCATGCAGACCATCAAGCAAACCACTGAAATTCCACTGCGTTAAACGCGCCGGGCTTTTTACTCAGAGCAGGTGACGCAACAGGGCGGTGGCCAGCACGCTGATCGCCACTACCGGCAGCAGCGAAAACCGCATGGCCGCCAGCAGAGAGATTGCCAGCGCCAGCAGATCGGCCGGGCTGGTGGTCACGAAGTGAGGCGCAATAACCGTAATCAATACGCAACCAGGCGCGGCATCCATAACTGCGCGCGTGCGGGGACCGAGCGTTCGGTTGCGCAGAAGCAGGTAGCCTGCCACGCGGGTAAAGTAGGTTGTCAGCGCCATCAGCAGAATGGTGACCGTGGTCAGAAGACTCATGCTTTTTTACCTGTCAGAAAAATGGCTAACAGCCCGCTTAGCGCGCCGATGGGAACATAAGCCGCGCCAGGCAAAAAGTGAAAGGCGGCAGCGGCGGTAACCAGGCTGACCAGCCAGGGAAAAGCAACTCTGAACCCTTTCCACATTCCCTTCAGCAGCACAAAAAATACCGCCGGAAAGGCCATGTCAAAGCCCCAGCGGGTAATGTCGCCCAGGGTCGGACCGATAAGCACGCCTGCTGCGGTTGAGCTAATCCATAGCAGCCACATCGCGCCGGCAAGGCCAGCGTAATATCCGACGCTAAATGCGGGGGATAAGCCCAGAGCCCGACGACGCGCGTTGTCGGCCATGCTCATCGCCCAGCTTTCGTCACACATAAAGAACAGGGCCGGCAGCACTTTCCTTGCGGGCAGATGGTTCAGGTAGGGCGCGAATGAGGCTCCCATCACCAGATGACGGCTATTTACCAGCAGGCTGACTAACACAATAGTGAGTACATGCGGCGGTGAGGTCCACAGCGCGATGGCCGCAAACTCCGAACCTCCGGCGAAGTTCAGGCCGGTCAGCAGAGCCAGGCTGGCTACCGAAAGCCCTTTTTGTGCCGCCTGAGCGCCCAACAACAGGCCGAACGGCAGAATGCCAATGAGCATCGGAAACGCGGCGGCCGAGCCACGCGCGATTTCACGGCGAAAAGTAAAGTCACCGGACAGATGTTGGGAGTGAGCAGACATAAACGGCCTCCATAATGAGCACTTATTGTATGAGGCATCGCCTGGCATTGGGTTGCGTTTAGAAGGCAGCATCGCAATAAATTGGCATATAATTGCGCAAGCAATAACTTTTGAGGCTTTAAATTGCGAGGCTGTTTCGGCTGTTAAAAATTTGACCAATGTTTATTGGGCATTTTAAGCATTCCGCCCAGAAACGTTGGCTTAATTGGCTATGCCAGAGAGTAAGGCAGGACAACCGTCACGCGTCGTCCTGTATAAGAGAAACTGAAGCCGTTCTGATGGATTCGTCGTCAGGGTTTTCTGACTGCAAGCAAAACGGAAGAAGCTTTGATGAGGGCGATGACTCTGGTACCTACGTTAAGAGCCATTTCTCCGGTGCTTTCATTAGTAATAACGGAAGTCAGGGTAAGTCCTTCATCCGTAAGGATATGAACGGTAGAGTTTACCGCGCCTTTTTCCATAGAAGTTACCTTGCCGGGGAACTGATTACGGGCTGAAAAAAGCAGACCGCTTTCCTCGGTAGCCAGAATGACCCAGGGTGCTTTGATAAGCGCGACGGTTTCTTTACCCGGCTCCAGACCCAGCGTGTTTCTGCTACTACTGGTCACAACGGCGACCAGTTTCCCACCCTTATCAAGGGAAACTTCCACTTCGTCATTTACAGAGCCAGGACGAACGGCGAAAACTTTACCGGGCAACTGATTACGTGCAGATATTGACATGCTGCTCTCCTTTACGCTGGATGGTTTGATGGCTATCCAGATTGTATATGAAGGCAGGCTTCATTGAGATAACAAAAACAGAGGGTGATAACCGCATCGCGGTTAATCCACTACCCGACCGACAGCATCAGCAGCATAACCAGTATGGTCACGATAATGATGCTGAAATAGCTGGAAAAGTTAAATACGTTAACGAAAGGAATAACAACCCGCGTCAACAGTACAGATGCGGCGCTTTACGTGGGTAAGATCACTTTCTTACTTTTAAGCTGAAATCAATTGGCGGCAACTACCGAGAAAACGCTATCCAGTTCGATTTGACGCTGCGGATCGATTCCCTGAACAAGCAATATCGAATTTTGGGTCAGGGTCAGCCATGACTTCCATCCATAATTGGTACACATGTATGGCCCACGCTATACCATGTACCTAAACGTGTCCCAATTATCACTCGATTCCGGTGGATCTGACCTGCCCCCAGGATTAGATACAACGCTCAGTTAGTAATGTCGGATCCTTCACTATCAGAATTACCCTTTCTCCAGCCCGTCGCAAATTCAGACGGCGTCTGATAATTCAGCGTGGAGTGCGGGCGGCACTCGTTATAATCCTGACGCCATTCACTGATGATTTTTCTGGCATGACTGACGTCGTTGAACCAGGGTTCATTCAGGCATTCATCGCGAAAGCGTCCGTTAAAACTCTCAATAAATCCGTTCTGTGTCGGCTTGCCGGGCTGAATAAGCCGCAGCTCCACGCCATGCTCAAAGGCCCACTGGTCAAGTGCTCTACAGGTAAACTCCGGCCCCTGGTCAGTTCTTATCGTCGCCGGATAGCCGCGAAAAAGCGCAATACTGTCCAGAATACGCGTGACCTGCACGCCTGAAATCCCAAAGGCAACGGTGACAGTCAGGCACTCCTTCGTGAAGTCATCGACGCAGGTAAGGCACTTGATCCTGCGACCTGTAGCCAGTGCGTCCATGACGAAATCCATCGACCAGGTCAGATTGGGTGCCGCCGAGCGAAGCAGCGGCAGACGTTCTGTTGCCAGCCCTTTACGACGTCGTCTGCGTTTTACGCCCAGCCCCCTCAGATGATAAAGGCGGTACACGCGCTTGTGATTAACATGAAGCCCTTCACGGCGCAGTAACTGCCAGATGCGGCGGTAGCCAAAACGCCTGCGCTCCAGTGCCAGCTCAATAATGCGCCCTGATAAATGGGCATCAGCAGCTGGACGCCGGGCGTCATAGCGGCAGGTCGACAGGGACAAGCCTGTGAGCCCGCAGGCACGACGTTGCGACAGACCGGTCGCATCACACATTAACATCACGGCTTCGCGCTTCTGGTCTGTCGTCAGTACTTTCGCCCAAGAGCCACCTGAAGCGCCTCCTTATCCAGCATGGCTTCGGCAAGCAGCTTCTTGAGTCTGGCGTTCTCTTCCTCAAGCGACTTCAGGCGCTTAACCTCAGGCACCTCCATACCACCATACTTCTTACGCCAGGTGTAAAACGTGGCATCAGAAATGGCGTGCTTGCGGCAAAGCTCACGGGCGGATACCCCGGCTTCGGCCTCGCGGAGAATACTGATGATCTGTTCGTCGGAAAAACGCTTCTTCATGGGAATGTCCTCATGTGGCTTATGAAGACATTACTAACATCGGGGTGTACTAATCAACGGGGAGCAGGTCAGAGCAGAGAGCCTAAAACAAGCCATCATGATGAGCTATAAGGAGTGGGGGCCGGATGGGGAAGGCATCAACAACATAGAAAGCCATGAACACGCGATGTTGACATTGCTCAAAGAGCATTGAGATATGACCCTACCAACCAGTAAATAATGCGTGCAACTGTGTTTTATAATATCAAGTGTGATTACAATCGCTGGCGGTGCCATAGTGCCGTTGGCGGTCTCAGCTCTGAACGATTTGAAAACCAAAACCTTGATTAGGGCTGTGCCTACCTTACGTGAGTTGGAACAGTATGTTATATAACCAAATTAGACGTCAGGATTCCAATATTTGTGGAATCCTGAAAAGCTTGATACCTGCGTCCGAGAATGGCTGTGAAGTATTTAGATCACTGATGATGATGCAGTGATCCGATTGGACTGTGCCATAACATCTTCTTAATTTTCGCAAAATTGTCACGGATGTGTAAATGGAGTCGAACGATTCAGGCGGAGTAGCCGCCAAGCACGGTTTCTTATTTCAGGACTGCGTAGCCGCTTACCATGTCACCCGAATGCTTCGTGACAAGACTATCCGCAGTGTGCGCTGCGAGGTCACAGACGATATCGATATTGTATCTGATGGAAACATCGAATTCGTTCAGGTAAAAAGCACTGACAAGACACGCTGGAACATTTCGCATATCGTTCAGAACTCAAAAGGTGCTGGTAAAAAGACGATCCCCTGCAGCTCAATTTTGCACAAATCGATGCAGTGTGAGTCGGGCGCGGCCCTTGGCCGTAGGTACTCCATCGTCACAGAGGAAAAGGTCAACAAAACCCTTGAGTACTTGACGATCAGCCTAAACGCCCGACTAGATAAGCCAGGTAGACAGGAACTCATCGATGATCTCAACAAACGCACAGACAATTACCTAACAGCCTCAGGTATAAGCGTTTCAGATTGGATCGATGCGGCTACATGGGAAGTGTTTTCATCCCTGCGAGAACTGGAACTCTTGGGGATCAAGAACATACGGCTGGCCTCCCAGGATCTGCATGGGGTCATTCTCAGTTCCGAAACCGTCGCCGAAGACATTTGGTGCCGCATCCTTGATACCGTGACGCGCAAGGGCGAGCATTCTCGACGCATTCACAGTGCTGATGACAAGTCCTATCTCCGACCAGACCTACTTGAGTGGTTCAAGCAGCGTGTCGAAGATGACCAATCTCGGTCAGGCCGCAAAATCTACGTCAAACGGAACTTACCCCATATCCTTACGCCATTCAGAGCGCCTATGGCTTCGGTCTGCGCTAAGCGTAAAGGTCAGGTACTACATCAGCAGTACTCTCTTAAGCAATACCGCTACAAGCACATCGCGGATAACGTCTGCCAATGGTTGGATGAGGTCTTTCTCCGACCAAAAGAAATGTCTGATATTCATAAACTGACATTCATTGAAAAGCGAGAACGACTAAAGAATTCCGTCTTCAAATCGCTCCATGACGTCAGCGAATTCTTGGGTCGAGTACTGTTGCACGCAACGATCCGGCAGCACCACGAAAGCCAGCCTATCCCTTGCATGCTATACGTGGAAAAAGCAGGGGCCGAAAAAATTCTTGAAAACGTGCATATCGTTCGCCGCGATCCAGAAGGTGATCAGCTTTGGATTGGCTTCAGCGAGTTGGTGACTGATATTGACATTGCCGTCAGATTGCCGGAGATACGGGATCGGTTGTACGAGGACATTTCGGATTGCATCGATACAGCACGCAGAAAGATCCTCGACATTAAAGACGATAACTACCTGCTTCGCCACGACATTGACGAAATTCTCGATGGCAGCCGACCTTTCGATGCTCACCTCGATCGTTTCACGTTTGTTCTGTTCGTGGGCTACGACTCGAACCTGCTAACCGATCCTGAAACGCCGGGGTTCGAGGATTACCTGGAGAAGGAAACGACGGTGCTGTTCGAAAAATTCGCGGCTGACCTTATCGAAGATTCGCCGTTCGCGAATCTTTGCATCCACGTGTTCATTTATCCAGCTCCGAGTCTTGAGCGGTTAACCCAATTGGTTGATGAGAAGGTGAGAGAGGTCGTATGACAGAGGTCTATGAACAGGCGAAACATAGCCTGCAGGGTGAGGACTTCTCATCTTTCAATTACCTGTTTGCGGTCAACAAGCTGTTGTCCAATCCTGTTTCGTATGACTTGGGACGGGACTTGATCGTGCGTGCTCTCGATTCGCGCGAGCGGTTTTCCGAGCACACCACAATTTTGAAAAATATGGTGAGAAAATCAGGTTTGTTCCCGTACCTCAAAAAAGAGTTCACTGGCCTGACACCGGACGACCTGAGGGTACTTGAGCTATACCGGACGCCATTCTCGGATGGTTACGTTTTCCACTCAATGCAGTTCCACATATTCGATCTGCTCAAGTCCGGTCAAAACGTGGTACTGAGCGCTCCTACAAGCATGGGTAAAAGCGCAATTGTCGATTCGTTGCTCGGCATGGGAACGTTGAAGCGGCTCGTTCTGGTTGTTCCGACCGTGGCTCTTGCCGACGAAACCCGTCGCCGATTGCAAGAGCGATTCGGTGACCGATATCAGATTATTCACCACAGTTCCCAAGTGTGCCATTCCGATCAGGCTGTCTACGTGTTAACGCAGGAGCGAGTGAACGAGCGTGACGACATCATCGACATTGACCTCTTCGTCATTGACGAGTTTTACAAGTTGGCGTTCCGTCAACTCAAAAGCGGGGCAGTTGATCATCAAGACGAGCGAGTTATCGAGCTCAACATTGCGTTGAGCAAACTGCTTAAGGTCTCCAGGCAGTTTTACCTGACTGGACCGTTCGTTAACAGCATTCGCGGTCTCGAAAGACTTGGGTATCCGCATACTTTTGTTTCCACCGACTTCAACACGGTGGCACTAGATGTTCAGACGTTCGGCATCAAAGCGAGTGACGACGAAGCCAAGCTCAACGCGCTGGCGAAGATCGCGCACGCATGCGTCGGTGCAACGATCATCTATTGCAAGTCACCAACTGTTGCCGGTCGGGTGGCTCGCGAGCTGATCAGGCTCGGGCATGGCACTCAGACTGAGAGTCCTCATGTTGACTGGGTTAGCGAAGAATTCGATGCCGACTGGGATTACACGGTGGCACTCAGAAACGGTATCGGCTTGCATTTTGGCGCGCTGCCGAGAGCGCTGCAGCAATACACCGCTGACCAATTTAATGCAGGAAAACTGCGCTTCTTACTTTGTACCTCAACGATCATTGAAGGCGTCAACACTATCGCAAAAAACGTCGTGATCTACGATAACCGCGATGGGCCTCGCAGCATTGACAAATTCACCCATGGGAACATCAAGGGGCGCGCCGGGCGCATGGGTGTTCACTTCGTCGGCAAAATCTTTTGCCTGGAGGAAATCCCGGAAGACAACCTCAATCAAGAGGTGGAGATTCCGCTTGGTATTCAAGATATTGATACCCCAATTAACCTCTTGGCCAGCGTTCAACCAGACCACTTGTCCGAGTTCTCACAGGATCGCTTTGATGAAGTCTTCATAAACGAGCGTGTTTCTATCGACCTTGTGAAAAAGCACTCATACTTCCGTGTCGAGCAGTTCGAAGTGCTGCAAAGCATGTTCGAGATGATGGACGACACCGAATTTGCCTCGTTGGTGTTTCACTGGACCCCCGCGACAAACTTCCTCAAGACCTTTGCAAAGATTATTGCCAGACTGGTTCCCCATACGTTCAGTCGCAATGGAGTTCCTGTTAATCCTACTGATGTAATGGTTGCCAAACTTGCCAGTTATTCAAACGCTGCAAGCTATTCGGAATATCTGAAAAGCCAGATTGATCGCGCACGGCAGTGGGTGTCTGAAGAGGAAAAGCGCTCTCTTTCCATCGCCATTAACAATGATTTGAAGCTCATCACCAATACTTTCGGTTACACCCTACCTAAGGTGCTCAGCTTAATGGAGGATGTAGTCAAATACCATGCATTGAAGAGAGGTATCCTCAGCAAAGTCGATTACACGCATGCCAAAATGACGTTCGAGAATTTCCATCTACCGCCAGGTGTAAGTGCCTTGGAGGAGATTGGCATTCCCATTCAGACGTTACACCGGCTGGTAGATTTGCTGGAATTTTCCGACCAGGCTGATGTGGATGAGTTGTGCCAGTATCTTCGGGATACTCAGGACGTTTGGAGTCGATCGATTGGGTACGTGGATCAGTCGTTCATCAGGCGCGCGCTCGGCATTGAACAACATTGATTTAGGTGCGTTTGTGTTCCTTGGTCGGTATATCCTGGTCGTTCCGTCCTGTTAATAATGGCTTTGACCGAATCTCAGCTCACCTCGCTTGCTATTGCGCTTCCCAATTGGCGGTAAGACAGAGTTTGAGACTAATTAGAATACACCGCATCACGCCGAAAAAACCGTATGGTGGGGATCAGCCCTATGAGAAAATAACTGGTGAGCACATTGTTGAGTTTACAGATTTTACGCAAAGCGGTTTCCAGGCTGATATTACGCCTGCTGGCGGATAAACCTCTGCCCACGAAAACCCCCGGCGAAAAACTGCATATTCTTCTGCTTCGCTGGGATGCAAAATTGGGCGATGCCATCGTATCTTCTTTCTTTTTTCGCGAATCACGTAAGCTCAATGCCCAATTGACTGTACTTACGGTTAAGGAGTTAGCTGAAATGCATGCCAACACCTTCGGTGTGGATGAAGTCATCGTTACGAATCCGCATCCAGGGCTTGGTGAACTACGCAGATTGGTGAACCAACTAAGTAATGTCGACGTCGTTGTTCATCTGGTTGGACGACTGCAACCTGCCGAAATCGTTTTTATGCGGTTACTCCGCCCGGCAAGTCTCTATTCGCTTGATGATTCGCTGCGCTGTGTGAATTGTAAAATGGGTTTTGCTGCAAACACGCTCAATATCGTGGAGCAGTACCAATATATTCTGCAAGATCTGGGCGCGAAAGTGATCGACACTCAGTACATTGTGCCATTGCCTGCCGAGCTCCCGCCTGCGGCGTTTTCCCCTCAAATCCTATTTAATCCTTATGCCAGCCGACAAGACAAGGGGCTATCCCCTTCCCGGGCAACCGCAGCTCTACAAGCTATCGCCAACGAGTTTCCCAGCCATTCCGTGGGCATTCTTTGCAGCCCTTCAACGCTGTACAGCGCACAGCATCTGGAAAACGCAGTTGCACGCGATAATGTAGCAGTGTTGTGCGATGGGCTAACGCCCGAAAAGGTTGCAGGATATATTCGCCGCGCGCAGGCAGTTGTTAGTGTGGATACTGCCATTGTGCATATGGCTGTTGGTCTGAAAGCGAAGCTGGTGGCGATCTACCCGTTGATTGCAGGTCAACACAACCCATGGCTGCCGCCTCGCTCACCTTTTACACAGGTGATCTACAGCGAGCAACAGCCAGACACACTCCGTCGTACGGGCAAAAAAAATATGGATGCTTTTTCGCTAACGTCATTAATGAACGCATTGCAGACTCTCTTAACGCTGCCAACAGAAGCGAAAAACAGCATGTCGCTTAACGCCAGAATCATCTCCGGGCTAGGGGTAGCGACGGGCACATTGGCGCGACAACTGCCCTTAATCTGTGAAAAATTTCCTGAAGTTGCAGGCTGTTATGCCGGGACGATCAACCTTGAATTCAGCATTCCTGTCGCAGTCGTGCGGCCCGATCACCGTACCGCGCCGCTGGCCTGGACTCCCAGTGGACGCACCAATGAGATATTCGATCTACTGCGCATTGAACTTGAGTTCAGCCATTTACCTGAACGAATCCCCGCATGGCTGTATATTGCCCACGGCTCGCCACACCGCCGGACGCCGACCATTCACGAAGCAATCGCGCCGCGCATTAACCTCAATGGCGCCACGCACTGTCGACTCCACTTACCCGCTGAGGCTATCGTACTGGGCGAAAGCGGTACTCAGGCAACGGAAGCTATCAATTTGTCACTTTCTTTAACCCAGTAATCCGCATTCGCCTCAATATGCAAAAACAGTTTTGCCAGCAGCGAACCACCCGCCAGGAATTCAGCCACGGTTTCTCTCCGGGCTTCGGTACGCCGGAAATAGGTGTTGTAAAGTTTGAGAATGGCCACGTCTTTAATCAAAAACGCCCCAACAGCAATATCGGTGCGACGCATCACCTCGCAACCAGCAAAGTTGTAAAGCGGACGGTGTCCTGGATCGATGACATCCCCGCTAATCGGGATGGCAGCATCGGCAGCCTGGGCAATGATATTTTTGATGTTCCCAGGATTACCCCAAGCGTGATTCTCGCTCTCAAGCCCTATAGCTAAGGCTTGCGCAAGTATGGGGTTTCCCGGCAGGGACGCGAAAATACACTCGCTATGCCAGTGCAATTTATGGCTCAACCCTGTCGGAAATAACTCAACAGTCGGATCCCTAAACAGCAACGTATCCGCATCCAACCATGCCCCGCCCCAGCGATGTACAAACGCCATGCGAATGAAATCGCTTTTCGCCACAATAGCTTCAATGCCGTTCGCCAGCGTAAAGTTCAGCGGTTCAAAGGCCCAGGCTTTATTCATGATGTCAGCATCGATGTGCTCGCTTACCGTTCGCTGCGTAAGCAGAAGAAAACGATCGCCCAGAGCTCTGCGCATAGAAACCAGTGCCAGGGCAACATAAGCCGGCATGGTCTGACCCGGTGCGTTTTCCCAGTAACTGACGTAATGGATAGTGTCGGACGTCATTTCACCAGCACCTTACCTTTCGCACATAACAGCCCATTTTGCATCAGATATGTTCTGAGCATCACCAGTGATGGCGCGCATGCAGGCTGAGCCAAAAACTCATTATTTAACGCTGATTTATAGAGATTAAGCCAGGTCAACGCCGGTACATTTGGCAGGAAAGCCGGTAAACTATCCCGGTTGTCTTCGCCAAATAACAGACGCAACGCACGCAGAATGGGCTGATAACCCGGAGCAGAGAGCAGTTGCGCGACGTTTTCATCCAGATGCTGCTTCACGCTCACGCTGTTCAGCCGATCCTCCACCGACGCATCGGTTAAAGCCAACTGTGGATCGAGCGCCACAGGGTAAATGGCACGAAATGACCGGGCGCCGTTACACAGCGATTCATATAACACTTTGTCCGCCGTTGCCCCAGTCACCAGCACGTCATCGCCAAAAATGACATGCACGCCGCTCCAGCGATAAAAATTCTCCGCTGGGATCACATGATCCTGCACAAGATTGACCCGATCGCGCTCGGCCTGGCTAAGGCTGGCGTAATTTTCACACGGCGGCGCAATCCTGGGCAGTTTAACGTTGATAATGGTGGGCAATCCTTTATGCGCCAACGTGAGATTAATTTCCTCAACCACGATATCGTAGAGCACATTGGCCGTGGAAGGCACATTACGCCAACCCGTGGTCATCATCACAACACTCTCCCCCTCCTCTTTGGCCTGGCAAAACAACCCTGACCATGAGGAGGAGGTGTCATCCAGTTCTGCGGCAAGATAGTCGATAACGCACCGAGCCAGATAGCGTATCTCACTCACTCCGCCATATTTCGCACGGCTATAAATGCCCGCCAATGTTGTCGCGTCAGCACCGGTGCGCATATCGCAAAATGATCCAGTCGCATTCGGCGTCAGATAATGCAGCGCCTTGCCACCAAAAATAGCGACGTAATCGGACATGTCGATCAAACCGCGCGCCAGCAAATCGGTCGCGAACGCGCGAAAACCGGATTTAACATCTTGCGCATTGATCTGTGCACTGGCCTGGCGAAACATTGCCAACTGGGTTGCGAGCGGTTCGTTGTGCAATGTGTTCCACGCAAGTGAATGCGGGGTTTTTAGTCCATTCATGGTGAAGATCCTTAGCGAGACGCTGGCACAGTGTGAAATTGAAGGTCATCCAGCAAAACATCAATGCGTTGACGCTGCTGATAATAGCTGATGGATTGAAGCCCTAATGGCCTGAGTGCCTCCATCAACTCGGCGATCCCCGCTCCGGCATCTCGCGGATCGTGAGCATCGGACCCGATGGTCATTGGCACATCGTTCTCCAGTAATTTCGCCAGCAAAGCGCGGGAGGGATAAGACCATCTTCCAGTAATCTCTTTATTCGTCGTCGGATCTAGGCTGGATTTACGCAGACCCGAAGCATTCAGCTCATATGCGATACCGCTGCGTACGAGGGGCGCAATCAGCGGTTCAAAGCGACGCAAAAACACATCCTCTGGGATCGCGCGCAGCAGCGTGTCAGCGTGCCCAACCGCATCAAACAACTGGCTTTCCAGCAATGCTTCAAGCTGAGCAAAATACTTGCCCAGAAAGGAGGCTGCCGCTAACCGGGGCAGTTCCCAGACCTTCACCATCGGCTCATCGGCAACAGTGACGTAGTGAATTGAACCGATGACAAAATCCATCGGATAGCGGGCAAGTAATTGCCGGTTATAACGCTCAGTACCCGGCATATAATCCAGTTCCAGACCGCGTAGCAGCGTGATCTCGCCTTTATAGGTCTGCTGCGCCTTATCAATATCGGCGAAATAGCGCTCCAGTTCCGATTCCAGTAAACGGTTCTGCGCATCCACCGGGAACGGAGCATGATCGGTGATGGTGAGTACCGTCACCCCCGCCGCAATCGAGGAACAAACAAGTTCGTCGATGGTACCTACAGCATGTTTCGAGTAGAACGAGTGGCAGTGCGAATCAATCATGTGGCCTTCCATTGTTCAAGCAACCCGGAATGCTTCCCCATCTCTTTGACCAGCCAGTAAGGATTATTGGCGGTCGCGATGATCGCGCGAAGCTGCGGGGTGTCTTCCAGCCGCGCCAGCAATTCGGTTAACGGCTGGGTATATAACGCGCGCGACAAGGGATTTTCCCGCACATGGCTCGCCAGATGATGCCAGTCGATCGCATCAGAATGGATATTTGCAACACGCTCGGTCTCAATACCGTACAGAAACACATCGCCGTTGGGTTTAATTGTCACGTCCATGCCATTGGGCTGGGGTGCACGGTTCAGGCTGCCAAAGGTAAAAGGTTTATCCACTTTGGACTCAATCGCGGCAATATATCCCTGCAAGTCCAGATAACCCTCCGGCGTATCTCTTGCAGGATGAACCAGATTTTTGTAGTCGATGTTAAACGTGTCCGCACCTATTAATAATTTGTCCTCCAGTACGCTGACTGGCTTTATGCTGGCGTTAATTCCCCATGAAGCCAGTTCACTCACCAGATATTCGCGAGTGAAGGTCCGATCGGTATCAATTGAGCGAAATGAAAAACTGAGCGATGACGGTTTTTTGCGCTGAACATAATCCAGGCTAAATCCATGTGCACGCCATTTTATTTTTTCAATATGGTGGCTATCTGAACTCAGGCGAATATTACAGGTATCACCATTGGCGGAGACAAGACGATTGATCTCATCAAAGATCTTTTCCATCTTCTCATGGCGAAAAAAACCGCTGGTAATAAACTCAAAGCTGTTGCCCCCTCGGGACAACGCCAGTAACTCATAAAAGGTGTGAATGTTATTGAGCGGTTCACCTTCGCCACTCACGGAAATACGCTTTACGGATGGATCATTAATGAGCGCAGACAGATTGTCACGTGCCTGCGTTGACAGCACCATACTCTTACCCGTTACGTGCTTATCCGCATACATGCAGAACGCACAGCCGATGCCGCAGATCTGGGTGATATCCACATAAAGCAAATGACCATGTAAATCCATATATAATATTCCGCCATATTTTCGAAAAAAAATTCAATTTGGTACAAATGGAACTCTTTTGCAGTGTATGTTTCAAACACCAATTCTCTGCATATATCTCATCGGTGCCTTTGATGTATTTAGACAGGTTCCAGGTCCGATCCCAACAGAGCCAGTAAACGCGCATCGGCCTGCGCCCTACCGTCCTGTAGCATCGCTAGTACTGCATTGTCTTCCTGTTGGTGCTGCGCGCCAAACAGATCTAACCTATCGAGCATATAGACCGTTAATACGGTACCAAGGCCGGTGACGCACCCCGTCAGCACAGCTACCATAGTCGTGATCAGCCCGCTGGGCAGAACGGCAAACATCGCGCCGAGAGTTTTGCTGAGGTACTCTTCAAGCAGTACGCCACCAATGACGAATGCGCCGCTGACAGCAATCTTTAGCCCTGCATCTAGTGCTTCGGCACGGCTTGTACCCTCTGGTCGCATCAATACAGTTTTGGCTGCGCGGAACAGCGAAAAAACCCCTTCGCGGATCATTCGCACCAGGTTGCGGGCAGTTGTGAAGAAGGTGTTGATCAGCGTTGTCATCAAGTTACTAATGATTCCGCTAATGGTCCCGTCACGAAACGCCGTTAGCACGTTGCGCCAGTTATCGAGGCAGCTTTTTGCCACCCGCCCAGCACGGATTTTTAATGCCTCCCAGACATGCTCCTGGTCCACCCCATCACAAAACCCGTTATGCCAGCTGTCGTGAACTTCTAACAACAGGCCGTCGACAAAATCCGTCAACACCAAGCCAATCGCCTGCTGTAGGCCCATTTTCCCCGCTTCGACAGCGCTGGTTTTCAGTAAATATGCACCGAATTTTGCACTACCGTAGTAGCCCCAACGAAGACTGCTTTCATACTGCTTGCGCGCCACTTCATCCAGCTCGCGCAATTTTTCCTGATCGACGGCGTTCTGCTGCTTGTACTTCTCCAGTGCGTTCTGATCTTTTTTGCTCAAAGGCTCATTTTTGGCTTTCTCTTCCAACCGGGCGATTTTGGCATCGCGATCGGCACGGTTTTTGTTCAACCAAGCGATGTACTCCTCTGCACTCTTTTGCAACTTCGATTCATTGATCGAGTGGTGCGTCTGATGCAGATTGGTTTTGTGGTTCGCCAGATCCGCTCCATTGGCTTCCGCCAGCCAAACCGCAGGGTCGTTATGGATAGAGGCGGCAGAAATAAGGTGATCCTGCTCCGCATCGGTATTCCTGCTCAGTGCCTGTCCGGTATAGGCATCCACTGCTTCGCCTGCATCCTGTTTTTTACTGTTTCCGGCGTTGGTCTTCTTGTAGTTGTCGTGCTTATGGTATGGATCACTGTTGTACTTACCGCGGCTTTCATAACGCACTTGCTCCTCTTCCGTGGCATACACCCCGGAGCGAACATTATGAATGGTATCGACATTCCCCCCCACCTTGTCCCACGCAGAGACAATACTTCCCAGCCCAAACGGACCAATAATGCTATGCAGAAGACGCTGTCGGCACTCAGCCAGCATCAATGTGGTTTGTTCCGTGCGCCACTTCTGTTGATACTGCCGAACTTGCTGATGTGCCTGCCAAGCACTGACATCGGATACTATAACGACCTCTTTTGTTGGTGATGGTATGAGCTCGCTTGTCTGTCGTTGACGCTGACGCTGCTGATTCAGACGCAATAGCAATAAAAGTGTTTTTCTGTCCATAATCTCCCCTTAATACGCACCTGCACGCTGGCTAAATGCCTCACGAAGCACCGCCATTAGCTCAGCAGCCTCATTTTCCTGAATACCTAACTCGAACGCCTGTTCAAGCGCAGTGTGGATATCAGGCGGATTGACAATAAGACGATTAATTGTGGCTTGTAATATCGAGGAAAGATGCCCGCTCATCATCCCCAGGCAGCAGGTTTCGATATCGCTGCGCACGTCAGACGGCGCGATACCTTCCTCTTTAGCACAAGCAAAGGCAACAGCAAGCATTGCCTCACAACGTTTTTCAAATCGCTGAACTTCATCCATTTTTTTGAGGACCTGATCTGCATACTCTTCCGTCGTCTGCTGTTGCCCGGCCACCACTCCCTGCTCAAACGCCATATTGCGCTCACGCCTTACACTGGCTGCAGTAGAGAGTCCTACCATACGAAACATGTTCGCCACCCAGCTGTCAGCTTCTTTCTCATCCTGCCAGCGATGATACTCCCACCAAACTTTATCGGCTTCCGCCGTAGCATGAATCCGTTGGCGAAGTAGTGCTACCTGAACCACTGCAGGGATCGTAACGCGAAACGCTGGTCCCGCCAGGTCTAGGGCGGTCCATAGCCCAGTAATCACCCAGCCAATCGGTCCCAAGAAAGAAGCTGCCCCTCGCGCAGCCACAAACGAGGCTGCGGACATCACCACCGTCCGTCCGAGCAGTTGGCTGGCAAAAACGTTGGCAATTAACGATGCCAAGAGCAAGCTTGAGAAGCGGCTAGACTGCAACTGCGTCATTAATTTTGCTTCTGGGAAAAGCATCGTACTACCCTGAGTAAGATCCATTTTTTCAAGCAGATTTTTGCGTTGAGCTTGGTCCATATCCGACCAAGCCTTGCGAGTAATAGCCGCCAGCACAGCCAGTTCGATACGATCAACGCTCCAGTCCTTCTCGTAGGTCGCATCAAACTTGTCCGCCACATCGATCACCACGGTTTTCCACTCCGGGCCGCCGCCGCGAAACAGATTGACGACGGTATTGCCACCAAACTCGCACAGCTCATGGGCAATCAGATCTGCATACTGACTGTGTGCCGGGTAATGGGTTTTATAACGTGCTTTACTCTCAATACCGTTGCTGAACGCCTTCGTAATGTATTCCACCAGTGGGGCCAACTCGCTATCCGATGCATCACGTAATACTGGCAGCAGTTGACGATCACCATTACTCATCATTGTTTTCCTGTTCTGTACTGACATTGTTTGTTTCGCGTTTAATGTTGCTAATGGTGCTGCCAAAGGTGGCAAGAAAGCCATCAAGCATCGGACTGTCGATTACCGTGGCGCTAAAATGCAGCCGCCCGTCTTCAAGCTCGCTGACCTGTTGGTCCGCTGAAAGTGGCGACTCCAGCAACAATTGCGCCCGCGCAGTTTCGAGGGTGAAATAAATGCGGATACTTCGCCCCTCGCCGAATCCGAAGCGCCCATCATCGTCGTAACGTTTGAGGTTAAAATCTGCGGGGCGTGAAAAGTGAAAGGTACTGCACACCGCCGAGGTAATGCGATTCAGAGCCAGACTGCGTTCGTTATCGTAGCCTTTAAAGCGGCAAACCAGATACAGACGCGAGCCCTGTTGGGCTAACCCGAGGGGCATCACCTCCGCCTGACGGCGAGTACCGTGAGCATTGCTGTAATCAATGTTCAGCCAACGGTTGTGGTAAAGCGCTTCACTGACCGCGTCAAACACGCCTTCCTGGATCACCGGTGGTAGGAGCGGCTGACTGGCAGCGACCACCCGCACCTTCTGCGACCATTCCCGCTCTCGCTGCGCCTGTCCGCTGTGGCTAAGAGTGTGTCCCGCTTGACTAAAAAATGGCGAAAATGAAGCCATCAGATGCGCGGGTAACAGGTGCTTTAACTGCGCCTGCGCCATCTGCATCAGCAGTGATTCTGCTGGCGATAGCTGCGCCAAGCTCAGGCCTCGCGAACCTACCCGCCATCGCCAGCCATAGGGGCGGCTACGATCATCACACTCCAGATCGAAGTGTTGGCTCAGGCGTTCAAGCTGGCGCTGAATGGTACGCACATTACGCTCAATACCTGCATCCAAAAGTTGTTGGTGCAACTCATGGGCAGTAATGCGCTGATTACCCGGAATGCGGCGCAACAGCTCAAGAGAAAAAAATGTGGTATCAACGCTGTTTGTTCGCTTTGGCATTATGGCTCCTGTAGCAGCACCCTGAATGCGTAACGCATTTATGCATATCAGATTTATCGGCAATAGCCGTCAATACTTAACCGGTTTATTCACCATCAGATAGTGAGCTGAGTCTGCCAGATGCATGCGACAGACTATGTCGCAGTAATAAAAAAAAGTGGGAAGACACGATACGGGGATTGGCCATTAAGCACGTTTCTGGCTGACATAATGCCATACGACATGCTGGCGCTTAAGAATGAGATTATGTGTGCTCTGAGAGAATAATTACAGTCTCATCAAATACCACGTCTGTAATGCATAAATAGCTGTTGTTGATATCAACGTATTCAAACTGATGAGTGACGTCATTCATTCTGATGTTAAAAGCCCGGTTACTTTCAGATCCCTAAATATGTTCACTCGGTTTTCAGGGTTAGTTCATCATCCCTGATAAGCTGTTTTATTATCTCTTTAGCGGATAGCGCTTTCGCTTGATGAAAGAGAGGATATATCCAGAGGTTTATTAGCAAACCTAGCATTAGGGAAATAGCTGACAAATTATCAAGAGTCCCCTTTCTACATCGTGCCCAACACTGGACACGATGTAATTAGGTGTATTAGGCCATAGCTAGTAATTTGATGCCGTTATACCCACCTTCAATAATATTTCCTCGGTCTGCCACTTGAACGAAATTTGCCCACCACTGCATCATCGGACGACGCTGCTCAAGATAATCGCTGCGGTTATAGGCACGCCGAACCTCGTTCTTATCCACATGAGCAAGAGCCGCTTCAATAACATCAGGTGGAAAACCCTGCTCATTAAGGGCCGTACTGGCGATAGATCGCAGGCCGTGCGAAACCAGCACTCCGCCAAAGCCCGCACGCTTTAGTGATGCGTTAACCGTCTGATTGGTTGCTTTGGTTTGATACGGCTGGGAAAAATGAATTCCCGATTGCCGCTCAACGGCTTCATAATTTCCAGAATAGCCACTGCTTCATCTGACAATGGAACAGTATGGTCACGGTTCATCTTCATGCGTGATGCAGGGATCTTCCATTCTCGCGCTTCCATGTCTACCTCTTCCCAGCGGGCTTCAGCCGCTTCGGCAGGGCGGGTGATGGTAAGAAGTTGCCACATGAACAGGCACCGTGTTGAAAGGCTAATGCTGGCCGTTCGCATCGTCTGCATTAACTGAGGCAACTGATCGGGTCGGATGCTGGGCATGTTTTTCTTCTGTGGCTTTTCGAATGCCTTGCCAATATTGACACTGGGTACCGCATCAATCAGCCCCGTGTTCTGGGCATAGATCATGACCTCATTAATGCGTTGGCACAGGCGACGAACAGTTTCCAGTGCACCTCTGGCCTGAACCGGTTGCACGGCCTGAACCAGCCTATGAGCTTTGATATCTGTAACGCTGACGTCACCAATCGCAGGAAAGACATCTCTTTCCAGAGAGCGCCAGATATCGTCGGCATAATCCTCTGTGACGCTGGCTTTCTTCATATTCCACCAACGTTCTGCCACGAGTTGGAAAGTATTGGTTTTGGCTTCCAGCGAGTTGCGTAATTGTTCTTGCTGGTGTTCCTGGGGATCGATTTTTTTCGCCAGGAGAGAGCGGGACTCTGCCCGATAGCTTCGAGCATCGGCAAGCGTAACTGACGGGTAGGAGCCAATGCTCTTTTTCGCTCGCTTCTTGGTATCAGGGCGAATGTAGCGAAATTGCCAGATTTTACTCCCGCTGGATTTGATCAGTAGCTCAAGGCCATCGCCATCATAGAGTACATAGTCCGCTTCCTTGGGTTTGGCAGATTCAATTTCTTTAACGGAGAGAGGTTTGGTTTGTCTTGCCATTGCCGGGTTTCCATAGTTTTAGGCACCTCAAAAACAATAAAGCTTTATGAGGTGCCTAACAAGGTGCCTAAAAGGTTCGGATTTAAT
This sequence comes from Mixta theicola, assembly GCF_002895925.1. Taxonomy (GTDB): domain Bacteria; phylum Pseudomonadota; class Gammaproteobacteria; order Enterobacterales; family Enterobacteriaceae; genus Mixta; species Mixta theicola. The sequence continues at coordinate 151,931 of NZ_NWUO01000008.1, read as the reverse complement.
TAGTTGGCATCAGACTTCGCGGGACAAATTGAGGGCACAAAAAAGCCCGCAGGGCTTGTGCCGTGCGGGCTTTCAGGACTTCTACGGATGACTCTGGAATCATCTTCGAAGGATTTTGGTGGAGCTGGCGGGAGTTGAACCCGCGTCCGAAATTCCTACATCCTCGGTACTACATGCTTAGTCCAGTCTTTACATTCGCTTGTCAGCTGCGAACGGACACGCCACTAACAAACTAGCCTGATTAGTTTTAACGCTTCAACCCCAGGCAGGGCATCCACGCGATCTCTTTTAGGTTTGACCTCTCATGATCCCCGTCCTAAGAGCGGAGGCTAGGGAGAGAGGGCTCTAAGCAGGTTATTAAGCTGCTAGTGCGTAGTTTTCGTCGTTTGCGACTATTTTTTTGCGGCTTTTTACGAGGCCAACCGCCCCTCGGCATGCACCTTGGGTTTCGCGAATCCCGTCGAATCCAGAATCAGCCCCAAGAATCAAAAAGTATAGCAAAAAACGTTTGGTCAATCCAGCGCTTAACGATGGGCGTTCTTCATAATGCGCGCTTTATCCAGCTGCCATTCGCGATTTTTCACATCTTCACGCTTGTCATGCTGTTTCTTACCGCGCGCAACGCCAATCTTTAGCTTGCACCAGGCGTTTTTCCAGTAGAGCGACAGCGCGACTACCGTGTAGCCTTCGCGATTAACGCGGCCGTACAAACTGTCCAGCTCGCGCTGGTTCAGCAGCAGTTTACGGTTACGCGTAGGATCGCAGACAACATGGCTGGAAGCGACCGACAGCGGCTGAAAGGTAGCGCCGAACAGATAGGCTTCCCCATCGCGCAGCAGAATATAGCTGTCGCTGATGTTGGCCTTGCCGGCTCGTAGCGATTTAACTTCCCATCCTTGTAGCGCCATTCCCGCCTCGAACTCTTCTTCAATGAAGTATTCATGACGGGCGCGTTTGTTAAGGGCAACAGTGGCAGAACCGGGTTTATGTGCTTTTTTCTTTGTCATAGTGCAACTTAGTTTACATCAGACCAGGGTTAATCGCATCCCCGGCCCCAAGTTCGCCGGGAAAAAAGCTATTCTAGCACGTCTGCAGCCCCAGAGAATTTCTGTTTGACTGTTGAAAATGCTATTATTTGTACGTTTTAGGAATGACAGGAAACGATATGGCCCAGATTAGCCGTTCCGCACTCGTGCCCTACAGTGCTGAACAAATGTACCAGTTAGTTAACGATGTCGATGCTTATCCGGAATTTTTGCCTGGCTGTTCGGGAAGCCGCGTGCTGTCCGCTTCCGAACAGGAGATGACGGCGTCGGTAGATGTTTCCAAAGCCGGTATCAGCAAAACTTTCGTGACGCATAACCTGCTCACTAATAATCAAAGCATCCGCATGCAACTGGTAGATGGTCCGTTCCGTAAGCTAACCGGTGGCTGGACCTTTACCTCGCTGGGCGACGACGCCTGTAAAGTTGAACTCAATCTGGAGTTTGAATTTACTAACATGCTGGTTGAGCTGGCGTTTGGCCGTATCTTTAAAGAGCTGGCAAACAGTATGGTTCAGGCTTTTACCCAGCGAGCAAAAGAGGTTTACCGTGCCTGATATTACTGTCGAAGTGGTTTATGCGCTGCCGGAAAAACAGTATCTGCGCCAGGTAAAGGTGGCGGAAGGCAGCAGCGTTGAACAGGTAATCCAGGCGTCTGGTTTACTGGAGCTGCGTCATGATATTGACCTGACGCAGAATAAAATCGGCATCTATAGCCGACCAGTAAAACTGCAGGATGAAGTAAACGATGGCGATCGCGTTGAAATTTATCGCCCGCTCATCGCCGATCCTAAAGAGCTACGACGACAGCGTGCAGAACGTTCGGCAAAAAATAAAGGCGCTGAGGCGCCTTTTTTATGCCCGGCAACAGTTTAACTGTTAGTGTCGTTGCCGCTCAGGTTCGGTTTATTATCGATATTGGTCAGGACGCCGCTGCTATCAAAGGTCAGCGTCAGCGTCTGCTGCGTAACTTTTTCATGGCCAGGCTGCTGGCGGAATACGTAATACCAGGTATTGTTGCTGAATGGATCGCTCATCATTGGCGTACCCAGCGTATAGGCAACCTGCTGTTTATTCATGCCCACGCGCAGCTTGGCAACGTCGGTAGCAGTGAGATAGTTACCCTGATTAATATCAGGACGGTAAACCACGCGCTCCAGAGTGGAACAGCCAGCAGTCATCATGAGAAGTAACACTGCAGCAGCAGTCAGCGTTTTACAGCGCATTTATACATTCCTTTTTTGGGCTCAACGCCTTTTAAACAGGCGAGTTTGGTGCCAGCACGGTCTGAACACAGCCTGCGATCATCGTGTTTTAGTCAGGCGACAAGCTGTCGATGATAATAAACCTGACCGCAGTTGGAAACCTCTACAGAGCAAGCATATGACCGCAGGAATGTAAAAAAGTGCATATCAGGCCGCTAAAAGCTCTTTAGCATTCGCCAGCGTGTTACGCGTGACTTCACTGCCGCCCAGTAAACGCGCCAGTTCCTGCAGGCGCGCACGCTTATCCAGCGGCTGCATATGGGTTTCTGTCATCGCGCCGTCGGTCTCTTTGCTAACAAAGAAGTGATGATGGCCACAGCCCGCCACCTGCGGCAGGTGCGTTACGCACATTACCTGCGTTGATTCGCCCAGCTGACGCAGCAGCTTACCGACTACTGCCGCCGTCGGTCCGCTGATACCGACATCCACCTCATCGAAAATCAGCGCTGGCGTATCCATCTTACGTGCGGTAATGACCTGAATAGCCAAAGCAATACGCGATAGCTCACCGCCGGAGGCCACTTTAGCCAACGACTGTAACGGCTGACCGGGGTTCGTGCTGACGCGAAAATCGATGCGATCCGCACCCTCAGCGGTAAGTTGCTCAGGGTTAAACTGCACGGCAATAGTAAACTGACCGTGCGGCATAGAAAGCGCATGCATGCTTTCGGTAATCAGCTGCGTTAGCTCCTGCGCGTAATGCACGCGTTGTTCATGCAGTTTCTGCGCGCTATCCAGCGCTGCCTGGTGATGCTGCGTAACCGCCATGCTCAGCGCTTCCTGGTCGCTTTCCTGCTGCGACAGCATCTGTTCTTCGTCCAGCAGTTGCTGATGGAAGGCCGGTAACGCTTCTGGCGCAACGTGATGTTTACGCGCCAGGTTTATCTGACGTGACAGGCGCTGCTCAAGCTCATACAGCCGGTTGGGATCAAGATCGAGGCGGTCGCAGTAGTGGCGTAGTTCATCGCTTGCTTCGCTAATCTGGATGGCTGCTTCTTCCAGCATGTTCAGCACGCCGCCCAGTTTTTCATCCATAGTGACCAGATCGCCCATCATCTGACGCGCCGTATACAGCAGGCTCTGCAAATTACTGTCATCGCCGTCTGCCAGCAAATGAAGCGCCTGCTGGCTGGTAGAAAGCAGCTGGCCGCTGTTGGCGAGGCGTTTATATTCTTCGTCGATCTGCTCGAATTCACCGGCGACCGGCGCAAATTTATTCAGTTCTTTGAGCTGATACTGCAGCAGTTCGCGTCTGGCCTCGCGCTCCTGCATCTGCTTTTGATGTTGCGCTAACGCGCGGCAGCTCTGATGCCACTGACGATAGTTAGCCGCCATGCTTTGCATCAGCAGCGGCCGATCGGCATAGGCGTCCAACAGGGATTTTTGATGTTCCGGTTTTAACAGCAGCTGGTGCGCGTGCTGGCCATGAATTTGAATTAACAGTTGACCTAAGTCGCGCAGCTGAGAAAGCGGCACCGCCGTTCCGTTAATAAAGCCACGGGAGCGGCCATCGCTGCTGATCACACGGCGCAGCAGGCATTCCTGGCCCTCGTCCAGCTGGTTTTCTTCCAGCCAGCGCAGGGCAGAAGGAGTATCTTTCAGGTTAAAACGGGCACAGAGATCGGCACGGTTAGCGCCCTGACGCACCATATCTACTTCGGCGCGGCCGCCCAGACACAGGCCCAGCGCATCAATAGCAATAGATTTACCAGCGCCGGTCTCACCGGTAATCGCGGTCATGCCACGTTGAAAATCAATTTCCAGCTCGCGAACAATTGCAAAATTACTGATGGTGAGTTGGGCCAGCATACGCGCCTTCCTGTACATAAACACAGACATGGTTTTTCGTACAGTATAATCTGGTTTTATATACAGTAAAGCGGCACGTTGCGCTTTTTAGAATAATTTTTTCGACCAGCCAAGTTTGGAGCTTAGCGTATTGAAATAGCTGTAACTTTTAGGATGAATCAGGTTGAGATGATAGTCGCTACGGCGTACCAGTACATCTTCGCCTTCCTGAATCGGCAGCGCGATTTGGCTGTCGCAGCTGATCTCCAGATCGTTGCGCAGGTCGGAAAAACGCAGGCGGATGGTGCTGCTGCTATTAATCACCAGCGGTCGGGCGGAAAGCGTATGCGGGAACATCGGCACCAGCGCAATGGCATCCAGCGAAGGCGTTAAAATGGGGCCGCCAGCCGAAAGAGAATAGGCGGTTGAGCCGGTTGGCGTAGAAATAATCAATCCATCGGAGCGCTGGGAAAAAGCAAAGCTCTCATCGATATAAACTTCAAACTCAATCATATGCGCCACTTTGCCCGGATGCAGCACCACCTCATTAATCGCGGTTCCGATACGCGGCGCGTTCTCGCCGCGACAAACGCGCGCTTCCAGCAGGAAGCGTTTTTCACTGATGTAATCGCCGCGCAGCACATCATCCAGCTGCTGTTGAGCGTTGTCAGGGTCCAGGTCGGTCAGAAAGCCCAAATTGCCGCGGTTAATGCCGATAACTCTTATATCGTAACGCGCCAGTACGCGTGCCGCGCCCAACATATTCCCGTCACCGCCGACAACGACCGCCAGATCGGCGCGTTGTCCAATTTCGGCCAGCGATCCGGTTTGCACATGTTCCAACGACAGTTCACGCGCAATTTGTTGTTCAACAATAACTTCGTAGCCTTTCTCGCTAAGCCAGCGCCAGAGCATTTCGTGAGTGGTCAGGGCAGTAGGATGACGGGGATGTCCGACGATGCCGATGCACTGGAAATGTTTGTTCATTATGCTGGTATCCCTTATGGGGCAAATCTGCCCTGACATTGTGACTGGTTCCCTTGAAACCATTAATCTGATCCCCATAATAAGCGAACCAGCGAGATGAATGTGCAAAACGCGGAGAAATTCATGAGTAGTAAAGATCAGAAAGCACCAAACGAGCAAGTCTCAGACGAGATTGAAATGGAACAGCAGCAAAACAATAGCGCGGAGACGGCAGAGTCTGAAGCAGACGTGGTGGATCCGCGTGATGAACGCATTGCTCAGCTTGAAGAGCAGCTGGCCGGATTGCAGAACGGCGTACGTGACGCTCAGCTGCGTGCGCAGGCAGAGATTGAAAATATCCGCCGCCGTACCGAGCAGGATGTTGAAAAGGCGCATAAATTTGCGCTGGAAAAATTCGCTAATGAGCTGCTGCCGGTGATTGATAGCCTGGAGCGTGCGCTGGAAGTGGCGGATAAAACCAACCCGGAACTGAGCGCGATGATCGAAGGTATCGAACTGACGCTGAAATCCCTGCTGGCAGCGGTACGTAAATATGGCGTTGAGGTGGTGGGAGAAACCAACGTGCCGTTTAATCCCGACGTTCATCAGGCTATGTCGATGATGGAATCGGATGAAGTGGCGCCGAACCACGTGATGATGGTGATGCAGCGCGGTTATACCCTGAATGGTCGCTTGCTGCGCCCGGCGATGGTTGCCGTAGCGAAAGCCAAAGGCTAATTCTGCTCGCGCCGTGGCTGATTGTCACGGCGCTGTTGTATCAGGGAAGATGAGGCGTCCAGTCAATCGGCGTATCGCCCTGCTGCGCGAGAATCTCATTGGTGCGGGAAAAATGTTTGCAGCCAAAGAATCCCCGATGGGCCGAAAGAGGGGAGGGATGTGGCGCCTTCAGCACATGATGCCGTTGCGTATCGATGATGCTGCCTTTCTTCTGCGCATGCGAACCCCAGAGTAAAAACACGACGTTTTCACGCGTTTCATTAATTACGGCAATCACCCTGTCGGTAAAAGTTTCCCAGCCAAAACGCGCATGAGAATGTGCTTTGCCCGCCTCGACGGTTAATACCGTATTTAACAACAGCACGCCTTGCTTCGCCCAGCTTTCCAGAAAGCCATGATTCGGGCGCGTAAAGCCGGGAATATCCTGCTCCAGTTCTTTATACATATTCATGAGCGAAGGCGGAACCGCGACGCCAGGCCTGACGCTAAACGCCAGTCCGTGCGCCTGATTAGGGCCATGATAGGGATCCTGGCCTAAAATAACGACTTTCACATCGCTCAGTTCGGTCAGACGAAAAGCGTTAAATACATCTTCTTTAGGCGGATAAACCGTGACGCCTGCCGCGCGTTCTTGCGCCACCATATTTAACGTTTCAATAAAATAAGGCTGCTCTTTTTCCGTTGCCAGCACATCATGCCAGGTTGCTGCTTTATCCATGACGCTCTTCCTTCTTACGTGTAAAACATCAGAGTAGCGACTCTACGCGCATGAGCAACCCCCAAAAATAAATTGAAAATTTACAAAATTAATTTATTGGGAAAAATTGATTCAAAACAAAAATTTAGTGTAATACCGGCAATGTCTCCAGGGATTTAATTGACCTGTGTCAAAGTTGGTCATGCAATGCGTTGGTATATAAACAAACGGATGTTATTTAAACGCAAATCTGACGCTATCAACGGCGCTGGCGTCACTACGCCTGGGAGGCAAATATGATTACAGGTATTCAAATTACAAAAACCAATAACAGCGCACTGCTTAATTCGTTCTGGCTGCTGGATGATGAGAAAGCCGAGGCGCGTTGCGTATGCGCTAAAGGCGATTACACCGAAGATCAAGTTGTTCCGGTAAGCGATCTCGGACAGTTCGAGTATCGCGAAGTCCCGCTGGAAGTGAAACCGCAGGTACGGGTTGAGGGCGGTCAGCATCTGAACGTTAACGTGCTGCGTCGTGAAACGCTGGAGGATGCGGTTAAGCATCCGGAAAAATATCCGCAGCTGACGATTCGCGTATCAGGCTATGCCGTACGTTTTAACTCACTGACCCCGGAACAGCAACGTGATGTGATTACTCGTACCTTTACTGAGAGCCTGTAAGCAAAAAAAAGTTCTGCAGGCTACAGGCGCGTTGAAAAAAACAGCACCTCATTTTCAGGGAAATAGTATAAAAAACAAAAGCGTTAAGTCGCCCATTGTTTGAAGCTTTAACTACTGAAAAGATTTTGACTGGTTAGAAACAAAAGTGACGCGCAGGCCGCTATTCCGGTACTCAAACTAAAAAAAACCGCCGTTTCCCGGCGGTTTTTTTGTTGCGTGGTGCAATTATTCAGCACCTTCTTTATTCGTATCGCTGCTGTTCGCCGCGGCAGGCTTGCGTCGCTTGCCGATATTTTTGCGGTCGCGATGGCGCACCTTAACGCGTGGCTTATTCTCTTCTTCTTTCTTCTTATCTTTTTCTTTACGCTTCGCCAGCACTTTTTTCGACGGCTTGCCTTTTAGCTTTTGGCTCGGCACGCGAGTGGCCGGACGGAGCTCATCAATGGTGCGCGCTTTCAGCGGTTCGCTGATATAGCGGCTGATTTTATCCAGCAGTAAATAATCGTGCGCTTCTACCAGCGACAGCGCAGTACCTTTGCGACCCGCACGGCCGGTACGACCAATACGGTGTAAGTAGACGTCCGCAGTACGTGGCAGATCGAAGTTAAATACGTGGCTGACATCATCGACATCGATGCCGCGAGCGGCTATATCGGTTGCTACCAGTACATTAACCCGACCATCCATCAGACGCTTCAGCGCTTCGTTACGCTTCGCCTGCACCATCTCACCTTCCAGATAGCTGGCCTGAATACCGGCTTCGCGCAGCCAGCCAACCAGCTCATGCACACGCTCGCGCTTACGCACAAATACGATAGAGCGGGTGGCCTCTGGCTGTTGCAGCAGATGCACCAGCAGTTTGGTTTTATGCGCGACATCGTCTGCGCGGTAATACCACTGTTGGATCTTTTTACGTTCACGACGTGAAGGATCGGAATCGATCTCTACCGGCTCATTAAGCAGGCGCTCGGCAAAATCTTTGATGCTGTCGCCTTCCAGCGTCGCGGAGAACAGCATGGTCTGCTTGCGCCAGCGGGTTTCCGCCGCGATAGTTTCAATATCCTGGGCAAAACCCATGTCCAGCATACGATCCGCTTCGTCGAGGATCAGGATTTCTACGGCCCGACAGTCGAAGTTCTCTTCTTTGATGTATTGCAGCAGGCGTCCCGTGGTGGCAACCACGATATCCTGGTTTTCGCTGAACACTTCGGCATGGTTCATATAGGCCACGCCGCCGGTAATAGTGGCGATATCCAGCTGAGTATGTTTTGCCAGCTCCTGCGCCTGATCGGCGACCTGCATCGCCAGCTCACGCGTAGGCGTCAGGATCAATACCCGTGGCGGGCCAGATTTTTTACGCGGAAAATCCAGCAGATGTTGCAGCGCGGGCAAAAGATAAGCCGCCGTTTTCCCGGTCCCGGTTGGTGCTGAACCCAACACGTCGCGACCATCCAGCGCAGGGGGAATCGCTTCTGCCTGGATAGCGGTAGGGCGGGAAAAGCCTTTATCCTGCAGGGCATCCAGCAGGCTTTCGTCAAGTTCGAGTTCGGAGAATGTGGTTGCGGTCATGTTCTACCTCAGTTTGGGGCGCTGATTATAGACAGATTAGCGGCGATCTTCATCTGTTTGTCGGTAGTTTATCGCTTTTAACCCTCTCTTATTTCCCCTATGCTGGCACCGTTTTTATCTTTGGTCCTGATTATGTCGCAATCAAAACGTCAGTTACGTGGCAACGGTTTTACTTTTAAACGCTTTTTTATCGCGCATGACCGCTGCGCGATGAAAGTCGGCACCGACAGTATCCTGCTTGGCGCGTGGGCGCCGGTGGCGCAGGCTGCGCGCATTCTGGATATTGGCAGCGGCAGCGGCCTGTTGGCATTAATGCTGGCGCAGCGCACTTCGGAAACGGTAGCGATCGATGCAGTAGAGCTGGATGGCGATGCGGCAGCTCAGGCGGCCGAAAATGTCGCCCGGTCACCCTGGGCGCAGCGTATCCATATTCACCAGGCTGATATACTTGATTGGGCAATGCGTCAGGAACGGCGCTATTCGCTGATTGTCAGCAATCCACCTTATTTTACGCCGGGCCCGGCCTGCGCCTCATCCGCGCGTGATAAGGCGCGCGCGACCCATACTTTGCACCATGAAAGTTTACTGCACTGCGCGGAAATGCTGATTGGCGAAGACGGTTTTTTCTGCCTGGTGCTGCCGGAAGAAGAGGGCAAACGTTTTGTCAGCATGGCGCTGGCGCGTGGCTGGCATCTGCGTTTTCGTAATGATGTGGCAGAAAACAGCACGCGGCTACCGCATCGCGTGCTGCTGGGATTTTCCCCGGCTGCGGGTGAGCTCTTACAGGAACGCATGGTGATTCGCGGGCCAGACCAGCGCTACTCTCCGGCTTTTTGCAGCCTGACCCAGGATTTCTATCTGTTTATGTAGCCTGGCGGAATCAAAATCGTTGGGCCTGATTCCGGCAGCGTCGCGGGATAGTCGAGCGTAAAGTGCAGTCCCCGGCTCTCTTTACGCAGCATGGCGCTCTGGATAATCAGTTCGGCAACCTGCGCCAGGTTACGTAATTCCAACAGATTGTTAGAGATGCGAAAATGACGGTAATACTCTTCTATTTCCTGCTGTAGCAGAGCAATACGTCGGCTGGCGCGCTCCAGGCGTTTCGTGGTGCGCACAATGCCGACGTAATCCCACATAAACAGCCGCAGCTCATGCCAGTTGTGCTGAATCACCACTCGTTCGTCCGAATCATCGACCTGGCTTTCATCCCAGGCTGGCAGCGTATCGATACGGTTAACGTGCGGCAGCTTGCGGACCATCTCTTCTGCTGCGGACCAGCCATATACCAAACATTCCAGCAGAGAGTTTGACGCCATTCGGTTAGCGCCATGTAAACCGGTATAGCTGACTTCTCCGATAGCATAGAGTTCGTCCACATCGGTGCGGCCATGATGGTCAACCATTACGCCGCCGCAGGTGTAATGAGCCGCTGGCACTATCGGCACCGGCTCGCGTGTTAAGTCGAACCCCAGCGAGCGTAGCTTTTCATCAATCATCGGAAAGTGCGCGCGAATAAAATCAGCGGGCTGATGGCTAATATCAAGATACATGCATTCGGCGCCGAGCCGTTTCATCTCATGATCGATAGCGCGCGCCACAATATCTCGCGGCGCCAGCTCGGCGCGGTCATCAAAATCAGGCATAAAGCGGCTGCCGTCAGGACGGCGCAGGTAAGCGCCCTCGCCGCGTAGCGCCTCGGTTAATAAGAAATTACGCGCCTGCGGATGATACAGGCAGGTAGGATGGAACTGGTTAAACTCCATATTGGCCACGCGACAGCCGGCACGCCAGGCCATAGCGACGCCATCGCCGGAAGCGACGTCAGGATTGGTGGTGTATTGGTAAACTTTAGCCGCGCCGCCGGTGGCCAGCACTACGGCACGTGCGCTACAGGTTTCCACCTGCTCCTTATTACGATTCCAAATCCAGGCTCCCAGCACGCGCCGGGGGCCGGGCAGGCCTGACCGGTCGGAGAGAATAAGATCAACGGCGTTGGTACGTTCGAGGATACGAATATTGGGATGGCTTAGCGCCTGGCTAACCAGCGTAGCCACTACTTCGCGCCCGGTGGCGTCAGCGCTGTGCAAAATACGACGATGGCTGTGACCGCCTTCGCGTGTTAAATGATAACGTTCCTTTCCGTCAGGCTGGGTTTCCTTATCAAAGGCGACACCGTGTTTTATTAGCCACTCGACGCAATGGCGCGCATTGCTGGCAATGAAATCCACCGCGTCACGCTCGCAAAGCCCGGCACCGGCAATCAGCGTATCTTCTACATGAGACTCGATGCTGTCCATCTCATCAAACACGGCGGCAATGCCGCCCTGCGCATAGAAGCTTGAACCTTCGCTGACCGGCCCTTTACTTAAAACGGTAACCTGTTGTGTCTCTGCCAGCCGCAGCGCCAGTGACAAGCCTGCCGCGCCGCTGCCAATAATTAAAACATCGCACTGATAATCGGAAATTTCGCTCATGGTGTTTATTTTACTAAACAAGTGGTCGCCTGAGCATAAGCGGAAATAGCGCATTAAAAAAGGACTTAAACGCGACTAAAGCACGATCTGCGGCAAGGCAATGTCTGTTTTTGCCCTGGAAGGCCTCTGAAATGCCAGTTTTAACGGTAAATTGTTTATTATGGCGAACAAGGCGCAATAATTACGCGTTAGTGATGAAAATGTCATGCGCATCGGGTACTCTGCGGCTTACGTCAGATAGCCGGTTAATGATGAAAAACAGGTCGGCGCCGTATGTTTTCTCAGCATACTTAAACGTTTTGTTAGATAAAAATACCCGGTGACGTAACAAAAAAGTGGCGTAACTGAACTATTGTCTTATGACCGGCTCTAACGTGGGCTTGCTCATAAAGTTGAGTGATTGCTGGTGGTTCATTTACGCGTGGAGAATGATTTGGGGAGACATTACCTCGGATGAGCGAGCAATTAACGGATCAGATTCTCGTTGAGCGGGTACAGAAAGGAGATCAGAAGTCATTCAATTTACTGGTTGTACGTTACCAGCATAAAGTGGCGAGCCTGGTTTCGCGCTACGTACCGTCAGGCGATGTACCCGATGTGGTACAGGAATCTTTTATCAAAGCGTATCGTGCGCTGGATTCGTTCCGCGGCGATAGCGCATTTTATACCTGGTTGTACCGTATTGCCGTTAACACCGCGAAAAACTATTTAGTTGCGCAGGGGCGACGTCCGCCGTCCAGTGATGTGGACGCGATGGAGGCTGAAAATTTTGAAAGCGCCGGGGCGCTGAAAGAAATATCGAACCCTGAGAATTTAATGTTGTCTGATGAACTGAAACAGATAGTGTTCCGTACCATTGAGTCGCTTCCGGAAGACCTGCGTATGGCGATCACGCTACGAGAGCTGGATGGTTTAAGCTATGAAGAGATAGCCGCCATCATGGATTGTCCGGTCGGCACCGTCCGCTCGCGCATTTTTCGCGCCCGAGAGGCCATTGATAACAAAGTTCAACCACTTATCCAACGTTAGAGATAACGGATACAGGAAGGGTACTAAGGCATGCAGAAAGAAAAACTTTCCGCTTTAATGGATGGCGAAACTTTGGACAACGAAGTGATTTCCGCATTGTCTAAAGACGCTACACTGCAACAAAGATGGGAAAGCTATCATCTTATCCGCGATACGTTGCGTGGTGACGTGGGCGAAACCGTTCATTTTGATATTGCCGCGCGCGTTGCCGCCGCTATCGAACAGGAACCCGCGCGTAATGTAGCAACGCTTATCCCGGAAGCGCAGCCAGAGCCTGCGCGCTGGGAAAAAATGCCCTTCTGGAAAAAAATGCGCCCCTGGGCTGCGCAAATTACCCAGGTTGGGGTTGCAGCCTGTGTCTCTCTGGCGGTTATTGTCGGCGTGCAGCATTATAACCAGCCGCAGGATGTCGGTCAGGCTTCTGAAGCGCCCGTATTCAATACGCTTCCGATGATGGGCAAGGCTTCTCCGGTTAGTCTGGGCGTCCCTTCTGACAGTTTTGATACCAACAACGCCAGCCAGCAAGTGCAAGAGCAGCGTCGTCGGGTAAATGCAATGCTGCAGGATTACGAATTGCAGCGTCGCTTACATACTGAACAGATGCAGTTTGATTCGAACGGCCCGCAGCAGGCGCAGGTTCAGGTTCCAGGAAATCAGTCGTTAGGAATACAGCAGCAGTAATGAAGCAACTCTGGTGTGCCGTTAGCCTTTTGGCTGGCGGCCTGTTTTATTCGTCCATCGCCCCGGCGCAGGAAACTGCATCCGGGGCGTTGTTGCAACAGATGGAACAGGCCAGCCAATCTCTTAATTATGAACTCGCCTACATTAACGTTTCCCGGCTGGGTATTGAATCGTTACGCTATCGTCACGCGATAATTGATAACAAGATTTATGCGCAGCTGTTGCAGATGGATGGACCGCGTCGGGAAGTGATTCAGCGTGGCAAAGATATTAGTTATTTTGAACCGGGACTGGAGCCTTTTTCTTTGCCCGGCTCGCATATCGTTGATGCGCTGCCCTCTCTGGTTTACGCCGATTTTAAACATTTAACCACCAGCTATGATTTTGTGCCGGTAGGGCGCACGCGTATTGCCGATCAGTTATGCGAAGTGGTTCGTATTGTGGCGCGTGACGGTACGCGTTACAGCTACATTGTGTGGCTGGATAGCGAAACCAAACTGCCGTTGCGTATCGATCTGCTCGATCGCGACGGCGAAACGCTTGAGCAATATCGCGTAGTCAGCTTTGCCGTTGATGAAGGCGTGCGCAATTTGTTGCAGGGTCTGGAAAAGGCCAATCTGCCGCCGTCGCTGTCAGTGCCGGAGGCGCAAAAAGTCTCCTTTAACTGGCAGCCTGCCTGGCTGCCTGCAGGCATGAAAGAAGTGGCTCAAAGCCGACGCGCGCTGCCTTCGCTTAATAAGCCAGTGGAATCAAGGCTTTATTCAGACGGGCTGTTTAGTTTTTCCATCAACGTCAGCCCGGCGGATAAAAGCAGTACCACGCAGTTGTTGCGTACCGGCCGTCGCACGGTGCAAACTGTCACCCGCAACGATATTGAGATCACGATTGTTGGCGAATTGCCGCCTTCTACGGCGAAGCGTATCGCCGACAGTATTAGCTTAGGTACACAACGATGATGAGAGAATGGGCCACCGTGGTTGCGTGGCAGGACGGCATCGCCACGCTCCACTCGGAAGTGAAAACCTCCTGTAACAGCTGTTCAGCGCGCAAAGGCTGCGGCAGCGCAATGCTGAACAAGCTGGGGCCAAAAAATGCGCACGTGATGCAGATCGCCAGCGAAAAGCCACTGCAGCCTGGTCAGCGGGTTGAATTGGGCATTCGCGAGAGCAGCCTGCTAAGCTCAGCGCTGCTGGTCTATATGACGCCGCTGTTGGGGCTATTTTTGCTGGCCGGGCTGTTTCAGATGCTATTCCATACCGATCTGGCCGCTGCCTGTGGCGCGCTATTAGGCGGAATCGGCGGCTTTATCGTTGCCAAAGGTGTTTCTATGCGTTTTGGCGAGGGCGAGGCCTTCCAGCCGGTGATTCTGAATATCATGCTGCCGCCCGATGTGCTCCGGGTTGAGCAAGAATCCCATTAAATCTCAGCCGAACGATTCGTCTCGTTCGGCTAATGTCTTGCGCTTTTTTTCACCTCCCTTACGGCAAATACGCTATCATCCCGTTTTCCTTGCTTTATCTCCCGGCGCGATGATTCCACCACCCTGATATGTCGTGTACAATGCGCCATTCGGGCCGTCTCCGCCTGTGATATTCCACGCTCTCCTGAGGTTGTATCGCGAGAGTTTCAGCATTTGTAAGGCAGAATAACCTCCATAATGAAGCATATAAGAAACTTTTCGATCATCGCGCACATTGACCACGGCAAATCGACCTTATCAGATCGTTTGATTCAGATTTGCGGCGGCTTAACCGATCGTGAAATGGCTGCGCAGGTTCTGGACTCAATGGATCTGGAGCGTGAACGCGGCATCACCATCAAAGCGCAGAGCGTGACGCTCGATTACAAAGCGCAAAACGGTGAAACTTACCAGCTCAATTTTATCGACACTCCAGGCCACGTTGACTTCTCATATGAGGTATCGCGTTCTCTTGCCGCCTGTGAAGGTGCGCTGCTGGTGGTTGATGCAGGGCAGGGCGTGGAAGCGCAAACGCTGGCTAACTGCTATACCGCCATTGAAATGGATCTGGAAGTGGTGCCGGTACTGAACAAAATTGACCTGCCGGCGGCCGACCCCGATCGCGCGGCGCAGGAAATTGAAGATATTGTCGGCATCGACGCGACGGATGCGGTGCGCTGCTCGGCAAAAACCGGCGTTGGCGTGCCGGAAGTGCTGGAGCGTCTGGTACGTGATATTCCGCCGCCGGAAGGCGATCCGAGTGCGCCGCTGCAGGCGCTGATCATTGACTCCTGGTTTGATAACTATCTGGGCGTGGTGTCGCTGGTACGTATCAAAAACGGCACGCTGCGCAAGGGCGAAAAAATCAAGGTCATGAGCACCGGCCAGGTTTATAACGCCGATCGCCTGGGGATTTTCACGCCGAAGCAGGTCGATCGCGACGTGCTGAACTGCGGCGAAGTAGGCTGGCTGGTCTGTGCGATTAAAGATATTCTTGGCGCGCCGGTAGGCGATACCTTAACCGGTGCGAAACATACGGCGGAAAAAGCGCTGCCCGGCTTTAAAAAAGTGAAGCCGCAGGTTTACGCCGGTCTGTTCCCGATAAGCTCAGACGATTATGAAGCCTTCCGCGATGCGCTGGGCAAACTGAGCCTGAACGATGCCTCGCTGTTCTATGAGCCGGAAAGCTCAACGGCGCTTGGTTTTGGTTTCCGCTGCGGCTTCCTTGGCCTGCTGCATATGGAAATCATTCAGGAGCGTCTGGAGCGTGAATACGATCTCGACCTGATTACTACCGCGCCGACCGTAGTGTATGAAGTGGAAACCATCAGCGGTGAAACCGTATATGTCGATAGCCCTTCCAAGCTGCCGCCGTTAAATAACATTAACGAGCTGCGCGAGCCGATCGCAGAGTGTCATATGCTGCTGCCGCAGGAGTATCTGGGCAACGTGATTACGCTGTGCGTTGAGAAACGCGGCGTACAAACCAATATGGTTTATCACGGCAACCAGGTTGCGCTGACCTATGACATTCCTATGGCGGAAGTGGTGCTGGACTTCTTCGATCGTCTGAAATCCACCTCACGCGGTTACGCGTCGCTGGACTATAACTTCAAGCGTTTCCAGGCGTCTGACATGGTGCGCGTAGACGTATTGATTAACGCCGAACGCGTTGATGCGCTGGCGCTGATCACCCACCGTGAAAACTCGCAGTATCGTGGTCGCGAGCTGGTAGAAAAGATGAGAGATCTGATCCCGCGCCAGCAGTTTGATATTGCGATTCAGGCGGCGATCGGCAACCACATTATTGCCCGTTCGACGGTGAAACAGCTGCGTAAAAACGTACTTGCCAAATGCTACGGCGGCGACGTAAGCCGTAAGAAGAAACTGTTGCAGAAGCAGAAAGAAGGTAAGAAACGCATGAAGCAGGTCGGCAACGTTGAGCTGCCGCAGGAAGCGTTCCTGGCCATTCTGCACGTGGGCAAAGAGAGTAAATAAGGATATCTGATGGCTAATATGTTTGCCCTGATTCTGGCGCTAGCAACGCTGATTACCGGCATTATCTGGTGTATCGACAGGTTTAAATGGGCGCCAGCCCGTCGTGCGCAGCAGGCTCAGGCCCAGGCGCAAACCGGCAGTTCGCTTGATGATAAAACGCTGGCGAAAGTGGCGAAGCAGCCAGGCTGGGTGGAAACGGCGGCATCGGTATTTCCGGTGCTGGCGGTGGTATTTGTGGTGCGCTCGTTTATTTATGAGCCATTCCAGATCCCTTCAGGTTCAATGATGCCGACGCTGCTGATTGGCGATTTTATCGTGGTAGAGAAATTTGCCTACGGCATTAAAGATCCCATTACCCAGACGACATTGATTCCGACCGGGCATCCAAAGCGCGGTGATATTGCCGTCTTTAAATATCCGAAAGATCCGAGCCTGGACTATATCAAGCGCGTTATTGGCCTGCCTGGCGATCGCGTGACCTATGACGCGCTGAACAAAACGCTGACGGTGAATCCGGCTTGTGCTAGCGGTAAATCCTGTGATAAAGCGCTGCCGATCACCTATTCGGACGTGGCGCCCAGTAACTTTATCCAGACCTTTAGCGGTTTTGATGGTAATGAATCCGGCAACGGTTTCTGGCAGGTGCCGCAGGGGCAAACCATGCCCGGTGGCCTGCGTCTGGCAGCCCGTAAAGAAACGTTGGGTGACGTAACCCATAATATTTTATTGGTAACAGAAGCGCAAAGTCAGGCCAGCATGTATTATCAGCAGCCGGGACAGCCGCAGGCGAGCTGGGTTGTTCCCGCAGGCCATTATTTTATGATGGGCGATAACCGGGATAATAGCGCTGACAGCCGTTACTGGGGATTCGTACCGGAGAAAAACCTGGTTGGCAAAGCGACCGCTATCTGGATGAGCTTTGAAAAACAGGAAGGTGAATGGCCAACCGGCGTTCGCCTGAGTCGTATTGGCGGCATCCACTAAGGCTGCCGTAAGTAAAAGGATGGCTTCCCGTCTGCGGGAAGCCACTGCAAACGAAACTGTTTAGCGTTGGCCGCTGTCAGCCCTGTTTCGTATGCAGCATAATTGACGCATTATTGAAATTGGTATCGCATGAATCCCATCCTCATTAATAAGCTTCAGCGAAAGCTGGGCTACACTTTTACTCATCAGGATCTGCTGCAACAGGCATTAACTCACCGGAGTGCCAGCAGTAAGCACAACGAGCGTCTTGAGTTTCTTGGCGATTCCATCCTGAGCTTTGTTATTGCTAATGCGCTTTATCACCGCTTTCCCCGCGTGGATGAAGGCGATATGAGCCGTATGCGCGCGACGCTGGTAAGGGGAAATACCCTGGCTGAGATGGCGCGCGAGTTTGATTTAGGCGAATGCCTGCGTCTGGGGCCTGGCGAGCTGAAAAGCGGCGGATTCCGTCGTGAATCGATCCTTGCCGATACCGTTGAGGCGCTGATCGGCGGCGTGTTTCTCGACAGCGATATTCAGACCGTAGAGCAGCTGATCCTGAACTGGTATCAAAGCCGTCTGGATCAGATTAGCCCAGGCGACAAACAAAAAGATCCAAAAACGCGTCTGCAGGAGTATCTGCAGGGTCGTCATCTACCGCTGCCCTCCTATCTGGTGGTGCAGGTGCGTGGCGAAGCGCACGATCAGGAATTTACCATTCACTGTCAGGTGAGCGGCATGGCGGAGCCGGTGGTTGGCACCGGTTCAAGCCGTCGTAAAGCTGAACAGGCAGCGGCCGAACAGGCGCTGATTAAGTTAGGACTCGAATGAGCGAACAACAGATGCACTGCGGCTTTATTGCGATTGTCGGCCGCCCCAACGTTGGGAAATCGACGCTGCTGAACCAGTTGCTGGGGCAGAAGGTTTCCATTACCTCGCGTAAACCGCAAACCACGCGTCATCGTATTATGGGGATCCATACCGAAGGCGCATATCAGGCGATTTATGTCGATACGCCCGGCCTGCACATCGAAGAGAAGCGGGCCATTAACCGCCTGATGAACCGCGCCGCCAGTAGCTCAATTGGCGACGTAGAGCTGATCATCTTTGTCGTGGAAGGCACGCGCTGGACGGCGGATGATGAAATGGTTCTCAACAAGCTGAAAGAGAACAAAGTGCCGGTTCTGCTGGCCATCAATAAAGTCGATAACATTACCGATAAATCTATCCTGCTGCCGCACCTGCAGTTCCTGAGCGAGCAGATGGAGTTTATGGATATGGTGCCGATTTCAGCGGAAAGCGGTAAAAATGTCGATACCATCGCCAGCATTGTACGTAAGCGTCTGCCGGTAGCTGAACATCACTTCCCGGAAGATTACATTACCGATCGCTCGCAGCGCTTTATGGCGTCGGAAATTATTCGTGAAAAGCTGATGCGTTTCCTGGGCGCCGAGCTGCCCTATTCGGTAACGGTTGAGATCGAACGCTTCATTACCAACGAGCGCGGCGGCTATGATATTAACGGCCTGATTCTGGTTGAACGTGAAGGCCAGAAGAAGATGGTGATTGGCAATAAAGGCGCCAAAATCAAAACCATCGGTATTGAAGCCCGTAAGGATATGGAAGAGCTGTTTGAGATGAAAGTGCATCTTGAGCTGTGGGTTAAAGTGAAGTCTGGCTGGGCAGATGACGAGCGTGCGCTGCGTAGTCTGGGCTATGTTGACGACCTCTGATTGCTGAATGGAAGGCTGGCAGCGCGCTTTTGTCCTGCATGGGCGGCCCTGGAGCGAAACCAGCCTGATGCTGGATCTGTTTACCGAAAATCATGGTCGGGTGCGCGTTATTTCCAAAGGCGCGCGCTCTAAGCGCTCCCATCTCAAGGGGGCGCTACAGCCTTTCACGCCGCTGCTGGTTCGCTGGGGCGGTCGCGGCGAAGTTAAAACGCTGCGCAATGTGGAGGCGGTCTCGCTGGCTTTGCCCTTAAGCGGCACCACGTTGTACTGCGGCCTGTATGTTAACGAGCTGGTGGCGCGCGTGCTGGAGCATGAAACGCCCTTTCCCGAACTCTTCTTTGATTATCTCCACTGCATCCAGTCTCTGGCGCAGGCCAACGGCAGCCCGGAACCGGCGCTGCGTCGGTTTGAGCTGGCGCTGCTCGGTCATTTAGGTTATGGCGTCGATTTCCTGCACTGTGCCGGCACAGGAGAGGGGATTGAAGATGGCATGACCTACAGCTATCGTGAAGAAAAAGGGTTTATCGCCAGCCTGGTGATTAACCAACGCAGCTTTACCGGACGACAGCTGCGAGCGCTCGCTGAGCGTGATTTTCCGGATGGCGATACGCTGCGCGCGGCAAAACGCTTTACCCGTATGGCGCTAAAACCGTGGCTGGGTGGCAAACCGTTAAAAAGCCAGGAACTGTTCCGCCAGTTTATTCCGAAAAAGCGCGCTGAAACGCCGGATCGCCAGGAGTAAATAACGCGAGCGCCGAGGCGTTTCGCTACCTGAATAACCGCAACATTCTGAGGATTGTCATGGCTGAGTTGTTATTAGGCGTCAATATCGATCATATCGCCACCGTGCGTAACGCCCGCGGCACCCAATATCCCGATCCGGTTCAGGCGGCTTTTGTTGCCGAACAGGCGGGCGCCGACGGCATTACCGTACATTTGCGTGAAGATCGCCGTCATATTATCGATCGCGACGTGCGTCTGCTGCGGCAGACCATTGAAACGCGCATGAATCTGGAGATGGCGGTTACGGAAGAGATGTTAGCCATTGCCTGTGAGCTGCAGCCGCATTTCTGCTGCCTGGTGCCGGAAAAGCGTCAGGAAGTCACCACCGAAGGCGGTCTGGACGTAGCAGGCCAGCAGGCGCACATTCGCGCAGCGGTACAGCGTCTGAGCGCGGCGGGCATTCAGGTTTCCCTGTTTATTGACGCCGATGAGCGGCAGATTGATGCTGCCGTCGCAACGGGCGCGCCCTATATTGAAATTCATACCGGCGCTTACGCCGAGGCAGCAGAGGGCAGCGCGCGTGACGCAGAGCTGACGCGTATTCGTCAGGCGGCCAGCTATGCGGCGTCAAAAGGACTGAAAGTCAACGCCGGTCATGGCTTAACCTATCATAACGTCCTGCCGATCGCCGCGCTGCCGGAAATGCACGAGCTGAATATCGGGCACGCCATTATTGGTCGTGCTTTGATGAGCGGCCTGGCGGATGCGGTAAAAGAGATGAAGCAGCTGATGCGGGAAGCGCGTCGCTAATGGCTATTCTCGGACTGGGCACCGATATTGTCGAAATTGAGCGTATCGAAGGGGTGATAAGTCGTTCGGGCGATCGCCTGGCGCGCCGCGTGCTAAGTGAAAACGAGTGGCAGCAGTATCAGACGCACCAGCAGCCGGTGCGTTTTCTCGCCAAACGTTTTGCCGTCAAAGAAGCGGCGGCGAAAGCATTCGGCACCGGTATTCGCGGCGGCCTGGCGTTTAATCAGTTTGAAGTCTATAACGATGCGCTGGGCAAGCCGGAGCTACGCTTTTTTCAGCAGGCGGCGGAGCTGGCGACAAAGCTGGGCGTGCAAAACGTTCACGTCACGCTGGCCGATGAGCGTCACTACGCCTGTGCAACGGTGATTATCGAAGGTTGAGGCGGAAACGCCTCATACTGCGTGGTGGATAAGCACAAACTTTTCCCACAGCTGTTCACGATTTTCCTGCTGCGCTGGATCGGTCACGATGGTGTTATCGATCGGACAGACGCTCATACAGGTCGGCGTATCGTAATGCCCCACGCATTCGGTACACAGCCAGGGATCGATAACGTAAATTTCATCGCCCATTGAGATCGCCTGGTTAGGACACTCCGGTTCGCACATATCGCAGTTAATGCATTTTTTGGTAATCAGTAACGCCATGATGCTCCGGTCCTGTCTGAATAGCGTAAAGCGCGGTCATTATACGCCCGCTAACAGATCATACCAGTTTTTTTACCAGCGACTCGCTGTGACGAATATAGTTGGATGCACGCTCGGCATCCTGCTGCACCAGCGCCATAAACAGCAGATCGGTCAGCGCCAGCTGGGCCGAGGTGGAGGAAATCGCGGCGCTGCGCGTGCTCTGTTCTTCCGCCACGGTATACAAACAGTGGGTGGCGCACTGCTGCAGCGTGTTCGGCGTAAAACCGGTAAAAGCCAGCACATAGGCGCCCACGCGAACCGCTTCCTGCGCGGCAAGATTGATCTCTCGTCGTTCGCCGCTGTAGGAAATGGCCAACAGCAAATCTCCGGCGCGCAGCGCCTGCACGCTGGCCAGCAACGCATGCATATCCTGTTCGGCTACCGCGCTAATGCCGATTTTCATCAGCTTCCATGAAAAATCCTTCGCCACCAGGCCCGATGCGCCCATGCCGACCAGCACAATTCGATCGGCGCGCTTCATCAGATCGAGCGTCTCCAGCAGCTTATCTTCGCTGTTAATATCCAGCGTGGCGCGGATAGCGGAAACCTTTTCCGTAAACAGCTTTTCGCCGACCACTTTTAGCGGATCGCCGCTAAGAATATGGTTATGTACCGTAATCGCCTCTTTTGCCTGCAAAGATTCACTCAGCGCCAGCTTTAGCGCCGGGAAACCTTTATAGCCCAGCTTTTGCGCAAATTTAACCACGCTGGACTGACTGACGCCCGCCTCCTGCGCCAGCCGCGGCGAGCTAAGCTGACAGGCATGCGCGGGCTGCGCCAGAAGATAATCGGCCAGACGACGCTCATTCAGCGCCAGCCCGGAATAGAGTTGGCGGATGCGTAACAGGGCACTCATGGCAGACTCCTTCAGATTGATATAGCCAGCTAAAAGAAGCGGGCCTGCACGCCGCTTTAGCTACTTACCCGCTGAAGAATAAGCATAAAGCATTGTTTATGTAATTTTATAACGCGGATCAAAGCGGAAGCCAAATTACATTGCAATGGCGCTGCCGTTAGCCAGCGTTGGCTGCTACTGTCTACACTAATGAATGCTGAGGCGAAAGGCTGATTGAAGGAGAGCGGTTTAATGGCGGACTCGCAAAGACGAGTGGTATTTTTCGATCTGGACGGCACCTTACATCAACAGGATATGTTTGGCACCTTTATACGCTATCTGCTGTGGCGACAACCGCTTAATTTGCTGCTGGTGGTGCCGTTGCTGCCGGTGGTCGGTGCCGGATTGTTGATAAAGGGACGCGCGGCGCGCTGGCCGATGAGCCTGCTGCTATGGTCTGTTACCTTTGGCCACAGCGAAGCGGCGCTACAGCGCCGGGAGGCGAACTTTGCCCGCTGGTTCCGCCAGCGAGTGGTGGCGTTTCCGGTGGTAGTGCAGCGATTAACCGACTATCTCAGCAGCGAGGATGCCGATGTCTGGCTGATCACCGGCTCGCCGCAGCCGCTGGTGGAGCAGGTTTATTTCGATTCCGCCTTTCTGCCGCGCGTTAAGCTTATCGCCAGTCAGATGCAGCGAGGCTGGGGCGGACGGATCCTTAGCCTGCGCTGCCTTGGTCATGAGAAGGTCGTGCAGCTGGAAGAAAAAATCGGTACACCGTTACAGCTCTATAGCGGCTATAGCGACAGCAAGCAGGACAACCCGCTGTTGTACTTTTGCCAGCACCGCTGGCGCGTTACGCCGCTTGGCGAACTGCAACAGCTGGAATAATTTGGTCCGCTATCAGGTTTGGTTATAATGCCTGCCGCATTTTTCCGCTGGAGAGTACTGTGAGCGAAACAAGTGATGAATACTGGATGCGCTATGCATTGCAGCTGGCGCTTCGGGCGCGTGAACAGGGCGAAGTTCCGGTAGGAGCAGTGCTGGTACAGGGCGAACAGGTGATTGGCGAAGGCTGGAACCGGCCAATCGGCCAGCACGATCCGACGGCGCACGCTGAAATGATGGCGTTGCGTCAGGGGGGCAAAGTGCTGGAAAACTATCGCCTGCTGGATACCACGCTTTATGTCACGCTGGAGCCGTGCATTATGTGCGCCGGCGCGATTGTTCATAGCCGCATTGGCCGGCTGGTGTTTGGTGCCAGAGATGAAAAAACCGGCGCGGCCGGTTCGCTGATGGATATTTTGGGGCATCCGGGCATGAACCACCAGGTTAAGGTGGAGCATGGCGTGCTGGCTGACGAATGTGCCGCCATGCTCAGCGATTTTTTCCGCATGCGTCGCGAACAAAAACGTGCGCAGCGCCTGGCGCAACGTGAGGCGCAGCAGCAGGCGCATCACTCCTGAGGCCGCTTTAATTCATGGCTATATCAGGCGCTACCGCCGGATACCCGTCTCCGATAGCTGCTTCCAGCGCTTTGCGCTGGGCCAGCTTTTTCTCCTGCTCCTGCAGGTAGCCAACCAGGCTGAGCTGGTACTTGCGGATATTCTCCACGTAGTTATAGGCTTCGTGACCCCGTGCATAGCCGTAGGCGGTCTGGCTGTAGTAGCGTTTCTGGCTCAGCATCGGCAGACGTAGCTTAACGTCTGCCCAGCTATCTGGATTGCCGCCCTGTTTTTCGGTCAGCTTACGCACGTCCAGCATATGAGCGTAACCCATGTTATAGGCCGCCAGTGCAAACCAGATACGTTCATCTTCCGGCACGGAAAAGGGGACTTTTTCCATCATGCGCTGCAGATATTCACTGCCGCCGCGAATACTCTGCTCCGGATCGAGACGATCGCTCACCTCCAGGCTGTCGGCGGTGTTGCGTGTCAGCATCATCAGACCGCGCACGCCGGTTGGCGAGGTTGCCTGCGGGTTCCAGTGCGACTCCTGATAAGAGATAGCCGCCAGCAGCCGCCAGTCTATTTCGGTCGCATAGCGTTCAAACAGTGGCCTGATAGCGGGCAGAATATCGTCAATCGCGCGCAGAAAAGTGCGGGTATCGACATAGTCAAAAGCGCCGACATGGCCAAGATACTTCTCTTCCAGCCGGGCCATCGCACCTTCCTCTTCCATCTGGCTAAAGAAGTCGAGCATCGCGGCGTACAGGCTGTCATCCGTATTGCGCTGCATATACCAGGTTACGGGCTCTTCATCGGTAATATCAAACGCCACCGCCAGCTGCGGGTGGATACGTTGCAGCAGGCCGATGGTGACGGAATCGCCAATGGTATAATCAAGCTCGCCTTCCGCTACCGCTTCCAGCAACGCTTTCGGTCCCTGATCGGTAGAGATAGCCCAGTCCAGATCGGGATACTGGCTTTCTTTTATGTTGCGCAGCGTGGTCATATAGGCGGAACCGGAAGCAACCGTTAGCCGTCCTTTAAGGTTGCCAAGATTCTTCGGACGCGGCGTGCCGATGCGGTAAACCAGCTGCTGCGAGACAGAATAATAGCTGGGGCCGGTACGAAAGCGCGCCAGCCGCTCGCTGTTATAGATCAGGCCGGCAGCCAGCAGATCGGCATCGCCATCATCAAGATCGTCGAACAGGTCGTTCAGATTCTGCCGCACGGTAACCTGCAGCGTCACGCCCAGATAATCGGCGAATCGCTTCGCCAGCTCGTAATCCATTCCGGCCGGTGCGTTATTGACGGTGTAGTAAGTCAGCGGAGAATTAATGGTACTAATTCGTAGCACTCCCCGCGATTTTATCTGCGCAATTTTATCCTGCGTCCCGCCGTACCACGGGATGGTTGGCCAAAGCGCTACTGCCAGCAGCACGGTGATCAACCCGATAAGCAGATAATTAATTTTCAGGCGTTTCAAATAGTTATCTCTCGGTGGCTCTCAGGCCTCTGTCTCTTCGGGCAGCGTTTGTTATCTATTAAATCCCAGAGCGTGGGGCATTTTGCGCAACAAAGCGGCATAGAGCAACTTTAATAGCAGGAATCGCGCAATTTTCAGGCTATTTCGCAGCGCGGAAATTTCCACGCAAACGGTTTCGTTAGCGACCCCGTTTCTTTATAATATCGTCCGTTTTCCCTGTTGCGCCCAAAGAAGCGTCCTCCGGCGCTTCGAAGACGAGAGATCTTAATGATGGAAATTCTGCGTGGTTCGCCCGCTCTGTCGGCATTTCGTGTAAACAAACTGCTGACCCGTTTTCAGGACGCTCACCTGCCGGTGAGTGATATTTACGCCGAGTATGTCCATTTTGCCGATGTCAGCGCACCGCTGAACGCAGAAGAAAAAGCCCGCCTGCAACGTCTGCTGAAATACGGCCCTTCTCTCGCCGAACATGCGCCACAAGGGCGTTTGCTGCTGGTAACGCCCCGTCCGGGCACCATTTCTCCCTGGTCTTCTAAAGCCACCGACATCGCCCACAACTGCGATTTGCCGCAGGTGCGTCGTCTTGAGCGCGGGCTGGCTTTTTATGTGCAAGCGCCGCAGCTAACCGCAGCGCAATGGCCGCAGCTGGCCGCGCTGCTGCACGATCGCATGATGGAAACGGTGTTTAGCGAACTACACGCAGCGGAAAAACTGTTTGTGCAGCAACAGCCGCAGCCGCTGCAGAGCGTTGATATTCTGACGCAGGGCCGTGCGGCGCTGGAAGCGGCTAATCAGAAGCTGGGCCTGGCGTTAGCCGATGATGAAATCGACTATCTGCTGGCGGCGTTCGAAAAACTGGGGCGCAACCCGAACGATATAGAGCTGTATATGTTTGCTCAGGCTAACTCTGAGCATTGCCGCCATAAAATTTTCAATGCGGACTGGGTGATTGATGGCGTATCGCAGCCGAAATCCCTGTTCAAAATGATTAAAAACACCTTCGCCGCCACGCCAGACTATGTGCTGTCAGCCTATAAAGATAACGCGGCGGTGATGGAAGGCTCGGCGGTGGGACGCTTCTATGCGGATGCGCAGCAGGGCGTTTACGATTTCCATCAGGAACCCACCCATATTTTGATGAAGGTGGAAACCCATAACCATCCAACCGCTATTTCGCCCTGGCCGGGCGCGGCGACCGGCTCCGGCGGCGAAATCCGCGATGAAGGCGCCACCGGCCGCGGCGCCAGGCCGAAAGCGGGGCTGGTGGGCTTCTCGGTTTCCAACCTGCGTATTCCCGGCTTTGAACAGCCGTGGGAAGAGGATTTCGGCAAGCCCGATCGTATTGTCAGCGCGCTGGACATTATGACCGACGGCCCGCTGGGCGGCGCGGCATTCAATAATGAGTTTGGTCGTCCGGCGCTGAACGGTTATTTCCGTACTTACGAAGAGCGCGTGAACAGCCATAATGGCATCGAGCTGCGCGGCTACCACAAGCCGATTATGCTGGCGGGCGGTATCGGTAATATCCGGGCCGATCACGTGCAGAAAGGGGAAATCAGCGTTGGCGCGAAGCTGATCGTGCTGGGTGGGCCGGCGATGAATATTGGCCTGGGCGGTGGCGCCGCCTCGTCGATGGCTTCCGGCCAGTCCGATGCCGATCTCGATTTTGCTTCAGTGCAGCGCGATAACGCGGAAATGGAGCGGCGCTGTCAGGAGGTTATCGACCGCTGCTGGCAGCTGGGTGAGCAGAACCCGATTCTGTTTATTCATGATGTCGGCGCTGGCGGCCTGTCGAATGCGATGCCGGAGCTGGTAAGCGACGGCGGACGCGGCGGGCGTTTCAACCTGCGCGATATTCTTAACGATGAGCCGGGCATGAGCCCGCTTGAAGTCTGGTGTAACGAATCGCAGGAGCGCTACGTGCTGGCGGTATCGCCAGACAAGCTGGCGCTGTTCGATCGCCTGTGCCAGCGTGAACGCGCGCCGTACGCGGTGATTGGTGAAGCGACGGAAGAACAGCATTTAACGCTTGCCGATAGCCATTTCGACAATCAGCCTATCGATATGCCACTGGATCTCCTGCTGGGTAAAACGCCGAAGATGACGCGCGACGTAAGCCGTCAGCAGGCGCAGGGAGAAGCGCTGGTACGCGACGGCGTTACGCTGGAAGAGGCGGTTAAACGCGTGTTACATCTGCCGACCGTGGCGGAGAAAACCTTCCTGATCACCATTGGCGATCGCAGCGTAACCGGTATGGTTGCACGCGACCAGATGGTCGGCCCGTGGCAGATACCGGTCGCTAACTGTGCGGTCACTACCGCCAGCCTCGACAGCTATCATGGCGAAGCGTTTTCCATTGGCGAGCGTGCGCCGGTCGCGCTGCTGGACTTTGCGGCCTCGGCGCGCCTGGCGGTGGGAGAGGCGCTGACTAACCTGGCGGCAACCGATATTGGCGCACTGAAACGCGTGAAACTCTCGGCTAACTGGATGGCCGCCGCCGGACATCCAGGCGAAGATGCTGGCCTGTACGATGCGGTAAAAGCTATCGGCGAAGAGCTGTGTCCGGCGCTGGAGTTGACCATTCCGGTGGGTAAAGACTCGATGTCGATGAAAACCCGCTGGCAGCAAAATAATGAACAGCGTGAAATCACCGCGCCGCTGTCACTGGTCATTACCGCCTTTGCCCGCGTTGAAGATGTGCGCCGTACGGTAACGCCGCAGCTGCAGGCGGCAGAAGATAACGCGCTGCTGCTTATCGATCTGGGTAAAGGACATAACGCGTTAGGAGCTACTGCACTGGCGCAGGTGTTCCGTCAGCTGGGCGATAAGCCGGCCGACGTGCGCGACGTGCAGCAGCTGGCAGGGTTTTTCAGGGCGATGCAGGCGCTGGTTCAGGCTGGAAAACTGCTGGCCTATCATGACCGCTCCGACGGTGGCCTGCTGGTAACGCTGGCGGAAATGGCGTTTGCCGGCCACTGCGGTATCGAGGCGGACATCGGGACGCTGGGCGCGGATGCGCTGGCGGCGCTGTTTAATGAAGAGCTGGGCGCAGTGATTCAGGTGAGCGCGCAGGATCGCGCAGCGGTAGAAGCGCTGCTGGGCGAACATGGTCTGAGCGACTGCGTTCACTACCTTGGCAAGGCGCTGCCGGGCGATCGTTTCGTGATTCGCGCGGGCGATAACGCCGTGTACAGCGAGAGCCGCTCTACGCTGCGCGTCTGGTGGGCAGAAACGACCTGGCAAATGCAGCGCCTGCGTGATAACCCGGACTGTGCCGATCGCGAACATGAAGCGAAAAAAGATGATAACGATCCGGGGCTAAACGTTCATCTTACCTTTAAGCCGCAGGAGGATATCGCCGCTCCCTTTATTGCCCGCGGCGCACGGCCAAAAGTAGCCGTGCTGCGTGAGCAGGGCGTCAACTCGCACGTTGAAATGGCCGCTGCTTTTCATCGCGCCGGTTTTGATGCGGTGGACGTACATATGAGCGATCTGCTGGCAGGACGTATCGGCCTGGAAGAGATGCAGGCGCTGGTAGCCTGCGGCGGTTTCTCGTATGGCGACGTGCTGGGCGCAGGCGAAGGCTGGGCGAAATCAATTCTGTTTAACAGCCGCGTACGCGATCGGTTCGAAGCGTTCTTTCATCGCCCGCAAACCCTGGCGCTGGGCGTCTGTAACGGCTGTCAGATGATGTCTAACCTGCGTGAGCTGATCCCAGGCAGCGAACTATGGCCGCGCTTTGTACGCAACCAGTCCGAGCGTTTTGAAGCGCGCTTCAGCCTGGTTGAGGTGGCGGCCAGTCCGTCACTGTTGCTGGAGGGCATGACCGGTTCGCGTATGCCGATTGCCGTATCGCACGGTGAAGGCTTCGTCGAGGTGCGTGACAATGCTCATCTTGCCGCAATGGAAGCAAAAGGCGTGGTGGCGCTGCGTTTTGTCGATAACTACGGCAAGGTAACCGAAAACTACCCGGCGAACCCTAACGGCTCGCCAAACGGAATTACCGCCGTCACCAGTGAAAACGGCCGTGTGACCATTATGATGCCGCATCCGGAACGCGTATTCCGTACCGTGAGCAACTCCTGGCATCCGGCCGAGTGGGGCGAAGACGGTCCGTGGATGCGTATTTTCCGTAACGCGCGTAAACAGCTGGGATAATTTATTCCCCATTATCAGCCGCACCGGTTTCCGGTGCGGTTTTTTTATTTCCAGCGCCGTTGTTGCTAAACCGCGACAATGCGGGCTCTGGGGTGTCTCTAAACGGAGACATATAACTAGTTGATATTGCATTGCTATTGCATGATCGGTGTCGGCTGTTGCTGATAAGCGACAGAAACACGCCGCTTATCTGGTTTAAGGCGCTTTTGTTGGACGGCTGTTCTTATAAAGCTTTGCTAATTAGCCAGTTAGATAATACTTTTAAAGTTGGCATATTATTTGCTATTATATCCGTAGTGGCTCATTCACCTCCTTATGACAGCCCTGCTAACGCGGTCAAGCGCTTCATAAAACGCCGAATGACGCACAAAACGGTGCCTGCCGTCCACGTACCGATAACAGTTCGCTTGCGACTTTATCAAACACCGGGCGCAACGTTGAGTTAGGCACCACCTAATTGTAATGCGGTGAAACCTCATCGCATCAGGAACGGCAGGGCTTCGGCTCTGCCGTTTTCATTTCTGCGGCCATTGCCGCGTTTCCTGTTGTCTCCCTGGTTTCAGGCTTTCCTCCCGCCGCGTTGTTCGCTAGCATCATCCTCACTTCAATAAGGATAATGCATGTGAAAACCTGGCGTTTTTTCCCTCGTTCCCTGCGTCAGCTGGTGCTGATGGCGTTTCTGCTGGTATTGCTGCCGCTGCTGGTGCTTGCCTGGCAAGCATGGGAAAGCCTTTCTGCGCTCAGCCAGCAGGCTGCTGATACCAATCGCACAACGTTAACTGACGTTCGGCGCAGTGAAGCTATGGCGCGCACCGCGCTGGAGCTGGAGCGCAGCTATCGTCAATATTGCGTTCTTGGCGATCCGATGCTGGCGCGGCTGTATCAGACCCAACGCGCGCGTTATTCCCAGATGCTGGATGCCCACGCCCAGGTATTGCCCGACCTGCGCGCCTGGCAGAGCCTGCGTCAGGCGCTGACCCAGCTGGAACAGCTGCACTGCCTGAACAGTAACCCGGTCAGCACCGCCACGGAGAGCCTGGCGACGTTTTCCGGCGCGAATGCGCAGATGGTACAGGCCACGCGTGAAACCGCCTTTTCACGCGGCTTACAGCTGCAGCGGGAAATCGCCGAACGCGGTCAGTTCTTTGGCTGGCAGGCGCTACTGCTGTTTATTGTGACGCTGGGGCTGGTACTGCTGTTTACCCGCATGATTATCGGACCGGTAAAAGGCGTCGAGCGAATGATCAACCGGCTGGGCGAGGGCAGACCGCTGGGCAATATGGTCAGCTTTAAAGGCCCGCGTGAAATTCGGGCGCTGGGCCAGCGTATTCTGTGGTTAAGCGAGCGGTTGGCATGGCTGGAGTCACAGCGCCATGAGTTTTTACGGCATATTTCCCACGAACTGAAAACGCCGCTGGCCAGCATGCGTGAAGGCACCGAGCTGCTGGCGGATGAGGTGGCCGGCCCGCTGACCGCCGATCAAAAAGAGGTGGTCACCATCCTGGACGGCAGCAGCCGTCATCTGCAGCGTCTGATCGAGCAGCTGCTTGACTACAACCGCAAGCTGGCTGACAGTCCGCAGCCGCTGGAAACGGTGAACCTGGCGGAAATCATTCACAGCGTAGTTGACGCGCATGCGCTCCCGGCCCGTAGCAAATTGATGCAAACTGAGGTGGATCTGCAGGTTACTACCTGTCGCGCCGAACCGATGCTGCTGATGCGGGTGATCGATAATCTCTATTCCAACGCTGTATATTACGGCAGCGAATCCGGTACCATTTGGCTGCGCAGTCAAAAACAGGGCAATCGGGTATGGATTGATATTGCTAATACCGGCACGCCGATCCCTGTAGCAGAACAGGCAATGATCTTTGAGCCTTTTTTCCAGGGGAGCCAGCAGCGTAAAGGTGCCGTCAAAGGCAGCGGTCTGGGGCTTAGCATTGCCAAAGACTGCCTGCGACGTATGCAGGGCGATCTGCAGCTTATAACCACGGAGCAGGCCGATGTTTGCTTTCGTATTGAACTTAATTTGAGCGCCGGGAAATGATAGCTAATGACAATATTTACATTCTCTGCCGCACAACGTTTTGGCCGTCGTCTGCTGCTGCTGCCGGCCTTACTGGTTGTTGCCTGTCAGCAGCCAATACACAGCGTTTTACCACGTCAGGCTGCAACGCCGCCTGAGCCAAAAATTAATATCGTTGATTATCTGGCCGTTGATTGCGCCCGCGTTTGGCACATTGATGACGGCAACAGTATTAAAAATCCGCTGTACTGGATGCGCGCCATTGATTGCGCCGCGCGGCTATCACCGGTACAGGCGCGGGCGGAGGCGCACGGCTGGCCCGCCACTAACTGGCAAAATAGTTTTAAGCAGGGGATCCTGCTGGACAATGGCAACGTCACGCCGGTTGAGCGCCGTCAGTACGTAGAGCAGCTGGACAGTTTTAGCGTGGCTTATCCCGGTTCGGTACGCCCGCTACTCCAGCTGTGGCGTAATAATCAGGCGGCCCAGCTGGATTTATCCGAAAGCCGTACGCGCTATCATCATCTGCAGCAGACCAGCGATAGCCAGCTTGATGCCCTGCGGCAAAAGCAGCTCAGCCTGAGCCGGGAGCTGAAGGAGACGCGTCGCAAGCTGGAGACGCTGACCGATATTGAGCGACAGCTCTCTTCGCGTAAGTCGCCTGATGTCTCTGATAATAGTCATTCCGATGAGAGCGGCGCTGGTGCGGCCTCCGCGCCATCAGGTGAAAACAGTCATGAAAAAGAGGCGCAATAATGCCACGTAACTCTGCCCGTCTGCTGCTGGTTGATGACGATCCCGCGCTGCTGAAACTATTAGGTATGCGCCTGACCAGCGAAGGCTTTCAGGTCGCTACGGCCAGCAGCGGGCCAGACGCGCTGCGTCAGCTTAATAAAGAGAAAGTCGATCTGGTTATCAGCGATCTGCGCATGGATGAAATGGATGGCCTGGCGCTGTTCGGTGAAATTCAGAAGCTGCATCCCGGCCTGCCGGTAATTATCCTGACGGCGCATGGTTCGATACCAGAGGCGGTTTCGGCCACGCGTCAGGGCGTATTCAGCTTTCTCACCAAGCCCGTCGATCGGGACGCGCTCTATAAGGCGATTGATGAGGCGATGGCGCACAGCGCGCCGGCCAGCAACGATGCCTGGCGTGAAGCAATCGTTACCCGCAGCCCGCTGATGCAGCGCCTGCTGGAGCAGGCGCTTATGGTGGCGCAATCGGACGTCAGCGTGCTGATTAACGGGCAAAGCGGCACCGGCAAAGAGGTGCTGGCTAAGGCGATTCACGCAGCCAGCCCGCGTGCCGGTAAGCCTTTTATCGCGATTAACTGCGGCGCATTGCCGGAGCAGCTGCTGGAATCGGAGCTGTTTGGTCATGCCCGAGGCGCATTTACCGGGGCGGTTAGCGCGCGTGAAGGATTATTTCAGGCAGCCGAAGGCGGAACGTTATTTTTAGATGAAATAGGCGATATGCCGCAAACGCTACAGATCAAGCTGCTGCGCGTGCTGCAGGAGCGGAAGGTGCGGCCTTTGGGCAGCAACCGCGATCTGGATATTAACGTGCGCATTCTTTCCGCCACCCATCGTGATTTGCCGAAAGCGATGGCGAAACAGGAATTTCGCGAAGATCTGTTTTACCGTCTGAACGTGGTAAGCCTGAAAATCCCGGCGCTGCATGAGCGTGCTGAGGATATTCCGCTGCTGGCTAACCATCTGCTACGCCAGGCGGCAGAGCGACATAAGCCCTTTGTACGCAGCTTCTCGACCGATGCGATGAAACGTCTGATGAGCGCCAGCTGGCCCGGCAATGTACGCCAGCTGGTTAATGTCATTGAGCAGTGCGTTGCGTTGACCTCCGCGCCGGTAATTAGCGAGGCGCTGGTGGAGCAGGCGCTGGCGGGCGAAAACACAGTGCTGCCGACGTTTGTCGAGGCGCGCAATCAGTTTGAACTGAACTATCTGCGTAAACTGCTGCAAATGACGAAGGGCAACGTTACCAATGCCGCAAGGCTGGCAGGGCGCAATCGCACCGAATTTTATAAGCTGCTGGCGCGTCATGAGCTGGATGCTAACGATTTCAAAGAGTAATAGTTTTTAGTGCCGTTCACGCGGCCAGATATGTTAGCTTAGCTGGCGAAAACAGAGGGCGTGTCTGGCGCACATATACTGAGTATTACCCGTCCGGCCACGGAGGGAGAGAAAAAGGGTCCGTTATGAAAAAGATTGACGCAATTATCAAACCGTTCAAGCTCGATGATGTTCGCGAGGCGCTGGCTGAAGTGGGCATCACCGGGATGACCGTAACTGAAGTAAAAGGGTTTGGTCGCCAGAAAGGGCATACGGAACTCTATCGCGGCGCGGAGTATATGGTCGACTTTCTGCCGAAAGTAAAAATTGAAATCGTCGTTGCTGACGATATTGTCGATACCTGCGTCGATACCATTATGCAGACGGCGCAAACCGGCAAAATCGGCGACGGTAAAATCTTTGTATATGATGTAGCGCGCGTGGTGCGTATCCGTACCGGCGAAGAAGATGAAGAGGCGATCTAATCCTGTTCGCTAAAAAAGCCCAGGACGCCTGACTCTTTTGCCTGGGCTCTATCGCGTTTTGAAAAAGCCGCAGTCTGAGCCAGCGCCCGACCGGGGCTGGCTTTTTGTCAGGCCAGCGCCAGCGCAACGGCGGCTTCGGCATGAATTTGCGTCGTGTCAAACAGCGGAACCGTAGCATCCTGTTGATCGATAAGCAGCGTGATTTCCGTACAGCCCATAATAATGGCTTCCGCTCCCTGAGCGACCAGATCCGCCATCACTGCGCGATATTTCTCGCGTGAGGCGGCATTAATATGGCCCAGGCACAGCTCCTGATAGATAACCTGATGCACGGTTTCGCGTCCGCTTTCATCCGGGATCAGCACGTCAATCCCATATTCGGTTTGCAGTCGCTGTTTATAAAACGCCTGCTCCATGGTAAAGCGGGTACCTAACAGGCCGACTTTGCCCAGGCCGGCCGTTTTAATCGCTTCGGCCGTGGCGTCTGCAATATGTAGCAGCGGGAGCGCGGCCGCCGAGGCGATCGCTGGCGCGACTTTATGCATGGTATTGGTACACAGCACGATAAAATCAGCGCCCGCCGCCTGCAGAGAGCGGGCAGCCGTCGCCAGCTTTTCGCCTGCTTCCTGCCAGTTGCCCGCCGCCTGCAACTGCTCTATTT
This sequence comes from Mixta theicola, assembly GCF_002895925.1. Lineage (GTDB taxonomy): Bacteria > Pseudomonadota > Gammaproteobacteria > Enterobacterales > Enterobacteriaceae > Mixta > Mixta theicola. Next base: position 117,464 of record NZ_NWUO01000008.1, on the reverse strand, counting down.
CATAAAAATCGACGCTGTACATCACCAGCCTGGCGGAGTGCAAACCGCCAAGCTGCGCATTGATGCCCTGGTTGATAATTTTGTAGTAGAGCGCCGTTGACTCCCAGCTCATACCGCCCAGCAAACCGATCGTTTTCATGCTTCACCCGCGTAAATACCCAGACTCAGCGCATCAGCTTAAACTACTTTGTGCGGACCAAACACCTCATAATGAATATGCTGATTCGGTACGCCGGCATCCAGCAGCTGACGAGCGACAAACTGCATAAAGCTCACCGGGCCGCAGAGATAATAGTGGCGACGGGTTTCGGCCAGCTCGGCGGCAACGGCGGCCAGATTCATCGTGCCCTGAGCGCTAAAGCGTCCGGCATCTTCGTCCTGCGGGTTGCTATACCAGACATAGCTGCTGAAATGAGGAAGCTGCGCGCCGGTTTGTGCCACTTCGTCGGCAAACGCGTGGCGAGCGCCATTTTCTGCCGCATGCAGCCAGCTTACCGGCGTCTGATGCCGTTGTTTGGCAAGGGCATGCAGCATTGCCAGCATTGGCGTTAAGCCTACGCCTGCTGAGATCAGGGTAACGGGCGTTGTCGGCTCTACCTGCAGGAAAAAGTCACCGGCCGGTGCCGTCAGATTAACCACGTCGCCGACTTTCGCTTTCGCATGCAGCCAGCCGGAAACCGTACCCAGCTGCTCATGTTTCACGGCGATGCGATAATCCTGGCCGTTTGGCGCATGGGTCAGAGAATATTGACGGATTTCATGGTTAGCGAAGTCAGAGTCCTGAACATGCACGCCCAGATACTGGCCGGGGTTAAAATCCGCTACCGGTTTGCCATCTACCGGCGTCAGCGTAAAGCTTTTAATCACTTCGCTCTGCTGCTGAATAGCGCTAATGCGGAAAGGACGTGTACCGCGCCAGCCGCCTTGTTTTTCTTCGTTCTCATGATAAATCTCTTCTTCGCGCTGGATAAACACGTTGGCCAACACGCCGTAGGCTTTGGCCCAGGCATCCAGCACTTCCGGGCCCGGATTCAGCATTTCATCAATGGTCGCCAGCAGGTGTTTACCGACAATCTGATACTGCTCTGGTTTAATGGAAAAACTGGTGTGTTTCTGCGCGATGCGCTCGACGGCAGGCAGCAGGGCCGCCAGATTTTCAAGGTTGGCGCCGTAAGCACAAATGGCATCAAATAAGGCCTGACGTTGATCGCCATTGCGCTGGTTGCTCATGTTAAACACATCTTTCAGTTCCGGATTATGCGTAAACATCCGGTCATAAAAGTAAGCGGTCAGCGCAGGTCCAGTCGCCGCGACGGCGGGCAGAGTGGATTTAACGGTAGCGATAGTTTGGGCATCAAGCATGGTGGCTCTCCGGTTTGCTTTATAAGTTGCATTTTAAATGCATGTTAATTGCTTTTGTCGATATTTGTAAATAGACCCGCAAAAATAAAGGTTGCCAGGGTTATCAATTATGAAAAATATGCACGCGGCGGTTGAATAACCGTCGTGATAAAAGCGTGGGTTAAATCGGGCTGGAAGCCTTGTCTGCGCTAAAGCCAATCGTTTGCGTAAAAAGCCAGCCGCGAGGCTATGCTTCCACCGGTAAAACGGTTTACACTGTTGGCCTTCGCCCGTCAGGGCCATACAGTGCCGTTAAAAGTTAGCTGAGTCAGGAGATGCGGATGTTAAAGCGAGATATGAACATTGCCGATTACGATGCCGAGTTGTGGCAAGCGATGGAGCAAGAAAAAGTTCGTCAGGAAGAGCACATTGAACTGATTGCTTCAGAAAACTACACCAGCCCGCGCGTTATGCAGGCGCAAGGTTCACAGCTGACCAATAAATATGCCGAAGGCTATCCGGGCAAACGCTACTATGGCGGTTGTGAGTATGTGGATATTGTTGAACAGCTGGCGATCGATCGCGCCAAAGCGCTGTTCGGCGCCGATTATGCCAACGTCCAGCCGCATTCTGGTTCACAGGCAAACTTTGCGGTCTATACCGCGCTGCTGCAGCCTGGCGATACCATTTTAGGTATGAATCTCGCGCACGGCGGTCACCTGACGCATGGCTCTCCGGTAAACCTCTCCGGCAAGCTGTATAACGTCGTGCCTTACGGCATCGATGAGACGGGCAAAATTGATTATGACGAGCTGGCTTCGCTGGCGCAGCAGCACAAGCCGAAAATGATCATCGGCGGCTTCTCCGCCTATTCCGGCGTGTGCGACTGGGCAAAAATGCGTGAAATCGCCGATAGCGTTGGCGCTTACCTGTTTGTTGATATGGCGCACGTTGCCGGTCTGATTGCCGCAGACGTTTATCCGAACCCGGTTCCGCATGCGCATATTGTTACCACGACCACCCACAAAACGCTGGCGGGCCCGCGTGGCGGTCTGATCCTGGCGAAGGGCGGTGACGAAGATCTGTATAAAAAGCTTAACTCTGCCGTTTTCCCCGGCGGACAGGGCGGCCCGCTGATGCATGTTATCGCCGGTAAAGCCGTTGCGCTGAAAGAAGCGATGGAGCCGGAGTTTAAGGTTTATCAGCAGCAGGTGGCTAAGAACGCCAGGGCAATGGTCGAAGTCTTCCTGGAGCGCGGCTACAACGTGGTTTCCGGCGGCACGCACAACCACCTGTTCCTGCTGGATCTGGTCGATAAAAACCTCACCGGTAAAGAAGCGGATGCCGCTCTGGGCCGCGCTAACATTACCGTTAACAAAAACAGCGTGCCGAACGATCCTAAAAGCCCGTTTGTCACTTCCGGTATCCGTATCGGTACGCCAGCGGTGACCCGTCGCGGCTTTAAAGAGGCCGAAGTTCGTGAACTGGCCGGCTGGATTGTGGACGTGCTGGATAATATCAATGATGAAGCGACCATCGAACGCGTGAAGCAGAAAGTGCTGGAAGTTTGCGCCCGCTTCCCGGTTTACGCCTGATAGTTCCTCTTTCGCTTTAGCTAAAAAGCCCTGTCCCGCCGATCGGGGCTTTTTATTACCCAAAAAACCTCCCACAATTGCTTATCTTTCCCCGATTTGCCAAAGTAACCGCCTCATTGTCGGGGGAAATATGACGGTCCGTTCAACATACTGGTTAGCACTCGGTTACTTCACCTACTTCTTTTGTTATGGCATCTATCTTCCTTTCTGGGCGGTATGGCTAAAAGGCAGCGGCCTGGATGCGGAAAAAATTGGCCTGCTGCTGGGTGCCGGGATGATTGCCCGCTTTGTTGGCAGCTTGCTAATCGCCTCACGCGTGCGCGATCCATCGCAGCTGATACTGGCTCTGCGTCTGCTGGCCTTGCTAACGCTATTGTGTGCCGCCGGATTCTGGCTGGGGCAACAATGGCTATGGCTGCTGCTGGTGATGATCGGCTTTAATCTATTTTTTTCGCCGCTGGTGCCGCTCAGCGATGCGCTGGCTGCGACCTGGACGCGCCAAATCGCGCTGCCTTACGGGCCGGTAAGGCTGTGGGGATCGCTGGCGTTTGTTATCAGCTCGGCGCTGACCGGCGTGCTGATTACCGCCTGGAATAGCCAGGCGATCCTGGCGCTGTTAAGCCTGGGGATTGTGTTAATGCTGGGAGGCATGCTGCTGCGACCGACGGTGCTGCCGCTGGGGGAAGCGCGCGCAGCGCAAAGCGCCGGATGGGCCGAATGGAAATCACTGCTGCGGGAGAACAGCGTATGGCGTTTTCTGCTGTGCGTCACGCTGATGCAGGGCGCCCATGCCGCCTATTATGGCTTTAGCGCTATCTGGTGGCAGGATGCGGGCTACTCCGCCAGCGTTGTTGGCTATTTATGGTCGCTGGGCGTGGTGGCGGAAATTGTTATTTTTGCGCTGAGCAATCGGCTGTTTCGCCGCTGGAGCGCGCGCGATTTACTGCTGCTCTCCGGTATCTGCGCGCTGGTGCGCTGGAGCCTGATGGCCTCGACCACCCAGCTGCCGTGGTTGATTGTCGCCCAGATTTTGCACTGCGGCAGTTTTACCGTTTGTCATCTGGCGGCGATGCGTTTCATCGCGGCGCGCCAGGGCGGAGAGGTGATTCGTCTGCAGTCGGTTTATTCTGCGCTGGCGATGGGCGGCGGTATTGCAGTGATGACCGTGGTTTGCGGCGCGCTGTTCAGGCATCTGCATGGCAATATCTTTTGGTTAATGGCGTTGCTGGTGCTGCCGGCGCTGTTTTTACGTCCGCGCATCCAGCCGTCAGGACTCCAGCAGTAAACGAATACGCTGCTTTTGATGCGCGGTTAACGGCAGTTCGGCGTGAATCAACGGTGGCGAATAGAGCGGTAGCGGGGCGGCATAAGGCGAGACCACCAGCGTCACGCCTTTCGGCGCGCCGTGACGCTGAAAGTCGCATATTGATAAATATTTAATATTCAACGGCAACAGCGTTAATTCCCGCAGCTGTTGCTCTAACTCCTTTTCCAGCGCAGCTTCCTCACCGGTTAGCAGCAGCACCTGCTTCTCCTGCAGGGCGTTCTCCTGCATCAGCCATGCGCCGAAAATAACCGCAATCAGGCCCAGCTCTTCCGTGGAAAAACGGATGCCATAGTGATTTTCAAAGATTTCAATGGCGGCCTGGGTGGTACGCAGCAGACGTGGATAGAGGCGCATAACCTCCTCTGACAGGCTGTTATCAATGCCGACGGAAAAATGACAGCGATCCAGCGCCTGCGCCAAATGGGGGTAAAGCTGGCTGCACAGGCCCTGCTCGTTGCTAAAGCGCATACCTGAGAGAGACTGAAAGCGCGCCATCAGCAGCTGGGTTTGCTCCATCAGCTGCAGCTCACCCTGATGAGATAACCGCCCGGCGGTGGGCGTATGGATCATGCTAAACAGCAGCGTATAAAAATCGATTTCGCTGGCGTCGGGAGCAAAGCGGCAGCGACGCTGCCAGTGATGGATAACCGCCTGCGCCGCCAGCCGCTCGGCTTTATTTTCCAGCCAAAGCCGCTGCCGGGCCGAAAAAATAGCCTGCCGCGTATGACACAGCGAATATTGCATAAACAGCTGAAGAAACAGCCGATCGCGCGGGCTAAAGTTACGCTGCAGGCGGCCTGCGCAGTGTTGAATCAGGGCCTGCAGGTTGCGCTCGTTATACAATAGTTTTTCTATCTGGCGTGCCTGCAAATGCTGTCGCAGAGCGGGAACAAAATTATCCTCAATAAAAACCGGAGAAATGCGCAGCGCCCGGCGCAGCCAGTGCAGCAGACACAGGCGTCTGTCCAGTTCATCGCCCTGCAGCAAAAACGTGCCATCCTGCTGCTGTAAAATGCCAAGACGGTGATAACGCTGGATCTCTTCATCAACCTCCGCTATATCTTGCCGGGCAAGCGACGGGTCTATGTGATTGAATTGGCACAGGCTATCCAGGGTCAGTAAGGGCTCAGGCAGATAGAGCATCAGCAGGAGATGACAACGACGCTGGGAACTGGAGAAGAGTGGTGCTGTAGTTGTAGCAGAACTCATCATAAATTTTCCGGTCAGTCATACCAAAAATAAGCATAGACAACCGGCGTGACAACAGATGCGCGCCGACACTTTTTTATCCAGACGTTAACCTGGGTCACAGAATTGCCGCACGGGAAGATGAATGACAGCGACCTATCCAATCAATCGCGCCGGCATTGGCTGTCTGGCGCTGCTCTTTTCGCCTTTAGCCTGGTCTCATCCGCACAGTTTTATTGCCATGCAAACCACGCCGGTTGTCAGTAATGATGCCCTGACCGGGCTGAAAATGGTCTGGACGATGGATGAAATCACCTCAGCCGACCTGCTTTATGATGCCGGCAACGCCATGCCCGATACGCCGGTATGGAAAAAGCTGGCGGCGGAAGTGATGGCTAATGTGCTGGCGCAGCACTATTTCACCGAGTTCTGGCATCAGGGCAACGCGGTAAAGTTTGAAAATCTGCCGCCGTCCTACTCGCTGGCGCGCAGCGGGGCGCAGGCGGTGTTAACTTTCGTGCTGCCGCTGGCGCAGCCGCAGCCACTGAAAGGCCAGACCTACACCTTTAGCTCTTTTGATCCCACCTATTTTGTCGATATGACTTATAAAAATGCCCAGGCGCTAAGCCTGCCGGATACGCTGACATCCCGCTGTAAGCTGACGCTGCAGACCCCAAAACCGGATGCTGCGCTGAAAAATTTTGCCCAGGCGTTGGATAAAGCCGATGCGCCGCCGGAAAGCATGGATCTTGGCCGCCAGTTCGCTCAAACGGTAACGCTGTCATGTCAGTAATTCTGCCACCAGATTATCCGCGCTGGCACAGACTGTGGCCGCTATGGAGCGTGCTGGCGCTGGCGTTGCTGGCTGCGTTAGCCGCCTGGTGGTACTGGCCGCAGCTGCTGTGGCAGAGCGTCATCTGGCAAAAGAGCCTGCATCAGCAGATGACTGGCCTGCTGCAGCAGGTTGCGCAGCAACCGCATCAGGCTGGGCTGGCCCTGCTGGGCTTCAGCCTGATGTATGGCATTTTACATGCGTTGGGGCCAGGACATGGCAAAGTAGTGATTGCTACTTTTCTCGCCACGCATCCTGTACGTCTGAAAACCAGCCTGCGGTTGACGCTGGCCGCAGCGATAGTGCAGGGCGCCGTGGCGGTAGCGCTGGTGACCGTGATGTTAGTTATCCTGCAGACTTCTTCTCGTCAGCTGCATCTGAGCAGTTACTGGCTGGAAAAGGGCAGCTATCTGCTGGTTACCGCGCTTGGCGTCTGGCTGTGCTGGCGTGCGCTGCGTCAGCTGGGGCGTAACGGCGCGCTGCGTATTCAGCAGCTGCGTCCGCTCGATCATCAACATAATGAGCATTGCGGCTGCGGCCATCAGCATCTGCCGGATAATCAGCAGCTGGCGCGCGCCACCGGCTGGAAAATCTCGCTGCTGGTGGTGCTGTCGATGGGGCTGCGGCCCTGTTCCGGTGCGATTATGATGCTGCTGTTTTCCCGGGTAATCGGCGTTTATGCCTGGGGCGTGCTGAGCGCGCTGGCGATGGCGCTGGGCACGGCGCTGACGGTCTCGATGATGGCGTTGTTGGTACAGAGTTCGCGCACGCTGGCGCTACGGCTTAACCGGCGCGCTGCGCCTGCGCCCTGGCAGCGCGTGGCGCTGCACAGCCTGGCGTTGGCGGGCGGTTTGCTGTTGATTATCGGCGGTATTATCTTGTGGCTAAGCGCGCAGCCAGCGATTTCAGGCGGCCTGCGCGCGCTGCGCTAAAAGAGAGACAAAAAAATGCCGCACCTCCCAATAGGAGGATGCGGCATTTTTTCGCCTGCGTGAGAATTAACGCTTCAGCGCATCGCTCAGTTCATCACGCATTGAGGCCAGCATCGCTTTAACCACGCGTGCATTACCGGCCACGATGTTACCGGTGGTCATAAAGCCATGACCGCCGGTAAAGTCAGTCACCAGCGCGCCCGCTTCACGAGCAATCAGCTCGCCGGCGGCGAAATCCCACGGTTTCAGGCCAATCTCAAAATAGCCGTCAACGCGACCAGCGGCGACATAGCACAGGTCCAGCGCGGCTGAACCGGTACGACGGAAGTCCGCGCACTGGGTAAACAGTTTGCCAACCAGTTTCATATAGGTTGCCGCATGCTGCTTCTGTTTAAACGGGAAGCCGGTCGCCAGAATAGTACCGTTCAGATCGCGCGCATTGCTGCCGCGCAGACGATAGCCGTTCAGCTGAGCGCCCTGGCCACGTACGGCGGAGAAGAGTTCGTTACGCATCGGATCGTAAACCACCGCCACTTCGGTGCGGCCTTTAATGCGTACAGCGATAGACACCGCGAAATGCGGTAAGCGTTTAATAAAGTTGGTGGTGCCATCCAGCGGATCGATAATCCATTGTACATCCTGATCTTCTGCCGCCAGTTCACCACTCTCTTCACCGATAATAGTGTGCTGCGGATAAGATTTGCGAATCACCTCAATAATCAGGCGCTCGGCGTCGCGGTCAACATTGGTCACGAAATCGTTGCTGCCTTTCTGGCTAGCTTCAACGGCGTCTGGAGTTTCGTAGTTTTTGGCGATTAAGTTGCCGGCCTTGCGCGCAGCGCGCACGGCGATGTTGAGCATCGGATGCATCAGTATCTCTCACTGGATGTTAAAGAACGGGGAAAACGGCGCGGAGTATAGCAGGGAGATCGGAAAATGTCCTGCATTTATGTTAGCATCAATAAATTATCTCACCGACCTCCTGAGTTATATGCTGCAAAATATTCGTATTGTGCTGGTGGAAACCTCTCACACTGGCAATATGGGCTCCGTCGCTCGCGCGATGAAAACCATGGGGCTGACTAACCTTTACCTGGTTAATCCGCTGGTTAAGCCTGATTCGCAGGCTATTTCGCTCGCCGCAGGCGCCAGCGATGTGATTGGCGAAGCGGTGATTGTCGATTCGCTGGATGAGGCGATTGCCGGCTGTAGTCTGGTGGTTGGCACCAGCGCCCGCTCGCGTACGCTGCCCTGGCCGATGCTGGATGCGCGCGAATGCGGCGTTAAATGCGTGGAAGAAGGCGCGCAGGCACCGGTCGCGATCGTGTTTGGCCGCGAGCGCGTCGGCCTGACCAATGACGAACTGCAAAAATGTCATTATCACGTGGCGATCCCGGCTAACCCTGACTACAGCTCGCTGAATCTGGCGATGGCCGTGCAGATCCTGGCGTATGAAGTGCGCATGGCGTTCCTGCAAAGCGATCGTGGGGAACAGCCGCAGTATGAAGAAAGCCCCTATCCGTTAGTGGACGATCTGGAGCGTTTTTATCAGCATCTGGAGCAGATGATGATTAACAGCGGCTTTATTCGTCAGTCGAATCCGGGGCAGGTGATGAGCAAGCTGCGCCGCCTGTATACGCGTGCCCGCCCAGAGCGTGACGAACTGAACATCCTGCGCGGTATGCTCGCCTCGTTTGAGAAAAAGCGCGGCGAAAACTAAGCGCTGGCGAGCTACGAACGCAGCGGCTAATACCTGAGTGTTTTACCAGGTTAAATAGTTGACCAAAACACTCAGGAATGTCAAACTTGCGGCCATCATATATCACTCCGAAAACAGGGTATAACTGAGGGTCGCCAAGCTATGAGACTGACATCAAAAGGCCGTTACGCCGTTACCGCGATGCTTGACGTTGCACTGCACTCACATGAAGGGCCGGTGCCGCTGGCCGATATTTCAGAGCGTCAGGGGATCTCTCTTTCTTACCTTGAACAGCTCTTTTCGCGCCTGCGTAAAAATGGCCTGGTTGCCAGCGTACGTGGGCCGGGCGGCGGTTACCTGCTGGGCAAAAGCGCGGCTGAAATCGCCGTTGGCGCGGTGATTACCGCCGTCGATGAGTCGGTTGACGCCACGCGCTGTCAGGGGAAAGAGGGCTGCCAGGGCGGCGAGCGCTGCCTGACCCACGTACTGTGGCACGATTTAAGCGAGCGTATCAGCGATTTCCTCAACAACATTACGCTGGCTGAGCTGGTGAATAATAAAGAGATCCTTGATATAGCCGATCGTCAGAATAACGAAACGCGCCGTATGGCGAATGGCCGCACGCAGGAAACCATTAATATAAATCTGCGGGCCTGATAATTTTTGATTTGAAGCGATGTACGGAGCTTAAGAGCAATGAAATTACCGATTTACCTGGATTATTCCGCCACCACGCCGGCCGATCCGCGTGTGGCGGAAAAGATGATGCAGTATCTCACCCTGGACGGAACATTCGGTAACCCGGCCTCCCGTTCCCACCGTTTTGGCTGGCAGTCGGAAGAGGCGGTTGATATTGCGCGCAACCAAATTGCCGAGCTGGTGGGCGCTGACCCGCGTGAGATTGTTTTCACTTCCGGCGCGACTGAGTCCGACAACCTGGCCATTAAAGGTGCCGCTCAGTTTTACCAGAAAAAAGGCAAGCACATCATTACCAGCAAAACTGAGCATAAAGCGGTGCTGGATACCTGTCGCCAGTTAGAGCGCGAAGGGTTTGAAGTGACTTACCTTGCGCCGCAGAGCAACGGCATTATCGATCTGCAGGCGCTGGAAGCCGCGATGCGTGACGATACCGTTCTGGTTTCCATCATGCATGTTAATAACGAAATCGGCGTGGTGCAGGATATCGCGACCATCGGTGAAATGTGCCGCGCGCGCGGGATCATTTACCACGTTGATGCGACGCAAAGCGTAGGCAAATTGCCAATCGACCTCAGCCAGCTGAAGGTCGATCTGATGTCCTTCTCCGCTCACAAAATCTACGGTCCGAAAGGCATTGGCGCGCTTTACGTGCGTCGCAAGCCGCGTATTCGTCTGGAAGCGCAGATCCACGGCGGCGGTCACGAGCGCGGTATGCGTTCCGGTACGCTGCCGGTGCATCAGATCGTCGGCATGGGCGAAGCTTACCGTATCGCTAAAGAAGAAATGGCAAGCGAAATGGCGCGCCTGCGTACGCTGCGCAACCGCTTGTGGGATGGCCTGAAAGATATGGAAGAAGTTCATCTTAACGGCGATCTGGAGCAGGGCGCACCGAACATTCTTAACGTCAGCTTCAACTATGTTGAAGGCGAATCGCTGATCATGGCGCTGAAAGACCTGGCGGTCTCATCGGGTTCCGCCTGTACTTCCGCCAGCCTGGAGCCATCTTACGTGCTGCGCGCGCTCGGCATGAGCGATGAGCTGGCGCACAGTTCAATCCGTTTCTCTCTTGGCCGCTTCACGACTGAAGAAGAGATTGATTACACCATTGCGCTGGTGCGCAAATCCATTGGCCGACTGCGTGAGCTTTCTCCTCTGTGGGATATGTTTAAAGCGGGCGTGGATTTGAACAGCATCGAATGGGCGCATCATTAATTTCAGGTTTCAGGAGAACAGAGCATGGCTTACAGCGAAAAAGTAATCGATCACTACGAAAATCCACGCAACGTGGGATCTTTTGACAACAGCGATCCTTCTATCGGCAGTGGCATGGTCGGCGCGCCGGCGTGCGGCGACGTGATGAAACTGCAAATCAAGGTCAGCGACAGCGGCATCATCGAAGATGCGCGTTTCAAAACCTACGGCTGCGGTTCCGCCATTGCTTCCAGCTCGCTGATTACCGAATGGGTAAAAGGCAAATCGCTTGATGAAGCCGCTGCGATTAAAAACACGCAGATCGCCGAAGAGCTGGAGCTGCCGCCGGTAAAAATTCACTGCTCAATCCTGGCTGAAGACGCCATCAAGGCCGCCATCGCGGATTATAAGAGCAAGAAAGACGCACAGTAAGGGGGAGTTATGTCTATTACCCTGAGCGACAGCGCGGCCACCCGCGTTAGCAACTTTTTGCACAACCGCGGTAAAGGCTTCGGCTTACGCCTTGGCGTGCGCACCTCCGGCTGTTCCGGCATGGCCTACGTGCTGGAATTTGTCGATGCGCCCCAGCCGGAAGATACCGTCTTCGAAGATAAAGGCGTTAACGTGGTTATCGATGCGAAAAGCCTGGTTTATCTCGACGGGACCGAACTTGATTTCGTGAAGGAAGGCCTGAACGAAGGATTCAAGTTCAATAACCCGAACATGAAAGATGAATGCGGCTGCGGAGAAAGCTTCAACGTTTAGCGTTGGCGCAGTAGCAGGTTAAATCGCTCCGGGAACGGAGCGATTCTTTTTATGCATCCCTCTGTTATCAACCGAGTCTGTTATGGATTACTTCACTCTTTTTGGCCTGCCGCCCTCTTTTGAGATTGATGCAGCCCAGCTAACCACGCGTTTTCAGGAGCTGCAACGTCAGTTCCATCCCGATCGCTTCGCGACACAGCCGGAGCGTGAACGCCTGCAGGCCTTACAACAGGCCGCTACCATCAACCAGGGCTATCAGGCTCTGCGTCAGCCGCTGCCGCGCGCGGAATATCTGCTGTCGCTGCACGGTTTCGATATTAATAATGAACAGCATACGATGCGCGATACCGCTTTTCTGATGGAGCAGCTGGAACTGCGGGAAGAGCTGGACGCGATTGAACAGGCGCCCGACGCCGAAGCGAAACTGCAGGCCTTTATGCAGCGGCTGGCGCTAATGATGCAGCAGCGCAGCCAGCAGATGCAGCAGGAACTGGCTGGCGCTCAGTGGGACGCGGCGGCAGATACGGTGCGCAAGCTACGTTTTCTCGCTAAACTGCGCAGCCAGACAGAACAGCTGGAAGAGAAGCTGCTCGATTTCTAACCGGGAAAACTAACATGGCGTTATTACAAATTAGTGAGCCGGGCCTGAGTGCTGCCCCGCACCAGCGTCGCCTGGCCGTGGGTATCGATCTGGGCACCACCAACTCTTTGGTCGCCACCGTGCGCAGCGGACAGGCAGAAACCCTGCCCGATGCGCAGGGTCGTCATCTTCTGCCCTCGGTGGTGCTGTATCAGGCGCAGCAAAAGCGGGTGGGATGGGAGGCGCGCCAGCAGGCGGTAGCCGATCCGGTTAACACCATTAGCTCGGTTAAGCGTCTGATGGGCCGATCGCTGGCCGATATTCAACAGCGTTATCCCCATCTTCCTTATCAGCTGCAGCCCAGTGAAAATGGCCTGCCGATGATCCAGACGGCGGCGGGGATAGTGAACCCGGTACGCGTTTCTGCCGATATTTTGCAGACGCTGGCCGCACGCGCGCGTGAAAGCCTGCAGGGCGAGCTGGACGGCGTGGTGATTACCGTACCGGCCTATTTTGACGATGCGCAGCGTCAGGGCACCAAAGATGCCGCCCGCCTGGCGGGATTAGAGGTGCTGCGTCTGCTGAACGAGCCTACCGCCGCGGCGATCGCCTACGGCCTTGATTCCGGTCAGGAAGGGGTGATTGCGGTTTACGATCTCGGTGGCGGCACCTTCGATATTTCCGTGCTGCGCCTGAGCCGCGGCGTATTTGAGGTGCTGGCGACCGGCGGCGATTCGGCGCTGGGCGGCGATGATTTTGATCATCTGCTGGCCGACTGGCTGCGTGAGCGGGCCGGGCTGCACAATCGTGACGATCACAGCGTCCAGCGTCAGCTGCTGGATAGGGCGATTGCGGCCAAAATTGCGCTGAGCGAACATGACAGCGTTGCCGTTACGCTGGGCGAGTGGCAGGGCACGGTGACGCGTGACGATTTCGACAGCCTGATTACCGGGCTGGTGAAGCGGACGCTGTTGTCCTGCCGTCGTGCGCTGAAAGATGCCGGCGTCACGCCAGAAGAGGTGCTGGAAGTGGTGATGGTGGGCGGCTCTACGCGCGTCCCGCTGGTTCGTGAAAAGGTCGGCGAATTTTTTGGCCGCCAGCCGCTAACCACCATCGACCCGGATAAAGTGGTCGCCATTGGTGCCGCCATTCAGGCCGATATTCTGGTCGGCAACAAACCGGACAGCGATATGCTGCTGCTGGATGTGATCCCGCTCTCGCTGGGGCTGGAAACGATGGGCGGCCTGGTTGAGAAAGTCATTCCGCGTAACACCACCATTCCGGTAGCGCGCGCGCAGGACTTTACCACCTTTAAAGATGGTCAAACGGCGATGAGCATTCATGTGCTGCAGGGCGAGCGTGAGCTGGTCGCCGACTGTCGTTCGCTGGCGCGTTTTGCGCTGCGCAATATTCCGGCCATGCCGGCCGGCGGCGCGCATATTCGCGTCACTTTCCAGGTGGATGCGGATGGCTTGCTGAGCGTTACGGCAATGGAAAAATCAACCGGCGTAGAAGCGTCCATTCAGGTTAAACCCTCGTATGGGCTGAGCGAAAACGAAATCGCCAGCATGATTACGGACTCTATGGCGTACGCGCAGCAGGATGTGGCGGCGCGTAAGCTGGCCGAGCAGAAGGTGGAAGGCCTGCGGGTGCTGGAAAGCCTGGCCGGCGCGCTGGCGGAAGATGCCGCGCTGCTGAGCGCGGATGAGTTGCAGAATATTCAACAGGCGCAGCAGCAGCTGCAAGAAACACTCCGCGCCGACGAGGCCGATGCCATCAGCGCGGCGGTAAAACAACTTGATAAAGTAACCCAGGATTTTGCCGCCCGTCGTATGGACAACTCTGTCCGTCGCGCGCTGGCCGGTCATTCTGTGGATGAGGTTTGATCAATGCCGAAGATTGTCTTTTTACCCCATCAGGATCTGCTGCCGGAAGGTGGCGTATTTGACGCCGCACAGGGCGATACTATTCTTGACGTCGCGCTGCGCAACGGCATTGAGCTTGAGCATGCCTGTGAAAAATCCTGTGCCTGCACCACCTGCCACTGCATCGTACGTGAAGGATTCGATTCACTGCCGGAAAGCAGCGAAGATGAAGATGACATGCTGGATAAAGCCTGGGGGCTGGAACCGGAAAGCCGTCTCAGCTGCCAGGCGCGCGTAACGGATGAGGACCTGGTGGTGGAAATTCCGCGCTATACCATCAACCATGCACGCGAACATTAATCATTAATCATTACGCGGGTTGGCCTTAAAGCCGGCCCGTTTTTGTCTGAGGAGTCATTGTGGGACTGAAATGGACCGACAGCCGTGAAATCGGCGAAGCCTTGTACGATGCTTATCCAGATACCGACCCAAAAACGGTACGCTTCACCGATATGCATCAATGGATTTGTCAGCTGGAAGGGTTTGATGATAATCCTGATGCATCCAGTGAAAAAATTCTTGAAGCGATACTGCTGGTTTGGCTGGATGAGTTTGAGTAACTCCGGCAGCTTCCGTTCTCGTTTCAGATAAATATAAAGGGAACCTGGTAATGACTGAAAAGATGAATATCGTGCTGTCAACGACGGCAGCGAATGCGCGCTGGGGCGAAAAAGCGATCCTCAGCAGCAATGAAAAAGGTATGACGATCCACCTGACCGGCAGCGATGCGCTGGCAACCATTCAGCGCGCGGCGCGTAAGATTGACGGCCAGGGCATTCGCCACGTGGCGTTGAGCGGCGACGGCTGGGATCTGGAAAAAAGCTGGGCGTTCTGGCAGGGCTATCGTGGGCCGAAAGGCGAGCGCAGCGTTGACTGGGCGCCGCTCAGCGACAGCGATCGCGAGGAACTGGAACTCCGTCTGAATATTATCGACTGGGTACGCAATATCATTAACCAGCCTGCCGAAGAGCTGGGCCCGGAGCAGTTAGCACGCCGCGCGGTTGATCTGATCGGTAAATATGCCGGCGATGCGGTGAGCTACCGTATTACCAAAGGCGAAGACCTGCGCGAGCAAAACTATCTGGGGCTGTATACCGTAGGCCGTGGCTCGTCGCGCAGCCCGGTGCTGCTGGCGCTGGATTATAATCCGGGCGGTGACGAAAATACCCCGGTTTACGCCTGTCTGGTGGGCAAGGGCATTACCTTCGATACCGGCGGCTACAGCCTGAAGCAAAGCGCCTTTATGGACTCCATGAAGTCCGACATGGGCGGTGCGGCAACCGTTACCGGCGCGTTAGGGCTGGCGATTGCGCGCGGCCTGAAAAAACGCGTAAAACTTTATCTCTGCTGTGCGGATAACATGGTCAGCGGCAACGCTTTCCGCCTGGGCGATATTATTCGCTACCGCAATGGTAAAACCGTTGAGGTGATGAATACCGATGCGGAAGGTCGTCTGGTTCTGGCGGACGGCCTGATTGATGCCAGCCAGCAGCAGCCGGAGCTGTTAATTGATGCAGCCACGCTGACCGGTGCCGCCAAAACCGCGCTGGGCAACGATTATCATGCGCTGTTCACCTTTGACGATCGGCTGGCGCAGCAGCTGTTAAGCAGCGCCGCCAGTGAAAATGAGGCGTTCTGGCGTCTGCCGCTGGCGGAGTTCCATCGTACTCATTTATCATCAAACTTTGCCGATCTGAATAATATTGCCGGTGCGGCACACACCGCAGGCGCCAGCACGGCCGCTGCGTTTCTGTCGCATTTTGTCAGTAACTATCAGCAGGGCTGGCTGCATATTGACTGCTCCGCTACCTATCGTAAAGGCGCGGTTGAACAGTGGGCGGCCGGCGCGACCGGGCTTGGCGTGCGCACCATCGCCAACCTGCTGCTGAAATAAGCGCCAGGGGCCAGTTTTATGCTGGTCCTGTTAAACCAGACAGAAAGAGCATGAATTACATGGAAACAAACGCTAACGCACGGCTGGAAAAAGTGCTGGAGCTGGCGGCGACCGAACCTGCGCATCGGCCAGAGTTTTTTACGCTGCTGATGGAGGCCAGCGTGTGGGTACCGGGCAGCAGTATCGGCGAACAGCTGGATGCCAACACGCCGGTAGAGCTGCAGCACTGGGAAAAAGAAGATGGCACCAGCGTTATTCCTTTTTTTACTTCAGAAGCGGCGATGGCGGAAGTGACGGAAGGCGAGCAGTCTTACGTAATGCTGCCGGTACGCACGCTGTTTGAGATGACGCAGGGCGAGACGCTGTTTCTTAATCCCCGGCTGCCGGCGGGCAAAGAGTTTTCGCCCCGTGAAATTGCTCATCTGCTGGGTGAAGAGGGCGATGCGCTAAGCCAGCAAACGGTGCTGGAGGGCGGTACGCCGCTGCTGTTATCAGAAGTTGCCGAGCCGCCCGCGCAGATGATCGATTCACTGACCCAGCTGTTAAGCAAATATAAGCAGGTGCGCCGGGCTTTTGTTGCTCATATTAAAGAGCAGGCGGACGATCGGCCTAACCTGCTGATTGCCATCGAGGCGGATGAGGATATTGATACAATCATTCGCGCTGTCGGTGCGGTAGCGACCGATACCTTACTGGATGATGAGCCGGTAGATATTTGCCAAATCGTCGAAGGCGAGAAGGGCATCAGTCATTTCTTCACGGCGCACATTACGCCATTTTATGAACGACGCTGGGGCAGCTTCCTGCGAGAGTTCAAAGGCGGCCAACGTATTATCTAAGCGGGCTCCGCTCAGGCGCAGCGTAGGTAAATAGCGCAAAGTTCGTTAATGTTTAAAGGGTCGGCTGCCGACCCTTTTTTATTGTGGGCAGGGGATTATCGTCCAGACGCAAATGCTTTTCTTTGCTCAGGGCGCTATCGTCCAGTCCCGGGCAAGGCGTCAGCGCTTAGTGCGACGTGGCGACGGGTAAATCATCGCGGCTTCCCCATTCGCTCCACGAGCCGTCATAAAGCTTCACATCTTTGATACCGAGCGCCGTTAGCGCCAGGATAGCCACCGCCGCCGTGACGCCAGATCCGCAGCTGGCCACGACAGGTTTGGTTAAGTCCACGCCCTGACGCTGAAAAATCGCGCGCAGTTCCGCCTCTGGCTTGAGTTGGCCGTTATCCACCAGTTCGCTCCATGGCACATTCAGGCTGCCGGGAATATGCCCGCGACGCAGGCCGGGGCGCGGCTCGTCGGCTTCGCCAGCGAAGCGATTGGCCGGACGCGCGTCAATCAGCTGCGCGGTGCCTTCATGGCTGATTAACAGCACGTCGGTCACGCTTTTTACCCGTTGCCGATCGTAATGCGCCTCAAATTCCGCTTCCGGCAGATGAACGTCGCCGGTTTGCAGCGAATAGCCGGCCTGTTTCCAGCCCGCCAGGCCGCCCGCCAGCAGCGAAACCCGCTCAACGCCGAACGCGCGCAGCATCCACCAGGCGCGCGGCGCCGAAAACAGATTGCCCTCATCATAAATAACCAGATGTTTTCCACTGTCGATGCCCAGCTCGCGCATCGCCACCGCAAAGGTTTCCGCACGCGGCATCATATGCGGATAAGGGCTGTTGCGATCGGAGAGCCGCTCAATATCAAAAAAAGGCGCGTTGGGCAGGTGCCCCGCGGCATATTCGGCATGCATATCGCGCAGATGCTCCTGGCCTGCAGGGGCCATACGCGCGTCGATAATCTGCAAATCTGCATCGTTCTGATGTTCGGCTAACCACTGAGCGGTTACAAAGAGAGCGGATGTCATAACAACCTCAATATTCAATGATGTGCTGTGAGTGTCGGCGATCTCGCAGCCCAGCTCAAGGCCCAATCTTTGATGCTGCGGCCACGATTACAGATTCGGAAAAGTGGCCGCAGAAAGCGCAATGGTTTCGTTGAGCGTTACATTTATTTTGCGGCACTGGCCGCAATAACATGCCTTCGCGGAGATAGAGGCTTGCCAGAATTTCTGTATGGAGCAATAACGAGCCCCGGAGGTAATTAAAATGCCGGTCAGGTCGCCGCCGCATCTTTCGCCGTGAAATAAATTACGGTAGGGTCGCAATGGGTATTAATGAAGCAGCAACGCGAAAAGGATCATACTTTTTCTATAAATTGCTAAATCTGAGATAGGCAAGCTGGCTCTGCGCCCCTATAATCGGCGCCGTTTTCACAGTCCGGTATCAATACATTCACAACCGGCTTAACCTGGAAGTTAAGACAGAGGTCAAAATGACAGTAGAACGTACCTTTTCCATCGTAAAACCGAACGCGGTGGCAAAAAACGTAATTGGTGCAATTTATAACCGTTTCGAAGCCGCAGGTTTCAAAATTGTTGCTGCAAAAATGCTGCACCTGACCAAGGAGCAGGCGGAAGGTTTTTATGCCGAGCATAAAGGCAAACCTTTCTTCGACGGTCTGGTTGAGTTCATGACCTCCGGCCCGATCGTTGTTTCCGTACTGGAAGGCGAAAATGCCGTTCAGCGTCACCGCGATCTGATGGGCGCGACCAACCCGGCTAACGCGCTGGCCGGTACGCTGCGTGCTGATTACGCTGACAGCTTTACTGAAAACGCTACTCATGGCTCTGACTCTCAGGAGTCTGCTGCACGTGAAATCGCGTTCTTCTTCGGTGAAAACGAGATTTGCCCGCGTACCCGTTAATAACGGATGCGCCTGACCGCACAATGACGGTTACAAATTAATTGTCAGGTTAGCCGGTCACGCAATAGCTTCACGCTACAGTTATTTGTACAATAATGCGCCCTCATGAGTTTACTCAGCGAGGGCGCTTCTTTTTTTATCCCTAACCAGGGCCATAACGTGTAATAACGAGGCCAGAGAAAATTATGTCCGAACACATTGTGACGCCGTCGTCCGCATCTCCCGTTGTTGTTTCCCCAAAAAACGAAAAAATCAATCTGCTCGATCTTAATCGTCAGCAGATGCGCGAATTCTTTCTTTCTCTCGGCGAGAAACCCTTCCGTGCCGATCAGGTTATGAAATGGATGTATCACTACTGCTGTGATGATTTCGATGAAATGACCGACATCAATAAGGTACTGCGCAATAAGCTTAAGCAGCTAACCGAAATCCGCGCGCCGGAAGTGGCTGAAGAAAAACGCTCTGCCGATGGCACGATTAAATGGGCTATTCGCGTTGGCGATCAGCTGGTGGAAACGGTTTATATCCCGGAAGACGATCGCGCTACGCTGTGCGTTTCTTCCCAGGTCGGCTGCGCGCTGGAGTGTAAATTCTGTTCAACCGCACAGCAGGGCTTTAACCGCAACCTGCGCGTTTCTGAAATTATTGGTCAGGTATGGCGCGCCGCTAAGATTATTGGCGCCGCTAAAGTCACCGGTCAGCGTCCGATTACTAACGTCGTGATGATGGGCATGGGCGAGCCGCTGCTTAACCTGAATAATGTCGTCCCGGCGATGGAGATTATGCTGGATGATTTCGGCTTTGGCCTCTCCAAGCGCCGCGTCACGCTCTCCACCTCTGGCGTGGTGCCTGCGCTGGATAAGCTGGGCGATGTCATCGACGTAGCGCTGGCGATTTCGCTGCATGCGCCGAACGATACCATTCGTGACGAGATCGTACCGATCAACAAAAAATATAACATTGAAACTTTCCTGGCCTCGGTGCGCCGTTACCTGGAAAAATCTAATGCTAATCAGGGTCGCGTTACGATTGAATATGTCATGCTGGATCACATTAACGACAGCACCGATAACGCGCATGAGCTTGCTGAACTGCTGAAGGATACGCCCTGTAAGATCAACCTGATCCCATGGAACCCCTTCCCTGGCGCACCTTATGGCCGCAGCTCGAATAGCCGCGTCGATCGCTTCTCTAAAGTGCTGATGAGCTATGGTTTTACCACTATCGTGCGTAAAACGCGTGGTGACGACATTGATGCTGCCTGTGGCCAGCTGGCAGGTGATGTTATTGACCGCACCAAGCGTACGCTGCGCAAGAAAATGGCGGGTGAACAAATATCTGTGAAGGCGCTCTGAAACCGGGCAAGTAAAGCCTTTTTCAGGTTTTACAAGCTGCCGGTCTTGCTGAGTTTGGCGTAACATACCAGACTTCATGACACAGGGAGGCGGTATGCGTAAAGGATTACGATGCCTGATGGTATTAGCGGCGCTCATGCTGGCGGGCTGCAGCGGACAAAAACAGCTCAGCGGCAGCGGGCAGATTCGCCTGCAGCTTGGGCTTATCTATCTGTCGCAGGGCGAGTTACCGGCGGCGCGCCGCAATTTACAGCGGGCGTTGCAGGATGCGCCAGAAGATTATCGGGTTCTGCTGGCTATGGCGCGTCTCTACCAGCAGGAGAACGATAGTGCAATGGCACGCCGTTATTTTCAAACGGCGCTGAAATACGCACCGGAAAATGATTATGCGCTTAACAATTACGGTGCGTTTCTTTGCGGTTTAGGGCAGTATGATGCGGCGCATCAACAATTTACTCTGGCTGCGGTGCGAAATTCTGCCGTAGCGAGGGCTGACAGCCAGGAGCGTGCCGGCTATTGCTGGCTGCAGCAGAAGGAGTATGCATCTGCACGACAGATGTTACTACAGGCGCTGCAGAACGATCGGCATAAGGCGGATACGTTACTGTCTGAAGCTAAAAAGCATCTTGAAAAACATGAGCTTGAGCAAGTGCGGCTTTTGTTAGAGGTATATCATCACAGCGTGCCTGCGACAGCAGAAAGCCTGTGGTTGGAGATTCGTTTCGCTGCGCTGGAACAGCGGACCGTAGATAAAGCACGTTACGGTCAGCAACTGGCGCAAAATTTTCCACAATCGATACAGTACCAGCATTTTCTAGCTAATGAATACTGAAGCCACTCAAGATACAACAGCAGCAGCAAATTCCACAGGCACCCGCCTGCGTGTAGCCCGTGAGCAGATGGGGCTGACGCAGCAAAACGTCGCTGAGCGCTTGTGCCTGAAACTTTCCACCGTGCGAGACATTGAAGAGGATAAAGCCCCCGCTGATTTAGCCTCGACCTTTTTACGCGGCTATATTCGCTCTTATGCGCGTCTGGTTCACGTACCTGAAGAGGAGCTGTTGCCGATGATGGCGAAGCAGGCTCCGGTGCGTGCGGCGAAGGTCGAGCCGATGCAGAGCTTCTCGCTGGGCAAACGGCGTAAAAAACGTGACGGCTGGCTGATGATTTTCACCTGGCTGGTGGTTTTTGTCGTGGTCGGTTTGACCGGCGCCTGGTGGTGGCAGAATCATAAAGCCGCCCAGGACGATCTGGTTTCGCTCTCCGATCAGAGCAGCACGGGTGATGATAACAGCCAGTCGATTCCTTTAACCGACGGCAGCAGCGATAGCGCGTCTCAGACGGCAACGCAGCCTGAAAACCAGAGCACCAGCGTGCCGTTAAATAATGCCAACAATACCAGCAGCGCTGCGGCTAACACCGCCGCGCCGGGTGCCAGTGCGCCTGCGCCGAATACCGCAGCGCCGGCGGCAACCGCCAGCGGTGATGACGCCAATGCGGTGGTTTCTCCATCTCAGGCACCCATCGCCGATCCCGCACCCGTGGCAAATAACGCCTCTCCTTTACCTACCGGCAGCGCCAGCGTTAGCCAGCCGGCCGCCGATACTAATACGGTGGTGCTGAATTTTAACGCTGACTGCTGGCTGGAAGTGACCGATGCGTCAGGAAAAAAACTGTTCAGCGGAATGCAGCGTAGTGGTGGTAAACTCAGCCTGTCCGGTACAGCGCCGTATCGTCTGAAAATTGGCGCACCGGCAGCGGTACAGGTTCATTACCAGGGCCAGCCCGTTGATTTAAGCCGTTTTATTCGTACCAACCAGGTTGCCCGCTTGACGCTTGGGGCGCAGTAAGCCCCAGGCGCTGCTTCGCGGCGATTATGGAGAAACAACATGCATAACGAAGCACCCATTATCCGTCGTAAATCAACGCGTATTTACGTCGGCAAGGTGCCAGTGGGTGACGGCGCGCCTATCGCCGTACAATCCATGACCAATACGCGTACCACGGATGTGGAAGCAACGGTCAAACAAATTAAAGCGCTGGAGCGCGTTGGCGTTGATATTGTCCGGGTCTCGGTCCCGACGATGGACGCTGCGGAAGCCTTTAAACTTATCAAGCAGCAGGTCAATGTACCGCTGGTCGCGGATATTCACTTTGATTACCGTATTGCGCTGAAAGTGGCGGAATATGGCGTTGACTGCCTGCGCATTAACCCCGGCAACATTGGCAACAATGAGCGTATCCGCCAGGTGGTGGAGTGCGCGCGCGATCGTAATATCCCTATCCGTATCGGCGTTAACGCCGGCTCGCTGGAAAAAGATCTGCAGGAAAAGTATGGCGAGCCGACGCCTCAGGCGTTGCTTGAATCTGCCATGCGTCATGTCGATCATCTTGACCGACTGAACTTCGATCAGTTTAAGGTGAGCGTTAAAGCCTCCGATGTTTTCCTGGCCGTCGAATCCTATCGTCTGCTGGCGAAACAGATCGATCAGCCTTTGCATCTCGGTATCACCGAAGCGGGCGGCGCGCGTGCCGGCGCGGTTAAATCAGCCATTGGTTTAGGGCTGCTGCTTGCCGAAGGGATTGGCGATACGCTGCGTATTTCGCTGGCGGCCGATCCGGTTGAAGAGGTCAAAGTGGGTTTCGATATTCTGAAATCGCTGCGCATCCGCTCCCGCGGCATTAACTTTATCGCCTGCCCAACCTGTTCCCGTCAGGAATTCGACGTCATCGGCACCGTCAATGCGCTGGAGCAGCGGCTGGAAGATATTATTACGCCGATGGATGTGTCGATTATCGGCTGCGTGGTAAACGGGCCTGGTGAAGCGCTGGTCTCGACGCTGGGCGTCACCGGCAGCAACAAGAAAAGCGGCTTTTACGAAGATGGCGTGCGCCAGCGCGACCGTCTCGACAATGAAGATATGATCGACCAGCTTGAGGCGCGCATTCGTGCCAAAGCGGCGTTGCTTGATGAAACCCGACGCATTACCGTGCAGCAGGTAGAAAAGTAGCTGGCGGCGTCACGCTGGTGGCGCGCCGAATGAACCTGAACGGCTAACGCCGTACAGGTTTTTTTCTGTTTTACGTTGCTGGAATCATCACCAGCACGGCCAGACCATGCGTCTGGTGTAATTTACTTATAGAGAGAAATGACGTGGCGAAGAACATCCAGGCCATCCGCGGCATGAACGACTATTTGCCGGCCGACACCGTTGTCTGGCAGCGTATCGAAGGGATCCTTAAACAGGTGCTGGCCAGCTATGGCTACAGCGAAATCCGTCTGCCGGTCGTAGAGCATACGCCGTTGTTCAAGCGCGCTATCGGTGAAGTGACCGACGTGGTGGAAAAAGAGATGTATACCTTCGACGATCGCAACGGCGAAAGTCTGACGCTGCGCCCGGAAGGGACCGCAGGCTGCGTGCGAGCGGGTATTGAGCATGGTCTGCTCTATAACCAGGAACAGCGTCTGTGGTACATGGGCCCTATGTTCCGCTATGAGCGTCCGCAGAAAGGCCGCTATCGTCAGTTCCACCAGATCGGCGCGGAAGTCTTTGGCCTGCAGGGCCCGGATATTGATGCCGAACTGATAATGATGACCGCCCGCTGGTGGAAAGCGCTGGGAATTGCCGATCATGTCGCGCTGGAGCTGAACTCTATCGGCTCGGCTTCCGCGCGCGCCAACTATCGCGAAGCGTTGGTGGCTTTTCTGGAACAGCATAAAGAAAAGCTGGATGAAGACTGCAAACGTCGTATGTACAGCAATCCGCTGCGCGTGCTGGACAGTAAAAATCCAGAAGTGCAGGCGCTGTTAAACGATGCGCCTACGCTTGGCGATTATCTGGATGAGGAATCGCGCGAGCATTTCACCGGATTGTGCGCGCTGCTGGACAGCGTTGGCATTGCATATACCATCAACCAGCGGCTGGTGCGCGGCCTCGACTACTATAACCGCACGGTGTTTGAGTGGGTAACCAACAGCCTGGGCGCGCAGGGTACGGTTTGTGCGGGCGGCCGTTATGACGGTTTGGTCGAGCAGCTGGGCGGGCGTGCCACGCCGGGCGTCGGCTTTGCCATGGGCATGGAGCGTCTGGTGCTGCTGGTGCAGGCGGTGAATCCCGATTTTGAACCGTCTCGTATTATTGATGTCTATGTTATCGCTTCGGGCCAGGGCGTGCAGTCTGCCGCAATGCAGCTGGCAGAGCAGGTACGCGATGCCGCGCCGACGCTGAAGCTGATGACTAACTTCGGCGGCGGTAATTTTAAGAAGCAGTTTGCCCGAGCCGATAAGTGGGGCGCTCGCGTTGCGCTGGTACTGGGTGAAGATGAAGTAAAAGCCGGGCAGGTGATGGTTAAAGACCTGAGCCGCGGCGAGCAACAAACGCTGGCGCAAAACGAGGTCGCGGCGGCGTTAGTCACGCTGCTGTCATAAGCGCTTACGGCAGGAACAGTGAAGGAGAAGGATGGCGTGGAAGTTTACAGCAACGAAAACGAACAGGTGGACGCGATCCGTCGTTTTTTTGCCAATAACGGCAAAGCATTAGCGGTTGGCGTGGTGCTGGGCATCGGCGCTCTGGCAGGCTGGCGTTACTGGAGCGGTCATGAAGATACCTCCGCGCGTGAGGTGTCGGCGCATTATCAGCAGCTAACCCGCGCGCTGGACGGTAACAAACCGCAGACGCTGGAAGCGGTGGCAAAATTTGCCAACGACAACAGCAATACCTATGGCGCTCTGGCTTCGCTCGATTTGGCGAAGCAGTACGTTGATAAAAATGAGCTGACAAAAGCGGCCACGCAGTTACAGAGTGGAATAAAACACACGCAGAACGCCAATTTACAGGCGGTGATGAATCTGCGTCTGGCGCGTATTCAGCTGCAGCAAAAGCAGGCTGACGACGCGCTGAAAACCCTGGATAGCGTAAAAGGCGAAGGCTGGACGGCTATCGTCGCGGATATTCGCGGTGAAGCGCTGCTAAGCAAGGGCGATAAGCAAGGCGCCCGTGATGCCTGGAGTAAGGGGATCGATTCCGAGGCGTCACCGGCGCTGAAAGAAATGATGCAGATGAAAATGAATAACTTAGGTTAAGCCATTCAAGAGAGAGCGCATGGAATTACGTAAATACCTGCTGCCAGGGCTGATTTCAGTCACCTTACTCAGCGGTTGCTCGCTGTTTAGCGGCGAAGAAGATGTCGTCAAAATGGCCCCGTTGCCGAAAGTTGAAAACCAGTTTGAGCCGCAGGAAGCGTGGAGCACCTCTGTTGGCGACGGCATTGGCGATTTTTACTCGAATCTGCATCCCGCCTGGCAGGATGGCAGCGTTTATGCTGCCGATCGTTTTGGTATCGTTAAGGCGCTGGATGCCAGTGACGGTAAGCAAAAATGGAAGATTAACCTCTCTGGCGATAACGGTTTCTTCTCGAAAAATACCCCAGCCTTGCTGTCGGGCGGAATTACCGCAGCCGGCGAGCATATCTATATCGGCAGCGAGCGCGCGCAGGTTTATGCGCTGAACAGTAATGATGGTTCTGTTGCCTGGCAGACTAAAGTCGCAGGCGAGGTGCTTTCTCGTCCGGTCGTGAGCGATGGCCTGGTGCTGATTCATACCAGTAACGGCATGCTGCAGGGGCTGGATCAAAGCAGCGGCGTGGTAAAATGGACCGTTAACCTGGATATGCCTGCGCTGTCGCTGCGCGGCGAGTCTGCGCCAGCAACCGCCTTTGGCGGGGCGATCGTTGGCGGTGATAATGGTCGCGTTAGCGCGGTGATCCTGAATCAGGGTCAGATTATCTGGCAGCAGCGTATTTCTCAGCCGAGCGGCGCAACCGAGATCGATCGCCTGAGCGATGTTGATACTACGCCGGTGATCGTTAACGGCGTGGTCTATGCGCTGGCCTACAACGGCAACCTGACGGCGCTGGATCTACGTTCCGGCCAGATTTTATGGAAACGTGAAATCGGCTCGGTAAAAGATTTTATCGTTGACGCGGGTCGTATCTACCTGGTCGATCAGGACGATCGCATCGTGGCGCTTAACGCCGACGGCGGCGTGACACTCTGGCGTCAGAGCGATCTGCTGCACCGTAACCTGACATCGCCGGTGCTGTACAACGGCTATATCGTGGTGGGCGACAGCGAAGGTTATCTGCACTGGCTGAATACTGACGATGGGCGTTTTGTGGCGCAGCAGAAAGTTGACGGCTCCGGCTTCCAGACTGAACCGGTTGTGGCCAGCGATAAACTGCTGATTCAGGCCAAAAACGGTGAGGTTTATTCCATCACGCGTTAATCCCTGACGGCTAACGCAATGCTGATTAACGGCTCCTGGCTTACAGGGGCCGTTTCGTTTTTTTGACGGCGTGTTATCCTTAGCGCCTTCAGCCTGACTGGCGCGGCTCTGGCCGTATATACTAACCTGCTCAGGCTTCTGATTTTTCGTTTCGTAATGAGGCTTTATTTATGATACCTGTGGTCGCGCTGGTTGGGCGTCCTAACGTGGGCAAATCCACCCTGTTTAACCGTTTAACGCGCACCCGCGATGCGCTGGTGGCAGATTTCCCCGGTCTGACGCGCGATCGTAAATACGGGCGCGCCGAGGTGGAAGGACGTGAGTTCATCGTCATCGATACCGGCGGTATTGACGGCACCGAAGACGGCGTGGAAACCCGAATGGCGGAACAGTCGCTGCTGGCGATTGAAGAAGCGGACGTAGTGTTGTTTATGGTGGACGCCCGTGCTGGCCTGATGCCAGCCGATCAGGCTATTGCCAAACATCTGCGCTCGCGCGAAAAAGCGACGTTCCTGGTAGCCAACAAAACGGACGGTATGGATGCTGACAGCGCCGTGGTTGATTTTTATGCGCTGGGCCTCGGCGAGATCCACTCTATCGCCGCCTCGCACGGACGTGGCGTAACCACGCTGCTGGAAACGGCGCTGCTGCCGTGGATGGACGTGATCGCGCCGGCGGAACCGCTGACCGAAGAGGAAGAGAACGCAGCCTACTGGGAGGCGTTAGCGGCTAAAGAGCGCGGTGAGGATTCAGACGCGGAAGAGGAAGAAGAGGAATTCGACCCAACGGGCCTGCCGGTAAAAATTGCCATTGTTGGTCGTCCTAACGTTGGTAAGTCAACGCTTACCAATCGTATCCTCGGCGAGGATCGCGTGGTGGTGTATGACATGCCGGGAACCACGCGCGACAGCATTTATATCCCTATGGAACGTGACGATCGCGAATATATCCTGATCGATACCGCTGGCGTGCGTAAGCGCGGCAAGGTAACCGAGACGGTAGAAAAATTCTCGGTGATCAAGACGCTGCAGGCGATTGAAGACGCGAACGTTGTGCTGCTGGTTATTGACGCCCGTCAGGGTATTTCCGATCAGGATCTCTCGCTGCTCGGCTTTATCCTGAATAGTGGACGCTCACTGGTCATTGTGGTTAACAAGTGGGATGGACTGTCGCAGGAGATCAGAGACGAAGTAAAAGAGACGCTCGACTTCCGTCTGGGCTTTATTGATTTCGCCCGCGTTCACTTTATCTCCGCACTGCACGGCAGCGGCGTTGGCAATCTGTTTGAGTCGATCAACGAAGCCTACGATTGTTCTACGCGCCGCGTTGGCACCTCAATGCTGACGCGCATTATGACTATGGCTTCTGAAGATCATCAGCCGCCGCTGGTGCGGGGGCGTCGCGTTAAGCTGAAGTATGCGCACGCGGGCGGCTATAACCCGCCGATCGTGGTGATTCACGGCAACCAGGTGAAGGATCTGCCCGATTCTTACAAGCGTTATCTGATGAATTACTTCCGCCGTTCGCTGAACGTAATGGGGACGCCGATCCGCATTCAGTTTAAAGAAGGGGATAACCCCTTCGCCGGCAAACGCAACCTGCTGACGCCAAACCAGCAGCGTAAGCGTAAGCGCCTGCTTTCGCATCTGAAAAAGAATAAGCGCTAATCACTGGGGCTGCGGAAACGCAGCCTTTTTTTATGCGTGGCGCCGGGAAGTGACGCAACGCATGGAACTTCATCCGCATCGTCTTATTATTCCGTTGCGGCTGCCGTGCCCATTCAGGAGACTATCATGACGAAGTGTGAAAAATGTCAGCACCCGCTGACGCTCAGCGACAACGATTTTTTCTGTGAGCAATGCGCCGCGCATTATGCCCGTCAGGCACAGTGCCCCGACTGCCATCAGCCGCTGCAGGTGCTGAAAGCCTGCGGCGCGGTCGATTACTTCTGCCCGCACGGGCACGGGCTGATTTCGAAAAAGCGGGTTGAGTTTGTTCCGCTGAGCCATGCGCCGACATCATCATAATCGGGTAGAGATCACAAAAAAATCAGGGGAATGATCATACTTTTTATGAGGTTAAAGGGATGCGCTCGACAGGGATGAAAAAGTTATGATTGATTGCCAGCTTGATTTTGATCGGATTTCAGCCGACAGAAAGACGCTTTATCTACAATGCCCGGGGATAGGCACTTTTAAAGTTTTCAGTGGTGATATGCCTTTTACTAACCGTGCGGAATGCTCATCTATTTTTCATTCTGTTATACCGAATGGGGAATAGTGGATGATGGATCGTCCGGAAAGGGTTCAGTTACGGGGCCGTGTTATGTCAGGTAAAAAAATAGTTTATTTTTTATTGTTCATCATCATTACCGCCGGGCTGGTCAGCAGCCGGGTTTTGCTGGGGTTTTCTGACATTCTTCTTGTTTTTGTGGATCGAACGTGCCGGGCATCATCTGTTCAATGTACGGCGATGATTATGATTTAGCTCTGCTGATAGTCGCGCTTATTGTTAACGGTGCCGTAGCGTTGATACTGATGTTTTTCGCGACGAAGATTATCAGGAAGTTGCGAAAAAGATCGTAAATAAGCCTGTAAAAATATTAGCAATGAATATATTACAACCGCCATTTCCCCTTTCGCCTGAGCCATCCGGATTTCAATGCCCGCCAGAATAATTCGCTCTGCCTGCGACGAGACTTAAGTAGAACCACGCCTCTTTTGCAGCAAAAGTGCGAATTTTCGCATTTTTGTTAATTTTTTGTTTATCTTATTACGTACCGATTGGTACAATTCGCGGCGTTGGTTCATCCCCTTTTTTAGCCGTCCAGCGAGCGCTGACGGTAAAAGACAGGATGCCAATGGCGGGTGGCAAGCCCGTTACAGGTTAATTGATTGTTATGGCTGGTTAATAAAACATGGCGCTGGCCTACTTTTTAGCCCGACGTCTTATACTTTATTGCGATGCCTTGGTTCCACCAGGAGAGTTTTACTATGGTTCAAACAACCGCCCGGCCCTCAAGAGCGCTGGGCCTGTGGTGTATATTGCTGGGTCTGGTACTGCTTGCTATCGGATTATTCTTTGCTATTGGCGGCGGCAAGCTGGCCTCGCTCGGCGGTAGCACGTACTTTCTTATTGCCGGTATCGTGACCATCCTGTCCGCTATCCAGTTTTTCCGGCGTAAAACGTCGGCGGTAGTGCTGTTTGCGCTGGTATTTATCGGTTCTTTAATCTGGGCACCGATCGATGGCGGTTTTGAATTCTGGCCGCTGGTATCACGCCTGATGGTGCCGACCGGCTTGATGATCCTTGCTCTGTTAACGCTACCGGCGCTGCGTAAAAGCGAGAATAAACCCTCCGGCGCGAAAGCCGCCTGGGGTGCCAGCGCCGTGCTGGTGGTTGCCATGCTGGCCACGCTGGTGCAGATGTTTCAGCCGCATCCTACGGTGGCCTTTGATGGTCAACAGCTGCCGTTGGTGCCGGTAGATCAAACCAAAGCGCAAAAGAACTGGGAAAACTACGGCAACACAGCGGGCGGCAGTCGCTTTGTCGCGCTCGATCAGATTACGCGTGACAACGTAAAAGATTTAAAAGTCGCCTGGACATTCCATACCGGCGACGTACCGGACAGCCCGACCGGCAACGGCGCGGAAGATCAGCAAACGCCGTTGCAGGTGGGCAATCGTCTTTATATGTGTACGCCGCACAATAACGTTATTGCGGTAGATGCCGACAGCGGCAAGCAGATTTGGAAACATGAGGTCAACGCGCAGGCTGAAGTCTGGAACCGCTGCCGTGGCCTGGCTTATTTTGATATTACTCAGCCTCTGCCTCAGCCAAATATGCCTGGCTCTACACCGGTTACGCCGGTGACTCTGCCAGCAGGCGACAGCTGCCAGCGCCGTATTCTGATGAATACCATTGATGCGCGCCTGATTGCTATCAACGCCGATAACGGGGAACTCTGCCAGCAGTTTGGCGATAACGGCAGCGTTAATCTCAAAGCGGGCCTTGGCGATGCGCAGGATCCTAAATATCAGCTGACCTCGGCGCCAACCCTGGCAGGTACTACCGTTGTGGTGGGCGGTCGCGTGGCGGATAACGTGCAGACCGATATGCCGGGCGGCGTACTGCGCGGTTTTGATGTGATTACCGGCCAGATGCGCTGGGCATTCGATCCGGGTAATCAGCAGCCGAACGCGTCGCTGCAGCCGGGCCAGGCCTATGCCCGCAGCACGCCAAACTCCTGGGCGCCGATGTCCTGGGATGCGGCGACAAATACCGTATTTATTCCGATGGGCAGCTCTTCGGTTGACCTGTGGGGCGCCAACCGTACACCGCTGGATCATAAATATGGCGCTTCAATTCTTGCGCTGGATGCCACTACTGGTAAAGAGAAGTGGGTTTATCAGACGGTACACAACGATCTGTGGGATTTTGATATTCCCATGCAGCCGAGCCTGGTTGATTTCCCGCAGAAAGATGGCAGCACTAAGCCAGCGGTAGTCTTTGGCACCAAGGCCGGACAGATTTTTGTGCTGGACCGCCTGACCGGCAAGCCGCTGACGAAAGTCGAAGAGCTGCCGATGAAGCAGGGCCATATCCCGAACGAGCAGTACAGCAAAACGCAGCCGCACTCTACCGGTATGCCGCAAATTGGCGCGCAAACGCTGAAAGAGTCCGATATGTGGGGCGCAACGCCGTTCGATCAGCTGGTATGCCGCATCGCCTTTAAATCGATGCGCTATGACGGTTTGTTCACCGTACCGGGCACCGATAAATCCCTGAGCTTCCCAGGCTCGCTGGGCGGCATGAACTGGGGCAGCCTCTCAACCGATCCGAACAATCATTACATCTTCGTGAATGATATGCGTCTGGGTCTGTGGGTACAGATGATCCCGGCCAATACCGATAAGATTTCTCGCGGCAGCAACGGCGGCGAAGCGATCAATACCGGTATGGGCGCCGTACCGCTGAAGGGCACGCCGTATGCGGTCAATAAAAACCGCTTTATGTCGCCGCTGGGCATTCCTTGTCAGGCGCCGCCGTTCGGCACGCTCTCTGCGATTGACCTGAAAACGCAGAAAATCGTCTGGCAGGTTCCGGTGGGCACCGTGCAGGATACCGGCCCATTCGGTGTTAAAATGCGCGTGAAGATGCCGATTGGTATGCCGACGCTGGGTGGTACGCTGGCAACGCAGGGCGGTTTAGTGTTTATCGCCGGTACGCAGGATTACTATCTGCGCGCCTTTGACAGCTCCACCGGCAAAGAAGTGTGGAAAGCACGTCTGCCGGTAGGCAGCCAGGGCGGTCCGATGAGCTATGTTTCACCGACAACCGGCAAGCAGTACATCCTGATTTCTGCGGGCGGCGCGCGTCAGTCGCCGGATCGCGGCGATTATGTGATTGCTTACGCGCTGGATAAATAATTCAGCAGCCGATACTAAAAAGGCCCCGCAAGGGGCCTTTTTTATGGGCTTACTCGCCCTCTTTCCACAGCGCCTTAAGCTCCGGCGGCGCCAGGCTGTCGGGGATCACAATCACAATATCGCCGGAGCGATGCGGCGTATCGTAGCTAATCTGGATACGGTAATAGTATTGATCGCCACGCCCGGCCTGCTGCGGTTTATCGGCCGGTTCACCCACCGCTAAAGAGTGCCGCAGGATTTCGCAAACCCGCTCTCGTTGCGGATCGGCCAGCTGCCCCAGCGCAATACGCCGCTGACCGGCCAGTTTAGGGATATAGGCAAAGCCGCCTTCGCGCGCCAGATCGATCACGGCGTCGTTGGTCAGTTCCGGTAATTCTTTCATGATAAAACGCCCGTTTCTTGCCATGCATTCTCAATGGTCTGCGCCGTCTCCTTATTAAAACGATTTTGCGCATGGCGAAGGGTGAACTGCGCAAAGGTTTTAAAATCTGCATCCTGTGGCAGCTCTTTATCGCAAACGGTGTCATACCAGGCGCGTCCCGCCAGTTCCCAGGCGTAGCCGCCCAGCGCTTTGGCCGCCAGGTAAAATGCACGGTTAGGGATGCCGGAGTTAAGATGAACCCCGCCGTTATCTTCGCGGGTTTGAACATAGTCGCGCATATGGCCCGGCTGCGGATCTTTGCCCAGCATCGGATCGTTATAGGCGCTGCCCGGCTCGGCCATTGAGCGCAGACCGCGTCCGTTGATGCCTTCCGCCAACAGACCTTCGCCGATAATCCAGTCGGCCTGATCCGCAGTTTGCTTGCGATGGAACTGCTTAACCAGCGATCCAAAGACGTCGGAGATCGATTCATTCAGCGCGCCAGCCTGTTCAAAATAGATCAGCCCGGCTTCGGTTTCCGTTACGCCGTGCGTCAGCTCATGCGCCACGACGTCAATAGCAATGGTGAAGCGGTTAAAAATTTCGCCGTCGCCGTCGCCAAACACCATCTGCTGTCCGTTCCAGAAGGCGTTTTGATACTTTTTACCGTAATGGACCGTGCCCATTAGCGTTAAACCCTGATTATCCAGCGAGTTACGCTGATAAGCCTGCCAGAAGAAATCATAGGTTACGCCCAAAGAATCCCAGGCTTCGGTGGCGGCAATATCACTGTTGCCAGGCTGGCCTTCTTTACGCACCAGCGTTCCGGGCAGACTTTCCGTGTTTTGCGCATCATAAATTTCACGATCGACATGGCCGCCCACGGCGTTTTTCGGCGCTGTCGGCTTCTGCCAGTTAAGCGCCATCAGCTGCTGGACATGGTTTAACGTGCGACGGGCGTAGTCTTGCTGATGTCCCGATCCGTTATCGATGATTTTACGCAGAATATAGGGAGGAATAACCGGGCAGACAGAGGTACAGGACATGGTGGCTCTCCTTAGGCTGAAATAACCCTCGTTAATGAAAGCGTATTCAGCTAAGTGTAGCCCAGATATGCACGGGGTCCGGCTCACGCTCCGATCGTTTATGCATTAAAAATTTAATGTCATATACGATCGTCATAGAGCTGTGGATGATGCGTACTTAGCGCCGGTTTCATTTTGTGCACGCTGAAACGCCGCACCGATTCCCGTACCGCCAGTTTTCCCTGAAGTAACAGATTACAGGGCGGGGCGGTTGGCCGCAGCAGCCGACGCTGTAATAGCTGGATCGCCTCAAATCCCAGTTCATCTCGCGGCACCTGCACCGAGGTTAAGGGGACATCGTGGATCTCCGCCAGATTCGAGCTGTCGGTGCTCATCACTGAAATATCACCGGGCACTGACAAACCCTGTTTTTTTATCGCCGCGACCGCGCCCATCGCCATAAAGTCGCCGCCGGCGAGGATCGCGCTCGGCTGACAGCTACGATCGGGCAGGGCGTTGAGCCAGCTGGTTACCGCCAGCTCCGCCTCTTCCGCGCCGAAGCCGGCCGTTGTTACCAGATGCCGGCCTGCGTCAAAGGTGAGATTCTGCCGCATCCATGCCTGGCGGATCCCGGCCAGGCGCATCTCCATCGTAGCGCGACGCAGGCACTGCAAATTAAGGATTTCGCGGTGCCCCTGCTGGAACAGATAGCTGGCGGAAAATTCCCCGATCAGCTGATGATCGGGGGAAACGCTGTCGAGGCGCATTTCACGATCGCTGCAGTTAATTAATATGCAGGGCTTATTCAAATCCGCCGCCAGCGAATGAATATGCGGATCGTCAATGCCAACAATTAGCGCCGCCTGGGTCTGAGGATGATTCATCCTTTCGACAAACAGCGCGCTGTCGCTCTGCTCCTCCGCCAGTCCGCAGGAGCTGATGCGCACCTCATACGGCCTGAGCGCCTCGATTACGCTCTGAATCACCTTGTAGTAAAAAATGTCGGTGCGTACGGAAAACGCGCGCGGCGGCGCAAAAATCATCAGGCTGTTCAGCATCAGTCTTCCCTGCGACAGCTCCTGCAAAATGCCGTGCTGGCGCGCGCAGGCTAACACCTTCTGGCGGGTGGCGTCGCTGATATTGGCTTTCCCCGCCAGTACGCGCGAAACAGTGCTGATTGACAGCCCGGTTTGCTGGGCAATCAGGCTGATTTTTAACTTTCCATTCATTTTGTGATCTCTTTCAAATCAGGCGATGAAAATTTTTTCATCACGGGCGGATGACTGGCTGCTGCGGGCGTAGAGGAGATCATCATCAGTAACCTGCTTATGGATGAAAATTTTGCAAAAATGGCGTTTCGCCCGGCGAAGTCGCCGGTTAGTCTGCGACGGTATCCCTGTTGGTCAGGCGCGGCGCTTCACTATGCTGACGGTTCGCCAAAAAAATCAACTGATAATCATAGGGTTATGCTGGTGATGAGGCTGTTTTGTGAAAGCCATCGCATTGCACCGCTGTTGTAGCCTTCGATACCACTACTGAAGCGCCTGCGGGCGAGCCGCATAAACAGGCGGCGACGGAGAAAACCGATGAGTATTGAAACAGAACAGGCAACCGCAACCCGGTCCTCACCTAAATTCAAATCGTTACGCTGGTGGATGCTGGCGTTATTCCTGCTGGGCATCACCATTAACTATATCACCCGTAATTCGCTGGGAATTCTGGCACCGGAGCTGAAAGTCAGCCTGAATATGTCCACCGAACAGTACTCCTGGGTGGTGGCGGCGTTTCAGCTCGCCTATACCCTGTTCCAGCCGCTTTGCGGCTGGCTGATCGATGTGATTGGCCTGAAAACCGGCTTTATGATCTGCGCCATTCTCTGGGCGCTGGTCTGTATGCTGCACGCCGGGGCGGGAAGCTGGGTGCAGCTGGCGCTGCTGCGCTTTTTTATGGGCGGCGCCGAGGCGGCCGCCACGCCCGCCAATGCCCGCGCCATCGCCGACTGGTTTCCCAAAAAAGAGCGTCCCGTCGCCGCCGGTTGGGCTGGCGTAGGCTTCTCTGTCGGCGCGATGTTGGCGCCGCCGGTTATCGTGGTCACTCATCTGACGCTGGGCTGGCAGGGCGCCTTTCTCTTTTCTGGCGCGCTGGGCTTAGTCTGGGTGGTGCTGTGGTGGCGCTTTTATCATGCGCCGCAGCAGCACCCAAATCTTAGTCAGCAGGAGTTGGATCTCATTCGCGAAGATAATGAGCCGGACCTGCCGAAGCTGGCGTTTTTCACTTCACTGGGGCGGCTCTGCCGCGATAAAAAGTTTTACGGCATTGCCATTCCGGCCTTTCTCGCCGAGCCGGCATGGGCGGTCTTCAGCTTCTGGGTGCCGCTCTATCTTGCCACTGAGCGTGGCATGGACCTCAAACAGATTGCGCTGTTCGCCTGGCTGCCTTTTCTGGCGGCCGATATTGGCAGCGTCGCCAGCGGCTATCTCACCAAACTGTATCGCAAATGGTTCGGCTTCCGGCGCATTAATTCAGTGATCGCCAGCTCTGTCACCGGCGCTTTCCTGATGCTCTCGCTGACGCTGGTCGCCGTGACCAAAGATCCGCTGCTGGCGATTGCGCTGATCTCCGTCGGCGGCTTCGGCCACCAGGTGATCTCCTGCATGCTGAGTGCGTTAGTGGTGGAGTCGTTCGATAAAAATCAGATGGCGACCGTCAACGGTATGCGCGGCTCCTGCGCCTGGATCGCCAGTTTCCTCTTTTCCCTGCTCATCGGCGCCGTTTCCGACACCATCGGCTTCGGCCCGCTGTTTGTGGCGATGGGTTTTTTTGACCTTATCGGCGCGCTGTTCCTGATCGCTCTGCTGGCCGAGCGCGGCGCTAAAAAACGTTAAATGCTGGAGTGGATATGAAAACGCTAAAAAACTGGACGCTGGTGGGGGAGTACGCCGACAGGATCGAGCTGCGGGTGGACGGGCAGCACCTGTTCTGCCTTTACGTGCTGGAAGAGTCGCTGTTTCGCATCCTGATCAAACGCCATGGCGAGCTGGCGCTGGATCGCACCTGGAGCATCGCGCCGGAAGAGGATGTGCCCTGGGAGGGGCGCGATCGTCTGAGCGTGGAGGGCTTCAGTCTGCCGGGCTATCATCTGCAAACCTACGACGAGCGGCTGGTTATCAGCAGCCAGAACCTGCGCGTAACGGTGCATCAGCCGCTCTGGCTGGAGTGGGAATATCTTGATACGGATAATCAATGGCAAATACTGACTGAAGATCGCCGCACCAGCGCCTACCTGCTGAATACGCACAGCGACGGCGTGGCGCACTATCAGCGGCGTTTCGCCGACGATCGCTACTACGGGCTGGGGGAAAAATCGG
Organism: Mixta theicola; assembly: GCF_002895925.1. Classification (GTDB taxonomy): domain Bacteria; phylum Pseudomonadota; class Gammaproteobacteria; order Enterobacterales; family Enterobacteriaceae; genus Mixta; species Mixta theicola. The sequence continues at coordinate 80,921 of NZ_NWUO01000008.1, read as the reverse complement.
GCGACCTTGAGCGTAGCGGACGGCGCTTTGAAATGCGCAATCTCGATGCGATGGGCTATAACGCCGCCAGCACCGATCCGCTCTATAAGCATATTCCCTTTACCATTACCCGTCATGGGCCGGTCAGTTTCGGGCTGTTTTACGACAATCTTAGCAGCTGCTGGCTCGACCTCGGCAATGAGCTGGATAACTACCATCAGCCTTACCGGCGCTATCAGGCGGAGGCGGGCGATCTCGACTATTACCTGTTTTTCGGCCCGCAGGTGCTGGATGTCACCAAAGCCTTTGTGCGGCTCACCGGTAAAAGCTGTTTCGCGCCTAAATGGAGCCTGGGCTACAGCGGCTCGACGATGCACTACACCGATGCGCCCGACGCACAGCAGCAGCTACAGCAGTTTATTCAGCTCTGTCGCCAGCATGCGATCCCCTGTGACTCTTTCCAGCTCTCGTCCGGCTACACCTCGATCGGCAACAAGCGCTATGTATTTAACTGGAACTATGAAAAAGTGCCGCAGCCGCGTGCGCTGAGCCAGGCGTTTCATGATGCCGGGCTACGTCTGGCGGCTAATATTAAGCCCTGCCTGCTGCAGGATCATCCGCTCTACGAGCAGGTGGCACAGCAGGGGTTGTTTATCCGCGATTCAGAGAGCGATGCGCCGGAGCGCTCCTGTTTCTGGGATGATGAAGGCTCCCACCTCGATTTCACTAATCCGGCGGCTATTCGCTGGTGGCAGCAGGGCGTTTCCGACCAGCTGCTGGAGATGGGCATCGATTCAACCTGGAACGACAACAATGAATATGAGATCTGGGACGGCGAGGCGCGCTGTCACGGTTTTGGCCGTCCCGTGGCGATTAAACATCTTCGCCCGGTGATGCCGCTGCTGATGATGCGCGCCTCTCTGGAGGCGCAGCAGCGTTTTGCACCGCAGCGGCGGCCTTATTTGATTTCGCGCTCCGGCTGTGCCGGTATGCAGCGCTATGTACAGACCTGGAGTGGCGACAACCGCACCAGCTGGCAGACGCTGCGCTACAACATCCGTATGGGTTTAGGGATGAGTCTTTCCGGGCTGTATAACATCGGGCATGATGTCGGCGGCTTCTCCGGCGACAGGCCGGATGCGGAGCTGTTTGTTCGCTGGGTACAGAACGGCGTCATGCATCCACGCTTTACCATTCATTCGTGGAACGATGACGGCACGGTGAATGAGCCGTGGATGTATCCCGGCGTGACGGCGATAGTGCGTGAGGCGATCCGTCTGCGCTATCGCCTGTTGCCCTATTTTTACACCCTGCTGTGGCAGGCCAGCGTTTGCGACGAGCCGCTGTTACGGCCCACTTTCCTCGACCATGAGCATGACGCGCAAACCTGGCAGGAAACTGACGATTTTCTTCTCGGACGCGACCTGCTGGTGGCAAGCGTAGTCGAGCCGGAGCAGCGACAGCGCGCGGTCTGGCTGCCGGATAACGGCACGGGCTGGTACTGCTACTGGAGCGGGCAGTGGTACGGCGGCGGACAATGGATCACGCTGGATGCGCCGCTGGAACGGCTGCCGCTGCTGGTTCGCGCCGGGGCAGGGCTGCCGCTGTCGCAGCGGATGGCGCATGTGGATGCGCTGGCGGACGATTGGCGCGAGCTGCGGCTGTTCCCACTGTCGGAAGGGCAGAGTGAAGGGATGATTTTCGAGGATGACGGCGAAAGCCATCGCTGGCGCCAGGGCGATGCGCTCTGGCTGCGCTGGCGGATGGCTTGTAACGCCACGCGCATTGAACTGAGTGTGGAGCGGGAAGGGCGTTATCAGCCCGCATGGCGGCGTTTACACATTACGCTACCGCCCGGCGAACAGCGCGAGCTGTGGGTGAACGGCGCACGCGCTGCGGACTATGGCCTGTAACCTACTATTCAGCCGCGCTTTTTTTGCGCGGCTTTTTTAGCGGGACGATAGCCTGTGCTTTTTCTCCGCCGCCCTTCTGCCGTTACGTTGGTTTCTCAGGCTGGAATGCTGTTATTTACAGAGCATATTCTGTGCGCCATTTTCACTCATTAAAGAAATGGTGCAACCTGCATTGCTATTACGGCTGGATAGTGAGAAATAAAAATATCATTTACCCTGAAGCGAGCATGATTTGATTATATTAAGTCATGGAGAATATAAGGGGGAGCCTTTTTGAGATCTATTTTATTCTTTTTGAAAAAGCGGCAGGTAGGTTTTTAAGGGAAAATAATCTTATCCTGCCTAAAGGTATATTTAATTTAATTGTTACTTATTAATAAGTTAATTATTATTCTTATCTTTCCCTACCGTTTAACGCCACTCAATGACTTAATTAAGACAAATTTATTTTGCAACCTGAAACCATATGTGATTACTTTTTTACTACAGGTGCGCCTTAAAATAGCTGCTATTCGGCTGGTCTGTAATGATTTTTACCGTAATGGCAAGGTGGAACAGAATACGGCCATTGCTGACCAGGCTTTTAACTGCAATACGCTATTAAAAAATAGCAAAACGTCATAAAAAAGAACTGTTCTGTAATAAGTAAATATTGAAAGAAATACAGCGTTGTATTGCTTAGGCGGCAGGCGGGATTTTACCCTAACCTCAGAGGATTATTTGTGAAATATAATAGAAAGGAAATTTTACTGATCTCATTGTTATTTGCTACAGCATTCAACAGTTTTGCTGACGAGTTTAAATCAAGAGACACCGCATCCAACAGCATGACTGGCGTTTTTCCAGTAAGGGACCCAGTATTTGACATCCCATCTAACGATTTTAAACCGTGGAGTATAGGAGTCAGGTATTTAATTATGGCCGATCCGCAGGCATGGCGAATGGGCCAGGGGCCAGGTTCACCCGACCCGAATAGCTCAAAAACAGCCAGCCAGTGGGAAGATTTTAATCGTGAGGTCGTTCTCGGGATAAATAGTAAAATTTATGATCTTAATATTAAATACGGTATTATAAATGGCGATATTACTGAATTTGGCAGAGACAGCCAGTTAAAGTCCTACCACACAGTTTATGATAGGTTGGCGGTTCCTGTCATGCTCGGTTATGGTAACCATGATTATGAGCGTAACGTTCGTGATTGCACCCGACCTGAATATCTGGATTTTTCTACTAACGCCTGTGCCTATATGATGTTAGGCCATCTGGGAAGCCTGACGAGTAACTATAGTCATAAGTTAAAAAATTTTAGCATAGACAGCGCCAGGAAAGAATCGGACTTACTACTGGGAAGCCAGGCATACTCGTGGGATGAGGATTCACCGGAGAGCGGCAAAGTTCATTTTGTACAGCTTCACCTTGCGCCTACCTATAGTGTATATATTAATAATTCATTTGCCCACCTCCGCTATTTTATTACTGACTCACTTTCGTGGTTACGACATGATTTGGATCATGCCAGGCTGCGCGGTGCTAACCATATTTTTGTTAATTTTCATGCACTTGAATGGATTAATGAAGCTACGGATTATGAAAAACAAGTGCTGAAAGCTATCTTCGATGAGTATAAAGTTTCTGCCGTATTCGTTGGGCATACGCATTATCCTGCGGTTACCTATCATCACCTATTTGGCAACGTTCCTGTATATACTTCCGGTGCGCTGTATGCTGGCTATTTCGATATTCTGAATGTTAAAAAAGATAGTTTCCAGGTACAAAGCTATCGGGTTACAGATGATAAAGTCACCATGATATACGATCGTGGAGATTTCATTAAACCTGCGCCGCCTCCGAAGTGCTACAGACCTGGTGAGTACGTTCCTGCCGGGCATTTTGTCAGAACAGAACTTATCCCCGATGAGAATCAAACCTTTCTTTTAAGACAGGTAAAAACATCAAATGCACTTGATGCCAACGCCGAAGGCGATGTTTATACCAATAAATTAAATACTGCTAATCCTTATATGCGCTGGAAACTTCAGCATATGTGGACCGATAGTAACAATGAAAAGTATTATAAGATTATTCATGTTAAAGATAATAAAGTGCTGGATGGGGATAGCAAGGGTAATATTTACACCAGGCAATGGAACGGCGGTGCTTATCAGTACTGGGCGTTATTAAAGTATAGCTATGGCGGTATCATTCAGCTGCGTAGCCTGGGGACCAAACGTATATTGGATGCAAACGCAGGCAGGGATGTGTATGGTACTAACTCTACGCTGAAATTTACCAATAATTATCAGAACTGGGAGTTAACCGATCTGCAAGGCAACAGTGTCCCTGCGGTGCGCTATTTTAAGGCAAAAAGAGCAGATTCAAGTTCTAACCCACTACCAAACCGCGATAACAGCGACCAATACTGGGAGTATGCGGGTGAAAAAGGAATAACGAAAGCCGCACCCTGTATTTAACCAGACAACTACTCGCGATAGTTTACTAACCACAGCTGGCCACCTTTAAACGTGGCCAGCTTTATTTCTTCACCGCGCCAGCAAACGACATGATTGCTTTCACTTCGCTTTCCACCCAGCCATCCTGCAGTCGGGTTTGCAGTCGCTCTCCCGGCTGCACCTGCGTGGTGGCTTTCAGCACTTCGCCGTTGGAGGTTTGCGTCACGCTAAAGCCGCGCGCCAGCGTCGCCAGCGGGCTGACGCCTTCCAGATGCGCCACCAGCACGCCAAAGCGCTGCTTGTCACCGCTTAGCTGCTGCTGCATCGCCTGCGCCAGACGATAACGCCACTGTTGCAGCTGCTGCTGCGCCCGGATGATATTACGCTGCGGCTGCTGTGCCGTGAGCCGTTGAGTCAGGCGATCCTGCTGACGCGTGGCGTCACGCAGCCGTAGCTGCATCGCCTCATCCAGCCGACGCTGCAGGCGGAACAGGGCAGTTTGCTGGCGCGCCAGACGCAGCTGCGGATGCTGCTGCTGCAGACGATGCTGCAAGCGGGTAAAGGTGCGCTGCTGCTGAGCAAGATAGTAATCCATCGCCATCTCCAGCCGCGTCTGCTGCGACTGCAGCTGACGCAGCAGCTCCACCTGATTACGGCTAACGACCTCCGCCGCGGCCGAAGGCGTCGGCGCGCGCAGATCGGCCACGAAATCGGCAATGGTCACGTCGGTTTCATGGCCTACCGCGCTGACAATCGGAATACGGCTGGCAAAAATAGCGCGCGCCACGCGCTCATCGTTAAAACACCACAAATCTTCCAGCGAGCCGCCGCCGCGTCCCACAATCAGCACGTCACATTCGTTACGCTGGTTAGCCAGCTCAATGGCGCGGGTAATGGCGGCGGGCGCGTCGTTACCCTGAACTACCGTTGGATAGATGATAACCGGCAGCGAAGGATCGCGACGATGCAGCACGCGCAGCACGTCGTGCAGCGCCGCGCCGGTGGCGGAGGTAATCACCCCGACCTGGCGCGCCGGATCGGGCAGCGGCTGTTTATGCTGCTGTTCGAACAGGCCCTCCGCCGCCAGCCGCTGTTTCAGCTGTTCAAACTGCTGTTGCAGCAGACCTTCACCGGCCGGATGCATACTCTCCACAATCAGCTGATAATCCCCGCGCGGCTCATAGAGCGTGACCGTGGCGCGCACCAGCACCTGTTGACCATGCTGCGGACGGAAGGTCACGCGCCGGTTGCTGTTGCGAAACATCGCGCTGCGCACCTGGGCGGTATCGTCTTTGAGCGTAAAGTACCAGTGACCGGAAGCGGGCTGCGTAAAGTTGGAGATTTCCGCGCTAAGCCAGATATGCCCCATTTCGCCCTCCAGCAGCTGACGCACCGTGGTGTTAAGGCGGCTAACGGTAAAAATATTGGCGGAAGGAGGTAGCGACATGTGATGAAGATCAAATAATAAATCAGCGGGTTAATTAGTCGATACTACATGGCTGATACAGAGGATCAAGACTTTTTCTGAAAAAAAGCTGGAGGCAACCGATTACGGCCTGTATAATGCCGCGGCAATATTTTATCTGTTCTCATTCACCCCCAGGTTGAGATATTGCCATGCTACGAATCGCTAAAGAAGCACTCACTTTCGACGATGTTTTGCTCGTTCCTGCTCACTCTACTGTCCTGCCTAACACGGCCGATCTCAGTACCCAACTGACCAAAAAAATTCGTCTGAACATTCCAATGCTCTCTGCCGCTATGGATACCGTGACCGAAGCCGGTCTGGCTATCGCACTGGCGCAGGAAGGCGGGCTGGGCTTTATCCACAAAAATATGTCCATCGAGCGCCAGGCGGAAGAAGTGCGCAAGGTGAAGAAACATGAAAGCGGCGTGGTTACCGATCCACAAACCGTGTTGCCGACCACGACGCTGCGCGAAGTAAAAGAACTGACCGAGCGTAACGGCTTCGCAGGCTATCCGGTGGTGAGTGATGATAACCGACTGGTTGGCATTATTACCGGTCGCGATGTGCGTTTCGTTACCGATCTGAACCTGCCGGTGACGGCGGTGATGACGCCGAAAGAGCGCCTGGTCACGGTGAAAGAGGGTGAGGCGCGTGAAGTGGTGCTGCAGAAAATGCACGAGAAGCGCGTAGAAAAAGCGCTGGTGGTGGATGATAGCTTCCGCCTGCTGGGCATGATCACCGTAAAAGATTTTCAGAAGGCAGAGCGTAAACCGCTGGCCTGTAAAGATGAGCATGGTCGCCTGCGCGTTGGCGCGGCGGTCGGTGCCGGCGCCGGTAACGAAGAGCGCGTGGATGCGCTGGTTGCCGCTGGCGTTGACGTATTGTTGATTGACTCCTCTCACGGACATTCCGAAGGCGTGCTGCAGCGCATTCGCGAAACCCGCGCTAAATATCCCGATCTGCAAATCATCGGCGGCAATGTCGCCACCGGCGCGGGCGCACGTGCGCTGGCTGAGGCGGGCGTAAGCGCGGTGAAAGTCGGTATTGGCCCTGGCTCTATCTGTACCACCCGTATCGTGACCGGCGTCGGCGTACCGCAGATCACCGCCGTTTCCGACGCGGTAGAAGCGCTGGAAGGCACCGGCGTGCCGGTTATCGCCGATGGCGGCATTCGTTTCTCCGGCGATATTGCCAAGGCGATTGCGGCTGGCGCTTCCTGCGTGATGGTCGGTTCTATGCTGGCCGGTACTGAAGAATCGCCGGGCGAAATCGAGCTGTATCAGGGCCGCTCGTTTAAATCCTATCGCGGTATGGGTTCGCTGGGCGCGATGTCCAAAGGCTCTTCCGACCGTTACTTCCAGAGCGACAACGCAGCGGATAAGCTGGTGCCGGAAGGTATCGAAGGCCGTGTGGCTTATAAAGGCCGCCTGAAAGAGATCGTTCATCAGCAGATGGGCGGCCTGCGCTCCTGCATGGGCCTGACCGGCTGCGCCACCATTGAAGAGCTGCGCACCAAAGCAGAATTTGTTCGTATCAGCGGCGCGGGCATTTCGGAAAGCCACGTTCATGACGTGACCATTACGAAAGAGTCTCCGAACTACCGCATGGGATCGTAATCCCGAACCTTTCTCGCCCGGTCTCAGCCGGGCGCTTTTATTGAGTCTATCGCCCTGGAATTGCCTTAATGACGACGGAAAATATTCATAAGCACCGTATTTTAATCCTCGATTTTGGTTCGCAGTATACCCAGCTGGTTGCACGCCGCGTGCGCGAGCTGGGCGTTTACTGTGAGCTTTGGGCGTGGGATGTTACTGAAGAGCAGATCCGCGGATTTAAGCCGAGCGGTATTATTCTGTCCGGCGGCCCGGAAAGCACCACCGAGCTTAACAGCCCGCGCGCGCCGGAATATGTCTTTAACGCTGGCGTGCCGGTTCTGGGCGTTTGCTATGGCATGCAGACCATGGCGATGCAGCTGGGCGGCAAAGTAGAAGGCTCCAGCGAGCGCGAGTTCGGCTATGCGCAGGTGGAAGTCAGAACCAACAGCGCGCTGGTACGCGGTATCGAAGATTCCGTTAGCGCCGCTGGCCTGCCGCTGCTGGACGTGTGGATGAGCCACGGTGATAAAGTCACCGCGATCCCGTCTGACTTTGTGACCGTTGCCAGCACCGAAACCTGTCCGTTTGCCATTATGGCGAACGAAGAGAAGCGCTTCTACGGCGTGCAGTTCCATCCGGAAGTGACCCATACCCGCCAGGGCCTGCGTATGCTGGAGCGCTTTGTGCGCGACATCTGCGAATGTGAAGCGCTGTGGACGCCGGAAAAAATCATTGAAGATGCCGTTGAGCGACTGCGCGAGCAGGTTGGCAACGATAAAGTTATTCTCGGTCTCTCCGGCGGCGTCGATTCTTCCGTGACGGCCATGCTGCTGCATCGCGCCATCGGCGATCGTTTGACCTGCGTATTTGTCGATAACGGCCTGCTGCGTCTGAACGAAGCGGAGCAGGTAATGGACATGTTCGGCGATCATTTCGGCCTGAATATCATTCACGTACCGGCAGAGGCGCGCTTCCTCGATGCGCTGGCGGGTATTGATGAGCCCGAAGCCAAACGTAAAACCATTGGCCGCGTGTTTGTAGAAGTATTTGACGAGCAGGCGACCAGTCTCACCGAGGTGAAATGGCTGGCGCAGGGCACCATCTACCCGGACGTAATCGAATCCGCCGCCTCCGCCACCGGCAAGGCGCATGTGATTAAATCGCACCACAACGTCGGCGGCCTGCCGAAAGAGATGAAGCTGGGACTGGTTGAGCCGCTGAAAGAGCTGTTCAAAGATGAAGTGCGTAAGATTGGTCTGGAGCTGGGCCTGCCTTACGATATGCTGTATCGCCATCCGTTCCCAGGTCCGGGCCTTGGCGTACGCGTGCTGGGCGAAGTGAAGAAAGAGTATTGCGATCTGCTGCGTCGCGCCGACGCCATCTTTATTGAAGAGCTGCGTAAAGCCGATCTCTACAACAAAGTGAGCCAGGCCTTTACCGTATTTCTGCCGGTACGCTCGGTGGGCGTCATGGGCGACGGTCGTAAATATGACTGGGTGGTGTCCCTGCGCGCGGTAGAAACCATCGACTTTATGACCGCGCACTGGGCGCATCTGCCGTATGAGTTCCTTGGCCGCGTTTCCAACCGCATCATCAATGAAGTGAACGGCATCTCCCGCGTGGTTTACGATATTTCCGGTAAACCGCCAGCAACCATTGAGTGGGAATGATTTCGCTTCCGGCTCAATTAAGCAGTAAGCATTTCCTGAGCCCGCATTATGCGGGCTTTTTTATATCCGACATGCTCTGCGTCGCTTACGCTTTTACCCGCCGTCCCACGTGTAACAGAAACTGTTCATCCAGACGTAAACCAAAGACATGGTTTGCGCCGACATTGTGTTTTACACTGCGCGCTGCAAAAATTGAGTAGATAAACGATTAACCAGGCGGTAATGGCGATGAAAGGTACGATCACGACGTGGTTTGAAGATAAAGGTTTTGGATTTATCAAAGATGAGAACGGTGATAACCGTTATTTTCATGTGATTAAGGTCGCCAATCCTGAGCTGATTAAGAAAGATGCGGCGGTGACTTTCGAACCCACCACCAATAACAAGGGCCTGTCAGCATATGCTGTGAAAGTCGTACCGGAAAGCAAATACCTCTATATCGCGGGCGAGCGCCTTAAGCTCACGTCGATCAAGTCTTACCTGGTTTATAGCGAAGAAGTGCCTGCCGATACCCGCATCGATAAAGAAAATACGGTGCTGTCTGTGGGAGGACTGATGAATAATATCAGGCCGAAATCAGCCGCAAAGCCTGGTGAAATGCGCTCGCTGAAAAAACTGGCGATTACCACCTTCCAGGGAACGACATTAATCTTCTCGGAAGATGAGATAGACGTGGATGAGACGGTAAAACTGCTTAAGCTGAAATGATTGCATATCGACATCCTGCGCCAGCCATAAGCAGGAGTCGGCATCGCTGACTGACCGCAATGCGCCGCGATACAGGGTTGCTTCACCCGCTCTGCTTATCCAGGCCAGACGATGCAGGCAGCACTGACAGAGTGCTTAACCCCTGGGGGCAACGTATGAACGAAGAGATACCGCTTAAATATTATGACATCGTGGATGAGTATGCGACGGAAACGGCAAAGCCGGTGAGCGAGTCAGAACACGACTCCCTGGCGCGCTATTTCCAACTGCTGCTTACCCGCTTAATGAATAACGAAGAAATCAGTGAAAATGCGCAGCAAGAGATGGCCAATGAAGCCGGTATTGACGCAGAACGCATCGATGAGATAGCGATGTTCCTGAATCAATGGGGCAATGAATAGCGCCTGAGCTTACCGCCGAAACGGATTTGGATTTTGCAGCCGAATCCAGCCGCGGCTGCTTCCTTAAGACGACGGCATCATGGTTAATCCACTAACAACCTGCGCCTGCTTAGCTCCTTCTCGCGGCGCAAGTTGTCACGCATTGCCAGGTTCTGACTCCCTTCAGCGAGCGGCTATAAAGTTCAGCCTTCCGGCTGCTCCAGCGCCATAGGTTTCAACCGCTTTTTAATCCGCCAGAAATAAAACGCCGTCAGAATCGCCAGCCATACCAAACCGGCGATCAGCGCCAGGCGGGTTTCCGCCACCGCACCCAGCACGCCAATCACCAGCAGCATAAACAGCAGCGTTACCACCGGCGCCACCGGCCAGAAAGGTACGGGAAAACGAATCTCCTGGCGCTGTTGCGTGGATAAGCTGCGGCGCATCGCGAAGTGGGATAACAGGATCATCAGCCACACCCAGAGGGTGGCAAATGCAGCCAGCGAGGCGATAAGCACGAACACCTGTTCGGGGATCAGGTAGTTAAGCACTACCGCTGCCAGCAGCGCGACCGTCAGCACCACCACCGTCATCCAGGGCACGCCGTTACTGGCGATACGCAGAAAGCTTTTCGGCGCCATTCCTTCCTTCGCCATACCGTACATCATGCGTCCGGCACCGAAAATATCGCTGTTTATGGCCGAGATTGTCGCGCTAATTACAATAATATTCAGGACGTTGGCAGCGGCGGGCAGCCCCAGCCCATCAAAAATTAATACGAACGGGCTGCCCTGCTGACCAATACTGTTCCACGGGAAAATCGCCATCAGGATAAAAAGCGTACAGACGTAAAACAGAATGATGCGCAGCGGAATGGTGTTAATCGCCTGGGGGATCACCTTCTCCGGATTGCGCGCTTCCGCCGCCGTAATCCCGATAATCTCAATCCCGCCAAAAGCAAACATCACGATGCCGAGCGCGGCGATAACGCCGCTCAGGCCGTTCGGCGCAAAGCCGTCGTGCGTCCAGAGATTCTCCAGGCCGGTGGCGGGGAAACTGTGCCCGAAGCCAAACAGGATAACGCCCGCTCCGGCGACAATCATGGCAAAGATAGCCGCGACTTTGATAAGCGACAGCCAAAACTCCATCTCGCCAAATACCCGCACGTGGCACAGATTCAGGGCGCCAATAAAGCAGATGATACTTAAGACCCAGATCCAGCGCGGCACGTCCGGATACCAAAGCCCCATGTAAACGCCAAAAGCGGTCACATCCGCCAGACAAACGATGATCATCTCAAAGGTATAGGTCCAGCCGGTGATAAAGCCCGCCAGCGGCCCTAAATAGTGGCGGGCGTAGCTGCTGAATGAGCCGGCGATGGGATGGCGCACCGCCATTTCGCCCAGCGCGCGCATAACGATAAATACCGCTGCGCCGCCGACCAGATAGGCCAGCAGCACGGCGGGACCCGCCATTTGTATAGCGGCGGCAGAACCATAAAACAGCCCGGTTCCGATAGCGGAACCCAGCGCGATAAAGCGGATGTGACGCGCACTGAGTCCGCGCAGCAGGTGTGACGTAGGTTGTTGCATATCAGGGCCCTGAAAAGAGTGGAATATGCGCATGGCTGCCGGGAAAGTTTTTCCCGGCAGAGCAGAAAACAACGGTTACAGATGGCTGGGCAGTACGGCAGGCAGCAGCGCCGTCAGATGACGAGCGCTCAACAGCTCAGCGGCGCGCTCGATGTCCGGCGCAAAAAAACGGTCCTGGGTGTAATACGTTACGTATTCGCGCAGCACATGGCGGGCCTTCTCCAGCGCCGGGCTGGTTTTTAGTCCCTCACGTAAATCGATGCCCTGGCAGGCGGCAAGCCATTCCACAGCAATCACGCCACGCGTGTTAGCCGCCATCTCCCAAAGTCGCCGACCGGCGGCGGGCGCCATAGAAACATGGTCTTCCTGATTGGCGGAGGTGGGCAGGCTATCGACGCTGTGCGGGTGCGCCAGCGCTTTGTTCTCGCTGGCCAGCGCGGCGGCGGTCACCTGAGCGATCATAAAGCCTGAGTTAACGCCGCCGTTTTTTACCAGAAAGGGCGGCAGCTGCGACATATGTTTATCCATCATCAGCGCGACGCGCCGCTCGGAAAGCGCGCCAGTCTCCGCGATCGCCAGCGCGATATTGTCCGCAGCCATTGCCACCGGCTCGGCGTGGAAATTGCCGCCGGATATCACTTCGTTTTCAGCGGCGAATACCAGCGGATTATCAGAAACGGCATTAGCTTCGATCAATAACACCTCCGCTGCCTGGCGAAGCTGCGTCAGGCAGGCGCCCATAACCTGAGGCTGGCAGCGCAGCGAATAGGGGTCCTGAACTTTGTCGCAGTTTTGATGTGACTTAGCGATCTCGCTGGTATCGGTTAACAGATGGCGGAACAGCGCCGCCGTATCAATCTGCCCACGCTGGCCCCGCGCTTCATGAATACGCGCATCGAACGGACGGCGTGAACCCAGTACCGCTTCGGTGGTTAACGCGCCGCATACCACCGCCGAAGCGAACAGATCTTCAGCTTCAAACAGGCCGCGCAGGGCGAATGCGGTAGACGTCTGGGTGCCGTTAAGCAGCGCCAGCCCCTCTTTAGCGGCAAGCGTAATCGGCTCCAGTCCGGCCTTTTTCAGCGCTTCTGCCGCAGGTAGCCATTCTCCCTGATAACGCGCTTTACCTTCGCCAAGCAGCGTCAGCGACATATGCGCAAGCGGCGCGAGATCGCCCGATGCGCCCACCGAGCCTTTGGCGGGAATCAATGGATAAACCTGCGCATTTACCAGCGCCATCAGCGCCTGAATCACGCCGAGACGAATGCCGGAAAAACCGCGCGCCAGGCTGTTAATTTTCAGCACCATCATCAGGCGAACCAGATTATCGTCCAGCGGTTCGCCAATGCCCGCCGCATGGGAAAGCACCAGCGAACGCTGCAGGTTTTCCAGATCTTCTGCCGGAATGCGGGTCTGGGCCAGCAGGCCAAAACCGGTATTGATGCCGTAGGCGGTGCGGCCTTCGGCGAGGATCGCATTGACGCTGCTCACGCTGTCGTTGATAGCCGGGATAGCGCGCTCATCAAGCTCTATATGGATCGGATGGCTGTATATCTCACGTAGCTGGGCAAGGGTGAGAGTGCCGGGGTTAAGGGTAAGGTTCATATCAGCGTTTCTCCTGTGTGGCAGCGATCATCGGCAGGTTAAGTTCTTGTTCTACCGCGCAGTTGATAGCGATGTCGTAACCGGCATCAGCGTGGCGCATTACGCCGGTCGCCGGATCGTTATGCAGCACGCGGGCAATGCGGGCTGCCGCGTCGTCGCTGCCGTCGCATACAATTACCATCCCGGCATGCTGAGAAAAGCCCATGCCCACGCCGCCGCCGTGGTGCAGAGAAACCCAGGTTGCGCCGCTGGCGGTATTCAGCAGCGCATTCAGCAGCGGCCAGTCAGATACCGCGTCAGAGCCGTCGCGCATCGCTTCGGTTTCGCGGTTAGGGCTGGCCACCGAACCCGAATCCAGGTGGTCACGGCCGATTACGAGCGGTGCGGAAACTTCACCGCTGCGCACCATTTCGTTAAACGCCAGGCCCAGCTTCTGCCGCCACTCCAGGCCTACCCAGCAAATTCGCGCAGGCAGTCCCTGAAAGCTGATGCGCTCGCGCGCCATATCCAGCCAGTGGTGTAGGTGTTTATCATCTTTGATGAGTTCTTTAACTTTGGCGTCGGTTTTATAAATGTCCTGCGGATCGCCGGAAAGCGCGGCCCAGCGGAACGGACCGATGCCGCGGCAGAACAGCGGACGAATATAGGCGGGCACAAAGCCGGGGAAATCAAAGGCGTTCGCCACGCCCATTTCTTTCGCCATCTGGCGAATGTTATTACCGTAATCGAAAACCGGAACGCCCATTGCTTTAAACGCCAGCATCGCGCGTACGTGGTCGGCCATGGAATGTTTTGCTGCCGCGGTAACCGCCTGCGGCTCCGTTTGCGCCCGACGCTGATACTCTTCCCAGCTCCAGCCCTTCGGCAGATAACCGTGCAGCGGATCGTGAGCGCTGGTTTGATCGGTCACCATATCCGGATGCACGCCGCGTTTGACCAGCTCCGGCAGGATTTCCGCCGCGTTAGCGCACAGCGCGACAGAAACCGCCCGGCCTTCAGCGGTGTATTTCTTAATGCGACTGAGCGCGTCATCAAGCGAATTGGCCTGTTCATCCACATAGCGCGTACGCAGACGAAAATCGATGCGGCTTTGCTGGCATTCGATATTCAGCGAGCAGGCGCCAGCCAGGGTGGCCGCCATCGGCTGTGCGCCGCCCATGCCGCCCAGGCCAGCGGTAAGGATCCAGCGGCCCTGTAAATCGCCGTTATAATGCTGGCGGCCCGCCTCAACAAAGGTTTCATACGTGCCCTGAACGATGCCCTGGCTGCCAATATAGATCCAGCTTCCCGCGGTCATCTGGCCATACATGGCAAGCCCTTTGGCATCCAGCTCGTTGAAATGCTCCCAGGTGGCCCAGTGCGGCACCAGGTTCGAGTTGGCGATCAGCACGCGCGGCGCGTTTTCATGCGTTTTGAATACCCCGACCGGCTTGCCGGACTGAATCAGCAGCGTTTCGTCGTTTTCCAGCTTCTTAAGCGTGGCGACAATGGCGTCAAAGCAATCCCAGTTGCGGGCCGCACGGCCAATGCCGCCGTATACCACCAGCTCGTGCGGATTTTCCGCCACGTCCGGATCGAGATTGTTCATCAACATACGCAGCGGCGCTTCGGTGAGCCAGCTTTTGGCATTGAGCGTGGTCCCGCGTGGGGCGCGGATTTCCTGTTCGCGGTATTTGCTTTGCGACATCGCGGTCAACTCCTGACGGTTGCATTAAATAATTATCTGGCCCGGCGGGCGGATGCAGATAAGGACTGCAAACACATATACTTGTATATACAAATGCGTGCAAGCCTCTATTTAACAATTAATACACAATTAAGTCCCTTTAAAATCAATTGGTTAAATAAGGGGCGGGGCGCAATTGTTCACCGTCAGGGAATTTTTTCTTTGTTTATCAATAAGTAAATCAAAACAGAGGTTTTAGAGAAATTTGCGTTAGCTATCACGGATTTCACAGGGATTTTACACAAATTTGCCGGCAGGTTTGACCGGCGTTACGACATAAAATGTCCCTGTAAACGATAGCGTGAACCGGGAAATAAAAGGCGGGCGTGGGAAACAATATGCTGCGTTGACCAGGTACGGCGGTGGATCAACAGGCAAGGCTCGCTATCGTCAATCTGCAGGAGTATTCGCTCTTCGGGCGTTGATTTTACGGCTTCGACAATATGCTCGCCTTCGGTAAGCGGCGCGACTAATGAGAGATAAGCATGAGGCGTGGTGGCAGTAAAATCCTGCTGCAGATAATCTGGCGCGACCGCCGCGTTAACGCAACGGTCTTCAATCTGGACCGGCACATCGTTTTCAAAGTGAACCATGACCGAATGGAAAATCGGCGTGCCTTCTTCCACCCCCAACGCGGTTGCCAGCGTAAAATCAGCGCCTGTTTGTTCAAGTTTCAACACCTGACAGCGGTGCTGATGATGGCGCGCGATAATTTCATCAGCGATGCTACGAATTTCAAACAGCGCCGACTGGCCTTTGGGTTCCGCCACGAAAGTGCCAACGCCCTGCAGACGCACCAGCAGGCCATCATCGGTCAGCTCCCGCAGCGCGCGGTTGATGGTCATTCGGCTGAAGCCAAACTGCGCCACCAGCTCCGCTTCGGAAGGAATGCGATCGTGAGGACGCCATTCGCCGGCGCTGATTTTTTTACTAATGGCCTGTTTGACCTTAACGTAAAAAGGCGCCGGCACGCTGGCGTCGGTTGACCGGGATCGGGATAAAAACATGCGGACATTCCTTACGGCTGCTTGGCTGTTTGGGGTAAGTATACCCAATTCCGTCCCTGTTTCAGTAATTTATCCCCACCAGCGTATCACCTGCCAGGCGATACGCGCCGCCACGCCAGCCCCTTGTCCATCCCGATCGCGGGAGGGATTAAATTCGACCAGATCCACCGCCTGGAGTTTTCCACTGCGGCAAATCGGTGCCAGCAGCTGCATCAAAATCGCGCAGGGAACACCGAGCGCGGCGGGCGCGGATACCGCGGGCATTTCCCACCCCGGCAGCACATCTAAGTCGATGGTCAGGTAAATGCGGTCCAGGTGTGCCATAAACTGCTCAAGCTGCGCAATCGCCTCCGCCGGTGAGCTCAGGCAGCGTAAATCCTCAACGATCGTCACGTTGCGATAAGCCGCCTCATCAAGCAGCGCCTGCGTATTGGCCGCCATGCTTAAGCCGCAGCAGGCGTAACGGAAAGTCCGCTGCTGCGCTTCACAATGGTGCGCCAGCTGGCGAAACGGCGTGCCTGAGGTGGCCTGCGGTGCATGGCGTAAATCAAGATGCGCATCCAGATTGATAATTCCCACCGCCTCCTGCGGGAAAGCATCAAGCACCCCCAGACCGTGGCCATAAGCTGTTTCATGGCCGCCGCCCAGCACCAGCGTGCGTTTCCCGGCGCGTTGACAGGCCAGCACCGCTTCACGTAGCGCCTGTTGCGCCTCTTCCAGATTATCCTGCGCGACACAAATATCGCCGAGATCCGTCAGGCGCGCATGTTGCACGTGGCTGGCCATATTGGCCAGGGCGCGGCGCAGTATCGCGGGCGCCTCTGCGGCGCCGGTTCGTCCGTGGTTACGTTTAACCCCTTCATCGCAGGCAAATCCTAACAGCGCAATATCTCCGGCCTGCTGCTCCGGGCAAAAAGTCGTGCTGCAGGTGACGGTCTGGAACAGACGCCGGGCATTATCGGCCTCTGCGGTATCATCACGGCCTTGCCAGATCCCGGATGAGGTGGGCCGCCACTGTTTCATAATGCGCTCCCGTGCGTTATACGTCCGCGAAATACCCGGGCGTAAAGCGGATTACGGCCGGGCTCGTAAACCATTTCCACCGGCTGCTCCGCCTCCCAGATGGCGAGATCGGCGATAAATCCGGCCTTAAGCTGGCCGTGGGTGCGTTGTCGGCCCAGGGCCTGCGCCGCATGGCGCGTCACTCCCGCCCAGGCTTCTTCCGGCGTCAGACCAAACTGGACGCAGGCCATATTCATCGCTAAATGCAGGCTGGCGAAAGGGCTGGTGCCGGGATTGTAATCGGTGGCGACGGCGATCGGCACCTGATGGCGGCGCAGCGTTGCCACCGGCGGGTAGCGGGTCTCACGCAGAAAATAAAACGCCCCCGGTAACAGCACCGCGACCGTGCCGCTGGCGCGCATTGCCTGGACGCCTTGCTCATCCAGATATTCCAGATGATCGGCCGAAAGCCCCTGATAGCGGCTCACCAGCCGTGCGCCGCCCAGTAAAGAAAGCTGCTCAACGTGACCTTTAACCGGAATGCCGTAACGCTGTGCGGTAGCAAATACCCGCTCACACTGCTGTGGCGTGAAGCCTACGCTTTCACAAAAGACATCCACCGCCTCAAACATGCCTTCCTTCCACAGCTGCGGTAGCAGCGTTTCGCAAATCAGACTGATCCAGGCTTCTTTATCGTGGCGATATTCAACTGGCACGGCATGGGCGGCGAGCAACGTCGGACTGATTTCCACCGGATGCTGAGCCGCCAGCTGACGGGCAACCCGCAGCATTTTTGCTTCGTCTTCCAGCGTAAGCCCGTAGCCGGATTTTATTTCCAGCGTGGTTACGCCTTCATTAAGCAGCCGCTGCAGGCGTGCCGTAGCCAGCCGCAGCA
Source organism: Mixta theicola (assembly GCF_002895925.1). Taxonomy (GTDB): domain Bacteria; phylum Pseudomonadota; class Gammaproteobacteria; order Enterobacterales; family Enterobacteriaceae; genus Mixta; species Mixta theicola. The sequence continues at coordinate 62,931 of NZ_NWUO01000008.1, read as the reverse complement.
GGTCACTTTCACCGGTCTGGCGGGTTGCGGCAACCGTGGCGTTAATCCCTCCGCCCTGCGCGCTGATTTCCTGATAGGAGACGCCATTCATCCGCTGTTCCCATTCAGCGGCGCGGTTGCCGCCAAACACTAAATGGGTATGGCAGTCGATTAAGCCCGGCGTCACCAGCCGTCCTCTGGCGTCATGGACGATGCCGCCAGAAGCTTCTCCAGCGGGTAAAATAGCCAGAATCTGGCCGTCGCGGATGACCAGATCATGATCGTCCAGCAATCCGTAAGGCGTTGGGCGATCGGGATCGAGCGTTGCCAGTCTGGCATTGCGCCAGACGATGTCGGTAGCAGCGAGGAGCACGGTTTACCTTCCACTTGTCATGAGTTGTCTATACATTTATTTTCACCGCGAACAAATTGTCAACAAAACCCTGCGAGAATGTTGGCTATTTGTGATGACTAACCGCCAGCAACAAAGCGGCGTGAGGGGGATAAAGCGGCAGAAAGAGGCGGAAAAGGGCTTGCGGTAACCGCAAGCCCGTCAGGGTAAAAGCCACGCCGCCCGGCGTCAGTGCAGCAGGAATAGCGTTGCCAGACCGAGGAAAATAAAGAAGCCGCCGGTATCGGTCAGCGCGGTAATCATCACGCTGGAGCCGATGGCCGGATCGCGTTGCAGTTTGGTCATTATCAGCGGGATCAGCACGCCGGTCATTGCCGCCAGCAGCAGGTTAAGGATCATCGCCAGCATCATCACGCCGCCCAGCGCCAGGTTGTCATACATCAGCCAGGTAATCCCGCCCATAATGCTGCCCCAGAACAGACCGTTGATAAGCGCCACGCTCAGTTCGCGCATAAAGAGAAAGCTAAAGTTCCCCGGCTCCACCTGATGCAGCGCCAGCGCGCGCACAATCATGGTAATCGTCTGGTTACCGGTATTGCCGCCGATGCCCGCCACGATCGGCATGAGCGTCGCCAGCGCCACCAGCTGTGAAATCGTCTCTTCGAACAGGCCAATCACCCTGGAGGCGACAAACGCGGTGCAGAGGTTGATGGCCAGCCAGGCCCAGCGCGTGCGCACCGCCTTTCTTACCGGCGCGAAGACTTCCTCTTCCTGACTCAGGCCGCTCATCTTACGGATATTGCTTTCGTTCTCTTCGTTAACCAGGTCGATAACATCTTCAATGGTAACGCGTCCAATCAGCTTGCCCTGCGCATCAATCACCGCGGCTGAAATCAGGTTATAACGTTCGAAAGCGCCGGCGGCATCTTCCGCTTTATCATCCAGGTGAAAGGTATTGGGCCGATTATTCATTATGGTAAAAACCGGCGTATCGGGCTGGTTCAGCAAAATATCGGTAAGCGGCAGCTCGCCCAACAGCACGTTGTTTTTATCAGTAATAAACAGCTTATCGGTGCCTTGCGGAATAGCGCGCCTGCGCCGTAAAAAGCGCTGCACCGTCGCCAGACAGACGTCGGCGCGCACGCTAATGAAATTAAAGTCCATGATGCGGCCAACGCGATCGCGGTCGAAATGCACCACGTTCAGCACGCGGGCGCGCAGCGTTGGGTCCAGCGAGGTGAGCAGCCGTCCGGTAAGATCGCGCGGCAGATATTTCGCCAGATAAGCCTGATCGTCAATATCCAGTGGCTCAATGGCCTGCAGAATATCTTTATCGCTCATCGCTTCGGTCAGGCTTTCCCAGACCGTTTCCGACGCCTCTACCAGCACCTGGCCGCGCCGGGAGTTATCCACCAGCCGCCACAGCGCCTGACGTTCATCTTCCGGCAGGGCTTCAAGAATATCGGCAATATCCGCCGCGTGCAGCAGGGTAAGATCATGACGCAGGCTGTCAATCTGCGCCGATGTTTCTGCCGACGGCGGCGGCTGCAGCAGGCTTTCCACCAGCTCCGGCTCATTCAGCAGAAGCGTCAGAATACGGCTGCGGGTATCGGCGAGCTGCCGGGCTTGAGATACAGACATAAAAATTCCCTGGCGTCTGGAAGCACGGGCAAAGTAAGCCCAGCGTTTTCTACAGGCATGAAGAGAGGGTAAGTTGTCTCAGTTAAGGCAACTTAACGCTCGCATCATTACTTTTTACTGGCGGGCTGGGTGGTCATGAGTAGCTCGACGTCCACCTTCTTATCCTGATGGTGCTGGAACGCGCCGGGCAAAACAAACAGCAAACGACCAAACAATATGATAAAGCTGATTAACAACACAATGCGGGTTAGTCGGCCAGTTTTACGGCGTTTTCGCAATGAGGTGATGCTATTCACGCAGGTACTCCTGTAGCAGGCCCGAGGGCGGTGGGACAATTTAGGCACAGGGTTACCGTCAGGTCAATGCCGCGCCGTCGCCTGATGCGGTAAAACCAACCGGCGCAACTTGCCCGCAGGCTAAACAAGAAGCGGGCTGAGGGCGCTTTTAATAAGGATGTTTGACGCATATCAAACCTGAAAGCCTGATGGAACTTAGTATGTGAACGGTTTTTGTTTTATGCAGCTTTTGCTGTGAGCTTTATCATTCCCGAAGAGGCCGTTCTTGTTTACCGGATATAACATGTCATCGTTCAGTCAATTCCGCCGTAGCTGGTGGGGGGGGCCTTTATGGCTGTCGCTGTTGCTGATGCCGCTTTCCGATGCGTTATCGGCTAAGCTGCTGCTGCCTGACGGTCCGGTTTATCTGCTATTTTTACCGGTGACATTAACGGTAGCGCTGCTGATGGTTTTTGACTGGGCGGCGCTGCCCGGCATTACGCTGGCGCTTTTATTGCGTTATTTAACCATTTTTTCGCTGGGCCACGCGCTGATCATCTGTACCCTGTTTATCTGCGGCATCAGTATCTGCTGGCTGGGCTACCGCATCTGGGCCGGACGGCAGTGGGGCGCGACGCCGGGAACGCAGGGGCTTGGCCTGATGCGTCTGTTCTGGATTGGTTTTCTCCTGCCGACGCTGCTGGTATTTTTACTGCAAACTATGGTGACGCTGAAAGCCGTACCCGCTTCCCTCTCGGTTTTTAACCGCAATCCGCTGACGCTGCGCACCCTGATTAACTACCAGGCTATTTTGCTATCCTGCGTGGCGATCCTGCCGCTTTACTACATGGCGATCCGCTGCTTTCGCCATGCGCGCTATTTTCCCCGCCAGATAAACCTGCTGCGCCAGCAGATCGCGGAAAGCGTGAGCGACGCAGAAATAAGAGTCTGGCTGGTTTGGCTTACCCTGCTGGTGACCCTGTTGATGCTATTGCATAGCGAGCTGCAAAATCAGGCGATCAGCGACTTTGCATCATTGCTTTTACTGCCCACCATGCTGTGGGCGGCGGCACGCTTTGGCTATCTGCTTTCCGCGCTGGCGTGGTCGTTGGTGCTGATTTTGCTGTATCAATTTCGTACCCAGCCAGAGCTCACGCTGCATCTGGCGGTGAATACTACCAACCTGCTGGTATGGTCGTTAATTCTGTACTTTATTGGCGTCAACGGCGTACGCCAGCGCAGGCTGATTAAGAAATCACGGGAGGCGGCGCTGGTCGATCCGGTGGTCGATCTGCCTAATCTGCGGGCGCTAAAAGCCATGCTGGCGCAGCAGGCGTCCTCCACGCTCTGTTTTTTACGCATTCCTGAGCTCGATCGCCTTAGCCGAACCTGGGGGCTGGATCTGCGCATTGAATATAAACGACGGCTGGCGGCGCATTTACAGCCGCTATTGCAGCCCAAAGAGGTGATTTATCATTTGCCTGGCTTTGCGCTGGCGCTGCGTCTGGATAAGGCCACCCATGAAGAGCGTATTGACCAGATTGGCACCCGCATCGATGGCTACAGTTTGCGCTGGCAGGGGCTGCCGTTACAGCCCGATATTGGCATCAGCTATTGTCACGTTGTGCCGCCGGTTAATAATCTGCCGAGGCTGCTGGGAGAGCTTAGCGAAATGGCTGAGGTTTCTCTCTACAGCCATCAGCCGGAAAATTTGCAGCAGGGCAACATAAACCCTCAGCGTCAGGCGAAGGAGAAGCTGACGCAGCTGGATGAGGTTCAGCAGGCGCTGGATAACGATCGCTTTGTGATGATGGCGCAGCGCATTGAGGGATTACGCGGCGATGATTACCATGAGTTGCTGCTGAGGCTGGTGGATGCGCAAGGAGAGCAGCTTGCGCCCGCGCGTTTTTTACCGATAGTGCAGGAGTTTGGTCTGACATGGGAAATGGATCGCTGGGTATTGAAACATGCGCTGGGCTTTATCGATAGCAGCCGCGCGCGTTTGCCTGCGATGCGCTTTGCCATCAATATCCATGCCGCCAGCCTTTACCGTCCTCATTTTGTCAACGAACTGGAGCAGCTGCTGAAGCACCATCAGGTTGAGCCGTGGCAGCTGATACTGGAAATCAGCGAGGCCGCAGGAAATATGAATTTATCTGCGGGCTATCGCACCATTAATCGCCTGCGTCGGCTGGGATGCCGCATCGCGATTGTTAACTTTGGCGTTGGCTATGCCAGCTATCTGCAGCTGAAAACGCTGCAGGCCGATATGCTGAAAATTGACGGCAGCTTCGTCCAGAATATGCTGTACAGTCCGCTGGACTACCAGATTATTGAATCCATCTGCCGCGTCGCCCGGCTGAAGCGGATGCAGATAGTGGCGGAGTGCGTTGAATCAGAGGCGGTAGCGGCTGCGCTGCGCGGGCTGGGCATCGATTATTTACAGGGCTTCGCCATCAGCGAGCCGCAGCCGTTAACCACGCTGGTAGAGCACTGATTATTCTGCCGGCGCCTTTTTCGCCAGCAGCGTGGCGAAACGCAGGCTGATGCGGTTGCCGTTTTCATCCGTTCTGTGCAGCTGTCCGACATGCTCGTTATATTTGATAATCTGCCATTGACGATAGTAATGGCTTAACTCGCCGGACTTAAAGGTAAAAGGGAAGGGAATCGGGCAGGGATAATCTTCCGTGTCCATCGCGGCGACAATCAGGTTATAGCCATTTTTAACCGTGCTGGCCTGCATATCGGCAATCAGCTGGGGAATGGTTTCCGGCTGTAAAAACATCATCACCACGGTGGACAGCACAAAATCATACGCGCCGTTAAAGCGCACGCTGTTGAGATCGGTAATCTGCGTTTCAATCCCGCTGAGCCCTTCGGCGGCAATGATCTGATTCAGCCGCTCAATGCTTTGCGGGTTTTTATCCCAGGCGGTGACCGCAAACCCTTTCATATTCAGCCACAGGCTATTGCGCCCGCTGCCGCAGCCCACGTCCAGCGCTTTGCCTGGCCGCAGGAAAGGTAACGCCGCCACAACTTCAGAGTGCGTGGCGGTAAGCTGATATTTTTCAGTAAAATAGTTATCCGGACGTGTCGTCATGTGCTTATTTCTGGTTGTTGCGGGCGAAGGAAGCGCCGCCCGAATTCGCCGGCGTGCTTTACGCCTCTTCTGCTATTGTCAGCTTCCAGCCGGAAACATCCTGCCAGTACACCTGCTCGCGCTCTAAATCGAGCTGGACCAGCGTATTCTGGCTGAAATATCCGGCCGGGAAGCGCAGCGTCCAGTGCCCCTCGTCGGTGGTCAACGTCAGCCGCTCCGGGCGATTGGTCGCCTGGCGCTGATTATTCAGCAGCGTGCCAAGACGCAGCAAAAATACCAGCGGGAGGATCTGCTTCTTTTTAAACAGCGTAAAACGCGGCAGATCGTCGCTCTTGATCGCTTTACGGTGGTAGCGAACCAGCGTAGCCAGCAGCAGCTGTTGATCCTGATTAAAGCCCGGCAGGTTGGTATTTTGCAGGATATAGGCGGAGTGACGCTGCATACCGCTGTGGTTGATGGTTAAGCCCACCTCATGCAGCATCGCCGCCCACTGCAGCAGCGAAGCAAGCTGGGGATTGGCCAGCCGGGGATTTTGATCGCGCCACTGTTGCCAGAGTTCATCCGTAGTTTCCAGCACGCGCCGCGCCTGATCGCTGTCGATATTGTAATGATTCGCCAGGCTTTGCGCGGTGCGGCTGCGAATATCCTGATGGCGGAAGCGGCCTTCCATTTCATACAGCACCCCTTCGCGCAGGGCGCCGTCAGACAGGCGCAGCTCACGGATCGCCAGCGCATCAAACACGCCGCAGAGGATCGCCAGACCGGGCACAAATACCGCTTTCCGCTCTTCCGACAGGCCGGGCAGGCTCAGCGCGGCAAAGGATTTATGCTTTATGACTTCGTCATACAGCATCTCCAGCCGTTCCGGCGTTACCTGCTTCTCTTTTTCGCCCATCGCCTGTAGCACTTCGCAGGCGGCCTTAATGGTGCCGGAAGCACCCAGCGCGTACTGCCAGCCGAGCAGCCGATATTGCCAGGCCAGCGTTTCCAGTTTTTGCGCCGCGGCCAGACGCGCCCGGCGGAAATTTTCCTGGGTAATGACACCGCCAGGAAAATAGAGATTGGCGAAGCTGACGCAGCCCATACGGCGGCTTTCCACCAGCCTGGGTTCAAAATCTTCGCCGATCACCAGCTCGGTTGAGCCTCCGCCAATATCGATTACCAGCTTGCGGCCCTTTTCCGGCTGCGTATGCTCAACGCCCATAAAAATCAGGCGCGCCTCTTCATGGCCGGAGATCACTTCGATCGGGTAGGGGATGACTTCCGCCGCGCGCCGCAGAAAATCTTCGGCATTGATCGCCTGGCGCAGCGTATGGGTGCCGACAATGGTCACGTTCGAGGCGCTGAAGCCTTGCAGACGCTCGGCAAACAGCGCCAGACAGCTGAGCCCACGCTGGATAGCGTCTTCGCTCAGTACGTTATCCGCGCCCAGCCCATCCGCCAGGTGCACGCGCTGTTTCAGACGCCCCAGCACCTGCATCGCTCCATCCACTACGCGGGCAATGACCATGTGAAAGCTATTGGAACCGAGGTCAATAGCGGCGAACTCTTGCGGTCGTGGCATGTTTTTATGGGTTATCGGCATAGTGAATTATTCAGGTTGTTCCAGAGATTTGATGTAATCGTAAATGGCCTGCTGCGCCCGCACCTTACGGCGGTTTCCTCGCGGTACATAACGGTTACTCAGTTCTTTATCAATAATGCGGGCTTTTACAGTATCACTGAACAGGATGGCAATAATATCCAGCACGCGCTGTTTCAGAACAGGATCAAGGATCGCCACCGCCACTTCAATGCGGTAATCGATATTGCGGGTCATCCAGTCGGCGGAGGAAAGAAAGACTTTTTTATCGCCGCCGTTATCAAAGATATAAACCCGATCGTGCTCCAGATAGCGGTCAACGATGCTGATTACGCGGATATTATCGCTGATCCCTTCAAGATTAGGGATCAGCGAACACATGCCGCGCACCAGCAGGTTGACCTTCACGCCAACGCTGGAGGCGGTGTACAAACGGTCCACCAGGCCCTTATCGACCAGGTTATTAATTTTCAGCGTAATCCCGGCCGGAATGCCCTGCTGCGCGTTGGCAATTTCCTCATCAATCAGCTGATAAAGCATGCGGCGCGAGTTCTGCGGCGACACCATCAGGTAATCAAAGCTTACCGGGCGGTAGGGGTTTTCAATAAAGTTGAATACCCGGCGCACCTCATTGGTGATACGCGCATCGGCGGTGAGCAGGGAATAGTCGGTATAAATGCGCGCGGTTTTTTCATTGAAATTACCGGTGCCGATATGCGCATAGCGCACAACTTCGCCGCCCTCACGGCGCGAAATCAGAAACAGCTTGGCGTGGATTTTCAGGCCCGGCGCCGAAAAGATCACATGCACGCCCGCTTCGGTCAGACGCTTGGCCCAGTGAATATTGGCCTCTTCATCAAAACGCGCCTGCAGCTCGACGACCACCGTGACTTTTTTGCCGTTATAAGCGGCGTGGATCATCGCATCGATAATGCGTGAGTTTTTCGCTACGCGATAAATATTGATCTTAATCGCCAGCACGCTGGGATCGAACGACGCCTGACGCAGCAGCTCCAGCACATGCTCAAAGGTGTGGTAGGGATAGTAGAGCAGCACATCATGATGGCGGATCGCATCGAAGCCGTTGCGGAAACCGTCGAACCAGATATGCCGCAGCTGCGGCATCGGCTTATTAACCAGGTTGGTTTTGCCAACGTTAGGAAAACTGATGAAATCTTTGAAATTATGATAGCGCCCGCCGGGGACGATGGAGTCGTAATTAGAGATATTCAGTTTATTGCGCAGCAGCTCAACCATCGCATTGGGCATATCGCGCTGATAAACAAAGCGCACCGGCTCGGCGGTCAGGCGCTGCTTGAGGCTGGAGGACATCAGTTCCAGCAGGCTCGATTCCATTTCGGTAACCAGATCGTACTCGGCGTCACGCGTCATTTTCATGGAATAGGCGTTGAGCGCGTCGTAGTCGAAAAAGCCTTTAAAAATATCGTCCAGGCAGTAACGCAGAATGTTATCCAACAGGATCATCGGCTTGCGACGGCGCGGCGACTCAGCCGGCAGATTAACAAAGCGCGGCACTTTATCCGACGGGATTTCCAGCAGGGCATAGCGAATATCCTCGCCGCGAATAATCTCGACCGCCAGATAGGTGTAATCGTCCTTCAGGAATTCAATCAAATCGGTGTCGTGATTAATCAGGATCGGCGTCACGTGCTGACGCAGTTCATGCTTAAAATAGTGACGCAGCCAGCTTTGCTGATTAGGCGACAGCTGGCGCTCGTTAATCAGAAAGATTTGATTACGCGCCATTTCCAGCAGCAAATCGTTATATAAACCGTCGAACTCCTGATCGGCCCGCAGGACGCGCTGCTGAATTTTTTTTAGCAGATGACGCGGCGTGCTGGGCGATCCCTGTTCCTCGCCAATTAAAATGCGTCGCTTCAGGTCAGCGAAGCGCACTTTATAAAATTCTTCCAGGTTATTCGAATAAATGCCCAGAAAGCGCATGCGCTCGATCAGCGGGTTGGTTTTGTCTGCGGCTTCCTGCAGTACGCGTTCATTAAAGGATAACCAGCTCAGTTCTTTTTCTATGTAAAGCTTTTCCTGACCCATTATGGCTCCGTTGTGCTGATTTGAGACGAGGGTATCCAGTTTCCAACTTCATTATGGCGAGAGTATGGCAGCAATGTCTAACCTCAACGGTTGTCATATCAGAGAGCTACGGGCAACATAGCGGCTTCAATGAGAGGAACCCACTGGCACGATGATCGATAATCATATTCCCGTCAACTACAGCAACCGTACCCGGCGTTATGTTGACCGCCTGATCGCGCGCGCAATCGGCGCCTGTGGCGTCAGCGTGCTGCTGGTCATGATGCTGCTGTTTGTCTGGCTGCTGTGGGTGGTGATGCCGCTGTTTGCCACGCCTTCTATGCAGGCGGGGCCGCTGCAGCCCGCGCTCTCAGCCCGGCCTGCCGTCGCGCTGGGTGTCAATCAGGGGTGGGGCTGGCGTATCGATAGCCAGGGCGAAGGCCGTTTCTTTCCGCTGAACGGCGCCAGCCCCGAACCAACCCTGCAGCTGGCGCGCGGGCCGCTCATTAGCGCGGCGACCGCCGATAACAGCAGCCTACTGCTGTTACAGCCCGATGGCAATTTCCAACTGGTCCAACCTGACTTTAGCGCGGCAGACGCTATGCCGCGCTGGAAGTTTCCATTAGGCGATGGCGCTTTTGACGGCGGCAGTGGCGGCTTTACGCTGGCGGCGCTGGCCTCCAGCGGCGACAAACGATGGCTGGCGGCGCTAAGCGATGGGCAGCATATTCGGCTGCTGCGCTTACAGGCCGGGCGGCCGATGCAAAGCGATATGCTGGCCAGCGGGCCGGTTAGCCAGCTGCTGCTGTCGCCCAACGGCACGCTGCTGTTCGCCAGCAGCGATCGCAGCTTACGGGTCTGGCAGATAAACGGCCAGCGGGTAACGCTGCGCGATACTATTCCGCTGACGCATCCGCCACGCCAGATAGCCTTGCTGAGCGGCGGACGTTCGCTGCTGCTTGCTGACGAAACCGGCATCAGCCAGTGGTTTGATATTGCAGATGAACAGGGCGTGCATCTGCATCGTATTCGGGATTTCAACGGCGCGCGTGCACAGCAAGCGCTGATAACCGAACCGCAGCGTCGGGTATTTGCCACGCTGAGCGGCTCCGGCGAGCTGCGGATGTTCGCCAGCAAGCGAGAGGGCGCTTTCTTTAGCCATGCGCTGGGCGAGGGCGTACGTCAGGCGCAATTTGCGCCGCTGGGCGATGGATTACTGATCGAGCGCGCCGACGGCTGGCAATACTGGCGCATCGACAATCCGTGGCCGGATATTAGCCTGCGCAGCCTGTGGCAAAAAGTCTGGTATGAAAATTATCCGCAGCCGGACTGGGTCTGGCAATCGACGGCGGTTGACGATCCTTATCAGGCTAAATTCAGTCTGGTGCCGATGGTGGCCGGTACGCTGAAGGCTGCCGCGCTGGCGATGCTGTTTGCCACGCCGCTGGCGCTTGCCGCCGCCATCTATACCGCCTGGTTTATGTCGCCGACGCTACGCCGCTGGATCAAGCCGGCGATGGAAATGATGGGCGCCTTGCCCAGCGTGGTGGTAGGTCTGTTTGCCAGCCTGTGGCTGGCACCGCAGATTGCCGTCCGGCTTTCCGGCGTGCTGCTGCTGCCCGTTGCCCTGGCGGCAACGCTATTGCTGTGTGGTCCGCTGCTGAAGCGCCTGCCGTCGCGCTGGCGTCAGCGGCTGGATGCGCCGGGGCGCGAGGTTTGGTTGCTGGTGCCGCTGCTGCTGCTGGTCAGCGCGCTCTGTCTGTGGCTGACACCGCTGAGTGATGCCGCGCTGTGGGGCAAACCGCTGGCGGAGCGGCTGCCGGGCGGCTACGAGCAGCGTAATCTTCTGATCGCCGCGTTGGCGATGGGCTTTGCGCTGGTGCCGCTGATATTTACCCTGGCGGAAGATGCCATTTTTAGCGTGCCGGCTGCGCTGGGGCAGGGATCGCTGGCGCTGGGCGCCACGGCGTGGCAAACCCTGTCGCGTGTGATTTTACCCAGTGCCGCCTCCGGTATTTTTGCCGCATTGATGATTGGCTTTGGCCGGGCGGTAGGAGAAACGATGATTGTACTGATGGCCACGGGCAATACGCCGGTTACCGAGGGCGGCTTGTTTCACGGCGTGCGGGCGCTTTCCGCCAATATAGCCGTTGAGATGCCGGAAGCGGCGGCAGGCAGCGCGCATTACCGCATTTTGTTCCTCAGCGCGCTGGTGCTGCTGGTGTTTACGCTGGTACTGAACACGCTGGCGGAAGTGGTGCGTCAGAGCTTACGTCGTCGCTATGGTCAGCATGAGAGGCAGGGATGAGCGCGCTAAAGCAAAACGATCGCTGGCGCTGGCTGACGGCAGGCGCGGTAACCTTTAGCCTGCTGGCGTTTCTGCTGTTATTGCTGCTGCTGGCCTGGCAGGGGCTGCGACATTTTTGGCCGCAGCCGGTTACGCTGTTTACGCTGGCACAGCCTGCGGCCGGAGAAGCGCAGCTGCTGGGCGAAGTGGTCAGCGCGCAGACTCTGTCGCGCCAGCAGCTTATCGATGCGGGGCTGCCGCAGGCGCAGCAGCTGCCGGAGCAGGTAACGCGCTATTTAATTAAAACCGGCAACCGCGACGTTGCCGCGTCCGATTTTCGCACCCTGCTGGAAAGGGATATTCAGCGCCGCGAGCGGCCGCCAGGAGCACTGGTGCTGCAGCGGCGCGTGGGCGGCGATGCGCTGGGCTGGTTTGCCGGCCTGTATGAAAATCAGCAGCCGCTGACGGCGCAGAATATGCAGCGCGCCCTGCAAGAGCGCCTGCAGCAAACCCATCAGCTGCTGGAGCAGGCCGAGCGCATCCGCCGCAATGAGATGGCGCGCATAACGGCACAGCTTGAAGCGCTGGAGGCCGAAGCCCTGGAGCTGAAGGCCAGCGGTCGCGACAGCGAGCAGGAAAGGTCGATGCTGATGGCGAATCGCGTCGAGCTGCAGCGGCAGTTTGCCGGGCAGGCGGAGCGGCGCGCCTCGCTGTTACAGGAAAGCGCGCGTAATACGCTGATGCTGCGTGATGCGAACGGGCAGCTGCACCGTATTCCGCTGGCGCAAATCCGCGATGCCTGGTATCCCAACGCCATGAGTCTTTCCCAAAAATGGCATCATTTTTTGCAACAGCTGTGGCACTTTGTCGCCGATTCGTCGGATGCTTCCCTTGGGGAGGACGGCGCTTTTCCGGCCATTTTCGGCACCGTGCTAATGGTGCTGCTGATGTCAGTAGTGACGATGCCGCTGGGCGTGGTTGCCGCCGTCTGGCTGCATGAATATGCCGGTCAGCATGCGCTAACCCGGCTGGTGCGTATTGCAGTGGTTAACCTGGCGGGCGTGCCGTCGATTGTTTATGGCGTGTTTGGTCTCGGTTTTTACGTCTGGCTGATTGGCGGCACCCTTGATCGGTTGTTTTACGCCACGTCGCTGCCTGACCCGACGTTTGGTACGCCGGGTCTGCTGTGGGCGTCGCTAACGCTGGCGCTGCTGACGTTGCCGGTGGTGATCGTCGCGACCGAAGAGGGGCTGTCGCGCATTCCTGCCAGCCTGCGTCATGGCTCGCTGGCGCTGGGCGCAACCCGTGCGGAAACGCTGTGGCATATCACTTTGCCGCTGGCGCTGCCCGCCATGCTTACCGGGTTAATTTTGGCCGTGGCGCGCGCGGCGGGCGAAACGGCGCCGCTGATGCTGGTAGGCGTGGTAAAAATGGCCCCGGAGCTGCCGGTAGACGGCATTTTCCCTTATCTGCATCTCGATCGTAAGTTTATGCATCTCGGCTTTCAGATTTACGATCTGGCGTTCCAAAGTCCCAACGCCGAGGCCGATCGCCCGGTGGTATATGCCACCGCGCTGCTGCTGGTGACCATTATTCTTGGCTTGAATCTTACGGCGATGGGCTTACGCCATCGTCTGCGCGAGCGCTATCGCTCGCTGGTGCAATAACGGTGAGGACCATGACGGCTGAAATCGAAACCGCGCTAACGATTAATAATCTTTCCCTCTGGTATGGCGACAAACAGGCTCTGGATGCGGTTAGCCTGCAGATCCCGAAAAATCGGATTACCGCGCTTATTGGCCCGTCCGGCTGTGGTAAATCAACGTTACTGCGCTCTCTTAACCGCATGAACGATGTTATCGATAACTGCCGCGTGGCGGGCGAGGTTATGCTCGATCGGCGGAATATCCTGGAGCGCGGCGGCGATCTTTCGGCGCTGCGTCGTCGCGTCGGCATGGTTTTTCAGCGGCCCAATCCGTTTCCAAAATCGATTTATGAAAATGTGGTGTACGGCCTGCGCCTGCAGGGCGTGCGCGATCGACGCATTTTAAACGAGGCGGTGGAGCGAGCGTTGCGCGCAGCGGCGCTGTGGCCGGAAGTTAAGGACAGCCTGCGGCAAAATGCGCTCACGCTGTCCAGCGGACAGCAGCAGCGGCTGGTGATTGCGCGCGCGATTGCTATCGAGCCGGAAGTGCTGTTGCTGGATGAGCCAACCTCCGCGCTGGATCCCATTTCCACGCTGGTGATCGAAGAGCTGATGACCACGCTGAAGCAGCATTTTACCCTGATTCTGGTGACGCATAATATGCAGCAGGCGGCGCGCGTTTCTGACTATACCGCTTTTATGCATCAGGGGAAGGTGTTGGAGTTTGCCGATACCGATACGCTGTTTACCACGCCGGGGCAGCGGCGCACCGAGGATTATATTACCGGGCGCTTTGGCTAACAGAAAAAATTAAAGGAAAACCACCGCCGTCGTTTTCCTTTTTAGCCCGCCTGCGGATCTATTACCGACGGGTTAATCGATTACGTAGCCCTGAGGCGGAAGCGGCTTGCCATCCAGCCAGGCGGCGTTATCACGCATCATTAGCCGGCCCTCAACGAACCAGCTGATGACCTGCGGATAGATCGCATGTTCCTGCTGCTGCACGCGGGCGGCTATCTCTTCTTCGCTGTCGCCGCTACATACCGGCACTCTGGCCTGTAAAATAACCGGGCCGCCATCCAGCTGGTCGGTAACAAAATGCACCGAAGTGCCATGCTCACTGTCGCCGTTGGCAATTGCCTGACGATGCGTATGCAGGCCCGGATATTTCGGCAGCAGCGAAGGATGGATATTCAGCAGCCGATCGTGATAGCGGGCGACAAAGACCGGGCTAAGAATACGCATATAGCCTGCCAGCACCACCAGATCGGGCGCGTAAGCATCGATCTCGCGGATGAGCTGACGATCGAAGGCCTCGCGGCTTTCATAATCGGCGGCTGAAAGCGCATGGGCGGCAACGCCCGCGCTGCGGGCGCGCTCAAGGCCAAACGCGTTGGCCTTATTGCTGAAAACTGCCGCCGTGTTGGCGTTGATGCGGCCCTGCTGACAGGCATCGAGAATCGCCTGTAGGTTGCTGCCGTTACCCGATATTAGCACGACCAGCCGCTTCATTTGATAACCACACGCTCTTCTGCGTCAGAGGCGTTAATCACGCCGATTTTCCATGCCTGCTCGCCTGCGGCATTCATCAGCTCAACCGCTTTATCCGCCTCATCGGCGCTCACGGCGATCACCATGCCGACGCCGCAGTTAAAGGTGCGGTACATCTCATGGCGGCTGACGTTGCCCGCCTGCTGCAGCCAGTTAAATACCGCTGGCCACTGCCAGCTGGCTTCATCGATAACCGCCTGGGTATTTTCCGGCAGCACGCGCGGAATATTTTCCCAGAAGCCGCCGCCGGTGAGGTGGGCGATAGCATGAACATCGATCTGTTCAATCAGGCTAAGGATATTTTTGACGTAGATGCGCGTCGGCGCCAGCAGATGATCGGCCAGCGGTTTGCCGTCGAGCTGCTGGCTTAACGGATCGGTCTGGCTGACCTGAAGAATTTTGCGTACCAGGGAATAGCCGTTGGAGTGCGGGCCGCTGGAGGCGAGGGCGATCAGTACGTCGCCGTTCTGTACTTTGCTGCCGTCGATGATTTCTGACTTTTCCACCACGCCGACGCAAAAGCCTGCCACATCGTAATCTTCGCCGTGGTACATGCCCGGCATCTCTGCGGTTTCACCGCCAACCAGCGCGCAGCCCGACTGTAAACAACCTTCAGCGATCCCGCTGATAACGGCGGAAGCGGTATCGACATCCAGCTTGCCGGTGGCGTAGTAGTCAAGGAAGAAAAGCGGTTCAGCGCCCTGTACCACCAGGTCGTTAACGCACATGGCGACCAGATCGATGCCGATGGTATCGTGGCGCTGCAGATCCATCGCCAGACGCAGCTTGGTGCCGACGCCGTCGGTGCCGGAGACCAGCACGGGCTCGCGATATTTTTGCGGCAGCGCACACAGCGCGCCAAAACCGCCGAGACCGCCCATTACTTCCGGACGACGGGTTTGTTTCACCACGCCTTTAATACGATCGACTAACGCGTTGCCTGCATCAATATCAACGCCGGCGTCTTTATAGCTGAGAGAGGTCTTTTCGGTCACAGCGGTTTCCCCACGCGGTTTTGCGGTTTGAATTAAAGCGCGGCAATTCTAACAGCGCAGGCAAACGTTTGCGAGGCCGCTGTTGCAGATTATTTATTTTAGATGATGCTTGATACAGCGCGTAGCTTTTACGCTTTATTGCCCGATTACATATGGCGCAGCGGGCAAAAGGCGGTATAATCCGGCGATTTTTTTTTCCGCTCAACACTCCGGGAGTACAACAATGAAGATCGTGGAAGTCAAACACCCGCTCGTCAAACATAAACTGGGCCTGATGCGTGAGCAAGATATTAGCACCAAGCGCTTTCGCGAACTGGCATCTGAAGTGGGAAGTTTGCTGACCTACGAAGCCACCGCCGATCTGGAAACTGAAAAAGTAACTATTGAAGGCTGGAATGGTCCGGTAGAAATCGACCAGATCAAAGGCAAGAAAATCACCGTTGTTCCGATTCTGCGTGCCGGCCTTGGCATGATGGAAGGGGTGCTGGAGCATGTGCCGAGCGCGCGTATCAGCGTGGTGGGCGTTTATCGTGATGAAGAGACGCTGGAGCCGGTACCTTATTTCCAGAAGCTGGTGTCCAATATCGAAGAGCGCATGGCGCTGGTGGTGGACCCGATGCTGGCGACCGGCGGCTCGATGATCGCGACGATCGATCTGCTGAAAAAAGCGGGCTGTAACTCGATTAAAGTGCTGGTCCTGGTGGCCGCGCCGGAAGGCATCGCCGCGCTGGAAAAAGCGCACCCGGATGTCGAACTCTATACCGCCTCCATCGATCGTGGCCTGAATGAGAAAGGCTACATCATCCCCGGTCTCGGTGACGCGGGCGATAAGATTTTCGGAACCAAATAATTATTCAGCCGACCGCAGAGTCGGCTTTTTTTTGCCAAAAACATCTCAAGGGGATACTCCATGACTCGTCGCGCGATTGGCGTTAGCGAACGTCCACCGCTACTGCAAACGATTCCGCTCAGTTTTCAGCATCTGTTCGCGATGTTCGGCGCCACGGTGCTGGTGCCGATTCTGTTTCATATCAATCCGGCCACCGTGCTGCTGTTTAACGGCGTCGGTACTTTGCTCTATCTGTTTATCTGCAAGGGTAAAATTCCTGCCTATTTAGGTTCCAGCTTTGCCTTTATCTCGCCGGTTCTGCTGCTGCTGCCGCTCGGTTATGAGGTGGCGCTGGGCGGCTTTATTCTGTGCGGCGTGCTGTTTTGTCTGGTGGCGCTGATTGTGAAAAAAGCGGGCACCGGCTGGCTGGATGTGATGTTCCCGCCGGCGGCAATGGGCGCGATTGTCGCGGTCATCGGGCTGGAACTGGCGGGCGTGGCGGCGAATATGGCTGGCCTGCTGCCCGCCAGCGACGCTACCGTTGATGGCACCGCGGTAACCATTTCGCTGGTGACGCTGGCGGTCACCGTATTTGGTTCGGTGCTGTTTCGCGGTTTTCTGGCGATCATCCCGATTCTGATCGGCGTGCTGGCAGGCTATCTGCTGTCATGGGCGATGGGCATTGTAGACTGGAGCGGGGTGGCGGCTGCGCCGTGGTTCGCGCTGCCGACCTTCTATACGCCGCGCTTCGAATGGTATGCGATGTTGACGATTTTACCGGCCGCGCTGGTGGTTATCGCCGAGCATGTCGGGCATCTGGTCGTCACGGCGAATATCGTTAAAAAAGATCTGATCCGTGACCCCGGCCTGCATCGCTCAATGTTTGCCAACGGCTTCTCAACCATTATTTCCGGCTTTTTCGGCTCGACGCCGAACACCACCTACGGCGAAAATATCGGGGTAATGGCGATTACCCGCGTTTACAGTACCTGGGTGATTGGCGGCGCGGCGATTATCGCTATCCTGCTCTCCTGCGTCGGCAAGCTGGCGGCAGCTATTCAGGCGATCCCGGTGCCGGTCATGGGCGGGGTTTCGCTGCTGCTGTATGGCGTGATCGGCGCATCCGGTATTCGCGTGCTGATTGAATCAAAAGTGGACTATAACAAGGCGCAGAACCTGATCCTGACCTCGGTTATTTTGATTATCGGCGTCAGCGGGGCGAAGGTGCATATCGGCGCGGCTGAACTGAAAGGTATGGCGCTGGCGACTCTTGTTGGCGTGGCGCTGAGCCTGATTTTTAAAGTGATTAACGTGCTGCGCCCGGAAGAGGTGATTCTGGACGCGCCGGATAAATCGCAGGAGTAAGGTCAGCGGAGAGAAAGGCGCTCTGGGGCGCCTTTTGCCGCAGAGGCTGCCCCCGAAAGCAGCGGGGCAGCAATTTCATTTCACGTGAAAGATGTGTTAAACTACCGCGGTTTTTAGCCCGTTCACGCTTGAGGTGCTTCTGAACACGCCGGCACAACTTTCACTGCCACTCTATTTACCGGATGATGAAACCTTCGCCAGTTTCTGGCCGGGAGAAAATCCGTCCCTGCTGGCGGCACTCAAAGGTGCTTTAGGGCAGGAACATGGCAGTTATCTCTATTTCTGGTCGCGTCAGGGCGGCGGGCGCAGCCATCTGTTGCATGCCGCCTGTGCCGAAATGTCAACGCGCGGCGATGCCGTTGGCTATGTCCCGCTGGATAAACGCACCTGGTTCGTACCGGAAGTGCTGGATGGCATGGAACAGCTCTCGCTGATCTGCATTGATAATATTGAATGTATTGCCGGTGAAGAGGCGTGGGAAATGGCGATCTTCGATCTTTATAATCGCATCCTCGAAACCGGTAAAACTCGCCTGCTGATCACCGGCGATCGTCCGCCGCGCCAGCTTAATCTCAAGCTGCCGGATCTCGCTTCACGCCTCGATTGGGGCCAAATCTATAAGTTACAGCCGCTATCGGATGAAGATAAGCTACAGGCGCTGCAGCTGCGCGCCAGCCTGCGCGGTTTCGAACTGCCGGAAGACGTTGGACGTTTTCTGCTGAAACGTTTGGATCGTGAGATGCGCACGCTGTTTACCACGCTGGACCGGCTCGATCGGGCCTCGATTAGCGCCCAGCGTAAGTTAACCATTCCGTTTGTTAAGGAAATCCTGGCGCTGTAGGCCGATTAACGTCCTTTTTGATATTGACGGAAGCGTAGCTGCAGCTGACGAAGCTGATCGATGCGCGCGTCATAGCGCGCCTGTGTCAGGCTGCCTAAGGCTACCTGAGCGCTGGCGCCGCTCAGGGTAGTGATCGCCTGATCTAACTGACCGGTTAACGCCAGCCCTTCCGCTCGCGCCGACAGCTCCTCATCACGCAGGTTTTGCGCCGCCGACGCCTGCGCCAGCAGATCCCAACCGTTACTATCATCAGGATGCGCCCAGGTATAGCGATGCAGGATCCGGCTGGCCGCAGCGGGCTGTTTCGCTTCCAGCAGCGCATTCGCCAGGTTGAGCTGCAATACCGGATCGCTGCTGCTGGCCTTTTGCGCCGTCAGAAGCTTCACCGCCGCTTGCGGCTGATTCAGACCTACGTCAATGTCAGTCATAATATCCAGATACCAGACATTGTCTGGATCTTTCGCCAGCAGCGGCTCGATAATCTTTTTCGCATTGGCGAAGCTTTTGGCTTCGAGAAACAGAATCGCTCTGCCGTACTGCGCGGCCTGCTGCTGGCGCGCATTGCCTTTTGACCACTCATCCAGCAAATCTTCGCCCAGCTGGTTTTGCCCGGTAGCATACATGCCCAGCGCGCGCGCTTTCGCCATATAGTAATCCTGCGAAGATTGCACCACGACCGGCCGCATCTGATTGGCCCGATTACGGGCATCGGCCAGACGGCTGTCCGGCAGCGGGTGGGTCAGCAGAATTTCCGGCGGCTTAAAGGCGAAGCGGGACTGGTCCGCCAGCTTCTGTAAAAAGGTCGGCATCGCCTGCGGATCGAAACCGGCGCGCTGCAATACCTGAATTCCGATCCGATCCGCTTCCTGTTCATTATTCTGCGTAAACGAGATAACGCCCTGCTGGGTGCCAGCCAGCGTGCCGGCTAAGCCCGCCATGCCCGCCTGTGGGTTGGCCATCGCCAGTAAAATCGAGCCCAGCGCGCCGACCCAGGTGAGCGGGGCGTTGCGCTGCTGCTCTTCCATCGCACGCGCCAGATGACGCTGGGTAACGTGTGAGATTTCATGCGCCAATACCGAGGCCAGCTGGCTTTCATCGTCGCTGGCGCGAAACAGGGCGGAATGCAGCACAACGTTACCGCCAAAGAAGGCGAAGGCGTTTATTTCATCATTGCGGATCAGATAGAAATGAAAGGGCGTACGTACCGAATTGGCGTGGGCAACCAGACGCAGACCAAGTTGGTTAATATATTGATTAAGCAAGGGATCATTGATCAGCGGTGCGCTGGCGCGCAGCTGGCGCACGTAAAAATCGCCCATCTGCAGTTCCTGATTAATCGACAGCGTGCCGCCTGCAGTGGTGCCAATATCGGGCAGCGTATCAGCGACGTCGGCCTGGGAAGGAAGCACGTTGCTCGCCAGCAGCGTGACGAAGAGTGAAGCGATCACATTTTTCTTCAGGCGATTAACCATGCTTCTTCCCCAGGGCAAGAGTAACGTTTCGACCGATCCCGGTCCTGATAGTTCATATGCCAGCGCAGCGCTGGCGCTCAGAGCGCTATCTTAGCGAGGTAATCTGCATAATGAAATGGCTGTTTAAGCCTGATGATATAAGGGAAAAACAGTGAGTCAGCGCACGGGTAAAATTCAAAGTTGTGTAAACTTATTCAGAGAAACTGAAAGTGGCACAGGATTTGTTTAAGTAAGTTCTGAAAATTATTGACCAGCTGCACAGATTTTTTTTTACAACCGTTAGCAAAGCTTTTGGCTTCGACAAAAATAGCCGGTGCTACTCATTTTAAACTGGCATGGCAGTTTTATGTTTTTTTATAAAATCAGACCAAATTAAGAGCCATGCTTTAATTAAAAACTGGCGAGCTTACCTTTTGTTTGGCTTTGTTTCCTGTTTTATTCTGGATCTGTCGGCGTTATTCATTTTATAAGTTTATTCTTAAAACAACATTCCACTAATAGATTGAGCTCACTTTATTAAAAATAAAGCAAAGCGCGATGGTTTACTGAGGTTATGTTTTCCAGATGAAATTACCGCGTTAGTGCCGCTGCGTAACCTGTATTTTCATAATAAGAGTCTGTGATATAGATAAAAAAGGCCGCTAAGAAATAGAGATGGAGTTTCCATCCGGGCACCGCTGAATATCCATCGGAGAGCAGTAAAAATGCGTTGTGCAGTAACCGGTTTTTTAATTGCTTCTTTGCCTGGAACAGGCGGTGCGGGACATTATTTAGCGACAGGGCTCAGCAATAAAATTGAGTGGCAAATAAATACAGTCAAGACCTCGCGAGCGTTAATCGGATGAGATATTTCTTATTCCTCCGGAAGGCGCTCATTCGCCTGAAAATCAGGAAAAGGTTTTGCTGCAAATATAATACGTTCAGTTTTTCTATGTCTAACATCCTCTTTGAAAGGAGTGCTTTTTTATGCGTCCCGTAACTTATATCGTCGTGGCGGCTCTGGCCGGTTTTGTCGGCGGTAATGTGCTTCAGGCACCACAGCTTTATGCCAAAGTCAATAACCATATCGAGAACAGCAAGAGCGAGCCGGAAGGTTTCTGGTCAACGCCGGCTATCGCTAATTATGGAAAAATTCATTACGTGGATACGCCCGCGTATAATCCGCGTAATGATGCTACTCTCAGCAATAAAATTGTCTTTCAGCTCAACAGCTATGACGGCGATTTTAAAGATCCGCACCTGGGGCTGGAACGCGTTTCGCGCGTGGTAAACCTCTATTACGCGGCGGGTATTCCACTGAATAAACTTAACTTTGTGGTATCAATGAACGGTGATGCCGTTATTGCCGGGTTGAATAATGAACAATACCATAAAGCTTACGGTATCGATAATCCCAGCCTTAAAATGATTAGCGAGCTGGAAAAGGCTGGCGTGAAGGTTACCGTCTGCGATCAGTCGGTTGCCTTCCACCATATCGATCGCGAGTGGATTGATAAATCGGTTACCCATACTATCTCCAGCGGCACCACGGTAGCCACGCTGCAAAATCAGGGCTATGCGCTGTTAATGCTCTGATTATTTCCTCTTTCGCTCTTTCTGTAGCGTTATCAAAAATGACATTGCCTGTGGCAGTGTCATTTTTGTATTAATTGCTCGCGGCTTTACTCACTTCCCGCCCTGTTTGCGCCGAGGCGCTTTATCGCGCTCAACGTGTCGGAAGAGGCCGGAGCGCCGATCGGTGAACGTTAAGTCTTCAGGTAGTTCTGTCTTCTGCCGCGCATTTCAGTACAATCGTCAGCCTTGTTGATACAGGGAAGGAAATGCCATGCTGGCTCTTTTGATTCAATGGTATCGCCGCCGCTTTAGCGATCCGGAGGCGATTGCCCTGCTGGTGATTCTGCTGGCAGCTTTTTGCATTCTGTTTTTTCTCAGCGACTTGCTGGCCCCGCTGCTGGTGGCGCTGGTAATGGCTTATCTGCTGGAGTGGCCCACGGTGCGCCTGGAGCGTCTGGGCTGTTCCCGCCGCTGGGCCACGACTATTGTGCTGGCGTTCTTCGTCGGTATTCTGCTGCTTTTTGTGCTGGTGGTCGCGCCGGTTGCCTGGCAGCAGGGCATTCATTTAGTGCATGATACGCCGAACATGCTGAATAAACTCTACGCCTTCTCCGCAGGGCTGCCGGCGCGGTTTCCGGCGCTGGCCGATGCCGGTATTGTCGATATTGTGATCGAGAATTTGCGCAGTCGGCTGTCGGGCGTTGGGGAATCGGTGGTGAAATATTCGCTGGCCTCGCTGGTGGGTTTAATGACGATAACCATCTATCTGGTGCTGGTGCCGCTGATGCTCTTTTTCCTGCTAAAGGATAAGCAGCAGATGCTGAACGCGGTGCGCCGCGTGCTGCCGCGCAATCGCGGTCTGGCAGGGCAGGTCTGGAGCGAGATGAATCAGCAGATCACCAACTATATTCGCGGCAAGGTGCTGGAAATGATAGTGGTCGGCGTCGCGACCTGGATTGCTTTTCTGGTGCTGGGCCTGAATTATGCGCTGTTGCTGGCGGTGCTGGTTGGCCTGTCGGTGCTGATCCCTTATATCGGTGCGCTGGCGGTGACGCTGCCGGTGATCTGCGTTGGGCTGTTTCAGTGGGGATTAGGCAGCGATTTCTGGACGATGATGATGGTCTATCTGGTTATCCAGGCGCTGGATGGCAACGTGCTGGTGCCGGTGCTGTTCTCCGAAGCGGTGAACCTGCATCCACTGGTGATTATGCTGGCGGTGGTGATTTTTGGCGGACTGTGGGGCTTTTGGGGCGTATTTTTCGCCATTCCGCTGGCGACGCTTATCAAAGCGGTGATTCATGCCTGGCCTGAAGATACCTCAGGAGGCGAGTTTCAATAACGGCGATGGTGGCGTCGTTGACGCCACGCGTTTTCTCAGGCTGATTTCAGATAATCCATCACAATATCGTGGTGGTTGCTGGTTTTGAAATCATCGAAAACCTTTTCAACATGGCCGTTGGCATCAATTAAAAAACTAATGCGGTGAATACCGTCGTAGGTTTTCCCCATAAAAGTTTTTTCTCCCCAGACGCCAAACTGCTGGCTGACCTCATGATTTTCATCAGACAGCAGCGTAAAATTTAACAGCTCTTTTTCGGCGAAACGCGACAGCTTTTCTGGCTTATCGGTACTGATCCCCAGCACTTCCACGCCCGCTTTTTTCAGTTCATCCATATTGTCACGCAGGCCACATGCCTGAACGGTGCAACCGGGCGTCATCGCTTTGGGATAGAAATAGACCAAAACGCGCTGTCCCTGGAAGTCGGTTAAATTTACTTGTTCGCCGTCCTGATCGGGCAAACTAAATTTCGGTGCGGTATCACCGGCTTTCAGTGGATTCATCACTAATCTCCATTTTCTCGTCATGCTGCGGATAATTCACCACGCTAATAGTGCCTTGCGCATGAAGTTCTGTACATAGGGCGTGAAACGCCTGCTCGATCAATGTTGCGTCCCGGTGCGCCGGGCTGTGGGCCGTGATCTGAATATAGAGCAAAGGTGGCTGATGTTCTTGCGTTAGCTGGGTACGCGAAACCAGCTCAGCGATATTCATCTGGTGTGAATCAAACAGGTCGGTAAAGCGTTCGATAATATGCGGCGAGTCGTTGACCTCCACCTGCACCCAAACGGTTTCCGGCATCGGCGGCCGACGGCTGGCGTTGGTGCGCTTCATCACGATGAGCAGCTCCAGCTCGGCGCCCTTCAGCGGCAGCGTAGACTCAATTAAGGTAATCGCGTTCCAGCTGCCGGAAAGCAGCA
Organism: Mixta theicola; assembly: GCF_002895925.1. GTDB lineage: Bacteria > Pseudomonadota > Gammaproteobacteria > Enterobacterales > Enterobacteriaceae > Mixta > Mixta theicola. The sequence goes on along the minus strand of NZ_NWUO01000008.1, from coordinate 39,155 downwards.
TGATAAAGGTAAACTCATCGCCCAACATGGCCAGACGACTATCTTCAATATTACAGCCGCAGCTGCTGACGTGACGGGTAATGGCATTGACGATCCCCGGACGATCGACGCCCAACGCCGTAATGACCAAAAAGTGTTGCGGTGTCTGCGGCAAAATAACTCTTCCTGTGGGGTCAGCTGATAAGTAATCGTAATAACCCGTAGGTAAACATAAAAAATACCCTCTGCCAAGCGCTCCCGGCCTCTGTTCGCTTGCTTTTCCCCGCCGGTCAAACGTACCATGAAGCACTTGTTTGTCGAGGGGATGGCCAATGTTCACGGGAAGTATTGTTGCGCTCGTTACGCCAATGGATGACAAAGGTAATGTCTGCCGTGCGAGCCTGAAAAAACTGATTGATTATCATGTCGAGAGCGGGACATCCGCCATCGTTTCTGTGGGAACTACCGGCGAATCCGCAACGCTTAGTCATGATGAGCATGGCGATGTGGTGATGATGACGCTTGACCTGGCCTGCGGCCGCATTCCGGTGATTGCCGGAACCGGCGCGAACGCCACCGCAGAAGGCATCTCTCTGACCAAACGCTTCGAAAATAGCGGCGTTATCGGCTGCCTTACCGTAACGCCTTATTACAACCGTCCGACGCAGGAAGGGCTGTATCAGCACTTTAAAGCGATAGCGGAAAGTACCGATCTGCCGCAAATGCTGTATAACGTACCGTCGCGCACCGGCTGCGATATGCTGCCCGAAACGGTGGCGCGCCTGGCGGAAATCAAAAATATTATCGGGATCAAAGAGGCGACCGGGAACTTATCCCGCGTCAGCCAGATCCAAGAGCTGGTTGATGATGAGTTCGTGCTGGTCAGCGGCGATGACGCCTCCGCACTGGATTTTATGCAGCTGGGCGGCCACGGCGTGATTTCCGTTACGGCAAACATCGCCGCACGTGAAATGGTTGAGCTGTGTCGGCTGGCGCGCGAGGGCAACTTCGCCGAGGCGCGTCATCTAAACCAGCGCCTGATGCATCTGCATCAGAAACTGTTTGTTGAACCCAATCCTGTTCCGGTGAAATGGGCCGCGAAAAAACTGGGATTAATCGCGACCGATACCCTGCGTCTGCCAATGGTTCCGTTAACTGCGGCGGCGTGTCCGGTTGTGGAGCAGGCGCTGAAAAATGCGGGTCTGCTGTAATTTAGGGAGAGTTAATGGCTTATTCAGTAAAAAAGTCCACGATAGCGACTATCGTTGGGCTATCCACGGTGATGCTGCTGGCAGGTTGTTCCAACGATCAGCGCTATAAGCGCCAGGTCAGTGGGGACGAATCTTACCTGCAGGCGGCTGAGCTGCAGGATTTACGCGCGCCGGCAGGGATGATTCTGCCGCTGCAAAACGGAGATTACGATGTGCCGCACGCCAACGCTAACGGCGCGACGGGCAAACAGCTGGATATTCGTCCGCCGGCTCAGCCGCTGGCGCTGATGAACGGCGCGCGCGCGCAGTTTACCGGCAATACCGGCGTGTTGATGATGGAAAACAGCCGCAGCGGTTCAGTCTGGTCACAGGTGGTCAATGTGGTGCAGTCTTACCATTTCCCGATCGCCGCGCGTCAGGATGCCAGCCAGCAGCTGACCACCGACTGGGTAGAATGGAACCGTGCGGATGAAGATAACCAGTACCGCGGCCGCTATCAGATAAGCGTGCAGCAGCAGGGTTATCAGCAGGCGCTGACCGTAAAACTGCTGCAGTTGCAGCAGGCGGGCAACGATGTTACCTCGCCGACGCAGATCCAGCGTTACACCGCGCAGATGCTGAACGACATCAGTACCGGCATGGATAAGATGGAAACCGCCGCGCAGGACGCCGCCGCCAACCGCAGCGCCGCACAGATTGATGTGCAGAGCGGGGCGGATGATACCGGCTTGCCGAATCTGATCCTGCGTGCGCCGTTTAATGTCGCCTGGCAGCGTCTGCCGGCCGCGCTGAAGCGTATCGGTATGGACGTGACCGACAGCAACCGTTCGCAGGGCAGCATGGCGGTGACCTATAAAGCGCCGGGCGACAGTACCTGGGATGAAATCGGCGCCAAAGATCCGCAGCTGCCGAATGGCGATTACAAGCTGCAGGTCGGCGATCTTGATAACCGCAGCAGCCTGCAGTTTATCGATCCGAAAGGCCACGTACTAACGCAGTCGCAAAACGACGCGCTGGTGGCGGTCTTCCAGGCAGCCCTTAGCCAGTAACAAAAAAAGGCCGGAAAATTCCGGCCTTTTTTATTGAAGTTTGGCATAATGTCGCGCGGCGACGTAAACGATTGCGTCACACGGTTATGGCCATTCACTATTTACCCAGTTTGGAGTTTATCAAGATGCAAAAGCTAGCTGAGTTGTATCGCGGCAAAGCGAAAACCGTTTACAGCACCGAAAACCCGGATCTGTTGGTACTCGAATTCCGCAATGATACGTCAGCAGGAGACGGCGCGCGTATCGAGCAGTTTGATCGCAAGGGAATGGTAAACAACAAGTTTAACTATTTCATCATGCGTAAGCTGGAAGAGGCAGGCATTCCTACCCAGATGGAAGCGCTGCTCTCAGATAACGAAGCGCTGGTAAAAAAACTGGAGATGGTGCCGGTTGAGTGCGTTATCCGTAACCGTGCGGCGGGTTCGCTGGTGAAGCGTTTGGGCGTGGAAGAGGGCATAGTACTTAACCCTCCGCTGTTCGATCTGTTTTTAAAAGATGATGCCAAACACGATCCGATGGTCAACGAATCCTACTGCGAGACTTTTGGCTGGGTAAATAAAGAGAACCTGGCGCGTATGCGCGAGCTGACCTACAAGGCCAACGAGGTGCTCAGCAAGCTGTTTGACGACGCCGGTCTGATTCTGGTGGATTTCAAGCTGGAGTTTGGTCTGCACAAGGGAGAAGTGACGCTGGGCGATGAGTTCTCGCCGGACGGCGCCCGCCTGTGGGACAAGCAGACAATGAATAAGATGGATAAAGATCGCTTCCGCCAGAGCCTGGGCGGCGTGATCGAAGCTTACGAAGAAGTGGCGCATCGTCTGGGCGTTAAGCTCGACTAATATGCCTGCTAGCGGTCGGTGCGCGTGTGCCGCCGACCGCCCCTTCGCCGTTGTTCCCCCCGGTTTTTCCGTTACCCTTCCATTGCGCGCGCCGCGCGCTGGTTATTCAGCGCCGTCGCGACTAGAATTTGCCATATTCGCCAGGAATAAATAACAGGGGAAAGTCATGCGTTGGCAAGGGCGTCGCGAAAGCGACAATGTAGAAGACCGTCGAAATCAGTCTCCCACGGTGGGCGGCGGACGTATGCGTATTCCGCGCGGTAAAGGCGGAATTATTCTGCTGGTGGTGGTGATGATCGCCGGTTATTACGGCTATGATTTGACTCCACTGTTAACCGGCGGCGAGCCGGTCTCACAGCAGAGCAATTCGCAGCGCATCAGCCCGCAGGATGATGAGGCGGCGAAGTTTACCTCGGTGATCCTCGCCACGACCGAAGATACCTGGCAAAAACTCTTTACCCAAATGGGCAAACAGTATCAGCCGCCGCATCTGGTGATGTACCGCAATGCTACGCGCACCGGCTGCGGTACCGGACAATCGATAATGGGACCGTTCTATTGCCCGACGGATGCCACCGTTTATATCGATCTCTCTTTCTATGATGAGCTGAAAAACAAGCTGGGCGCCGGGGGCGACTTCGCGCAGGGCTACGTTGTTGCGCATGAGGTCGGCCATCATGTGCAAAAGCTGCTGGGTATCGAACCTAAAGTACGCCAGATGCAGCAGGGCGCCTCACAGAGCCAGGTGAATCAGCTATCGGTAAAACTGGAGCTACAGGCGGATTGCTTTGCGGGCGTCTGGGGCCACTATATGCAACAACAGCAGATTCTGGAGCCAGGCGATCTGCAGGAAGCGTTAAACGCTGCCGAAGCGATCGGCGACGATCGGCTACAGCAGCAGAGTCAGGGACGCGTCACCCCGGACAGCTTTACCCACGGCACCTCGGAGCAGCGCTACAGCTGGTTTAAACAAGGGTTTGATTCTGGTGATCCGGGCCGATGCGATACTTTCGCCGCTGCTAAATAAAGATGCCGTTATCCGTTACCGCTGAGATGCAGCGCGCCGGAATCCGGCGGCTGGCGGCGATTGCCGGCGAGCCTGACTGGTGTTATCAGCAGGCGCAGCGCTGGCAACAGGCGCTGGCGGGAGACTGGCTTTTCCTTAGCGAGGATCCGCAGCTGCCCAACAGCGTTTCGCCCTCAGCGCTGCGCAACCTGTTAGGGCAGGAGTTTCGTCACGCCATCTTTGATGCCCGCCAGGGTTTTCACAGTGAAGCGTTTGCCGCGCTGGCTGGCACCCTCAGCGCCGGAAGCTGGCTGCTGCTGCTGACGCCGCCCTGGGATAGATGGCCGCAGCGCCCCGATAGCGACTCGCTGCGCTGGAGCGAAAACGACACGCCGATTGCCACTCCCCATTTTATTCATCATTTACAGCGCCAGCTTTGCGCGGACGAACAGGTGTTGCTGCACCGGCAGCATCATCCGTGCCGCCTGCCGCCCTCCTTAACGTTAACCGACTGGCGGCCCGCCGCGGCGCAGCAGCAGCAAAGCCTGCTTACCCATTTTTTGCAGGCATCGCCGGGGATCTATGTACTGACCGCCGCGCGTGGACGCGGAAAATCGGCGCTGGCCGGCATGTTGATGCAGCGCTGGCCGGGGCGCTGTCTGGTTACCGCGCCCGCGAAAGTCTCGACAGCGGTGCTGGCCCGTTTTGCCGGTGAACGCTTTGCCTTTATCGCGCCCGATGCTCTGCTGGCCAGCGCTGCGCCGCCGGAGGCTGACTGGCTGATTATTGATGAGGCGGCGGCGATCCCGGCACCGCTGCTGCAGCGCCTGATAACGTGCTTCCCCCGCGTTTTATTAACCACCACCGTACAGGGCTATGAAGGCACCGGACGCGGCTTTCTGCTGAAATTCTGCGCCGCGCTGCCGCAGGCGCATTTTTATCAGCTGGATGAGCCGCTACGCTGGCGTCAGGGCGATCCGCTGGAAAGATGGGTCAATACTGCGCTGATGCTGGATGAGGCCAAAAGCGCCGCTGACAGCGCGACCGCTGACGCGTTAACGATTACTGGCTGTGGGCGAGACGATGGGCCGCGCCTGCTGGCGCTTTATCAGCTGTTAACCAGCGCGCACTATCGCACCACGCCGCTTGATTTACGCCGTATTATGGATGCGCCGGGCCAGCGGTTTATCGCTGCAAAAACCGCTCAGGGCGAGATGGGCGGAGCGGTATGGCTGGTGGCGGAAGGCGGGCTTTCCGCCGCACTGGCCTGGCAGGTGTGGGCCGGGCTGCGGCGTCCGCGTGGGAATCTGGTCGCTCAGTCGCTGGCTGCCCATGCCGGATTTCCGCAGGCGGCGCAGCTGCGCTCACAGCGCATTAGCCGGATTGCCGTCGCGCCGGATCTGCGTCGGCAGCAGGTTGGCAGCCGGATGATTGACGCTGCTCGTGAGCAGGCGCAGGGGCTGGACTATCTTTCGGTGAGTTTTGGTTTTACCCACGAGCTGTGGCGTTTCTGGCAGCGCTGCGGCTTTATCCTGATGCGTATCGCCACGCAGCGCGAGGCGAGCAGCGGCTGCTACAGCGCGATGGCTATCCTGCCGCTGAGTGAGGCCGGAGAGCAGCTGAGCCAGCAGGCGCAGCAGCAGCTGGCGCGCGATCTTTTCTGGCTGCAGCCGTTAATTGATGAGCCGATTCCGCTGACGATCGCCAGCCAACAGCCTCTGAATGAGGCTGACTGGCAGACGCTGGCCGGTTTTGCTTTTGCCCATCGCCCTTTCGAGGTCAGCCTGCCGGCGCTGGGGCGTCTGCTGCTGACGACGGCGGCAAGCGAGGAGCTGGCGCTCCATCAGGCCATTATCCGACGCAGGCCGCCGTCAACCCTCTGTCGCGAGCTGGCTCTGAGCGGACGTAAAGCGTTGCTTGTTCGCTGGCGCGATGAGGCCGGGAAACTGATGCAGCAGCTGGATGCCGCACGCTGCCTTCACTGGAAGGAAGCCGTCGCCGGCCTGCAATAATTCAGGGGTCGGGCAACGCGCTACTGCACCTTTTTATCCAAAGCCGTATCGCGGTGCATCTTTGACGCGGACGCAATGAAAGGGATAGATACGGTTCTCTTATTCCGATAGCGGTGAAGGAGGATCGTGCAGAACGTGACCTGTTTTAGCCATAAGGGAGGATGTTATGAAACCTGACCATTTTGTCGTACAAAGCCCGTCGGCTCCCCCGAAGCAGCTGTTTCTGCTGTATCACGCCGCCGGTGATAATCCGGTCTCGATGGGGCAAATTGGCAGTTGGTTCGCAGAAGTCTTTCCGCAGGCGCTGGTTGTAAGCATCGGCGGGCCGGAAGCAAGCGCCGGCGCCGGGCCGTCAGTGGTTCAGCGAGGCTGCGCTGAGCGATACCAGCCTGCAGCAGCGGGTAGATGCGGCGATGCCGCTGTTTTTGCAGTCGGTGAGCGAGTGGCAACAGCTTAGCGGCGTTCTGCCGGAGGCAACGGCGCTGATCGGTTTTTCTCAGGGCAGCGTAATGGTGCTGGAAGGCTGCAAGGCGCAGCCCACGCTGGCGGGCAGAATTGTCGCCTTTAGCGGACGCTATGCCAGCCTGCCGGAGCAGGCCACGACGAAAACCACCGTTCATTTAATTCATGGCGAAGAGGATGACGTTTATCAGGCTGAGCTTGCGCAGCAGGCGGCGGCGCGTCTGACATCGTTGGGCGGTGACGTAACGCTGGATATTGTTGAGGGTTTACCGCACGCCATCGATCAGCGCAGCATGAATCTGGCGCTGGATCATTTGCGCTATACCGTGCCGCGTCGCTATTTTGAAGAAGCGCTTAGCGGCGGCAAGCCCGGTGATGATGTGATTACCTTTGTTTCATGACGTGACGGGAAAAGGGCAGCAGACGCTGCTGCCCCAGGGAGGATTATTTCTTTTTCGGCCAGTCGTCTTCATCGTCCCACTTATCGTTAAAATCACGATGCGGCGGCAGATCGGGCTTATTCGCCATATATTTTTTATGGTCGATGCGCTTTAGATCCTTATAGACGTTGACCAGAACGCCAACCAGCAACAGGATCACGATGATCCACCAGTACTCTTTTACCCATTCCATACCCGCTCCTCCGGTGGGACGCTTATGCGATCAGCTGTTCCATTATGCGTTGATACATACGGCTCAGCAGTTGCAGATCGGATGCCCTGACGCACTCATTGATTTTATGAATGGTGGCATTAACCGGCCCCAGCTCAACTACCTGAGCGCCCATCCGGGCAATAAAACGTCCATCGGACGTGCCGCCGGTGGTCTGTAGCTCAGGCCTGGCTTCAGTATAGTGTTCAACCGCGTTGATTACCGCATCCACCAGCTGACCGCGTGCGGTGAGAAAAGGCTGACCGGAAAGTTTCCATTCAATGGTGTAAGGCAGCTGATGGCGCTCCAGCAGGGCCGCAACGCGCTGGCGAATATCCGCATCGGTCAGTTCGGTACTGAAGCGGAAGTTAAACTGTACAAATAGCTCGCCGGGGATCACGTTATTGCTGCCGGTGCCGGCCTGCACATTGGCGATTTGCATACTGGTTGGCGGGAAGAATTCGTTGCCCCGATCCCATTCGGTGGCGACCAGCTCATTCAGTGCGGGCAGGGCGCGATGCACCGGGTTGTCCGCCAGGTGCGGATAGGCAACGTGACCCTGTACGCCATGAATGGTCAGGTTAGCGGTAATCGATCCGCGCCGGCCGTTTTTCACCACATCCCCTACCTGAACCGTACTGGAGGGCTCGCCCACCAGGCAGTAATCGAGGCGTTCGTTGCGCGCCATCAGGTGTTCAACCACTTTAACCGTGCCGTGGGTGGCGTTGGCCTCTTCATCGGAGGTGATCAGAAACGCCAGGCGTCCGCGATGGTGGGGATTCGCGGCGACAAAACGCTCGGCTGCGATCACCATCGCCGCCAGCGAGCCTTTCATATCGGCAGCGCCGCGGCCAAAAAGCATGCCATCACGAATGGTGGGTTCAAACGGCGGATTGATCCAGCGGCTGGTATCGCCAGGCGGCACCACATCGGTATGTCCGGCAAAAGCCAGCGTTTCGCCCTGACCGCGCCAGGCCCAAAAATTCTGCGTATCGGCAATATTAAGCGGTTCGATAGTGAAGCCAATTGCCTGCAGGCGTTCAATCATAAGCGCCTGGCATCCGGCATCATCGGGGCTGAGGGAAGGGCGACGAATAAGCTGCTGCGCCAGCTCGATAACCGGACAAAACATGTTATGACTTCTCCTGAATAAACTGCTGATAGTCGGTTTCATTAAAACCCAGCAGCATAGATCCGTCTGCCGCGGCGAGCAATGGGCGTTTAATTATCGCTGGCTGGGCCAGCATTAACGCTTTTGCTGCTTGCGGGTTATCGATCCGCGCCTTTTCTTCTTCGGTCAGTTTGCGCCAGGTGGTGCCGCGCGTATTTAACAGCGCCGTCCAGCCCAGCGTATCGATAAAGCGCTGCAACGTTTCATCGCTTAATCCATTCGCCCGGTAGTCGTGATACTGATAATTAACCTGCTGGCTATCCAGGAAGCGACGCGCTTTTTTGATCGTATCGCAGTTTTTGATGCCAAAAAGTGTAAAAAGGGCAGGCGACTGGTTTTCCATCATCTTGCTATTCCGGTTTGCTGAAAATATCTTTAAAGAATAATGCCTTATTTGGCGCAAAGGGTCTATGCCCGCCTCGCGTCGCCCACCTTGATAAAGGCGCTTAAACCTTAGCAATGATTTTATTAATCACTAAAGAAAGTAATTAGTTTTGCTGAAGTGTGATTCACCTCTCATTTTAAAAAAGTAGTAAAGTTTTTAGGAATTTTTCCGATAGTAATATTGAAATCAGCATATTCACATGCTGAAAAAACGGGCGTAAAATAGCGTCTAATAATAAGAGAGGTTGTTATGATTGACACTGAACTGGGGAACTGGAAAGACTTTATTGACGCGATGTTACGCAAGTAATAGTGCCTGATAAAGATAAGCGTGACGAACACAGCATTCGTCTTTGCATCTGACAGTCCATAACTATAAATAAGGCAGCCGGTTAACCGGCTGCCTTTATTATTTATGCATATTACGTGCATTAATATTAATCGTGCTTACGCTTTTCATTGACGCGGATTTTTAACGGAAAACGCTGTCTGATTAATACAAAAAACAGCGGAACAAAAAATATCGCCAGCAGCGTAGCGGAAATCATGCCGCCCATCACGCCGGTGCCCACCGCATGCTGGCTGCCGGATCCGGCGCCGTGACTGATTGCCATCGGCAAGACGCCAAAAACAAACGCCAGCGACGTCATAAGAATCGGACGCAGGCGCTGTCGGCACGCCTCCAGCGTTGACGCGATCAGCTCGCGGCCACGGCTGTTAATATCATTCGCAAACTCCACGATCAAAATGGCGTTTTTCGCCGACAGGCCGATAACCGTCAGCAGTCCCACCTGGAAATAGACATCATTTTCCAGCCCGCGTGCCCAGGTCGCGACTAATGCGCCCACCACCCCAAGCGGCACCACCAGCATAACGGCAAAAGGAATCGACCAGCTTTCATACAGGGCCGCCAGGCACAGGAATACCACCAGCAAAGAAATTGCATACAGCGCCGGCGCCTGCGAGCCGGAGAGCCGCTCCTGCAGGGAAGCGCCGGTCCACTGCAGGCCGACGCCGAGCGGCAGCTGGTTCACCAGCTCTTCCATTGCATCCATCGCGGTGCCGGTGCTGACGCCGGACGCCGCTTCGCCGACGATTTCCAGCGCGGAGTAGCCGTTATAGCGCTCCAGACGCGGCGAACCGGTTTCCCAGGCGGTTTTAGCAAAGGCGCTAAACGGCACCATACCGCCCTGGCTGTTGCGGACGTACCACTTATTAATATCATCCGGCAGCATGCGGTATTTTGCCGCCGCCTGGACATAGACTTTCTTCACCCGCCCGCGATCGAGGAAATCATTAACGTAGGTTGAACCCCAGCCGGTGGTCAGCGTGCTGTTAATATCATCAATGGAGACGCCCAGCGCCTGCGCTTTGCGCTGATCGATATCAATACGCAGCTGCGGGCTGTCGTCGAGGCCGTTATGCCGGACGCGCGCCAGACGCGGATCGCTGTCGGCCTTCGCCAGCAGCCGATCGCGCATCTCCATTAGCCTGGCGTGGCCAATACCGGCGTGATCCTGCAGCTCCATATCAAATCCGGCGGCGTTGCCCATACCGGTAATCGCCGGAGGACTGCTGGCGATCACGCGTGCTTCATTAATTTTCTGGAACGCTTTAGTGGCTCTTTCAATAATGGCGAAAGAGGTGCGATCGGCGTCTGAGCGTTCTTCCCAGTTTTTCAGGCGAACAAACATGCGCGCCACGTTTTGCCCGTTGCCGCCCGGCCCTGAACCGATAGTGGCAAACACCGATTCGATATTCTCTTTCTCATGGGTCAGATAGTAGTTCTCGACTTTTTCCACCACTTTCAGCGTTTGCTGCTGGGTCGAGCCCGGCGGCAGCTGAACCTGGGTGGTAAAAATCCCGCGATCTTCCAGCGGCAGAAAAGAGGTGGGCAGATGCAGAAAGAGCAAAGCCATCACGGCAATAATCGCCAGATAGAGCAGCAGCCAGCGTCCCGCCTGGTGCAGCAGCTTTGCCACGCGTTGTTCATAACGGTCGGTATTGCGCGTAAACATGCGGTTAAACCAGCCGAAAAAGCCGCGGCGCTGATGGTGTCCGGGCGCTACCGGCTTCAGCAGCGAGGCGCAAAGCGCGGGCGTCAGAATCATCGCCACCAGCACCGATAGCACCATCGCGGAGACGACGGTGATCGAGAACTGCCGATAGATGGCACCAACGGTGCCGCCAAAAAACGCCATCGGCACAAACACGGCGGAGAGAACCAGCGTAATCCCCACCAGCGCGCCCTGAATTTGTCCCATCGACTTACGCGTCGCGTCGCGTGGCGACAGGCCTTCCTCATGCATGATGCGTTCGACGTTTTCCACTACCACAATCGCGTCATCTACCAGCAGCCCGATCGCCAGCACCATAGCGAACATGGTGAGCGTATTGATACTGAATCCGCAGGCATACAGCACCGCGAAAGTACCCAGCAAAACCACCGGCACCGCAATTGTAGGGATCAGCGTGGCGCGGAAGTTCTGCATAAACAGGTACATTACTAAAAATACCAGCAGCACCGCTTCCAGCAACGTTTTCACCACATCACGGATCGAGGCGGTAACAAACGGCGTGGTCTCATAGGCGACTTTCGCCTCCAGGCCATGCGGGAAATAGGGGGCAAGCTCCGCAATGCGCGCCCGCACCAGCCGATCGGTTTCCAGCTCATTGGCGCCGGAAGCGAGCTTAATGCCCAGCCCTGACGCGGCCATACCGTTATAGCGGCTGAGGTAATCATATTTTTCCGCCCCCAGCGCCACCTCGGCAACGTCGCCCAGCGTTACTACGGAACCGTCACGGTTAGTTCGCAGCGTGATGGCCTTAAACTGTTCTGGCGTTTGCAGCAGCGACTGGGAATTAACCGTGGCGTTTAGCGCCTGGTTATCCACCGAAGGCGTGCCGCCGACCTGTCCCACGGCAACCTGGCTGTTTTGCGATTCGATGGCGCTAACCACGTCCGCAGTGGTTAACGCATAGTTAATCAGCTTGCCAGGATCGAGCCAGATACGCATTGCATACTGCGTGCCGTAGGCATCCACCTGACCCACGCCGCTAATACGGCTGAGCGGATCCTGGATATTACTCGCCACGTAGTCAGCAATATCCTGTTTACCCATGCTGCCGTCGGTAGAGACGAAAGCGAGCATCAGAATATTGCTGTCGCCGGTTTTATTTACCGTTACGCCCTGCTGCTGTACATCCTGCGGCAGCTTACGCAGCGCCGACTGCAGCTGATTTTGCACCTGTTGGCGCGCTTCGTCAGGATTGGTACCGGCGGAAAAAGTCAGGGTGATGGTCGCCTGGCCGGTATTACTGCTTTGCGATGACATATACATCAGGTTATCGATGCCGGTCATGCTTTGTTCGATGATCTGCGTTACCGTATTTTCCAGCGTTGCCGCTGATGCGCCGGGATAGTTAGCGGTAATACGCACGTTGGGCGGCGCGAGGTCAGGATATTGTTCTACCGGCAATGTTTTTATCGCCAGCGTGCCGGTCAGGCAGATCATTATCGCCAACACCCAGGCAAAGATTGGGCGGTCAATGAAAAAATTTGCCATTAAAGCGGCACTCCTCAATACGGTGTCATCAACAGGAAAAAGCTGCCGGTCGCGTTGGCACCGCAACCAGCAACAATTACAGGATATGCTTTGTTTATCGATTCAGAACAATTGTATGCCGAATCACTTTACGCGCCCGCCTACAAAGAAACGTGGAGGAAAAGAGGAGAAAGTGTAAATTATCGTGCCGAAAAGCACCGGTGATGAAGAAAGCCTAGCTATGTTTATTTTCCAGCCACAGCACGGTGGCGGCGACCCGTGAACGCACGTCCAGCTTACGCAGAAAGTTACGAATATGTACTTTCACCGTCTCTTCGGAAATATGCAGGGCGGCAGCGATTTCTTTATTAGAAAGCCCGCGCGCGACCTCCTGCAGAACGTCCAGCTCACGTTCCGTTAGCGTTTGAAACGGATTCGCGCTGTGGCCGCGCGTCGCCAGATAATCGCGGACGATGCTGCTGTAGACGTTTTGCCCCTGCGCACCCTCAATGATCTGCTGCAGCAGCAGTTCTGGTTCGCTGTCTTTCAGCAGATAGCCGTCCGCACCGGCATCCAGCATAGCGTAAATATCGCTACGCGCATCGGAAACGGTTAGTACCAGAATACGCGCCGCCACGCTTTCATTACGCAGCGCCTTCAGCGTATCAAGGCCGGACATGCCTTTCATATGTAAATCCAGCAGGATCACATCGGGTGACAGGCGGCTGGCCTCGGCCAGCGCTTCGGTGCCGTTATTGGCTTCGGCCACCACGTCAAAGCTGCTGTTCAACTCCAGCAACTGACGAATTCCCCGGCGCATCAGTGGATGATCGTCGACCAGCATCACGGTAAAGTGTCGGTTGTTCATAATATCCCCCGGAGTAGACCGCCAGCAGTGGCTGGCTGAGTAAAAAAGAATAACGATGGCGATTAATTCGTCGCCGTTTCTGTCGCCTGTGACGGAAAACATAACCGCAGTTGCGTTCCAACCGTCGGTGTGGTGTCCATTTGTAAGCTGCCGCCCAGCCGCTGTGCTCGTTCGTGCATAATCGTCAGGCCATAATGGCCGGCTGGCTCCTCAACGGTCGTCAGCCCGCAGCCATCATCGCTGATAATAATCTGATATTCGCCGCTCTCCTGCGTGTTGCAGCTTACCTTAATACGGCTGGCGTTCGCATGGCGGATGGCATTCAGTACCGCTTCGCGGACAATCTGTAAAATATGTACCTGCTGCTGAGCCGTAAGCGCATCAAAGCCGGACGAGCAGTGCAGAACGATCTCAGCGGTCGTTTGCTGTTTAAGCGGGGTCAGCATCGCCTGCAGCGCGGCGGGCAGACAGGCTTCGTCCACCGACAGGCGGAAGGTATTCAGCAGTTCGCGCAACTGACGGTAGGCTTCCGCCAGCCCCTGATCGACGTCGCTGACAATTTGCTGCGCCGGCTGCTGTTCGGCGTTGATGGTGCGTTTCAGTAAGGTTAGCTGAATACGCAGGTACGACAGCGCCTGCGCCAGCGAATCATGCAGCTCGCGGGCAATGGTGGCGCGTTCCTCCATCAGTAACAGCTGCTGCTGCTGTTTCTGCGCCTGATGGATCCAGATAGCGCGCGACAGCAGGTTGCCGACGCTTTGCATCAGCGGCGCGGGCGTTTGCCTGTCGCCTTCCTGCCAGCTCAATTCACCGCCCGGCTGGTTCTCCTGCTGCAGCGTCAGCCGTTGCCAGTTTTTATCCGGCTGCGGCGCGCCCAACGCGATCTGCCAGCTTTCCCCGGCATCTAACTTCAGGGCGGTCAGACGAGCGCGGGTAAAAACGATCTCCATTACCTCGGTAATGGTCGGATGGCCGAGGCTGCTTACGGCCAGCGCCTGCGAAGCCTCGTATAAAATGGTCATGGTCTGATGCGCCGCCAACAGATCCGCCGTGCGCGCCTTAACGGTGTTTTCCAGCTCGCTGTAGTGACGCTCCAGCTCGCCGGACATGCGGTTAAAGGTATTAGCCAGCAGGCCCAGCTCGTTAGCCAGCGTGGTATCAAGCGGCGGGTAGTTAAAATTGCCCTGTTCGATATAGCGGCTGGCCGCCACCAGCTGATTCAGCGGCTTGACCACCTGACGGCGCGTCAGGCGGATAGTCCAGAACGCCAGCACCACGATGGCAACAAAGCCAATGGCGCTGGTCAACGCCACCAGCTGCATCTTGCGTTCCGCATAACGCTGCAGATCGTAAACGAAGCGATCGATTTCACCGACATAATGCACCACGTGCTGCGAATAACGCGTGGGGTTGCCGCTGGTTAAGTCCGCCCGCAGCAGGGGCCAGGATAATTTAAGCTGGTGGTAGCGATTGCGTACGTTTTGTGGGACGTAAAAGCGGTTCAGATGTTGCAGCACTGGCGCATTCAACGACTGCTGATAGTAGTGCAGATGCGCTTCCAGATCGGGTGAGTGAGTATCAAGATCCCAGGCAAGGCGATAACTTTGCATGCGCAGCGAGCCAGCAAAATTAATCATTTCCGCATCGCGCAGGCTGCCGGATAAGGTCAGCAGCGCCAGGCTGGTAGAGAGCACCGAAAGAATAACGATGCCGGCCAGCGCACGCGCAATGGAACTGGTAACGGAGCGTTTCAGCATAAGACGACTTAACCCAATAAAGAGGCGGCAATAATAGCCTGAAACCTGGGCGGGCGCAGCGGTGTTAAGTCAAATTAAGCGCAGGTAATGAGGTTAACGCGTCAGACCGTAGCCCAGCGCCGATCGTCAGGTTCGTCTCTGTACCCGTTCACTTTCGCACTTTTATCTGTGCCACAAAATGATAAAAAGAGTAAACATTTTCACCGTGGGAGTTTTGCTTCCCATTAACAGAAAGGTTAGGATTCACCGCCGTAAATTCGCTGTGTCGCCACATTACAAGACCCAGATCTACAGCGGATTTATCCCTTTAAATCTTTATATCGCCACCGTTTGGTTATGAAGAGGAAAAGCGGGCTGAGCGTGCAGGCGCTCCTTTATCGGACAGGACAACAGGAAAGGCAATGAAAGCAATCAAGAAAACGGCAGCGGATCAACGCGATGCCAGAAGACGCTGGCTGAATTCGCATGACGCTGGTTACGACAAGGCAATGGGTAATCGTCAGGTACAGATGATTGCCATCGGCGGCGCAATAGGAACCGGTCTGTTTCTCGGTGCGGGCGCGCGCTTACAGGCTGCAGGTCCAGCGCTGGCGCTGGTTTATCTCGTCTGTGGTATTTTTTCGTTCTTCATTTTGCGTGCGCTGGGTGAACTGGTGCTGCATCGCCCCTCCAGCGGCAGCTTTGTTTCTTATGCGCGTGAGTTTTTGGGCGAAAAGGCGTCTTATGTCGCCGGCTGGATGTATTTTGTTAACTGGGCGATGACCGGTATCGTTGATATTACCGCCGTGGCGCTCTATATGCATTACTGGGGCGCCTTTGGCGACGTGCCGCAGTGGGTATTTGCACTGGGCGCGCTGGCGATTGTCGGCACCATGAACCTGATCGGCGTGAAGTGGTTTGCCGAGATGGAATTCTGGTTTGCGCTGGTGAAAGTGCTGGCTATCGCCATCTTCCTGGTGGTAGGCGTGGTGTTTCTGGGCAGCGGCAAGCCGCTGGATGGCAATACTACCGGCTTCCATTTGATCACGGATAACGGCGGCATGTTCCCGCACGGGCTGTTGCCGGCGCTGGTGCTGGTGCAGGGCGTGGTATTCGCCTTCGCCTCGATTGAACTGGTGGGGATTGCCGCCGGTGAATGTAAAGAGCCGAAAAAAGTCCTGCCGAAAGCGATCAACGGCGTTATCTGGCGTATCGGTCTGTTTTATGTTGGCTCCGTGGCGCTGCTGGTGCTGCTGCTGCCGTGGAATGCCTATCAGGCCGGACAAAGCCCGTTTGTTACCTTCTTTTCGAAGCTGGGCGTGCCTTATATCGGCAGCGTTATGAATATCGTGGTGCTGAGCGCTGCGCTTTCCAGCCTGAACTCAGGCCTTTATTCAACCGGACGTATTCTGCGCTCCATGGCGATGGGCGGCTCTGCGCCGCAGGCTCTGTCAAAAATGAGCAGTCAACAGGTGCCCTACGCCGGTATTCTGGTCACTATCGCTGTTTATGTGGTGGGGGTGGTGCTGAACTATTATGTCCCGTCGCAGGTGTTTGAAATTGTCCTTAACATCGCCTCGTTGGGCATTCTTTCTACCTGGGCGTTTATTATTGTCTGCCAGATGCGCCTGCGTAAGGCGATCAAGGAAGGCAAGGCCGATGACGTTAGCTTTAAGCTGCCAGGTGCGCCGGTGACTTCATGGCTGACGCTGCTGTTCCTGGCCAGCGTGCTGGTGCTAATGGCGTTTGACTACCCTAACGGAACCTTTACCGTGGCTTCTCTTCCATTGATTGCCGTGGTGCTGATTTTGGGCTGGTTCGGCGTGCGTAAGCGCGTACATGCGATTGCCATGACCGAGCATGAGCACGATCATAGCGCTGCGCCGTTAAAAGAAAACCCTTCTAAATAAGGGCTTAGCGGCGAACGATAAGCCAGTCGTTCGCCGTTTCTTAATTCCCCATCTTGTGTTGCAAATACCAGACCGCCGCTTCCACTCGCGATTTTAGCTGTAGCTTCTTTAGCAGATGTTTTACATGAACTTTCACCGTGCTTTCGGTGATATTGAGTTTGCGCGCGATGGTTTTATTGGGCAGGCCACGCGCAATTTGCCGCAAAATATCCTGCTCTCGCCGGGTAAGCTGCTGCAGATCGCGTTGGGTAGCAGGCGGCGTTTCGCGCAGGCTGCTAATCAGAACCGAGGTCAGCGTCTCGCTTAATACCAGTTGACCGGCTGCGGCCTGATGCAGTGAGGTAAGCAGCGTTTCTGGCTCCATATCCTTAAGCAAGTAGCCATCTGCGCCACGCTTCAGCGCGCTAACTACATCCTCTTCATCATTTGAAACCGTAAAGACGACGATCCGCCCCGAAAGATCGATGCGGCGCAGCAGATCAAGCGTTTCCAGCCCGTTGATGCCTGGCATATTTAAATCAAGTAAAATTAAATCAGGATCGAGCTGTTCAGCCAGCGCCAGACCTTGTTCGCCATTGCCCGCTTCGGCGATCACTTTTAGCTGCGAATCGAGGCTAATTAGCTGCTTAACGCCGTTACGCAACATCGGATGATCGTCAATTAAAAGGATAGTGGCGGCATCATCATGGATAGTCATACTGGCTCCGGTTAATCATGGTGTTGACAGCATTTACAACGCTTCACAAAGCGTAACGAAAGCCGGTTTCTGAGAGGACGGGCCTGTCGCCAGCTATTTTTCATTATTGTTAAATTGCGCCTTATACCTATAAAGAGGTAAGAGCAGTCAATAAAGCGAGGTTAAAAGCCTTTAATAATATAGATGCTGATGTTTAATTCGCTGTTTTTATTAAATTTGCGCTGGAAACAGACACTACCCATTTAGTGGGTAAGGTACAATTGCAGTCTGAAATTAACTGCCACCCCATTGATTTATGTCAACTCCGCACCGCTGGCGACCAGGCAGGATGTGTGCAGTTTTCATTCCATCATCGGGGTTATTATGTCGAATTTAGCCACGCCGTCAGAAAAAAAAGCATCAGGTGCCGTTATTCAAAACTGGCAGCCAGAAGATGCGGAATTCTGGCAGCAGAGCGGTAAACGTATCGCAAGTCGCAATTTATGGATTTCTGTTTTTTGTCTGCTATTGGCATTTTGCGTCTGGATGCTGTTTAGCACCGTTGCCGTTAACTTAAATAAAGTCGGCTTTAACTTTACTACCGATCAGCTTTTTCTGCTGACCGCGCTCCCTTCCGTTTCCGGCGCGTTGCTGCGTGTCCCTTATTCATTTGTTATTCCCATGTTCGGCGGACGCCGCTGGACCGCTTTCAGCACCGGTTTCCTGCTGCTCCCCTGTGTGTGGCTCGGCTTTGCCGTGCAGGATCCACAAACGCCTTTCGCGGTATTTGTGCTGATTTCCTTACTCTGCGGCTTTGCCGGTGCCAACTTCGCGTCAAGTATGGGCAACATCAGTTTCTTTTATCCAAAAGCGCAGCAGGGCGGCGCGCTGGGTATTAATGGCGGTTTGGGCAACCTGGGCGTTAGCGTAATGCAGCTGCTGGCGCCGTTGGCTATCTCAATGGCAATTTTCGGCTATTTTGGCAGCCAGGGGCAGATAGCCGCCGACGGCAATCAGATGTGGCTGGAAAATGCCGCCTGGATTTGGGTGCCGCTGCTGTTTGTGGCGACGCTGGCCGCCTGGTTTGGCATGAACGATCTCGCCGCGTCTAAAGCTTCTCTGCGTCAACAGCTGCCGGTATTGAAACGTGCGCATCTGTGGGGGCTGAGCCTGCTTTATCTGGCTACCTTTGGTTCATTTATCGGTTTCTCCGCTGGCTTTGCCATGTTGTCAAAAACGCAGTTCCCGGACATCGTGATCATGAAGTACGCCTTCTTTGGTCCGCTGCTGGGCGCGCTGGCTCGTTCCGCAGGCGGGGTGATCTCTGACCGTTTTGGCGGCGTACGCGTGACGCTGATTAACTTCATCGTTATGGCGCTGTTTAGCGCGCTGCTGTTCCTGTCGCTGCCGGTGGATGGACAAGGCGGCTCTTTCCCGCTGTTCTTTGGCATCTTTATGGTGCTGTTCTTAACGGCGGGCCTGGGCAGCGGCTCGACCTATCAGATGATTGCGGTCATTTTCCGTAAGATTACCTGGGATAGCGTAAAAGCCCGCGGCGGTAGCGATCAGCAGGCGCAGCAGGAAGCGGTGACCGATACGGCGGCGGCGCTGGGCTTTATTTCCGCCATCGGCGCGGCAGGCGGCTTCTTTATTCCGCAAACCTTTGGTCTTTCACTGACGATGACCGGTTCTCCGGCTGGCGCAATGAAAATCTTCCTGGCGTTCTACGTGATCTGCATTTTAATCACCTGGTTAGTCTACGGCCGTAAAGCCGCACGCTAATCGCAAAAAACCGGCTTTGTCTTTGCGACAAAAGCCGGTTTTTTTTCGTTGTTCCCTACGTCGTCTACTCCCAAATAGCTGGCAGCCAACATAACCCGAAGAGTTTAATTTTCTTTTTGATTTTTAATCATAAAAATCAAAAGCTTATGTTGATTTTAATGATGCTACTTAAGGGGTAGTTAAGGTGTTATCGGGAACCGGGTCGCCGTGCTGACTTGATCGCAATCAAGCGGCCAGCGTTATCAGCTTAGTAGGCTGATACCCACACCATACGCAATGTCGTTTAGCCATTTATAACAACACCGAGCCTTCAGGAGAATTCCGGATGAGCAAATTTCTGGATCGGTTTCGCTATTTCAAACAACTAGCCGAACCATTTGCTGGCCAGCACGGCCAGACACTTAACACTAACCGGGACTGGGAAGATGGTTACCGCAGCCGCTGGCAGCATGACAAAATCGTGCGTTCTACGCACGGCGTCAACTGTACCGGTTCCTGTAGCTGGAAGATCTACGTCAAAAACGGACTGGTCACCTGGGAAACGCAGCAGACAGACTATCCGCGCACCCGTCCGGACCTGCCTAACCATGAGCCACGCGGCTGCCCACGCGGCGCCAGCTACTCATGGTATTTATATAGTGCCAATCGCCTGAAATATCCACTTATGCGCAAGCGTTTGGTGAAATTATGGCGCGAAGCGAAAGCACAGCACCGCGATCCGGTTGATGCCTGGGGCTCTATCATCAA
Organism: Mixta theicola; assembly: GCF_002895925.1. Lineage (GTDB taxonomy): Bacteria > Pseudomonadota > Gammaproteobacteria > Enterobacterales > Enterobacteriaceae > Mixta > Mixta theicola. The sequence continues at coordinate 19,127 of NZ_NWUO01000008.1, read as the reverse complement.
CGATGCGGAGAAAGCCAAAAGCTATAAGGTCGCGCGTGGACGCGGCGGATTCGTGCGTTCCAGCTGGCAGGAAGTGAATGAGCTTATCGCCGCCGCGAACGTTTATACGGCAAAAACCTTCGGGCCGGATCGTATTATCGGCTTCTCACCGATTCCGGCGATGTCGATGGTCTCCTACGCGGCTGGCGCGCGCTATCTGTCGCTGATCGGCGGTGCCTGCCTGAGCTTCTACGACTGGTACTGCGATTTACCGCCTGCGTCGCCAATGACCTGGGGCGAGCAGACCGACGTACCGGAATCTGCCGACTGGTATAACTCTTCTTATATCATCGCCTGGGGTTCTAACGTACCGCAGACGCGTACGCCGGACGCCCACTTCTTTACCGAAGTACGCTACAAAGGCACCAAAACCGTGGCGGTTACGCCGGACTATGCGGAAGTCGCCAAGCTGTGCGATCTGTGGCTAAATCCGAAGCAGGGCACCGACAGTGCGATGGCGCTGGCGATGGGCCATGTGATGCTGAAAGAGTTCCATCTCGATCGTGAAGTGGGCTATTTCCGTGATTACGTGCGTCGCTACACTGATATGCCGATGCTGGTCATGCTGGAACCGCGCGAAGGCGGCTATTACGCTGCGGGACGTATGCTGCGCGCCAGCGATCTGGTGGATAACCTGGGCCAGGAAAACAACCCGGAGTGGAAAACCATCGCACTCGATAGCCTGAGCGGTGAACTGGTAGCCCCGCTGGGCTCTATCGGTTATCGCTGGGGTGAAGAAGGCAAATGGAACCTGGAAGCGCGTGAAGGCCATGAGCAGCGTGACGTTGAACTGCAGCTGAGCCTGCTGGGCTGTCATGATGAGGTGGCGGAAGTCGGCTTCCCTTACTTCGGCGGTACCGAAAGCCAGCACTTTAACAGCGTGGCACTGGATGAAATTCTGCTGCATAAGCTACCGGTTAAACGCCTGCAGCTGGCCGACGGCAGCGAAGCGTTGGTCACCAGCGTTTATGACCTGACGCTGGCTAACTATGGTCTGGAGCGCGGCCTGGCCGACGCCAACTGCGCTGCCAGCTACGATGAGATCAAAGCTTACAGTCCGGCATGGGCTGAAAAAATTACCGGCGTATCGCGCCAGCAAATTATTCGCATCGCGCGCGAATTTGCCGAAAATGCGGAAAAAACGCACGGTCGTTCTATGATCATCGTCGGTGCCGGTATGAACCACTGGTATCACATGGACATGAACTACCGCGGGCTGATCAATATGCTGATCTTCTGCGGCTGTATCGGTCAGAGCGGCGGCGGCTGGGCGCACTACGTAGGCCAGGAAAAACTGCGTCCGCAAACCGGCTGGCAGCCGCTGGCGTTTGGCCTTGACTGGCAGCGTCCGCCGCGCCATATGAACGGCACCTCTTTCTTCTATAACCACTCCAGCCAGTGGCGCTACGAAACCGTGCCGACAGAATCTCTGCTGTCGCCGCTGGCGGACAAATCGCGCTATCAGGGCAGCCTGATCGATTTTAACGTGCGTTCAGAGCGCATGGGCTGGCTGCCTTCCGCGCCGCAGCTCTCAATTAATCCGCTGCACATCGCCGCCAAAGCGCAGGCTGCCGGCCAGACGCCGGTTGACTATACCGTTGACAGTCTGAAACAGGGCTCGCTGCGCTTTGCTGCCGAACAGCCGGATAATCCGCAAAACTTCCCGCGTAACCTGTTTGTCTGGCGCTCCAACCTGCTGGGTTCTTCCGGCAAAGGCCATGAATACATGCTGAAGTATCTGCTGGGTACGGAGAATGGGATTCAGGGTAAAGACCTGGGCGAGCAGGGGGGCGTGAAGCCGCAGGAAGTGGAATGGCAGGATAACGGCGGTGAAGGCAAGCTGGATCTGGTCGTAACGCTGGATTTCCGTATGTCCAGTACCTGCCTCTATTCCGACATCGTGCTGCCGACCGCGACCTGGTATGAAAAAGACGATATGAATACTTCGGATATGCATCCGTTTATTCATCCGCTTTCCGCCGCAGTCGATCCGGCCTGGGAAGCGAAAAGCGACTGGGAAATTTATAAAGGCATCGCCAAAAGCTTCTCTGAAATATGTCAGGGTCACCTGGGCAAAGAAACCGATGTGGTTACGCTGCCGATCCAGCATGACTCCGCTGCCGAACTGGGCCAGCCGTTTAGCGTTAAAGAGTGGAAAAAAGGCGAATGCGAGCTGATTCCGGGTAAAACCGCGCCGCATATTATCACCGTTGAACGTGATTATCCGGCCACCTGGGAACGCTTTACCTCGCTGGGTCCGTTGCTTGATAAGCTGGGCAACGGCGGTAAAGGCATTAGCTGGAATACCGATGCTGAAATTGAGCTGCTGAAAAAGCTCAACTATGTGAAGCATGAAGGGCCGGCAGCGGGCCGTCCGATGATTGACAGCGCGATTGATGCGGCAGAAGTCATTTTGACGCTGGCGCCGGAAACCAACGGACAGGTAGCGGTAAAAGCCTGGGAAGCGCTGGGCAAATTCACCGGCCGTGACCATACGCACCTGGCGCTGAATAAGGAAGATGAAAAAATCCGCTTCCGCGATATTCAGGCGCAGCCGCGTAAAATTATCTCCAGCCCGACCTGGTCAGGTCTGGAAGATGAACACGTCTCCTATAACGCCTGTTATACCAACGTTCATGAGCTGATCCCGTGGCGAACCCTTAGCGGCCGTCAGCAGCTTTATCAGGATCATGAATGGATGCGCGCCTTTGGTGAAAGCCTGCTGGTGTATCGTCCGCCAATCGATACCCGCGCCGCGCAGCCGCTGCTTAACAGCAAGCCTAACGGCAACCCGGAAAAAGCGCTGAACTTCCTGACGCCGCACCAGAAGTGGGGCATTCACTCTACCTACAGCGACAATCTGCTGATGCTGACGCTGTCGCGCGGCGGACCGATCGTCTGGATGAGCGAAGAAGATGCGAAGGATCTGGGCATTGTCGACAACGACTGGATTGAAGCCTTTAACGCGAACGGCTCTCTGACGGCGCGTGCGGTCGTCAGCCAGCGCGTACCTGCCGGTATGACCATGATGTATCACGCGCAGGAACGCATCGTGAATATTCCGGGAGCGGAAATCACCGGACAGCGCGGCGGCATTCATAACTCCGTTACCCGCGTTTGCCCGAAACCAACCCATATGATCGGCGGTTATGCGCAGCAGGCCTACGGCTTCAACTATTACGGCACCGTCGGTTCGAATCGTGATGAGTTTGTAGTGGTAAGAAAAATGAACAATGTCAATTGGTTAGATGACGAAGGCAACGACGAGTGCCAGGGTTCCCGCCAGGAGGCTCAGCAATGAAAATTCGTTCGCAAGTCGGCATGGTGTTAAACCTCGACAAATGCATCGGCTGCCATACCTGTTCAGTAACCTGTAAGAATGTCTGGACCAGTCGCGAAGGCATGGAATATGCCTGGTTTAACAACGTGGAAAGCAAGCCGGGTCTTGGTTATCCGCACGCCTGGGAAGATCAGGAAAAATGGAAGGGCGGCTGGATCCGCAAAATAAACGGGCAGCTGCAGCCGCGCATGGGCAACCGCGTCGGCCTGCTGTCTAAAATCTTCGCCAACCCGGATGTCCCGGCGCTGGATGATTACTACGAGCCGTTCGATTTTGATTATCAGCATCTGCACAATGCGCCCGCTGGCAAACATCAGCCGATCGCTCGCCCGCGTTCGCTGATTACCGGTCAGCGGATGAAAAAAATCGAAGGCGGCCCGAACTGGGAAGAGATCCTCGGCGGTGAATTCTCCAAACGCTCGCAGGATAAAAACTTCGATAACATTCAGAAAGAGATGTACGGCCAGTTCGAAAACACCTTCATGATGTATCTGCCGCGCCTGTGTGAACACTGCCTGAATCCGGCCTGTGTCGCCACCTGTCCAAGCGGCGCCATCTATAAGCGTGACGAAGATGGCATTGTGCTGATCGATCAGGACAAATGCCGCGGCTGGCGCATGTGCCTGACCGGCTGCCCGTATAAAAAAATCTACTTCAACTGGAAAAGCGGCAAGTCAGAAAAATGTATTTTCTGCTATCCGCGTATCGAAGCCGGTCAGCCGACCGTGTGCTCCGAAACCTGCGTGGGCCGTATCCGCTATCTGGGCGTACTGCTGTACGACGCGGATCGTATCGAGCAGGCGGCGTCGGTGGAAAATGAGCAGGATCTCTATCAAAGCCAGCTGGACGTTTTCCTTGATCCGCACGATCCGGCCGTTATTGCGCAGGCGCTGAAAGATGGCATTCCGCAGAACGTAATCGACGCGGCGCAAAAATCGCCGGTTTATAAAATGGCGATGGACTGGAAGCTGGCGCTGCCGCTGCATCCTGAATACCGCACGCTGCCGATGGTTTGGTACGTGCCGCCGTTATCGCCGATTCAGTCCGCCGCCGATGCTGGCGTGCTGGATCAGCAGGGCGTGCTGCCGAACGTGGAAAGCCTGCGTATTCCGGTACAGTACCTGGCCAATCTGCTGACCGCTGGCGATACCGCGCCGGTGCTGCTGGCGCTGAAACGTATGCTGGCGATGCGCCACTACAAGCGCGCGGAAAGCGTGGATGGCGTGGTGGATACCAGCGCGCTGGAGCAGGTCGGTCTGACAGAAGCGCAGGCGCAGGAAATGTATCGCTACCTGGCTATCGCTAACTATGAAGATCGCTTTGTGATCCCATCCAGCCATCGTGAACTGGCGCGTGAGGCCTTCCCGGAAAGCAAAAGCTGCGGTTTTAGCTTCGGCGATGGCTGCCACGGCAGCGACAGCAAATTTAACCTGTTTAATACCCGCCGCATCGATGCGATTGATATTACACGGAAAACCGAGAACCGGGAGGATGCCTCATGATGGCGCTACGGATTATTGGTCGCCTGTTGGATTATCCCGATCGGGCGCTGCTCGATCATCAGCAGGAGCTGGAAGAGGCGTTGGCCTCCGCCAGCGAGCTAAGCGAGGAGCAGCGTGCGCAGCTGCTGGCCGTGGTGCGTGACTTCAGCGCCCGGCCGCTGCTTGATTTGCAGGCGGATTACTGTGAGCTGTTCGATCGCGGACGCGCCACCTCGCTGCTGCTGTTTGAGCATGTTCACGGTGAATCACGCGATCGCGGCCAGGCGATGGTCGATCTGATGGAACAGTATCGCACTGCCGGACTGGAGCTGGACAGCCGTGAACTGCCGGATTTCCTGCCGCTTTATCTGGAATATCTCAGCAGCCGCAGCCCTGAGGCCGCGCGTGAAGGATTAGTGGATATTGCGCCGATCCTGGCGCTGCTGAGCGCGCGGCTGCGGCAGCGCAACAGCCGCTGGGCCGATCTGCTCGACGTGCTGCTGGCGCTTTCCGACAGCGGCGTCGTTGCCGATGCGCTGGAGCCGCAGGTTGCGCAGGAGGCGCGCGACGATACGCCGCAGGCGTTGGATGCGGTCTGGGAAGAGGAGCAAATCCGTTTCCTCGGTGAGCAGGGCTGCGCGTCAGCACAACAGGAAGCGCATCAGCGCCGCTTTGCCGGTGCCGTTGCGCCACAGTATCTGGACGTGGCGCAAGCCACCACAGGAATGACAGGACGCTGATCATGCAATTCTTGAATCTGTTTTTCTTTAATATCTATCCTTACCTGGCCGGTACGGTTTTCCTGGTCGGCAGCTGGCTGCGTTACGACTACGGACAGTACAGCTGGCGCGCAGGCTCCAGCCAGATGCTGGATAAAAAGGGGATGCGTCTGGCATCTAATCTGTTTCATATCGGCATTATTGGCATTTTCTTCGGCCATCTGGTGGGCATGCTTACGCCGCACTGGATGTACGAATCTTTCCTGCCGATTGCCGCGAAGCAGCAGCTGGCGATGGTGGCTGGCGGCATCTGCGGCGCGATGACGCTGATTGGCGGCGGTCTGCTGCTGAAACGCCGTCTGACCAATCCGCGCGTGCGCGCCACCAGCAGCATTGGCGATATTCTCATCCTGACGCTGCTGGTTGCGCAGGCAACGCTTGGCCTGCTGACGATTCCTTTCTCTGCTCAACATATGGACGGCAGCGAAATGATGAAGCTGGTAGGCTGGGCGCAGGCGGTAGTGACGTTCCATGCCGGTGCGGCTGCGCATCTGGAAGGCGTGGCGCTGATCTATAAAGTTCACATGGTGCTGGGCATGACGCTGTTCCTGTTGTTCCCGTTCTGCCGTCTGGTGCATATCTGGAGCGCGCCGGTAGAGTATCTGACCCGTCGTTATCAGCTGGTGCGTAACCGCCACTGATCGCTTCTGCCGCAGGTCGTCTGGCCTGCGGCAATTCCCAGACCCGCTGCTTCCTGTTATTTACGCTCTGTTTCCCTATCCTTCCCGGCGCAATTCGGATAGTTTTCTCGTTCCGGCAGTTCTATGATTGCAGTCTCCCCGTTTATTTTCGGAGCCGCTATGCCCGCCCATATTAAGCTGATCAAAGATAAGCTGCTGTCAGAAAACTGGTTCGTCTTGCGTAACTATACCTATGAACTCACCACCAGCAGCGGTGAAACGCTGCGTCACAAGCGCGAGGTATACGATCGTGGCAACGGCGCCACCATCCTGCTTTATAACCGCGAAAAGAACAGCGTGGTCCTGATCCGCCAGTTTCGTATGGCAACCTGGGTTAACGGCAATGAGAGCGGTATGCTGATCGAAACCTGCGCCGGGCTGCTTGACGATGACTCGCCGGAAGACTGCATTCGCAAAGAGGCGATTGAAGAGACCGGCTACGCCGTCGGCAAGGTGGAAAAACTGTTTGAAGCCTATATGTCGCCCGGCGGCGTGACGGAGCTGCTCCATTTTTTTGCCGCCGAGTATGATGAGTCACAGCGGGATAACGCGGGCGGCGGCGTGGAAGATGAGTCGATTGAAGTGCTGGAGCTGCCTTTCCCGCAGGCGCTGGCGATGGTCAAAAGCGGTAAAATCCGCGATGGCAAAACAATTATGCTACTGCAGTATGCGCAGCAGGCCGGCTGGCTGCACGCCTGAACCGCTGAAGTTTACCGTCGGTAAGCTTCAGCGTTTTTGCTCTGGCTACGCGGCATTTTGCCGATCGATACGTTCTACCTGCAGGGTCGGATGCGCCTGCAGCCGGGCCAGCGCATCGGCATACAGCGGCATTGAATTTGCCGCGCCTGGCTGTTCAACGCATAGCGAAGCATAGGCGGAGGCAAACAGCGCCGCCTGCTTCAGCGGCTCGCCAGCCGCCAGCCGCGCAGCAAGCGCGCCGTTGAACGCATCGCCCGCGCCGGTGCTGTCAGTGGGCTGAGCCGGAAACAGCGGAATACGATACATCGCCTCGCCGTCAGAGAGCAGCGCACCCTGCATTCCCAGCGTAATAATAAGCTGACGCACCCCTTTGCCATGCAGCACGGCAGCGGCCTGCATCGCATCGTTAAAGGTGCTGACCGTGACGCCGCTCAGCAGCGTGGCTTCCGTGCTGTTTGGCGTTAGCAGGTCAACCTTGCGCAGCAGCGCAGCGCTGACTTTCTGCCACGGCGCGGGATTGATAATGACAAAAGTGCCCGCCGCGCGGGCAATATCAACCATGCGCTGAATGGCGCTCAGGTTATTTTCCAGCTGCATCAGTAAAATATCGGCTGCCGCAACGGTCGGCTGGCAGCGTGTGACTTCCGCTGCGGTTACGGTCAGATTGGCTCCCGGATAAACGGAAATCATATTTTCCGCATCTTTGCCGGCGACGTAAATCAGCGCGTTGCCGGTGGGCTTCTCTTTGCAGGTGAACAGCGTAATGGCATCAAAACCGGTTTTTCCAGATGGCGTCGGGCAAACTGGCCGAAGTCATCCTGGCCTATTTTGCCAATATAGTGAACGCGTGCTCCGGCCCGAAGCGCGGCGGTGGCCTGATTCGCGCCTTTACCGCCTGGGCCCATCATGCTGTGACGCGCGATTAATGATTCTCCCGGCAGGGGAAAACGGTTCATCCCGGCAACAATATCCAGATTAAACGAGCCGAAAACACATACTTTACCCTTCATTCAGATCTCCTGAAATGGCGCTCGGCGGCCAGACAGGCGCCACGGCAGCCGGTTTGATCGGTCACGCTGCTGAAAACCACCTTCAAACCCTGCCGCGTGACCGGCGGGCGCAGATGGCTGAAAATAACTTCCCGCAGCACCGCGAGAGGAAAATCGGCCATCGCCAGCACGCCGCCGCCTAAAATTAAATATTCCGGGTCGAGAATGTTCATTTCACCGGCGATGGTTTGTCCCAGTCGGTGAATAAACGTCAGCATATCCGGGTGGCCGCCATGTCGGGTAAACAGCTGTGCCAGCGGCGTATCCGGCTGGTTTTGGGCGGCCCAGTGCGCCAGCCAGCTGCCGGAGGTTAAGGTTTCAACGCAGCCCTGATTGCCGCACGGACAGGGCAGAGCGTTATCACGCCACGGCATATGGCCGATTTCGCCCGCGCCGCCGTGTTCGCCGTGGTAAAAACTGCCGTTCAGCCACAGGCTGTTGCCCATGCCGGTGCCCAGATAAAGTCCGATGGCGTTGTTGGGCAGCGTCTCCAGCTGTAGCAGATCCCACAGCATCAGGTGATTAACATCTTTATCCATCGCCACCGGCACGCGCAGCCGCTGCGCCAGCAATGCCGCCACCGGCTGATGATCCAGCGCCTGGATAAACGGTAGTGAAATCACCTGCTGGCGATCGCGACTGAGAATACCCGGCAGGCCGAGCATCACGCCGCTGACGCTTTGCTGCTCCAGCGTGGCGTTAATCAGCGCGGTCAGCGCATCCAGCGCCTGCGGCTGCTGCGCCCAGCTGGCGGTCGCCACTTTGCGAAAGCCGTGCCATTGATGCTGTGCATCCATTAACAGCAGCCGGGTGCTGGTGCCGCCAATATCGATGCCAAGCCAGCTTGCCGTCATGCTGACTCCTGCAGCAGGCTTTGCGCCTGAGTAATATTGCTCATCATCTTATCCCAGGCGATTTCAAGCCTGTCATGCAGGTTAAACAGCCCGGACGTACCGACAATCAATACCTCCGCGCCAGCCTCCAGCAGCGTACCGTAGGTTTTCTGATTACAGGAACCGTCAATTTCAATCAGGTAGCGATAGCCGTGCTGCATTTTCAGCGCCTTCAGTTCGGCAATTTTGTTAACCATCTCCGGGATAAAAGGCTGGCCGGCATAGCCGGGATCGACGGTCATTACGGTGATTTTATCCAGCAGATGAAGATAATGATGGATCCAGGAAACCGGCGTGGCGGGATTGAGCACCACGCCCGGCTTTTTACCCAGCGCGCGGATCTGGTTAATGACGCGAAAGGCGTCGCGGTTGATGGTTTCCGCATGCGGACAGATAAAATCAGCGCCCGCCTGCGCCACTGCCGCAATAAAATCGGTCGGCGTTTCCACCATCAGATGCACATCAATCGCCACCGGCGTATGCGGGCGGATCTGCTCGATAAAAAAGGGCGACAGCGTAATGTTTTTCACGTAGTGGCCATCCATGATGTCCACATGCAGAAAATCCGCCCGCGAATTCAGCACCGATAACTGCTGCTTGATTTCCATCAGGTTCATACACATCAGCGAAGGAGAGATTTGGATAGACATTACACTTCCTTTTTTTCAGTTAAGTGGGGCAGGCGGCTGCGTAGCTGACTGCGACGCAGCGCCAGATGAGCGTGAAAGCGGCCTTTGCCATGTTTGATTGCCAGCACCAGAATCAGCACCACGCCCCACATTGCGAGACTGAAGTGCTGACTGATATTCATCAGATTGAAGCCGGTAGAGAGGATCTGCAGCGCTATCAGCGACAGCACCACGCCGGTAACGCGACCAAAGCCGCCGTTGGGATCGGCGCCGCCAAGAATGATCGCCAGTACCGTCAGCAGCAGATAAGCATCGCCATAACCCATTCGCGCTGAGTTAAAGCGCGCCATCATCACCAGTCCGGCGAGCACGCACAGCCAGCTGGAGATGACATACACCACGATCAGCATGCGATGCGTATTGACGCCGCTAAACCAGGTGGCGTTAATATTGCTGCCGCCCATATAGATGCATTTTCCGGTGCGGGTTTTACCCAAAAACAGCGCCAGCAGCGCGGCGGCGACCAGAAACAGCCACAGCGGCAGCGGAACGCCAAGCAGCGTATCGGCGCCCAGCGCCCGCACCACCGTCGGCATACCGCTGACCGCCGCGCCTTTGGTCAGCCAGATGCCGATGCCGTTCAGCGTCATCATGGTGGCCAGCGTGACCAGAATCGGATGCGCGCCAATGCGCGTTACCATCAGACCGGTAATCACGCCGATAAGCGTGGCGATCAGTAAGGCGCCGACCAGACCGAGGCCCAGCCACAGCAGCTGCATCGCCGGGCCAGCGGCGACCGGCAGGAAATGCAGCAGCAGCCAGGCGATAAACAGGCTGGTGAGATTGGCGGTGGCGATAATCGCCAGGTTAAGGCCACCGCTGAGAATGGCGATAAACATCGCCAGCGTCAGCAGACCGAGTTCCGGCAGTTGAAAAGCCATACTCAGAAAAGTCGAGCCGGTAAAAAAGCGCCCCGGCAGCAGCACGGCAAACAGCGCCAGCGCCAGTGCGATAAGCAATATCAGGCCGCTATTGGTACCGTCAGGCAGCCAGCAATGGCGTCGTTTCATGATTTTTTCTCCCGCCCGATCAGACGAAGCTGACATCGGTTTCTTTGCGTTTTTTGTAATGGGTTACGGCGATGGCAATCATGATGACGCCGCCCACCACGATGTTCATGAAGTAGTTGGATACGCCGATCAGATTGAGGCCGTTCTTCAGGATGGCGATCAGGAATACGCCCATCAGGGTGCCGGTGACCGTACCTTTTCCGCCCATCAGGCTGGCGCCGCCCAGTACCGTTGCCGCCAGTACGTCCAGCTCGCCGCCGACCAGCGCATTCGGTACCACTTCGCCCATGCGATACACCTGCACCAGCCCGCCAATGGCCGCCATAGCGCCCAGCCAGCCGTAGGCGAACAGGGTAATTGACGTGACGCGAATGCCCACGCGCCGCGCCGATTCCGCATCGCCGCCGACGGCATACAGCTGGCGTCCAAGGTGGGTTTTATTCAGCAGAAGCCCGCTGATGACGGCGATAGCCAGCATTATCACCAGCGGCAATCCAATCTGATAGCTCTGCCCGTTCAGCGTAAAGGGCAGCACCTGCCGTAGCGTAATCCACCATTCCGGCAGGTCATACAGGCTGCGCCCGCCGGTCAGCCACATCAGCAGGCCAAACAGCAGCGATTGCATACTGATGGTGATAATGATGGAGACGACGCGCAGCGAGGTAATCAGCAGCGCATTAATCATGCCGAACAGCGTGCCGCACAGAATGGCGAGGCCGATGCTCAGCAGTGCGCTATCGAACTGAAAGTGAATAAACAGGCTGGCGATCAGGTATTGCACCACCGAGGCGACGGCGGCGAAGGAAATATCAATGCCGCCGGTCACCAGCACCACAAACAGCCCAAGCGCAAAAATACCGGTTACGGCATAGCTCTCCGCCAGGTCGAGCAGGTTCTGGACGCTAAGGAATTGATCGCTGGCCAGCGAGAAGAAAAGTATAAAAGCCAGCAGCACCCAGGCGAGCCAGCCCTGACTGCTTTGCGGTTTAAAACAGGATAAATCAGGCATTGATCACCTCCTGCAGCTGCTGTTGCGCCACATTGCCCGGCTGATATTCAGCGTGGATAGAGCCGTCGCGAAAGTGAAGAATACGATCGCAGTTGTACCATACCTCCGGCACCTCATCGGAAATCAGGATGATGGCCAGTCCTTCCTGCGCCAGCTGATGAATCAGTTGATAAATGCTGGCTTTCGCGCCCACATCGACGCCCACGGTCGGCGAATCAAGGATCAAAATGCGCGGCTGCGTCAGAACCCACTTCGCCAGCACAATCTTTTGCTGGTTGCCGCCGGAAAGGGTGGAGATCGCCTGATCGGGATCGGCGACGCGCACCCCCAGCTGTTGGATCCACTGCAGGATCAGTTTGTTTTTGCGGTATTCATCAATCAGATGGAAGCGGTTCTGTAGCCGGTCGAGGATCGACAGCACCATGTTGTCCGCCACCGACTGCTGCTGCACCAGCCCCAGCGTCAGGCGATCTTCAGAGACATAGCCAATCCCCGCTTTAATCGCATCTTCATGGTTGCGAAAACGCACCGGCTTACTGTCGAGCCAGATTTTGCCGCTGTCAGGCCGCGTCATGCCAAACAGCGACAGCGCCAGCTCAGTGCGGCCCGAACCCAGCAGGCCGCACAGCCCCAGCACTTCGCCTTCATGCAGACGAAAGTTGATGTTGTGATACTGGCCAGCCCGCGTCAGATTCTCCACTTCCAGCAGGGTGCGCTGGTAGCGAGCCGTGGGCGCTTTAAGCTGATAATTCAGCTTTTGTCCGGTCATCAGTTCGGTCAGCCGATGGCTGTCCATTTCATCGGCGGGCCAGCTGCCCATTTTGCTGCCGTCGCGAATGACCGTCACGCGATCGGAAATTTCCAGCACCTCATCCAGCCGATGGCTGACAAACACCACGCAGATATTTTTCTCTTTCAGATAACGTACGGTGCGCAGCAGCTGGTTGACCTCGGTGCGCGTCAGCGAGGCGGTCGGCTCATCCATAATCACCAGCTTCGCCTCCGCCACCAGCGCACGGCAGATTGCGACCTGCTGCCGTTGGGCGATAGAGAGCGCCGCCACTTTCTCATCCAGCTGCAGGGTAAATCCCAGCTCGTTAACGATACGCTCGGCGGTGGCGCGCAAACGACGCGCGCTGTACCAGCTCAGCAGGCCGTCCAGGTTATGCTCAAAGGCGATGTTCTCCGCCACGCTGAGGTTAGGAAACAGCGACAGGTCCTGATAAATCACCTGAATGCCGAAGTCGCGCGCCTGTTTTGGCGTCAGGCGCGGCCAGCAGCTGCCGTCCTGCAGCCGGATCTGCGCGCCGCTGTCCGGCGCGTAAACGCCGGAAATCACCTTAATCAACGTGCTTTTACCACAGCCGTTGGTGCCGGCCAGACAGTGTACTTCGCCCGGCATCAGGGTGAGCGAAACGGCGTCCAGAGCGCGGTTGCCGCCAAACGTTTTCGACAGGTTTTCCAGCGCAATCAGCGCCTGAGGTTGCTGCTGTTTCATGATTACAGCCCCATTTTTACCAGCTTCGGCAGGTTAGCTTTATCCAGGCTTTCGCTGTTATTGCCGAGGATGGTGTGTTGGGCTTCATCTACCTTCACTTTTCCCAGCCCGTCGATGGTCATGCCGTCGGTAATCGGCTCTTTTTTCTGCATCATGTCGGCGATGCGCACGAAAACTTCCCCGGCGGTCATCGGATTCCAGATAAATCCGCCTTTGATCGCATCGCGCTTAACCAGCGACGCGCCCTGACCTGGGCTGAACGCGCCGATAACGCAAACCTGCCGGGTTTTATTGCGGTTCATCACCGCGCGGCCAGCGCCGATGGGCCCCTGCGATCCAAAAGCCATGATGCCTTTCAGATCGGGGTATTTAGACATCAGCTCGTTGGTGGTGCGGATAGAGTCGTCCAGCGATTCACCGACGCCGAATTTGTCCGCCACCAGCTGCATTTTTGGATAATGCTGCTGCTGATAGTGCAGGGCGGCATCGGTCCACTGCTGATGCAGCGGCACGGTCAGGCTGCCGACATACATGGCATATTTGCCTTCTTCATGCATGCACTGCGCCAATGCCTTCATGTGGTTAACGCCGTGGGTATTGGCGTCAATCAGTTCGAAATCCCAGTCGGCGTATTTCTGCCCTGGTGATTCGTGGGTAATCACTTTAATTCCGGCATCGCGGGCCCGTTTCAGCACCGGCTCCAGCACCTGCGGATCGTTAGGTACGACGCCAATAATATCGACTTTCTGCGCGATAAGATCTTCAATGGCGCGCACCTGTAAGGCGGGATCGGCGGCGGTAGGACCAACCTGCCAGGCGTCGATCCCGCGTTTGGCCGCCTCGCTTTTAATGCCCGCCTCCATTGCGTTGAACCACGGAATGCCGCCGATTTTAACGACGATGCCCATACGCAGTTTGTCTGCGGCAAAAGCGGGAGAGGCCGCAAGCAGCGCGAGCAGGGCACAGAGGGTAGAGGTTTTTTTCATCGTAACTCCGTAGGGTTGCATCAGTAATTGATTAGCTGTACGGCCTGAGCGCGCTGTGAACAGTCGATAACGTTCACGCCATTCCAGGCCAGTTCCTGCTGTAATGCCTTATCTTTCAAATTGTCGGTTAACAGAAAATCCACATCACGGTAATGACAAATACGGGCGAAAGAGGGCCGGGAAAATTTACTGGCGTCCATCAGCAAATATTTCCTTTCGGCGGCCAGCAGCATTTGCTGTTTTAAATGCGCGCCGTTTTCATTACCCTCACGTAAATAACCGTCGCTGCCTAATCCGCTACAGGAAAAGAAAATTTTATTAATCAGAAATTCCTTTAACGGTAATTCTGCGACGATGCCGTGAAAGGCTTCATAACGATCGGAATATTCCCCTCCCAGGCAAATGGTACGAATATGGCTTTTCACCGCCAGCGCCTGAATGGTGCGCAGGGAGTTGGTTAATACGGTTAATTCAATATCAGGCAGCTGTCGCGCCAGAAACCAGCAGGTGGTACTGCTGTCCAATAACAGACAGTCGCCAATGGAAATAAAATCTAATGCCCGCTTGGCTATCTGCATTTTCTGCTGCTCATTTTCATTCATCCGCTGGCGAAAGGTTGCATCATATTCATTGAATGCGGTACGGCGATAATTATCACTCCCTGGCGAGGGGCGGTTAATAACCGCACCGCCGTGGCTGCGTTGTAAAATCCCTTTTTTCTCCAGCAGCGCCAGGTCGCGGCGAATAGTCTCCTGCGAGACCTGAAGTAATTTAACCAGTTCGGCAACCAGCACCCGACCATTCAGATTTATTTCCTCAATGATTTGCCGCTGACGCTCAATCGGTAACATGATGACCTCCGGTGTAATAAAAGTAAGGGATAGCGGGATCGCAAAATGTGCCCTGGACAAAACTCCAGGGTGCATAAAAACGCGACGGCTAAATAAGTGAGATGCTTCTTAACTAATTTGCAAATGGAACCATTGGTATCATTTTTATTTGATTTGAATCACAAATAAACCGCCTGTTTCGCCTGCCAGCGATTATTAATGCCATACCCTCTGTTTTTTCGCAGGCAAAATAACGTGACCGATGATGACCGTTTATGCAGATATGACCGTTTAACGATCCGCTTACAGAGTCCGAGAAATCTGATTGAGGTAAACAGAGCGGCAAAGGATGATAAATCGTACCGTTAGGTTATCACCCTGGTTTGTTCCCCGGTTTCAGGCCTGTTTTCTTTTATGACCAGAGAAAGGCATGGTGAACCGCTGTCGTTGCGCTATCATCAATGAACTAATTTAGGGATTGGATTATTAAATGCCTTACTGGATGAAATCGCTGTGGTTGCCTTTTCTTTTCATTGCCAGCGTGCAGGCGGCGCCGTTACAGAAAATATTTACCGACTGGCAGATTACCTGTAATAACCTTAATTATTGTGTGGCACGGAATATTCCTGGCGATAATGGTTTGGTGATGAGCCTTTCCCGCTATGCTGGCGTCAACGATCGCCCTTTGTTGCGCATTGATTATGGCAACCGCTATACCGGCGATCTCAAGGGCGCGGCGTTACAGGATAACCTGCTGCTCGATCAGCAGCGTCTGCGCCCCGATTTCAAGCACTGGACGGTGGAGCCGCATCATCTGGTTACCGCCCATCCTATCGCCATCGATGAGTTTCTAACGCAAATCATTGATGCCGACAATATCCAGATAACCTGGCGGCCCCAGTCCACGATTTCATTACATGGGCTTAAGGCGGCGCTGCTGCTGATGGATGATATTCAGGGGCGCGTCGGCAGCCTGAGCGCCTGGGTTAAGCGCGGCAGCCGCAGCGTGTGGGATGTGCCGCCGGAACCGGCAGCGCCGTTAATGCGTCTTCCTGGCCGTCCCGCCGCGCCTTTAACGCGTGAAGAAACCACCGGCCTGATCGATTACGGAACCTGGCGCGTTAATGCCGATGAGTGCTCTCTGGACCCGATGCGACGCGAAGTCAGCGTGGCTCCGCTGACCGACAGCAAGGCTTTGCTGCTGGTTAGCTGCGAAATGGGCGCTTACAACATGATCGATTTGGCCTTTGAAGTCACCCGCAGCCAACCCTGGCAATCGCGTCGCCTGACGCTATCGTTGCCTTTTGCGTCGCCGGGGCGCAACGACAGGCAGCTGGAAATCATTAATGCGGAATATGATGCGGCCAATGCACAGCTCTATACCTATGCGAAAGGTCGTGGTCTGGGCGATTGCGGTATTGCCACCCGCTGGCAGTTTAACGGCCAGGAGTTCGCGCTGGCCGAGTATGCCGAAGAGGGAACCTGTGACGCCTGGCACGGCAGTGACGACTGGCCCACCCTGTGGGTAAGCCAGCGTCCGTCGCCGCCCTGAGCGGCACAGTAATTATCCGCCGCGTTGGCTTAACGAATCTCCTGTACCAGTATCGGCGAGCCTTGTTGGTTGCCTGCCAGTTCGGTCAGTAAATCATTTACCCCGTCGCTCATGGCGCGAAAGCGCGTCAGACTGGTGCGGGTAACCACCACAAATACGCCAACGTTGTACCGCGGGATCATCGCCATATAGGTAATAAAGCCGCCGCCGCCGCCGGTTTTTTGCATAATGCCCGGATGGCCGTGCGCCGGTGCCATATAGACCCAGCCCATGCCCAGCGCCTCCGCTTTACCCGGCACATCCATGCCTTCTACTTTGGTTAACTGTCTGCGCTGATAGATCAGCGTTTGCAGGCGATCGATCTGTGGCGTGCGCGTATTAATATCAGAGTTCAAAAACTGCTGCATCCAGCGTCCCATATCTTCCGGCGTTGAATAGACGCCGCCGCTGCCGATGGCGGCCAGCGTATTGATACAGGGGCTGGCGCCGCGCTCCGGCACCATCAGACGTTGGCACTGCTCTGGCGAAGGGGTGAAAGTGGTGTCTTTCATGCCCAGCGGATGGGTAATCAGCTGGCGAAACAGCGTCGGATAAGGCGTGCCTGCCGCGCGGGAAAGCGCATCCGCCAGTAAATCATAGGCGATGTTAGAGTAGGCGGCGTGTACGCCAGGCGGTGTATTAAGCTGTGCCTGTTGCAGCCAGCCCCAGCGTTCGGCTTTTGTCGGCCAGACAAAAACCGGACGTCCCGCTTTACCGCCGGGCTGTTCACGCGGCAGACCGCTGGTGTGGGTGGCAAGATGGATCAGGCGTATCGGCTGCCCGGCATAGTTGGGTACGCGCGAGCCGGGCGGCGCATAATTAGCCAGCGGATCGTCAAGTTTAACCTCTCCCTGTTCCGCCATTTTGAGCATCACTTCGCTGGTCATCAGTTTGCTCAGCGAGGCAATACGGATCAGCGAATCTTTTTGCGGGCGCGTCCCGTTGCCGGGGCGGGTTTCGCCGAAGCTGGCAAAAACGCGTTGATTGCCGTCAATGGCGACCAGCGCCATACCGGTAGCGGCGCTGCCATAGAAAATATGCTCAGCATAACGATCGACAATTTGTGAAGCCAGAAGCGGATCGGGCGAAGGCTGCGCCTGGCTGCGCAGCGGCAGCGTGGCAAAAAGAGCAGCCAGCAGATAAAAGCGAGTTTTCAACGGAGACAAATCCATCAGGTTTAACGAAAGGTAAATTATAGTAATCGCTTTATCGGCAACGGAAAGGGGAGAATAAGAGAATTTTTTGCGTATCTGCTATGCGATAAGGATGTTGCGGCACCGGCCGTTTAGGTTCTCGCCGGGAATCCCTTGCCGTTTCGCAACCGGGGCGCTACATCAACTGTCGTGCTGACGCCGTGGATGAATACCTGCATAAAAAAGAGAGAAGCGGCGATTTGCTTGCAAGCCGCCGCCCGTTTGCATCTTGCCCGGCTGACTGGTGCCCCAGCTAAAGCTGGAGAGCGTAATCCATCCTTTATGGTTTGCATCCTTTGCTTCTCCCTCTATACCGTCGATTTTTAAAAAAAGATCGATGCTCATCCTTAACTCCTGTTACGTTGATTAACCACGGCGAACTGCGTCCGGCAGCTCTCTTATTTTTATGCTCATTAAAAATATTGAAGGAAGCGCTGAAAAAAGTTTTCGGTTACATACTCGGTATGCCCGTCCGGGTAGTGCCTGATTAGTAGCGGGCGGTTTTCTTTGGAGATACAGTTAACCTTGGTGGGCATATCATCAAAGCAAAGCAAATCGCTATCCTGGTCAGTTCCGGAATCTTTTTTATATTCAGCCTCGAAGAATACCACTCTGTGATTTTCTGGAGATATAATAAATGGACACTGTTTACTGAGTTGATTATGATTTTTTTTCCACCAGGATATTTTTCCAATCCTTGTTATAGGAAAGTTTTTTACAATAACAACTGTTGAGGTTTTGCCTGGTTTATGAATGCCAACAACTTCCACAGGCAGTAGTACTCGATATGTCAAAAATAGCAGGGTTACTATTATAGTTAAAAATTTATATTTTATCATAGCGGCCCACACTAATGTTTTTTGTTAAAAGTATATCGCTAATGAATGGTTTGAAAGCATGATTGTTTATGTGCTGAAGATAGAACCATATCCTGAAAATACGAAACCGGCGATAAAAATTATTAGTTATATCCTCTGCATCCAGCCCAAAGTGATCCTGAATATGGTATTTAATTACTGCGGTGAAAGAGTCTTTTTTAATCAATAAGCTTTCCAGACTAATATGGGTTGCCCAGGTGTCATGTACCGTGATACCTAAACCGTTAAATCTGTCTGTAAACTTGTCGAATCTGGGTAAATAAGTTTCCTTTATCGATTCTGTTAAATCTTGCATAGCAGGATCGGGTAAAATTTTTCTTTCCCAGTCAATATAGGTTTGAATAGTTACTAAAATAGCATTAAGAGAGTTTTGCATAGAGCTATGCTCCGCCATCGCCTGGTCCAGCAGCGGATGGCTGAAAACAGCGCCGTTGCCATACTGCATATGGGAAATCATGGTTCTCGCCAGGCTTTTATAGTTGC
>NZ_NWUO01000007.1 GCF_002895925.1 Mixta theicola | reverse complement strand
AAGTCTGATGCTCATAAAAACGTCGTAATGAATTACGTGTTCACTCTGAGACTTGATACTGCAATTAGTTTTGCGATATCCCGTCCGTGAGTGCCCACACAGATTGTCTGATAAATTGTTAAAGAGCGGTGCGACCGGCGTGTTGCGCCGTTGTCGCGAGGTGGCGTATATTACGCTTTCCTCTTTCAGAGTCAACCCCTTTTTCAGAAGTTTTTCTCCGGCGATTCAGCTTTGCTGAACCGCTCAACACCGCGTGGCGTAAGCCGTTGTGCCGTGTCGATGGAGGCGCATTATAGGGAGTTCCTGAGACCTCGCAAGCGCTAATTTCAACTTTTTTACCGTTCGCTGAAATTTCGCGCAGAACGCCTGTTTTTAACCCTGTTTTATCCGTTTTGGCAGATCTGCAAGGCTATCGATTACCCAGTCGGCCATCTTTTCGCCTTCCGCCGTGACGGGTTTACCGCTGCGGACTAATACATTCGTGCCCACGCCTGCCGCTTTGCCCGCCTGCATATCATCAATCTTATCGCCAACCATATAAGAAGCGGCCATATCGATATTCAGTTGCTTCATCGCGCTGAGCAACATACCCGGCTGCGGTTTACGGCAGTCGCATTGCTGACGATAGCTTTCTACCGAAGCCTCGGAATGATGTGGACAATAATAGATACCATCCAGGTCCACTTCTCTGTCTGCCAACGACCAGTCCATCCACTCCGTCAGCTGCATAAACTGGTCTTCGCTAAATATGCCGCGCGCGATACCGGACTGGTTAGTTACCAGCACCAGCGCATAACCCATTTTTTTCAGCTCCTGCATCGCCTCAATGACGCCATCAATAAACTGAAAATCATCAATCTCATGGACATAGCCATGATCCACATTCACTGTGCCATCGCGATCGAGAAATATCGCCGGGACTTTAGCCGTCACGTAGTAACTCCTGCTGCCAAATTTGTCGGTCAGTATCGCATGATTGCAATAAAAGAGAGAATGGCAGATTGAATCTCTCTGATTGATTTAGACGTCTGGATGCCTTAACATCCGTTTCAAATTTTGTCGCATTAAATCAGACAAAAGAAAAAACACCACGGACAACTTCACCGCAACAGATAACTAATAAATCAATGATAAAACTTTCCAATATTACTAAAGTTTTTCAGCAGGGCACGCGCACCATCACTGCGCTGTCAGACGTTAGCCTACACGTGCCCGCTGGACAAATTTATGGCGTTATCGGCTCATCAGGCGCCGGTAAAAGCACGCTTATTCGCTGCGTTAACCTGCTTGAGCGGCCCACCTCCGGCAGCGTTCTGGTTGATGGCCAGGAACTCACATCGCTTTCAGAAAGTCAGCTTACGCTGGCTCGCCGTCAAATCGGCATGATTTTCCAGCATTTTAACCTGCTCAATTCCCGCACCGTTTTTGGCAACGTGGCGTTGCCGCTTGAGCTGGATAACACCCCACGCGCAACGATTAAGGCGCGCGTGTCAGAGCTGCTTGATCTGGTGGGTCTTGCCGATAAGCATGACGCCTGGCCTGCTAACCTTTCCGGCGGCCAAAAACAGCGTGTCGCCATTGCGCGTGCGCTGGCAAGCAGCCCGAAAGTGCTGCTGTGTGATGAAGCCACCAGCGCGCTCGATCCGGCCACTACCCGCGCCATTCTTGAACTGCTAAAAGATATTAACCGCCGTCTGGGCATTACCATTTTGCTGATTACGCATGAAATGGATGTGGTAAAACGCATCTGCGATCAGGTTGCGGTCATCAATAATGGTCAGCTGATCGAAAAAGATAGCGTCAGCGAAGTTTTCTCGCATCCGAAAACGCCGCTGGCTCAGCAGTTTATTCAGTCGACGCTGCATCTTGATATTCCTGAGGACTATCAGCAGCGTTTACTGGCGCAGTCAACCGCAAACAGCGTGCCTCTTTTACGGCTGGAATTTACCGGTCAGTCGGTTGATGCTCCGCTGCTGTCGGAAACCGCACGCCGCTTTAACGTTAATAACAATATTATCAGCGCCCAAATGGATTACGCCGGCGGCGTGAAATTCGGCATTATGCTGACGGAAATGCACGGCAGTAAGCAGGAGACCGAAAGCGCAATTGCTTATTTACAACAGCATTATGTAAAAGTAGAGGTATTAGGGTATGTCTGAGGCAATGATGTGGTTACTGGGTCGCGGCGTTTGGGAAACGCTGATGATGACCTTTGTCTCTGGCTTCTTTGGCTTTGTGCTGGGTCTGCCGGTTGGCGTTCTGCTTTATATCACCCGCCCAGGTCAGATAATGACCAATAACAAGCTGTATCGGGTGCTGTCCGCGCTGGTAAATATTTTCCGCTCGATTCCCTTTATTATCCTGCTGGTCTGGATGATTCCCTTTACCCGCGCCATTGTGGGGACTTCCATCGGGTTACAGGCGGCCATTGTTCCGTTAACCGTCGGAGCCGCGCCCTTTATTGCGCGTATGGTTGAAAACGCCTTGCTGGAGCTTCCTGGCGGGCTGATTGAAGCGTCACGGGCAATGGGCGCAACGCCAATGCAGATCATTCGTAAGATCCTGCTGCCGGAAGCCTTGCCGGGGCTGGTAAATGCGGCCACTATTACGTTGATTACTCTGGTGGGCTATTCGGCGATGGGCGGTGCCGTTGGCGCTGGCGGCTTAGGCCAGATTGGTTACCAGTACGGTTATATCGGCTATAACGCCACGGTGATGAATACCGTTCTGGTATTACTGGTGATACTGGTCTATCTCATTCAATTCTGTGGCGACCGCATCGTTCGAGCTGTCACACATAAATAAGTAACCTCAATATTCTCAATTAAGGAAAGGATATGTCTTTCACGTTTAAAAAGATTGCCGCTGTGGGAGCGCTGCTCAGTGCTATGGTGCTGGCGGGATGTGGTCAGGAAGAGAAAGATCCGAACCATATTAAAGTCGGTGTCATTGTGGGTGCTGAACAGCAGGTTGCTGAAGTCGCGCAGAAAGTAGCGAAAGATAAATACGGTCTGGACGTTGAGCTGGTGACCTTTAATGATTACGTGCTGCCTAACGAAGCGTTAAGCAAGGGCGATATTGATGTTAACGCCTTCCAGCACCAGCCTTACCTTGACGCACAAATCAAGGATCGCGGCTATAAACTGGTTACCGTAGGCCATACCTTTGTTTATCCGATTGCCGGCTACTCCAAAAAAATCAAATCAATCGACGAGCTGCAGGAAGGCGCGCAGGTGGCCATTCCGAACGATCCCACTAACCTTGGCCGTTCTCTGCTGCTGCTGCAAAAAGTGGGGCTGATTAAATTAAAAGAGGGCGTTGGCCTGCAGCCAACCTCTCTGGATATTATTGAGAACCCGAAAAAACTGAAGATTGTGGAACTGGAAGCGCCGCAGCTGCCACGTTCGCTGGATGACGCTCAGATTGCTCTGGCGGTTATTAATACCACTTACGCCAGCCAGATTGGCCTGACGCCGACAAAAGACGGCATCTTTGTTGAAGATAAAGACTCTCCTTACGTGAATATTATTGTGGCGCGTGAAGATAATAAAGATGCGGAAAACGTGAAGAAGTTTGTGCAGGCATATCAGTCTGACGCCGTTGCAGATGCGGCGAACAAAATCTTTAACGGCGGAGCGGTTAAAGGCTGGTAACAGGACTCAGGCCGGGGCTTTTCAGGATAATACTCCAGCCTTAGCGTAGCCTTACCTTACTCCATCAGGCGGCCCGCTGATTTACCGGTTATAAGCTTTACGCTTGCTGGTTAATCAGCGGGGCCGCCTTTTTAACGTTTAATCAAATGTTATCGCAACTTGTTATTTAACCAATTGCTTGTTTCAATAACGCCAATTTTTAGAAATGAGGATAATTTGATGCGCGCGTTACCGCTTTGTTTGTTGGCGCTTTCGCTGACAGGTTGCTCTTTGCTACATAAACCCTATGAGCCGATTACCGCGCCCGAAGCCAGGCCGACAGCCACGGAACCGCATGCTCGTCCGGTAGCGCGTCCGACGCCGGTAAAGTTGTATACCGATACGACCGAGCTGCTAAGTAATCCTTTCCGGGATTTAGGCGAGGTATCAGGCGAAGATTGCCAGACCAGCCGTCAGGATTCGCCACCAAACATCAATACCGCGCGTAAGCGTATGCAGATCCGCGCTTCTTATATGAAAGCCAATGCGGTGCTGCTGCATAAATGTGAACTCGTCAATGAAAGCAAAGGCTGCTATCGTCAGGCGATCTGTCAGGGAACGGCGCTGAAAGTATCCGGTAAATGAGTCACTTTTCTTTCGCGCAGATTGGCGTGATTAAATCACCGTGGAAAGAGAAATTCGCTGTACCGCGGCAGCCCGGTCTGATTGAAGACGGCGGCGGCGAGCTGCATTTACTTCCTCCCTATAATCAACAGGAGGCGGTGCGCGGCCTGGAATCTTTCAGTCATCTGTGGCTGCTGTTTGTTTTTCATCAAACGATGGCAGGCGGCTGGCGACCTACGGTGCGTCCTCCACGCCTTGGTGGTAATGCTCGTATGGGCGTATTTGCCACCCGCTCAACGTTCCGTCCCAATCCCATCGGTATGTCGCTGGTTGAGCTGAAAGCCATTCGCTGTCAGAAAAGTCAGGTCATTCTTGAGCTGGGCAGTCTTGATCTGGTCGACGGTACGCCGATCGTAGATATTAAACCCTATCTGCCTTTTGCCGAAGCGATCCCTTCTGCGCGCGCCGGCTTTGCGCAAAACGCGCCGTCCGCAGAGATGCCGGTGCGCTTTTCTGACCACGCGCAGCAACAGCTGGTTCGTCATCAACAGCGTTATCCGCAGCTGGCGCGTTTTATTAGCCAGGTGCTGGCGCAGGATCCGCGTCCGGCCTATCGCAAAGGCGAAGAGCCGGAGCGTGAATATGCCGTCTGGCTGCTCGATTTTAACGTGCGCTGGCGCGTTAGCGCCGAAGGCACTGAAGTGCTGGCGCTCGATCCACGCTAATTTGTTCTCCCTCTCTTTTGAGGTGCATCACTCGCTGGTACACTAGCTGCCACTATTTTCAGGTCATGCTTTGACTATTTTCCGCCCAAACTGGAATCTTACAGATGCGTACTACTCAATATCTGCTCTCCACGCTTAAAGAGACGCCGTCCGATGCCGAAGTGATCAGCCATCAGCTGATGCTGCGTGCCGGGATGATTCGTAAACTGGCTTCAGGCCTTTATACCTGGCTGCCGACGGGCTTACGCGTACTAAAAAAAGTTGAAAACATCGTGCGCGAAGAGATGACCAACGCCGGTGCGATTGAAATCTCAATGCCGGTAGTGCAGCCTGCGGACCTGTGGCAGGAGAGCGGACGTTGGGAGCAGTACGGCCCTGAGCTGTTGCGTCTGGTTGACCGCGGCGATCGTCCGTTCGTGCTGGGCCCTACGCACGAAGAGGTGATTACCGATCTGATTCGCAACGAGCTGAGCTCCTATAAGCAACTGCCGCTGAATCTGTTTCAGATCCAGACTAAATTCCGCGATGAAGTGCGCCCGCGTTTTGGCGTAATGCGCTCACGTGAATTTATCATGAAGGATGCTTACTCCTTCCATACTTCGCAGGAATCCCTGCAGGAAACCTACGAGGCGATGTATCGCGCCTATAGCGAAATTTTCAGCCGTCTGGGGCTGGATTTCCGCGCGGTGCAGGCGGATACCGGCTCTATCGGCGGCAGCGCGTCGCACGAGTTTCAGGTGTTGGCGCAGAGCGGTGAAGATGACATTGTCTTCTCAACCGAATCTGATTACGCGGCGAATATTGAACTGGCGGAAGCCGTTGCGCCGACCGGCGAGCGCCCTGCCCCTGCGCAGTCGTTAGAACAGATTGCTACGCCTGACGCTAAAACTATCGCCGAGCTGGTTGCGCAGTTTAATTTGCCGATTGATAAAACGGTTAAAACGCTGATTGTTAAAGCGCGCGAAGAGAGCGGCCATCAGCTGGTTGCGCTGCTGGTGCGTGGCGATCATGAGCTGAACGAAATCAAAGCGGAAAAAGTGAATATCGTGGCCGCGCCGCTGGTATTCGCCACCGAAGAAGAGATTCGTGCCGCGGTTGGCGCCGGTCCGGGTTCTCTGGGTCCGGTTGGTCTGACGCTGCCGGTTATCGCCGATCGCACCGTGGCTAAAATGAGCGACTTCAGCGCGGGCGCGAATATCGACGGTAAACATTTTATCGGGATTAACTGGGGCCGCGATCTGGCCGAGCCATTGCAGGTCGCCGATTTGCGTAACGTGGTGGAAGGCGATCAAAGCCCGGATGGCAAAGGTACGCTGCTTATTAAGCGCGGTATTGAAGTGGGCCATATCTTCCAGCTGGGCACCAAATATTCAGAAGCGATGAAAGCTGCGGTACAGGGCGAAGATGGCCGTAACCAAACGCTGACGATGGGCTGCTACGGTATCGGTGTTACCCGCATAGTCGCGGCGGCGATCGAGCAGAACCATGACGATCGCGGCATTATCTGGCCAGCGGCGCTGGCGCCGTTCCAGGTCGCCATCCTGCCGATGAATATGCATAAATCTTTCCGCGTAAAAGAGCTGGCGGAAGAGCTGTACGCTACGCTGCGCGCCAAAGGTATTGAAGTGCTGCTTGACGATCGTAAAGAGCGTCCGGGCGTGATGTTTGCCGATATGGAACTGATCGGAATTCCTCACACTATCGTTCTGGGCGATCGCAACCTGGATAACGACGAGATCGAATACAAAGCGCGTCGCGCCGGTGAAAAACAGATGATCAAACGCGATCGTATTGTGGATTTCCTGGTGGAAGCGATTCAGGGCTAAGCGCTACCTCTGAATAATGTCCGATATTGGTAACCCTGAAAGCCGGCCTGCCGGCGAGTAAGGGTTTTTATCTTGCGCTCATACTCGCTGAGAAACCCCGCTGTATAGCTACTTCCCACCCGGCAAAGCCAGCGGCTTAAATGTTTAGATCGGACAGATAAGCTAACGCACCTTCCCTCGTAGCGCTTTGGTACTGCTACGCTGCGCCTTCCCTTCCAGCCGACGTCGCTTTGAAGCCAGCGTCGGTCGCGTAGGACGCCGGGTTTTCTCCACCACGGTGAGCTCGCGAATCAGATTTTCCAGCCGATTCAGCGCCGCCTCGCGATTCATCTCCTGGCTACGATACTCCTGCGCCTTAATGATCACCACGCCATCGGGCGTAATCAGATGATGGCTGGCGCTCAGCAAACGGGATTTATAAAAATCCGGTAGCGATGACGCGCGGATGTCAAAGCGCAGATGAATCGCCGTCGAGCTTTTATTCACATGCTGGCCGCCTGCGCCCTGAGCGCGTATGGCGGTAATCTCCAGCTCGCTGTCGCTAATAGTTACGTTACGTGATAATACAATCATAAAAACTTTACCGTTATGCCGCCTATCTCCAGGTGTTTCATTGATATAGGTTGCCTGTCTGCCGTTGCTGATAGCATAGAGTGTGACCTGAACGATATTTATTGTCTAAGGATTAAAAGGCCGTGAATGGCTGATGTCCCGCAGAAGGCTATGTTATAGTCGCTGGAGTCAGAGATTTACGCTCTGGAAGGAGGTGCATGTGCAGAAATATTGTGATTTGGTTCGTCAGAAGTACGCTGAAATCGGCGGCGGCGAACTGGGATACGTGCCCGACGCCATAGGTTGCGCGTTAAAAACACTGAACGAGATAGCGGCTAATTCTGCGCTAAACTCTTCTGTCAGGGAACAGGCGGCTTATGCCGCTGCAAACTTATTGGTGAGCGACTATGTTGACGAATGAAGCCTACAAACCGATCAATTGCGACGATTATGATAGTCTGGAACTCGCCTGCCAAAAACAGTGGTCGCTGGTTCTTGAACTAAAGAACGGTGAGCAGCTTAAGGCGAAAGCCCAGGATATGATCACGCGTAAAAACGTAGAATATCTGGTGGTTGACCTGGCCGGTGAAGTGCGCGAACTGCGCCTTGACCATATCGCCAGCTTTAGCCATCCTGAGCTGGGCACCGTTACCGTCAGCGAGTCGGATTAACCTTTGGGCGGGCTTGCCCGCCCTTTGGCCTTAGGGCTTTAACGACCGATAATACGCCGCCAAATCCGCCATATCTTCATCGCTTAATCCACTCACAAACGCTTTCATAACTTCAGCCTGACCGCCGCTACGCTCCCCTTTCTTATAGGCCTGCAGCGCATGCTGTAAATAGTCCGCATTCTGTCCAGCTAAATTGGGATAAAGCGCAACAGAGGCTTTGCCTTCAGCGCCGTGGCACGCCTGGCAGGCGGCGGATTTATCCTGACCGGCGGCAGCGTTACCGGCAGCCAGCGCAGGCGCGGCGCAAGAGGCCAACACTAACATCAACAGGGCTTTCATCTCTATTCTCCATTTAACGATGCCAGGCAATACGCCAGGCCTTTCCCGCTACGGCGCTACCTTCCCGGCAAACAAAAGTATTCAGCGCGGCAATAAGCGTTTCATTATAAAAAATCAGCGGCGTGCTTTCACGCCGCCAGGGAGGGACGCCACACTCCTGCCACAGTTTTTTTATCGGCCGATGACCGCTGCGTCCCTCAATGGCGAAACGGCCCTGCGCCTGAAAACGTACCGTAACCGTTTCATCCGACCGGGGCGGACGGATTTCCGTACCGCTTTCTGTCAGCTGCAGCGTACCAAGTTCATACGGCAGGCAGAGCGGCCGCGTTGGATCGGGCCAGGGCAACATTAACGCGCGCACCGATGGCCTTAACGGCAGCCAGTAAAGCGCCTGGCGATAGCGCCTTATCTCATGATTTCCCAGCTGTAGCCGCGGCGCGGCATCTTCCCGCGCATCAATCACCTCCTGCCACAGACGATTGATCGCATCCCGTGAGGGCATTTTACCGCCGCAGCCGGCAATCCAGCGTCGTAGCAGCGCGGCGCGGCGTGCTTCGCTCAGTGCCGCGAAGCCATCGATACGCAGCGCGCCATCCGCCTGTACCCGCGTCGCCAGCGACTCTGCCAGCAGTTCATCCAGCAGTTGCTCCTGTTCACCGCACAGCGCCGCGCTCCGGGCGACGGCGGCGGCGAAATGCGGCCAGCGTTCATTCAGCACCGGTAATATCCGCTGACGCAGGAAGTTGCGGTCATAGCGAATATCCTGATTGCTTTCATCCTCAACCCAGCGCAGCTGATATTTATCTGCCCAGCTTTCCAGCTCTGCTCGCTGACAGGAAAGCAGCGGGCGCAGCAGGCGATGTTCGCCTGTCGCCAGGCTAACGGGCATCGCGGCCAGGCCAGCAGGCCCGCTGCCGCGCTTCAACGCTAACAGCAACGTTTCGCATTGATCGTCAAGATGCTGCGCTGTTACCAGCGCTTCCCCCGATCGCAGACGATCGCGGAAAGCCTGATAACGCCCTTCGCGCGCCGCGCCTTCAATGCCGCTGTCGCTCCCGTCAACCCTGATAGCCACCACGTCCAGTTCGACCTGCCACGCTTCACAAACGGATCGGCAATGTTGCGCCCAGCTATCGGCATACGGGCTCAGTCCATGATGAATATGAATAGCGCGCAGCTGTAGCTCTGGCCGTCGCTGGCGCAGCAGGATCAGCTGATGCAGAAGAACGGTAGAGTCCAGCCCGCCGCTGAACGCCACCAGCAGCCGTTGCTCATCGGCCAGCTGCTGTTCAAGTTGTGCAAGCTGCGTCATGAAAAACCTATTGGCAGGCGGCCATCGAAGCGATGGCCGTAAAAGCGGTCATTTTAAGCCTGGTATAGCTCAAGCGGCAAATTATCCGGATCGCTGAAAAAGGTAAAACGCTTGCCGGTCAGGGGATCGACGCGAATGGGTTCACAGGCCACGCCCTTTTCCGCAAGAAAATCACAGGCGCAGTCGATATTTTCCACAGCGAACGCCAGATGACGTAAACCGCATGCTTCCGGATGAGTGACCCGGACAGGCGGCGTTGGGAAAGAAAATAGCTCAATCAGATACTGCCCGTTCAGCGCCAGATCGCCTTTCCAGGAATCACGCCCGGCGCGATAAACTTCCTGCTGCAGCGTAAAGCCAAGAATATCGCAGTAAAACGCCTTACTGCGCGCATAGTCGCTGGCGATAATCGCAATATGATGCACCTGTTTAATACCCAGCATAGCTTCTCCTTCTATCGTACTGCAGCACCCTACTCACTCATGGGTGCTGAAGCAAGACGGCATAATCTGCAAGTTAGCGCTCGGTAACAGACGCATCCTGTTTGAGGACGCGTACCAGATAGCGTCCATCTTCGGTCAGTTTGGCGCCATGAATATCGGTTTCAAAACCAGGATAGTGACGGCCAATAGCACACAGCATCAGCAGAAAATCGAGAACCGCACGGCTGGATTCAGCGATCGTTTCCCCCGGCATCACCAGCGGCACGCCCGGCGGGTAAGGCAAAATCATATTGGCCGAAACGCGCCCGATCATTTGGTCAATCTCAACGGTTTCCACCTCCCCTTTTACCTGCAGCTGAAACGCCCGATGCGGCGTCATTTTCATCTCCGGCAACACATCAAACGCCTTCAGCATCAGGCGCGGCAGATCGTGCTGGCGGATCAGCTGATGAATACCCTGCGCCAGCGTCTGGATACGCATATTGCGATAAAAATCGGGATCTTCGGCGTAGAGATCCGGCAGGATATTTTTCACCCGCAGGTTAAGATCGTAAGCGCGCTTAAAGTCCAGCAGCGCGCGCAGCAGCCCCATCGCCCTGGTTTTGTCGATCCCTATACTGAACAGAAATAGCAGATTATAGGGCCCGGTCTTTTCCACCACGATGCCGCGTTCATCAAGGAACTTTGCCACCAGCGCCGCCGGGATCCCTTCATCCGCCATTTCGCCCTGTTCGCTCATACCCGGCGTCAGGATGGTCACTTTGATCGGATCGAGATACATATGATCGCGATCGGCATCGATAAAACCGTGCCACTCTTCTTCACCCGGCTGGATCGGCCAGCATTCCGCCTCTTCTATGCCGTCCGGCTGCCAGATATCAAAAAACCAGCTATCGGACTCTTCGCGCAGACGTTGGATCTCGCGGCGGAAATGCAGCGCTCGTTCAACGGAACGATTAATCAGCCGACGCCCCGGATTACCGCGCAGCATGGCCGCCGCCGTTTCGATAGAGGCGACGATTGAATAATTCGGCGAGGTGGTGGTATGCATCATATAGGCTTCGTTAAAGGTCTGTTCATCATAGTCGCCTTTAATATGAATCAGCGAAGCCTGGGAGAAAGCCGCCAGCAGCTTATGGGTGGACTGGGTTTCATAAATCACCTTGCCGGGCGTGCGTTCGCCGCTCATGCCGCTCTTACCCGCATAGATAGGATGAAAATTGGTGTAAGGCACCCAGGCCGAATCAAAATGAATCGAAGGCACATCCAGCGTTTCTTTAATATAGCGGGTGTTATACAGCAGACCGTCGTAGGTAGAGTTAGTGATCACCGCGTGTAGCGGCCAGCTGGCATGTTCGGTTTGCGCCACTTTCAGCGCGATGCTTTCGCGCGTGAACTCACGTTTAGGAATACCGCCGAGAATGCCCAGCGCATTACGCGTCGGTTTTAGCCAAATCGGTACAATATCGCTCATCATCAGCAGGTGCGTCAGCGATTTATGGCAGTTGCGGTCGATAAGTACGGTACTGCCCGCTGGCGCGGCGTACATGCCGACAATTTTATTCGAGGTTGAGGTGCCGTTAGTCACCATATAACTCTGCTCGGCGCCGAAAGTGCGGGCGATATACTCCTCCGCCTCAAGATGCGGACCGGTATGATCGAGCAGCGATCCCAGCTCGGTAACGGAGATAGAAATATCGGCCTTTAAGGTATTAGGGCCGTAAAAATCGTAAAACAGCGTGCCGACCGGGCTTTTTTGAAAAGCGGTGCCCGCCATATGGCCAGGCGTACAGAAGGTATATTTCCCTTCTTTTACGTAGGTGAACAGCGCCCGCGTCAGCGGCGGCGTAATGTTGTCGATATACTCATCGGTATACTGCCGGATACGCTGGGCAATATCCTGCTCCACGCCAAGCGCGTACTCAAAGAACCACAGCGCCATGCGCATTTCGTTAATGCTGATGTCCATGGTGGAGTGGGTATTAATAAAGGCGTAGAGCGGCAGATACTCGTTAAGCTGATTAATCTCGCTGCACAGATCCAGACTGTATTCATCCCAGTCGAAAATCACGCCGCAAACCCGTGGATTGTGCTCAATCAGCTTAACTAAATCGTTGGCGTCTTTGGGATAGATAAGATCGAAGCCCTGGCCGATCAGCGCCTGATGCAGCTGGCGGATCGGTTCGTCTTTATAAAAAGCGTTATGCGGCCCCATTATCGCAATAATATTCAATTCGCACCTCCTGGTGATGAGCGATAAAGAATAAGCATAGCGGATAGCGCAGGAGGGGTTAGATCGGATCTGTTGGATAGCAGGGCCGGAAAAGCACGGCGAAACTTAACTACGATCGTAGCCGC
The DNA here is from genome assembly GCF_002895925.1 of Mixta theicola. GTDB lineage: Bacteria > Pseudomonadota > Gammaproteobacteria > Enterobacterales > Enterobacteriaceae > Mixta > Mixta theicola. The sequence goes on along the minus strand of NZ_NWUO01000007.1, from coordinate 243,242 downwards.
TTATGGTCGGTGCGTTCGCATGTACGGAGGCGAGGCGGTTTTCCGCGCCCTGTTTGCTGGCGTACCTCTCGCTCACCGCAATGATTTCATGATTGTCGGCACGCAGGACAAAGTACCAGGGTAGTAGCGTCTCTTTGCTCGATTTGCGAATTTCGTAATATTCCATTTCGGGCTTCTACGCCGGAACCGTCGAAATTTCCGGCCTGTGATTTTGACGTTTTCCAGAATGATATGAAATATTCAGACTCAATGCCTGCTTCCAGAATTCAGTACATCTTGAGCCTAAGCGTAGTGGTATTAAACAACTGCCAATAATTTGGGAGCCGTTTTCATCTTCAAACCATAAATGTGCGGAAGTAGACATACAGTTCACTTACAATTGAGATTTAAATAACATTGGGTGGCAGACGTTCACCATTTCACATAACGACCAATAATAATCATTATTAATATGAATAAAACACCTGTTGGCCATACTGGGCTACCAGGAAAGTAATGGGCCTGGAGTAATGCAAATATAATGGTCAGCAATGCCGGGCCGTACATCGAAAAGAAAAACCTTCCCTGCCTCCGTAAAAACTTTTTGATATATCCCATCATGGCTACCGGATCATCCTGGTAATTATATCCTCTATATTATGATCTGATGTCCATTGCGCTTCGAGGGCTCCCGCGCTTTGGAGCACCGGCTCAATCAGAAAATACATCATTTCCAGGCTTTGCGCATACGGCGCTGAAGAGAGTTTACAGCTGAAAATAAAGGAGTATTATCGGCGATGTAATATACAGGGAGAACAAAAATGGATGCTGCACTGCTAGATATGATGCGCTCTGGCGGAAGAAATAAAGCCTGGGCGGAAAAAATGGTTAATCTTGAAGCCAGAAAGTTGATTAATACGGCGAATACGCTGTCAGCTTTTCATTTACAGGATGATTTGACCCGGATAAGTTTTGTTCGGGAGATAAAAGAATTCGTTGAGCTGCAATTTGCTGCTGCCCGCCGAGCGAAATCAGACGAAGAGTGCATGGCATGTATTAAAAATTTAAGTGATGAAACAAAAAATCTTCAGGAACAGGATCGTATGCTGCGAATGAAGACAGCGAAAATTTACGCAAAAGTGGAGTTCGTCCGGGAAAATAACAAAATTGTTGGCTATATGATTTCTGCTGTAAATGTGGCGCTGGCAGGCATTGAAATAGCAGTTGGTGTGACGCTTATAGGTTCGATGATGCCCCTGGGAGTTCTGGCCGGTGCGGTTCTGGTCACCGATGGTGCAAATGGCATAAGCAAGGAAATGGCGCACTATGCTATGGATAATAAAGCTTCTGAAGGGCTGGTTGCTGATGCTGCTATGTCAACCGCTAAATTTATGGGGTTCAGCAGTAATAGCGGGCTGGGAATTTACAAATCAGTCTCACTTGTTGCAAATGCATATAGCATAATTGGCCTGTTAAGACGTCCGGGAACCTGGCGACTGTTTCGATATTTACCCATTGATTATTATCGAAAAGTTAGCACTATGAGCCAGCCAGCGCTCACCATGAAAATTGTTGGCTATGGCGTTAAAGCTAAAGTTATATTCGATCTAATGACTATAACTGATTCAGTTCAGCGTTAGACATTATTTTGCGATAGCGCCATGATTTGTATGCCAGCCTTGCAGGAGCTAAGAACCAGATAAAAGGTAATACGATAGCAAGAGTGGCAGCAAGCGTAATTGTGGTGTTTCCTGATGCCAGCATCAGCGTCAGCAGTAAGACAGTCAAAGCAACGATGGAAATCCACTTTGCCGCGATGAAGCGGTTTGCAAGATCATATATTACAGAATCAAGTGACCCACCATGATTAGCTATATTATTCTTTAGTTTTTGTAAATCGCTTTTACTGAATCCTGATTTCAACAAATCAGCGTCGCTCACTTTCATAGACTTTTCATCCTTAAAAATTCACCAGAATCCCAGATTGAATACTGCCCGGTTACATGCGGCTGGCATAGTTCTTTCTGCTGTTTATCAGACGTTTCGACGGTTTCGGCGTAAGACCCTATTTCAACCCCCGTTATTGATGTGTATTCCCAGGCTGTTTAACTTCAACCATCACCGTGCGCAAAACGCAAAACAATCGATAACAGGATATTTATTGAGGGAAGTCCTCTTGTCGTAAAAGTAAAAAAAGCGGCCCGGAGGCCGCCTTGTTAATGACCTGAACGAAATCAGGCGTAGCCGTAATTCATTAAACGATGATAACGGCGATTCAGTAGCTCTTCGGTATTCAGTACGTCCAGATCGGCCAGGTCAGCCAGCAGCTGCGCTTTCAGTGAGGCCGCAATCGCCAGCGGATCGCGATGCGCAGCGCCCAGCGGTTCAGGGACGATAGAATCGATCAGATCCAACTCTTTCAGACGCGGCGCAATGATGCCCATCGCTTCAGCGGCCAGCGGCGCTTTATCCGCGCTCTTCCACAGGATTGAGGCGCAGCCCTCCGGGGAAATAACCGAATAGGTGCTGTACTGCAGCATGTTGACCTTATCGCCGACGCCAATCGCCAGCGCGCCGCCGGAACCACCTTCACCAATAACGGTACAGATAATCGGCACTTTCAGGCCGGACATTTCACGCAGGTTGCGTGCGATGGCCTCAGACTGACCGCGCTCTTCCGCGCCAACGCCCGGATAAGCGCCCGGCGTATCGATAAAGGTAATAATCGGCATCTTAAAGCGCTCGGCCATTTCCATCAGGCGCAGCGCTTTGCGATAGCCTTCCGGCGCCGGCATACCGAAGTTACGCCGAATTTTCTCTTTGGTTTCACGGCCTTTTTGGTGGCCGATAATCATTACCGGGCGTCCGTCCAGACGCGCTATGCCGCCGACAATCGCTTTGTCATCCGCATAGGCGCGATCGCCTGCCAGCTCATCAAAGTCAGTAAACACGTTACGGACATAGTCCAGCGTGTAAGGACGCAGCGGATGACGCGCCAGTTGCGCGATCTGCCATGCGCCCAAATCGGCGAAGATTTTACGGGTCAGCTCAACGCTTTTTTCGCGCAGACGCTGGATCTCTTCATCCAGATTAATATCGTGTTTTTCATCCTGACGGCCAACCGACTTGAGGGAGTCGATTTTCGCCTCCAGTTCTGCAATTGGCTGTTCAAAATCCAGGTAATTAAGACTCATAATGTTCCTGTTTTAGTCAAACTCCAGTTCCACCTGCTCCGATCCTATCAGCGATCGCAGGTCATTAAGCAAACGATCGCAGGGAGATACGCGCCACGCTGCGCCAAAACGCAGCTTAGCCCGCGCATCCGCTCTCTGATAGTAGAGATGTACCGGAATCGTCCCCGAACGATGAGGTTCCAGAGACTGACGGAGACGGTTTAAAAGCTGGTCATCAATTTGCCTGTCCGTCAGCGAGATAGCAAGTCCACGCGCGTATTTTTCACGTGCCTCATCAATATCCATAACTTCGCGAGCGGTCATTTTAAGCCCACCGCTAAAATCATCAAAGCTGACCTGTCCGCTGACGATCAGGATACGGTCTTTTTCCAGCAGCTGCTGGTATTTATCAAGTGCATCTGTGAACAACATCACTTCCAGACGACCAGAACGATCGTCCAGCGTGCAGATGCCAATACGGTTACCGCGTTTAGTGACCATAACGCGGGCCGCCACCACCAAACCGGCCGCGGTAATTACCTTACCGCGCTCGGTTGGGTGCATGTCTTTCAGACGTACGCCACCCACGTAACGCTCAATTTCTTTCAGGTACTGGTTGATCGGATGGCCGGTCAGATAGAGACCGAGCGTCTCGCGCTCGCCATCCAGCTGCACCTGTTCCGGCCACGGTGTAATACTGGCGTACGACTGCTCCACCTGCTCCGGCTCTTCAGCCAGTACGCCAAACATATCCGCCTGTCCGATCGCTTCCGCTTTCGCATGCTGATCCGCCGCCTTCAGCGCATCGCCCAGCGCACTCATCAGCGCCGCCCGGTGCGGCCCAAGACGATCGAAAGCGCCGGACATAATCAGCTTTTCCATCACCCGACGGTTAATCTTTTTCGGATCGGTACGCGCGCAAAGATCGAACAGCTCGCGGAAATAACCATCTTTATTACGTGCTTCAATGATCGCTTCGATCGGGCCTTCGCCGACGCCTTTGATTGCGCCGATGCCATACACGATCTCACCGTCGTCATTGACGTGAAACTGATAAAGGCCGGAGTTAATATCCGGCGGCAGCACCTTCAGGCCCATGCGCCAGCACTCATCCACCAGGCCAACCACTTTCTCGGTGTTGTCCATATCGGCGGTCATCACCGCCGCCATAAACTCAGCCGGATAGTGCGCCTTCAGCCACAGCGTCTGGTAGGAAACCAGCGCATAGGCGGCGGAGTGTGATTTATTGAAGCCGTAACCGGCGAATTTTTCCACCAGGTCGAAGATTTTCATCGACAGCTCGCCGTCGATGCCCATGCTTTCCGCGCCCTCTTTAAACACGGAACGCTGCTTGGCCATCTCCTCCGGCTTTTTCTTACCCATGGCGCGACGCAGCATATCCGCGCCGCCGAGCGTATAGCCCGCCAGCTCCTGGGCAATCTGCATCACCTGTTCCTGATACAGAATAATGCCGTAGGTCGGCTCCAGCACCGGCTTCAGGGTTTCATGCTGCCACTGAATATCCGGATAGGAAATCGCTTCACGGCCATGTTTACGGTCAATGAAGTTATCCACCATGCCCGACTGCAGCGGGCCCGGACGGAACAGCGCCACCAGCGCGATCATATCTTCAAAGCAGTCCGGCTTCAGGCGTTTAATCAGGTCTTTCATGCCGCGCGATTCAAGCTGGAACACCGCCGTGGTTTCCGCGCGCTGCAGCATATCAAAACTTATTTTATCTTCCAGCGGAATCGCGGCAATATCGATGGGCGGTTCGCCCTGCTTCTCCCGGCGCGCGTTAATCATCTCCAGCGCCCAGTTGATGATCGTCAGGGTACGCAGGCCAAGGAAGTCGAATTTCACCAGCCCGGCATATTCCACATCGTTTTTATCAAACTGGGTTACCGGATACTGGCCGTGCTCATCACAGTAAAGCGGGGCAAAGTCGGTAATTTTAGTGGGCGCAATCACCACGCCGCCGGCATGTTTACCGGCGTTGCGCGTCACCCCTTCCAGCTTGCGCGCCATATCGATCAGCGCCCTGACCTCTTCATCCGCCTCGTAGATTTCCGGCAGCTGCGGCTCGGCGGCAAAGGCTTTCTCCAGCGTCATGCCCGGATCGGGCGGCACCAGCTTAGAGATACGGTCAACGAAGCCATACGGATGCCCCAGCACGCGGCCCACGTCGCGGATAACCGCTTTCGCCGCCATAGTACCGAAGGTGATAATCTGCGATACCGCATCACGCCCGTACATATCGGCGACGTGCTCAATAACCTGATCGCGCTTCTCCATACAGAAATCGACATCAAAGTCGGGCATCGATACGCGTTCCGGGTTCAGGAAGCGCTCGAACAGCAGGTCAAATTCCAGCGGATCGAGATCGGTAATTTTCAGCGCGTAGGCCACCAGCGAACCGGCGCCCGAACCACGTCCCGGTCCGACCGGGATGCCGTTATCCTTCGACCACTGGATAAATTCCATTACGATCAGGAAGTAGCCAGGGAAGCCCATCTGGTTAATAACGTTAAGCTCAATTTCCAGACGCTCATCGTATTCCACGCGTTTCTGCGTCCGCACTTGCGGATCGGGAAAGAGAAATTCAAGGCGTTCTTCCAGCCCCTCGCGCGAACGCTTCACCAGAAAATCTTCGGTAGACATATCCCCGGTAGGGAACTGCGGCAGGAAGTATTCGCCAAGCCGCACCGTTACGTTACAGCGCCGGGCAATTTCCACGCTGTTTTCCAGCGCTTCCGGGATGTCGGAAAACAGCTCGCACATCTCTTCAGCGCTGCGCATATACTGCTGCGGGCTGTAATTACGTGGCCGTTTGGGATCGTCCAGCGTATAGCCGTCGTGGATCGCCACGCGAATTTCATGCGCGTCGAAGTCATCCTCATTGATAAAGCAGACTTCATTCGTCGCCACCACGGGAATGCCTTCGGCAATTGCCAGCTCGACGGCGGCATGCAGATAGCTTTCTTCATCCGGGCGTCCGGTGCGGATCAGCTCCAGATAATAGCGATCGGGAAAGTGTTGCTGATAAAAAGCCAGACACTGCGCCACCAGCGCCTGATTGCCGCGCAGCAGGCTGCGACCAACGTCGCCGCGCCGTCCGCCAGAGAGCAGAATCAGCCCTTCCTGATGCTCGGCCAGCCAGTCACGATCGAGCGTCGGGCCTTCCGGGCCGTAGCCGCGTTGGTAGGCGCGTGAAATCAGCAGCGTCAGATTTTGGTAGCCGACGTTATTCATCGCCAGCACGGTAATCTGCGACAGCTCATCGCCCATAAGCTCACAGGCGACAAGAAAATCAGCGCCAATAATCGGTTTAATCCCTGCGCCATGCGCCGTACCGTAAAACTTCACCAGCCCGCACAGGTTGGTAAAGTCGGTAATTGCCATCGCTGGCATCCCGATGGCCGCTGTTTTTTTCACCAGCGAGCCGGTCTTCGCCAGCCCATCGACCATCGAATAATCGCTGTGGATACGCAGATGAATAAAACGAGGTTCGGCCATTTTTCTTTCCGGTTAACTGCAGCAAAGCTGCGCTTAGCGCGCGCGATCGGCGGTGAGATTAGTCACTTCGGTGTCCAGCAGCGCATTGCGCACCGGAGCAAAACTACGACGATGGTGCGGCGTGGCCCCATGTTCTGTCAACATCGCCAGATGTTGCGCGGTGGGATAGCCTTTATGCTGTGCAAAGCCGTACTGCGGGAAAACCGCATCCAGCTCGGCCATTTCACGGTCGCGCGTCACTTTAGCGATAATGGATGCGGCGCTGATTTCCGCCACCAGGCTGTCGCCTTTTACCACCGCCGTTGACGGCATCGGCAGCTTAGGGCAGCGATTGCCATCAATCAATACATAATCAGGAGTGACGGCCAGAGCGGCCACGGCGCGCTGCATTGCCAGCATAGTGGCATGCAAAATGTTTAGCTGGTCAATCTCTTCCGGTTCGGCGCGGCCCAGGCTCCAGGCCAACGCTTTTTCGCGGATTTCATCGTACAACGCCAGCCGACGCTTTTCGCTCAGCTTTTTAGAGTCCGCCAGCCCGGCGACAGGACGCGCGGGATCGAGGATCACCGCCGCCGTGACAACCGCGCCGACCAGCGGCCCGCGTCCAACTTCATCAACGCCAGCAATCATGCGCGCGTTGGGATAAATAAATTCAGCCATTCGCCAACTCCAGTACGGCCTGAGCCGCTTGTTCATCGGCATTCCAGCGGATCTGCTGGTGCAGTTCAGTAAAGGTTGCCAACAGCCTGTCGCGCGTTTCGCCCTGCGCCAGCAAGGGTTCCAGCGCTGCGGCCAGCCGTTCGGGCTGACACTCATCCTGCAGCAGCTCCGGCACCAGCTCGCGTCCGGCCAGCAGGTTAGGCAGCGAGACATAGTCGGTTTTTACCAGCCGCTGCGCCAGCCAGAAGGTGGAGGGTTTCATCCGGTAACCCACAACCATCGGACATTTTGCCAGCATACATTCCAGCGCAGCCGTACCGGAAGCCAGCAGCGCCGCATCGCTGGCGATCATCGCCTCGCGGCCCTGACCGTCCAACAGATGTACCGGCAGCTCAGGCGCGACCGCAGCTTTAATCTGCTCAAACTGTTCGCGTCGCCGGGCATTAACCAACGGCACCACGATTTCCAGCTGCGGCCACTTTTCACGCAGCCGCTGCGCCGTCTTGAGAAAATCCGCGCTGAGCATCTCGACTTCCGCTTTACGCGAACCGGGCAGCAACGCCAGGCAGAGCGCCGGTTCAGCGATTCCCAGCGTGCGGCGGGCGGCGGCTTTATCCGGGTGAAGCGGCATGGCATCCGCCATGGTATGCCCGATAAAACGGCAGGGAACGTCAAAGCGATCGTAAAACGCTTTTTCGAACGGCAGGAAGGCCAGCACCAGATCGGTGGCGCGGCCGATTTTGAATACCCGATTTTGCCGCCACGCCCATACCGAAGGGCTGACGTAGTGAATAGTGCGGATCCCGCGCTGCTTCAGCCGCCCTTCAAGGGTAATGTTAAAATCGGGTGCATCGATGCCGACAAAAACGTCAGGCTTAAGCGCGCTGAAACGGCGAGTCAAATCACGACGGATTTTTAACAGGCGCGGCAGGCGCCCCAGCACCTCAACAATGCCCATCACCGCCAGCTCTTCCATGTCGTACCAGCTTTCACAGCCTTCCGCCATCATGCGCGGGCCAGCCACGCCAACAAAGCGGGCGTCAGGATGCCTGGCTTTTAGCGCACGAATTAAACCGGCACCAAGAATATCGCCGGAGGTTTCTCCGGCGACAAGGGCAATCGTTAAAGGACGAGCAGCCATGGGTTAACGAATCAGACCTCGCGTTGAGCGGGCAAAGAAGTCGTAAAAGGGCTTAACTTCAGCGTGCTTCTCCGCCAGCGCTTCGATCTCCGGCTTCACTTCATCCAGCGTTCTGCCGCTGCGGTATAACAGCTTGTAGGCCGCACGAATAGCATGCAGCGCTTCTTTGTCAAAGCCGCGGCGTTTCAGCCCTTCAATATTGATACCAAACGGCGTCGCGTGGTTGCCCTGCGCGATAACGTAAGGCGGCACATCCTGCGCTACGCCGGAACAGCCGCCCACCATAACGTGCGCGCCGATAATACAGAACTGATGCACCGCCGTCATGCCGCCAATAATGGCAAAGTCATCCACCGTAACGTGCCCGCCCAGCGTGGCGTTATTAGCAAAAATACAGCGGTTGCCAACGACGCAGTCGTGAGCGATATGCGCATTCACCATCAGCAGGTTATCGCTGCCGATGCGGGTTACGCCGCCGCCCTGCACCGTACCACGATGGATGGTCACGCTTTCGCGAATGCTGTTACGATCGCCAATTTCAACACGCGTTGGCTCACCAGCATATTTCAGGTCCTGGTTTACCTCACCGATAGAGGCGAACTGGGTAATAATATTGTCTTTACCGATGCGGGTATGTCCGTTCACCACCACGTGGGATTTCAGAACGGTACCTTCACCAATTTCAACATTCGCACCGATATAGCAAAAGGGGCCAATGTGGACACGAGCGCCAATTACGGCGCCCTCTTCAACGATAGTACTCGGATGAATTACGGCAGTTGCATCAATCATGTATTATGCCTCCCGGCTACGGGCACACATCATGGTCGCTTCACAGACAATTTTACCGTCAACGGTAGCAACGCCTTTAAAGCGCGTCAGACCACGACGGGTTTTTTCGAACGTCACTTCCATAATCATCTGATCGCCCGGTACGACCGGACGCTTAAAGCGCGCTTCGTCAATTCCGGCAAAGTAATACAGCTCGCCCGGCTCAAGTTTACCGACGCTTTTAAACGCCAGGATACCTGTCGCCTGCGCCATCGCCTCAAGAATCAGAACGCCCGGGAAAATCGGCTTACCAGGGAAATGCCCCTGGAAAAACGGTTCGTTAACCGAGACGTTTTTCACCGCTCGCAGATATTTGTGCTCTTCGAACTCCAGGACACGATCGACCAGTAAAAATGGGTAACGGTGCGGCAGCAGTTCTAAAATCTCTTCAATATTCAGAGTATGAGTTTCAGTAGTCAAAATACTCTTCCTGTCCTAAAAATTCTGATGGCATCAATAACACGGCCTGCACCGATCGGACGATCGTCGGCAGGCCGCAAATTAGTTTATGTGGCGCCTGGCTTCCCTGCTTAGCATGTTTTATTTATGAAAGCCGGACCGCGTGTGATGTGCGTAAAGCCGTCTTTGCCGACTTTACGCTCAATAAAGCGGGCGTAAAGCCGTCTTTGCCGACTTTACGCTCAATAAAGCGGGCGTTTAGTCGTCTTTGCCGACTTTACGCTCAATAAAGCGGGCGTTTAGTCATCTTTGCCGACTTTACGCTCAATGGCTTTTAAGCGTTTGCTCATTTCATCGATATTCATCACCAGCGCTGCGGTTTTACGCCAGGTTTTATTAGGTTGCAACGGAATGCCTGAAGAGTATACCCCAGGTTCGGTGATGGGGCGCATCACCATTCCCATGCCGGTTACCGTCACTTTGTCACAAATTTCCATGTGTCCGTTAATGACGCTAGCTCCACCAATCATACAGTAACGACCGATTTTCAGGCTACCCGCCATGATTACACCGCCAGCAACGGCCGTATTGTCGCCAATCACTACGTTATGTGCAATCTGACACTGATTATCAATAATAACACCATTACCAATTTGAGTGTTATCCAGTGCGCCGCGATCGATGGTGGTACAGGCGCCAATTTCGACGCGATCGCCAATAATAACCGAGCCAAGCTGCGGTATTTTCACCCAGTTGCCGCGATCGTTGGCATAGCCGAAGCCGTCAGCGCCAATCACCGTGCCGGATTGAATCAGGCACTGCTGGCCAATACGGATTTCATGATAAATCGTTACGTTGGCCCACAGACGTGTACCGGCGCCAATATGGGTATTTTTACCAACAAAGCAGCCTGCGCCGATAATAACGTTATCGCCAAGCACAACGCCTGACTCGATTACCGCATTTGCACCAATGGAAACCTGACTGCCCAGCGTAGCGCTGGCGTCGATCACCGCACCTGGGGCGATATTCTGCGCCGGCTGCGGCGTGGTATCAAGCAGCTGCGCCATACGCGCGTAGGTCAGGTAAGGGTTTTTAACCACCAGCGCGGCGCTGTGACACCAGGGAAGATCGGCTTGTGTCAGCACCACGGCGGAAGCGTGGCATACGGCAAGCTGTTCGCGGTAGCGGCTGTTGGCGAGAAAAGTGATTTGACCATCTTGGGCGGAGTGCATAGAAGCAATGCCGGAGATGGCGATATCGCCATCTCCGTGCAATTCTGCATCCAACTGCTGGGCTAAATCAGCCAGTCGAATTGAGGACATTGATTATTTAACCTGTTTCAGAACATCGGCAGTGATGTCTTTGGCATTCGCAGCGTAAGCGACCGCGTTAGCATCGATAACCACATCGTAGCCATCATCATCAGCAACTTTTTTCACCGCGTCCTGAATACGGCTCAGCAGTTTATTACGCTCTTCCATCTGACGACGACGATTGTCCTGCTCAAAAGCCTGCGCTTTGGTAGAGAACGCTTCGCGCTGAGACATAATGTCTTTTTCCATGCGGCTGCGCTCGCTGGCCTTCATGGTGGAGCCATCACGCTGCAGGCGCTGCATTTTTGCCTGCAGGTCGCGTTCCTGGCTCTGCAGATCGGTAGCACGGCCTTTAAATTCATTTTCCAGCTGCTTCGCAACAGTGGCACGTTGCGGTAACTGTTGGAAAATGCTGGACACGTTTACCACGGCAATTTTATCAGCAGCCTGAGCGCCTGCGGAAACCGCTAAAGCGAGACCCAGACCTGCGGCACACAACAACTTTTTCACTATTAACTCCTTACCATCAACGTTTGTGTCAAAGACACAGTTTTGCCTGATACCCTGGCCTGTGGGCAACCCTCAGGCCAGTGAACAGTGCGATACTTAACCGCTATGCTTCCCTGAGGCGTGCATTACCAGGTTTTACCAATGTTAAACTGGAACTGCTCCGCTTTATCTCCATCATATTTCTTGAACGGCTGAGCGTAAGAGAACACCAGCGGGCCCAGCGGCGACATCCACTGCAGCGCCAGACCGGCGGACATACGAATATTGCCCGGATCGCTGTAATCCGGAATGCCCGCAGCGCGGCTATCCTCGGAGTTTTCCCAATGGGTATCCCAAACGGTACCGGCATCGACGAACAGCGAAGTGCGCACCGAGTTAGCATACTTCTCGCTAATAAACGGCGTTGGCGTGATCAGCTCCATGCTGGCCACCGCCATCGCGTTACCGCCGACCGCATCATCCGATTTACACAGGTTTTGGTCACCGGAACAGGTAGACGAGTTATCGTTCAGGTAGGCCGCTTTCGGACCAATGTTATTGGAGCGGAAGCCGCGTACCGTGCTGGAGCCGCCCGCATAGAAGTTCTCATAGAACGGCAGCTCTTTGCCGCCCAGCCCATCGCCATAACCGACGCGGCCACGTCCCAGCAGCACCCAGGTATGATCGTTATTGATCGGCATATACTGCTGCGTATCCAGCGTGACTTTATAGAAGTTGTTATCCGATCCTGGAACCGTCACTTTACCGTTCAGGTTGGTACGGTTACCGGCGGTGGGGAAGAAACCACGGTCGAGGTTGTTGTACGTCCAGCCATAGTTGAAGGTGAAGTCATCGGCGGCATATTCGCTGCGACCGGAAATATCCGGATGCTGGCCAACCGACTCCAGATAACGCCACATCGCCACCTGCGGCTGCATATTCGACAGATCGTTATGCACATAGCCCAGGCCCACGCGCAGCGTGTTGTTTTCGTTAACCGGGAAGCCCAGCGTGCCATCCAGACCATAACTCTTGTTGGTATAGTCAGAAAGGTCGGCATCGTCCGCTTTAAAGTCGTTATAGAAGATGCGCCCGCCGAGACTTACCCCGTCCACCGTAAAGTACGGATCGGTTAAGGAGAATTCCGCGTAGGTCTGATAGTCGTTTTTGGTGCCGCTAATGCCGACGGTGTTACCGGTACCCAGCCAGTTATCCTGGGTGACGCCGACCTGGAAGCTGACGCCGCTCTCGGTGCCGTAGCCAATACCAAAGTTAAAGGTACCGGTGTTACGCTCTTTCACCTTATAGACGACATCGACCTGATCCGGCGTGCCGGGCACGCGCTGCGTATCGACATCAACCGTTTCGAAATAGCCGGTACGGTTTAGGCGCTCTTTGCCCTGCTCGACCAGGTTGCTGCCCAGCCATGCGCCTTCCATCTGACGCATCTCACGACGCAGCACGGCATCTTTGGAGGTATCGTTGCCTTCGAAGCGCACCTTACGCACGTAGTAACGGTTACCGGCATCGACATTCACATGCAGTTTTACCGTTTTATCGGCGTCGTTAATTTCCGGCTGCGTCACCACGCGCGGATAGGCATAACCATAGCGGCCTAACAGCTGCTTGATATTATCTTCCATTTTGGTGACTTTGGTGCCGTTATACAGCTCGCCGGGTTCAACCTTTGCCAGGCTTTCGATCTCGGCGGAGTGTCCCGCCATGCTGCCGTTCACCACCACGCCGGAAAGCTTATACTGCTCGCCTTCGTTAATATTGATGGTGATATAAATACCTTTTTTATCCGGCGTCAGGCTGACCTGCGTGGAATCGATATTAAAGCGTGCGTAGCCGCGATCGAGATAGAAGCTGCGCAAGGTTTCTAAATCGCCTGCCAGTTTCTGCTTCTGATATTTACGATCGCCGACCAGGTTCCACCACGGCACCTCATCACGCAGCTGGAAGCGCGAGATCAGCTCATCAGAGCTAAAGGTCTTGTTGCCTACCACGTTAATCTGCTGGATTTTCGCCGAAACGCCTTCGGTGAATACCAGCTTCAGATCGACGCGGTTGCGCGGCAGCGGAGTCACGACTGCTTTTACGCTGGCGCTATATTTACCCACGCTGTAGTAGAAATCTTCCAGCCCTTTCTCGATGCTGGAAATGGTGGTGCGATCCAGCGCTTCGCCGACGCGCACGCCGGAAGCTTCCAGATTTTGTTTGAGCATGTCATCTTTCACCGCTTTGTTACCGGAGAAAGTGATGCTGGCAATGGTGGGACGCTCTTTCACCTGAACGATCAGCGTGTTGCCGTCGCGCAGAACCTGAACATCTTCGAAATTCCCGGTAGCAAACAGGGCGCGAATGGTATTACTGACATCTTCATCGTCTACCGTATCACCAACACGCACCGGCATGCTGAGCAGAGCCGCACCGACAGCGACTCGCTGCAGTCCTTCGAAATGAATGTCCTTCACTACGAACCCGTCTGCACCGTAAACGGTGGCGCTGCTAAACAGCAGCGACGCTATGAGCAACTTTTTCATCGCCATCGTTGTTATGCGTTCTTCCTAACACGTCCCAGCCTGGACAACGTTCCGGTCATCACAGGCGAGAGAAATCATTGAATAGTGCAAGCCCCATTAATAGCACCAGCAAAATTGAGCCAATGCGATAACTGAAGTCCTGAACTCGCTCAGACACCGGTTTCCCTTTGATTTTTTCAATCGCCAGGAAAAGCAGATGCCCACCATCTAATACCGGTAACGGGAAGAGATTAATAATACCGAGGTTCACGCTGATAAGCGCGAGAAACATCAGGTAATAAATCATCCCATACTCCGCTGACATCCCGGCGCCTTGCGCGATAGAAATCGGCCCGCTCAGGTTGTTCAGCTTAACATCTCCGGCGATCAGTTTACCAAGCATGCCGACCGTCAGCTTCATTAACTGCCAGGTTTTCTCCCCGGCCTCGCCAATAGCAGCAAACGGACCATACTGGCGCACCGTTTTATACTCCTCAGGCAACGGCAGCACGCGCGGCACGACACCGGCGAACCCTTCCGTACCCTTTGCGGTTGGCGTCAGCGTAAGGCTGACAACGTTGCCCTGGCGTTCCACATCCAGCGCAATCGCCTTATCGGGACTTTCCCGCACCAGGTTCACGAACTGTCGCCAGTCCGCCAGCGGGCGACCATCGACTTTAACGATCCTGTCACCCGCTTGCAAACCTGCCGCACTGGCAGGCGACTGCGCCTGGACTTCCGCCAGAACCGTTTCAATCTCAGGGCCGCGCGGCTCAATGCCTAACGCCACCACCGGGTCCTGCTTATCAGGCTCGAAGTGCCAGTTGCGCAGATCGACCCGTTTTTCCACTCGCTGTGATGAGCCAAACGGCGCCAGGCTTAAGGTAACCTCGGCATCACCGATTTTACCTACTAGCGCCATACGCACAGCATCCCAGTCAGGCGTTTCGATACCATCAACCGCTTTAAGTTCCATACCGGGCGAAATTTGCGCCTGGGCCGCCACCGAGCCGCTCACGATCCCACCGGTAACCGGACGCACGCCAGGTACGCCGTGAATAAAGACCAGCCAGTAGGCAAAGATAGCAAACAGGAAGTTAGCGACGGGACCGGCGGCAATCACCGCTGCGCGCTGCAGTACCGTTTTATTATTGAAGGATTGATGACGCAGCTCAGGCGGGACGCTTTCAACGCGCTCATCCAGCATTTTGACGTAGCCGCCAAGCGGGATTAAGGCAATAACATATTCGGTGCCGAGGCGGTCGCGACGGCGCCAGAGCGCTTTACCAAAGCCCACGGAAAAGCGTTCTACTTTGATGCCGCAGCGACGCGCTACCCAGAAGTGACCAAACTCATGAACGGTAATCAGTATACCCAGCGCAACGATAAAGGCAGCAAGACTCCAGATAAAGCTCAGCATAACGTCTTGTCCTTACAGCGCCCTGAATACTAACAGCAGCAAACAGGCGAAAACCGGCACCGCCGCCGTCAGGCTGTCAATGCGATCGAGAATGCCGCCGTGTCCGGGAATAAGATGTCCGCTATCTTTAATGCCCGCCTCGCGTTTAAACATGCTTTCGGTGAGATCGCCCAGCACGGAAGCCAGCGCCGCAATAACGGAACAGGTTAACAATACGCCCGGCGCCACGCTCAGCGGCGCCCACAGTCCAAACAGCCATGCAATCAGCGCCGAGGTCAGCAGACCGCCGAAAAAACCTTCCCAGGTTTTGCCCGGCGAGACCTTTGGCGCCAGTTTATGTTTGCCGAACAGACGTCCAAACATATAGGCCCCGGAGTCAGCGCCCCAGACCAGAATCATCACATACAGCAGCCACCAGGCGCCGGCGAAATGATCCACATCATAATGATACTGACGCAGCGCAACCATTCCACAGAAGAACGGCACGATGGTTAAAACGCCGAATATCAGACGCAGCGCGCGCGAATGGCGCCAGAACCCCGCCGAGGCCGGATAGCGCAGCACCAGCAGCAGAGCGCCAATCCACCACGCCAGCGCAACCCAAAGCGAACCGCCTATTTGTGGCAGCTGAACGGCATGTTGATAAGGGGGAAGCGTAAATAACATCACGGCAAGCAGGAGGCCGCAAAGCACGGCCAGCCAGATGCGTTGGAGACGGGAGGTGAAGCCAGCAAGCTGGCCCCACTCCCATGCGGCCAGCATACATACCGCCAGTGTGGTAATGGCAAATCCTGATGGCGGTAACCAGAAAAGCGCAGCGATCACCAAAGGGATCAGGATGAACGCTGTAATCAGACGCGACTTCAGCAAAGGTTACCCCCAGGGCGCTCAGGCGCCGCCAGGTGCTGCGCCGCCAAATCGACGCTCACGATGTGAAAAAGCATTCATTGCACCTTCAAAAACTTGTTCGTCAAAATCAGGCCAGAGAACATCGGTAAAGTAAAATTCCGCGTAGGCAATTTGCCACAGCAGGAAGTTACTGATGCGGTGTTCCCCCCCGGTCCTTATTACCAGATCCACCGGTGCCAAATCATGCATACAGAGAAATCCGGACAGCGTAGTTTCTTCGATTTGGTCAGGACGGAGCAATCCTTCCTGCACCTGCTCGGCTATCTTTTTTACGCCGTAAATAATATCCCAACGGCCGCCATAATTCGCGGCAATGTTGAGAGTTAATCCATCATTTTGTTGAGTAAGTTCCTCAGCGCGACGAATGCGCTCCTGTAAGCGTGAATTAAAACGGCTAATATCGCCAATAATTCTTAACCGAACATTGTGCTTGTGCAGGCTTTTTACTTCGCTATCAAGCGCCCAGACAAACAGCTCCATCAGCGCAACGACTTCCTGCGCCGGACGGGACCAGTTTTCGCTACTGAAGGCATAAAGCGTGAGTGCTTCCAGTTTATTACTCACGGCAAAGCTTACGGCGCGACGCACCGACTTTACTCCCGCTTTGTGACCGGAAACACGGAGTTTACCCTGATTTTTCGCCCAGCGGCCGTTGCCATCCATGATGATGGCCACATGACGCGGGCCTGTCCGCTGCTGGTCATCGGTTGTTATTTGAGTTTCGGACGACATAACGCGTGTTCATTTCCTTTCATCAGAAATACAGCGGCTTCTGAATACATTTCCCGTGCGGCTGCAAAAAAAAGCCGTGACAACCACGGCTCTGTTCACCGCTTTGGCTGTGTGTAAATGCGAAACGGGAGCCGGGGACTATACCAGTTTCAACCCAGGCTCACAAATAGCGACCACGCAAATTGGCGAATTACCCGGCCTTAGCGAAACGCGGCAGCAGCGCCTGAGCGGCACGACGCGACTCGCTATCAATGGCCAACACTGCCTCCACGCTCTGTGGTTCGCCGTGATGAAGCGATGCCAATACCGCTGCATTAAGCGCGGCAATATCGGTAAAGCGAATCTGACCATGAAGAAACGCGGCGACCGCAATTTCATTTGCCGCATTGAGCGCGGTGGTCGCCGCCTGCCCCTGTTCACACGCATCCATAGCCAGCTTCAGACAGGGATAGCGATTAAAATCAGGTTCGGCGAAGGTTAACGCCTTCATGCGGGTAAAATCGAGCGGCGTTACGCCTGCTTCTACACGCTGCGGCCAGGCCATCGTATGGGCGATCGGCGTACGCATATCTGGCGATCCCAACTGCGCCAGTACGCTGCCATCGCGATAACGCACCATAGAATGAATGACCGACTGCGGGTGCAGAATGACTTCCATCTGCGCATCGGTTGCATTAAACAGCCAGCGGGCTTCAATGTATTCCAGGCCTTTATTCATCATGGTGGCGGAGTCGACGGAGATTTTTCGTCCCATCGACCAGTTCGGATGCGCGCAGGCCTGCTCCGGCGTAACGGTTGCCAGTGCCGACAGCGGCGTGTCACGAAACGGTCCACCCGATCCCGTAAGGATAATCGACTCTATGCCGTTTTCCTGTAGGTTAGCGTATCCTAACTGTTGCTGGATGGAAGCCGGTAAACTCTGAAAAATGGCATTATGCTCGCTATCAACCGGCAGCAATCGCGCGCCGCTGGCGCTCACCGCCTCCATAAATAAACGGCCGCACGTGACAAGCGACTCTTTATTCGCCAGCAGCACGGTTTTTCCGGCGCGAATCGCGGCCAGCGTGGGCAGCAGCCCCGCCGCGCCGACAATCGCCGCCATAACCTGATCGACATCGTCCAACGCCGCCAGCTGACACGCGGCCTCTTCGCCAGCCATCACCTCCGTATTAACGCCCAACTCGCTAAGGCGCTGACGCAGCTGATGCGCGCAGGCGTCATCCGCCATCGCGGCAAAGGCCGGACGGAAACGCAGGCACTGCTCGGTCATCAGATCGACGTTATATCCGGCGACCAGCGCTTTAACCGCATACAGATGGGGGTTTGCCTGCACCACTGCCAGCGTATTGGTGCCAATCGATCCGGTAGAGCCGAGAATGGTTAATTGCTTCATGAGGCCGCTCTGTGTAGAAAATTCGGACACGGCGCTACAGAGAAATGCGCCAGTGCGCCAATAAGGGTGGGACAAAACAAAACGCCGTCAAACAGCGTAAGCTGTACGCTGTGGACGGCGTTTTACCGGAGCGGGATGGAATTAGAAATCCATCAGCTCCGTTTCTTTTTCAGCCAGCGCGGCATCAACTTTCTTGATATACGCGTCGGTCATTTTCTGGATTTCATCCTGCGCACGACGCTCTTCATCTTCGCCGATCGCTTTATCTTTCAGCAGCGCTTTAATTTTGTCGTTGGCATCACGACGCACATTACGCACGGAAACCCGGCCCTGTTCGGCTTCGCCGCGCACGACCTTGATCAGATCTTTACGACGCTCTTCCGTTAACGCTGGCAGCGGCACGCGAATATCAGTGCCGGCTGAGCTCGGATTGAGGCCGAGATCGGACGACATAATCGCTTTCTCAACGGCCTGGCTCAGGGAGCGGTCAAACACGTTGATCTTCAGCGTGCGTGAGTCTTCGACGGTAACGTTGGCCAGCTGGCGCAGCGGAGTCGGCGTACCGTAATACTCAACTACGATACCGTCGAGAAGCGCTGGAGATGCGCGGCCAGTGCGTACTTTGCCGATGTTATTTTTGAACGCCTCAACGCATTTTTCCATGCGCGTGTCGGCATCTTTTTTGATGTCGTTAATCACGTTGTAACCCTTGGATTCTGTTTGACCTGCCACGGCTACGTGTCAGGAAACGGTAAAATTCGTCGATAATCCTGCACGGTGCGCGTCGCTTATTTACGCCGCGCAGACAGAATATACCTTATTTTACGCCGTGACGGATATTAATGCGTAATCAGGGTGCCTTCTTTTTCACCCATCACCACACGACGCAGGGCGCCCGGCTTATTCATATTGAAGACGCGAATCGGCAGCTGATGGTCGCGCGCCAGGGTAAAGGCGGCCAAATCCATCACTTTCAGCTCACGCTCCAGCACTTCCTGATAGGAAAGCTGATCGTACAGCGTGGCATCCGGCGTTTTTACCGGATCGGCAGAATAAACGCCGTCGACTTTGGTGGCTTTCAGTACCACATCGGCTTCGATTTCAATACCGCGCAGGCAGGCTGCAGAATCAGTGGTAAAGAAAGGATTACCGGTACCGGCAGAGAAAATAACAACGCGATTATTACGCAGCAGGCTAATGGCTTCCGCCCAGCTGTAGTTATCGCACACGCCGTTAAGCGGAATCGCTGACATCAGACGCGCGTTCACATAGGCGCGGTGCAGCGCATCACGCATCGCCAGGCCGTTCATTACGGTAGCCAGCATGCCCATATGATCGCCGACAACGCGATTCATTCCCGCCTGAGCCAGGCCCGCGCCGCGGAACAGGTTACCCCCACCAATAACGACGCCAACCTGAATACCCAGCTCCACCAGCTCTTTAATTTCCTGAGCCATGCGATCGAGCACGCTCGCGTCGATGCCGAAACCTTCGGCGCCCTGCAGCGCTTCGCCACTTAGTTTTAGCAGGATACGTTGATAAACAGGTTTTGCATTGGTAGCCATGGTCGTTTTTTCCTGGAAGCTATCATGAAAATAATGAAGAGTTAAATCCGAACTATCATCCGCTTAGCCGGTTGGGAAAGCTATTGGGATGAGACTGAAAAATGTTGAAGATCCCAGACAAAAAAGAACCGCCGATTGGCGGTTCTTTTGGGACCATTAAGACTGCTTAGACATGGCCGCTACTTCTGCAGCGAAGTCGCTTTCGACTTTCTCAATGCCTTCACCCACTTCGAAGCGGATAAAGTTAATCACGTCGGCGCCTTTCTCTTTCAGCAGCTGACCAACGGTTTTGCTCGGATCCATTACGAAGCTCTGACCGGTCAGAGAAACTTCACCGGTGAACTTGTTCATACGACCCTGAACCATTTTCTCGGCGATTTCGCGCGGTTTGCCAGACTGCATGGCGATGTCCAGCTGGATTTGATGCTCACGCTCAACCACGTCAGACGGTACGTCTTCCGGCTTAACATATTCCGGCTTGCTTGCTGCAACGTGCATAGCAACGTGTTTAACCAGCTCTTCATCAGCGCCGGTTGCAGAAACCAGAACGCCGATACGTGCGCCGTGCAGGTAAGAACCAACCATCTCGCCTTCCAGGATAGCAACGCGACGGATGTTGATGTTTTCACCGATTTTCGCCACCAGCGCGGTACGCTGATCTTCGAATTTCGCTTTCAGTACATCGATATCAGCGATGCGATCAGCGGTAGCGGCAGCGATAACTTCTTTACCGAAAGCCAGGAAGCCTGCGTCTTTCGCTACGAAGTCAGTTTCGCAGTTCAGTTCAACGATCACGCCGGTGTTGCCAGCGACTTCAGCCAGGATAACGCCTTCAGCAGCGACGCGACCAGATTTCTTCGCCGCTTTTGCCTGACCAGATTTACGCATGTTGTCAATCGCCAGTTCGATGTCGCCATTGGCTTCAACCAGCGCTTTTTTACATTCCATCATGCCAGCGCCAGTACGCTCGCGCAGTTCTTTTACCAGAGCAGCGGTAATATCAGCCATTCTCTCTTCCTCAGTTGTCTGTTGCCTGCTTGCCCCGCTTTACCTGCCGCGGGTCAACAGCTTCTGTTAGCAGGAGTACTTCGCAGCCAGGCCAGGCGCCGGACCGCGGTTAAAAAAATAAAGGGGCCATAATCGGCCCCTTACAGATCACATCTGAATGATAAGGGCTCTGTACAGAGCAAACCTTATTAAGCGTTCTCTAAAGAAGCTTCTTCTGCCTGCTCAGCCAGATCCTGAGAGCGGCCTTCGCGAACGGTGGTCGCTACAGCAGTCAGGTACAGGCTAACAGCACGGATCGCATCGTCGTTACCAGGGATAATGTAATCAACGCCATCCGGATCGGAGTTGGTATCAACGATAGCAAATACCGGGATACCCAGGTTGTTTGCTTCTTTGATTGCGATGTGCTCGTGGTCAGCATCGATCACGAACAGTGCGTCCGGCAGACCGCCCATGTCTTTGATACCGCCCAGGCTGTTTTCCAGCTTGGCCAGTTCACGAGTACGCATCAGCGCTTCTTTTTTGGTCAGTTTGTCGAAAGTGCCGTCCTGAGACTGAGTTTCCAGATCTTTCAGACGTTTGATTGACTGACGAACGGTTTTCCAGTTAGTCAGCATACCACCCAACCAGCGATGGTTTACGAAGAACTGGTCGCAGCTCAGAGCAGATTCTTTAATCGCTTCGCTGGCAGCGCGCTTAGTACCGACAAACAGGATCTTACCTTTACGGGAAGCGATTTTGTTCAGTTCAGCCAGAGCGTCGTTGAACATCGGTACGGTTTTTTCAAGGTTGATGATGTGAACTTTGTTACGCGCACCGAAGATGAACGGCTTCATTTTCGGGTTCCAGTAACGGGTCTGGTGACCGAAGTGAACACCAGCCTTGAGCATGTCGCGCATGGAAACAGTTGCCATGATTACCTCTGTAGTAAGTTTGGGGTTGGGCCTCCACATATCCCATGCAACCGACCTCGAAAGGCACCCCGGCGCATGTGCCGATATGTGTGTGTTGTTTACACATAATGAGATTTATGCGTTCCCAGCAGGGCTTTTGGCCTTACTTAGAATCGTCGGCGCGCTTTATACCATAAAGCACGATTTGACGCCAATAATTGTTCGCGTCGTTTTCGCAGCGCATGATATGCCGCTGCCATTGCGTAATGATGACCATTACCGTCAGCAGTCGATAAACGCTCAGTGGCAGCCCACTGGCCGACCTGCTAACATGGCACCACTTGCTCTATTATTGTCGAAAATGACGGCAACTGCGGATAAAATTAATGACAATTTCAATTAAAACCTCAGAAGAAATCGAAAAAATGCGCGTGGCGGGACGTCTTGCCGCTGAAGTGCTGGAGATGATCGAGCCTTACGTAAAACCAGGCGTTTCCACCGGTGAACTCGATCGCCTTTGCCACGATTATATCGTGAATACGCAGCACGCCGTTTCTGCCAGCCTCGGCTATCACGGCTTCCCGAAATCAGTCTGTATCTCCGTTAATGACGTGGTTTGTCACGGTATCCCCAGCGACGACAAACTGCTGAAAGATGGCGATATCGTCAATATCGACGTGACGGTGATTAAAGACGAATATCACGGCGATACCTCGAAAATGTATCTCGTCGGCAAACCGACCATTCAGGGCGAGCGTCTGTGCCGCATTACTCAGGAAAGCCTCTATCTGGCGCTGCGTCTGGTGAAGCCGGGCATTCGCCTGCGCACGCTGGGCCGCGAGATTCAGAAATTCGTCGAAGCGCAGGATTTTTCCGTCGTGCGTGAATATTGCGGACACGGTATCGGCAAAGGCTTTCATGAAGAGCCGCAGGTGCTGCATTATGATGCCGACGACGGCGGCGTTGTGCTGCAGCCGGGCATGACTTTTACCGTTGAACCGATGGTGAACGCCGGCGATTACCGCATCCGCAGCATGAAAGATGGCTGGACGGTAAAAACCAAAGATCGCAGCTTGTCGGCACAGTATGAGCATACTATTGTGGTGACGGAAAACGGCTGTGAGATTCTTACTTTGCGTAAAGATGACACCATTCCGGCAGTGCTGGTAAACGAAGCCTGAGGGCGCGACACCCGCCTGACCGAGGTTTAACGAAAGCCGACTTCACGTCGGCTTTTTTTATGGCGAAAGCGGAGCAACTCTTCAATGCGCAATGGCGTGACCGATGAAGTAATAAGTGGCCTGGCCGAATCCGCGTCAGGCTGGGACGATACGCAGCTCACGCGCGAGCTGCTAAAGCAGCATCTTGAACGCTTCCAGCAGCATCTTGCCGCCGCGTTTGACGCCGGGGAAGATGTCGCGACATTGATCGATGCCCGAACGCTGTGTATTGATACTTTGCTGCGTCGCCTGTGGCGTTTTTACGGCTTTGAGGCGTGCGATGGCATTTCGCTGGTCGCGGTAGGCGGCTTTGGTCGCGGCGAGCTGCATCCGCTTTCTGACATTGACCTGCTGATCCTTAGCCGCAAACCGCTAAACGAACAGGCGGCGGCGCAGGCCAGCAAACTGTTAACGCTGCTGTGGGATCTTAAGCTGGAGGTTGGCCATAGCGTGCGCACGCTGGAAGAGTGCCTGCTGGAAGGGCTTGCTGATTTAACCGTCGCCACCAACCTGATTGAATCTCGTATGCTGGTTGGCGACGTGGCGCTGTTTCTTGAGCTGCAAAAGCACATTTTCAGCGACGGCTTCTGGCCCTCCTCGCACTTTTACGCCGCCAAAATCGCCGAGCAGCAGGAGCGACATAAACGCTATCACGGTACCAGCTATAATCTGGAGCCGGATATTAAAAGCAGCCCCGGCGGCCTGCGCGATATTCATACGCTGCTGTGGGTGGCGCGCCGCCACTTCGGCGCCACGTCGCTGGACGAGATGGTCGGCTTCGGTTTCCTCACCGAAGCGGAGCGCAATGAGCTGAACGAATGTCAGGCATTTCTCTGGCGCATCCGTTTCGCCCTGCACCTTACCCTGCCCCGCTACGATAACCGCCTGCTGTTCGATCGCCAGCTCACCGTCGCGCAATGCCTGGATTACCAGGGCGAGGGTAACGAACCGGTCGAGCGGATGATGAAGGACTTTTTCCGCGTTACGCGGCGCATTGGCGAACTGAATCAGATGCTGCTTCAACTGTTTGACGATGCGATTCTGGCGCTGGACGAAACCGATAAGCCGCAGCCGATTGATGAAGATTTTCAGCTGCGCGGCAGCCTGATCGATTTACGCGATGATGCGCTGTTCAGCCGCCAGCCGGAAGCGATTATGCGTATGTTCTGGGTGATGGTGCGCAATGAAAATATCAAAGGCATCTACTCGTCCACGCTGCGTCAGCTGCGCTATGCGCGCCGTAATTTGCAGCAGCCGCTCTGTAACCTGCCGGAGGCCCGGCGTTACTTTTTCGCCATTTTGCGCCATCCGGGCGCGGTCAGCCGGGCGCTGGTGCCGATGCATCGTCACAGCGTTCTGTCCGCCTATATGCCGCAGTGGAGTAAAATCGTCGGGCAGATGCAGTTCGATCTGTTTCATGCTTACACGGTGGATGAACACACCATTCGCGTACTGCAAAAGCTGGAAAGCTTCGCCAGCGAAGAGACCCGCTCGCGCCATCCGCTTTGCGTTGAGCTGTGGCCGCGTCTGCCGCAGCCGGAGCTGCTGCTGCTGGCGGCGCTGTTTCACGATATTGCCAAAGGCCGCGGCGGCGACCACTCCATTCTCGGCGCGCAGGATGTGCTGGCCTTTGCCGAGCTGCACGGCCTGAACTCACGCGAGGCGCAGCTGGTTGCCTGGCTGGTGCGCTATCACCTGCTGATGTCGGTTACCGCTCAGCGCCGCGATATTCAGGATCCGACGGTTATCCAGCAGTTCGCTGAGGTGATCCAGAATGAAAATCGCCTGCGCTATCTGGTCTGCCTGACGGTGGCGGATATTTGCGCCACCAACGAAACGCTGTGGAATAGCTGGAAACAGAGCCTGTTGCGCGAACTGTTTTTCGCTACGGAAAAACAGCTGCGACGCGGGATGGAAAACTCGCCCGACCTGCGCGAACGCGTGCGCCATCATCGTCTGCAGGCGTTAGCCCTGCTGCGCATGGACAACATTAATGAAGAGGCGCTGCACCAAATCTGGAGCCGCTGTCGCGCCGACTATTTCCTGCGCCATACGCCTAACCAGCTGGCCTGGCATGCGCGTCATTTGATGAACCACGACTTGCACAAGCCGCTGGTATTGGTCAGCCCGCAGGCGACGCGCGGCGGCACCGAGATCTTTATCTGGAGCCCGGACCGGCCCTATCTGTTCGCCGCCGTTGCGGGAGAGCTGGATCGCCGTAATCTCAGCGTGCATGATGCGCAGATCTTTACCAGCCGCGACGGTATGGCGATGGATACCTTTATCGTGCTGGAGCCGGACGGCAGCCCGTTGGCGGCGGATCGTCACCAGATGATTATCCAGGCGCTGGAACAGGCGATTACGCAAACCAGCTGGACGCCGCTGCGCACCCGCCGCCAGTCGGCCAAGCTGAAACACTTTAACGTCGATACCGAGGTGCGTTTTCTGCCTTCTTTTAACGAACGTCGCACCTGGCTTGAGCTGATCGCGCTCGATCGTCCCGGCCTGCTGGCGCAGGTAGGCGAAGTTTTTGCCGATTTGGGCATTTCGCTGCACGGCGCGCGCATCAGCACCATCGGCGAGCGGGTCGAGGACCTGTTTATTCTGGCCGATAACGAGCGCCGGGCGCTGAGCGCCAATTTGCGCCATAAGCTGCAACAACGGTTGACAGAGGCCCTTAATCCAAACGATAAAGTGTGATTCCGATCTTTATTACACCGTCGTTCACTAAACTATCGGGCCAGCAGCGACGCTGCCCGACGGTGAATGCAAAACCCAGGATGAAAATGCAAATGCAACAGTTACAGAGTGTCATTGAGAGCGCATTTGAGCGCCGTGCCGACATCACGCCCACCAGCGTAGATTCCGCCACCCGCGCAGCCGTAGAGCAGGTTATTGCCCTGCTGGACAGCGGCGCCCTGCGCGTAGCCGAAAAGATTGATGGCCAGTGGGTCACGCATCAGTGGCTGAAAAAAGCGGTGCTGCTCTCTTTCCGTATCAATGACAATCAGGTAATCGAAGGCGCTGAAAGCCGTTTTTACGACAAAGTGCCGATGAAATTTGCGGCTTATGATGAAGCGCGTTTCAAAAAAGAGGGCTTCCGCGTTGTGCCGCCGGCGGCAGTACGTCAGGGCGCTTTTATCGCCCGTAATACCGTCCTGATGCCTTCTTACGTCAATATCGGCGCATGGGTTGATGAAGGTTCAATGGTTGATACCTGGGCGACCGTAGGCTCCTGTGCTCAGATTGGTAAAAACGTTCACCTGTCCGGCGGCGTAGGCATCGGCGGCGTGCTGGAGCCGCTGCAGGCTAACCCGACCATCATCGAAGACAACTGCTTTATCGGCGCGCGTTCGGAAATCGTGGAAGGCGTGATCGTTGAAGAAGGTTCGGTGATTTCTATGGGCGTTTATATTGGTCAAAGCACCAAAATTTACGATCGTGAAACCGGCGAAATCCATTATGGCCGCGTTCCGGCAGGCTCGGTGGTGGTATCCGGCAATCTGCCGTCAAAAGATGGCTCTTACAGCCTCTACTGTGCGGTTATTGTGAAGAAAGTCGATGCGAAAACGCGCGGTAAGGTTGGCATCAATGAGCTGCTGCGCACCATTGATGAATAAAGCCTGACGCCCTGCCCTGCCTCCCCGGCAGGGCAAATTCCCATCCTTTTCTCTCGCCATTATTAAGCGCCGTTCCGGCTTCCGCTCTGTTTCCGCCTGGTCGTTATCCGCGCCGCTTTGCCCGGCCTGCAAATTACAGGTGCGTTTATTTTTTACGCGGGCGATAATTCATTTCCGTCATTTCTGCGGCGCAATTTCCCGAAAGTCGTCGTTTATGTCTACAGTGATGACAGGCCCTTTTTTCTGTTTCAGCAGGATGTCCGTACAGCGTTGGGGCCGAAATAAGGTGTAACGGAACAGTTGCGACGCCCTAATTTCACGTTTACAGGAAACATCGCCATGTATGACAATTTAAAAAGCCTGGGCATTTCCAATCCGGAAGAGATCGATCGCTACAGCCTGCGTCAGGAAGCGAATAATGACATCCTGAAAATTTACTTTCGTAAAGATAAAGGCGAATTTTTTGCCAAAAGCGTTAAATTTAAATATCCACGCCAGCGTAAAACCGTCGTGGCAGAGGGCATCGGGCAAGGTTACAAAGAAGTGCAGGAGATCAGCCCTAACCTACGCTATGTCATTGATGAGCTAGATCAAATCTGCCAGCGCGACCAGGTGGAAATCGACCTGAAGCGTAAAATTCTTGATGATTTGCGCCATCTGGAAAGCGTGGTTTCCAACAAAATCGCCGAAATCGAATCCGATCTGGATAAGCTGACGCGCAACAGCCGCTAAGGCAATAAAATTGCCGGCAGCGCGCCTGAACGCTCCGCGCGCCGGGTTTGTCAGCATCTTAATACGCCGCCGTGCGGCGCGGCGTATTCCCTTCAGGGTTGCTCATCCAGCTGTAGCGCCACGTACAGCAGCAGCCGATCGTCAAAATGGCCCAGGTTAAGCCCGGTCAATTCAGAAATCCGGTTCAGCCGGTACTCCAGCGTATTGCGATGAATAAACAGCGCCCGTGCGGTGGCCGAGGGCTGCACGTTATTACTGAACCAGGAAATTAACGTGCGCCGCAGCAGCCCGTTATTATCCATCGCCTTCAGCTTCGCCAGCGGCCGCGACAGTTCATTAGCCTGCCAGCCGCCGCGCAGGCTATCAAGCAGCACCGGCAGCACTAAATCCTGATAAAAAAAGCTGCGCTGTTCCGGCATTCGCTGTTTGCCCACGCTCATCGTCGTCCGCGCCGTACGGTAAGAACGGGCAATACTGCCCTCGCCGGTAAAATAGTTGCCCAGCGCAATGCGAATGCGCAGGTGTCCGCTCTCCTTCATACGCCCTAACAGTTGTTCAACGCGCCGCCGATGCTCATCCTGATCGTAACGGCCATGCGCATTCAGCGCCGGCTTCAGCACCACCATTTCCGTGAGAGAAACAATCGCGATCAGGTTGTCGCGCTCCGGCATGGTCAGCAGCGTCTGCAGCTGCTGCAGCTCAGCCATAGCGCTATCCACGCCCAGCTGCCCGCTATCGACCTCGACCACCGCAACCACGCGCGGCTGGTTAAGATCGATACCCAACCGCTGCGCCCACGCCATCAGCGCCGGAGAAAGGGTTTCGCTACGGATCAGATTCAGCACCAGCTCTTCGCGCAGACGGCTATCCTGCGCCAGCATATGCAGCAGTCGCGCCTGTTCCAGCATCATCTCCGCCGTCATACAAACCAGCTCGCCGTACTGACGTAGCGAAACGGGATCGCCGGTCAGGCCGATCACGCCAACAATGTCACCGGCAATACGCAGCGGTAAATTGATGCCGGGCCGTACGCCGTGCAGATGACGCGCGACGGCCTCGTCAATATCTACTACGCGCGCCTGCGACAGCGCCAGCAGCGCGCCTTCGTGCAATTCACCAATACGCTCCCGATCGCCGCTGCCGATAATCCGGCCACGGGCATCCATGACGTTGACGTTACTGTCGATAATTTTCATGGTACGCGCCACAATATCCTGGGCCAGACGAGCATCCAGGTAATAGTTAGCCATTATTCACTCCAGCCGGGACTTGAAGAAGCAGCATACGTTGGCGACTGCGGTGAAGCATTGGGCAATTGCATCAAGCGCCGCTCCGGTTAATAAATTTGCAGGCAATCTCACAAACTAAAAACGGCCCGACGAGCAGGCCGTCGGGCCGTTGATCACTCACACTCTCTGCGGAGTAACCCGCAGGAAAAGCGTTATTGCATTAACAGATAGATATTGCTGTCGCCGCGTTTAATATTTAGCGCCAGCACGGACGGCTTGGTATCAAGGATTTTACGCAGCTCGCCGAGGTTAGCCACCGGCTGCTGGTTAACGCCAAGGATCATATCGTCTTTTTTCAGACCGATACGCGCCGCGGCGCTGCCAGGCTTAACGCTGTCTACCCGCACGCCCTTCTGACCGTTCACCTCCGCGTTGCTCAGACCAGCGCCTTCAATGCCGGTATAAATCGTTGCGGAATCGACGTTATCCTGCGAGCTTTGCTGCAGTTCGACCGTTACCGTCAGCGGTTTACCGTCACGCAGCAGGCCCAGCTCCAGCTTAGTGCCAACCGGCAGCGAGCCGACTTCAGCACGCAGCGCGGCAAAGCTGGAGATCTGTTTTTTATTCAGCGAAATAATCACGTCGCCCGCCTTAATACCCGCTTTAGCGGCGGAAGACTTCGGCATAACCTGGCTGACAAAGGCTCCGCGCTGAGCATCCACTTTCATCGCTTTCGCCAGCTCAGAATTCAGCTCGGTTCCCATGATGCCCAGCTCGCCGCGTTTCACCTGACCATATTCCACCATCTGGGCGGTCAGATTTTTCACCATATTGCTGGGAATGGCGAAGCCGATACCGATGTTGCCGCCGTCCGGGGCGAGGATGGCGGTATTAATCCCGATCAGCTCGCCATTCAGGTTAACCAGCGCGCCGCCGGAGTTACCGCGGTTAATGGCCGCATCGGTCTGGATAAAGTTCTCGTAATTTTCCACGTTCAGGCCGCTACGGCCCAGCGCGGAGACGATGCCGGACGTGACGGTTTCGCCCAGCCCGTACGGGTTACCGATCGCTACCGTATAATCACCGACACGCAGGTTGTCAGAATCGGTCATTTTAATCGCGGTAAGATTTTTAAAATCCTGGAGCTGAATCAGCGCAATATCAGAGCGCGGATCTTTACCGATCACTTTTGCGTCATAGCGCCGCCCGTCGCTGAGCTGCACCTGAATTTTGGTTGCGTTGTCCACCACGTGATTGTTGGTGACCACATACCCTTTTTCCGCATTAATCACCACGCCGGAACCCAGCGCGCGGAATTTTTGCTGTGGTGCATTGCCGCCAGGCGCTGCGCCCTGGCACATCGGCGTGTTCAGGAACGGCGATCCGTCCTGGCAGAACGGCGAGTCATCGCCAAAGAACTGCTGGAACTGCTGCGGCAGACGCGGCGTTTTCGCCGTGGTGCTGCCTTCAACGTTGATGCTGACGACTGACGGCATCACTTTTTCCAGCATTGGCGCCAGGCTGGGAAGCTGTTGAGTGGAGGAGGAGGCTGTTTCAGCAGCCATAACGTAAGTCGGGCTCATCGCCATTCCCAGGCTAAGAGCTAATGCGCTTAATACAAGAGCTGTTTTTTTCATTCGTCTGTTACTCGTATTGGATCAATGAAGCTGACCATCATTTTGGCCGTGTTGATGAGATTAAATTTTTACCGCAAAGTTCATCAGTAACTTTTTGGCAAAAGTAAAAAAATATTCTGCATCTTTACAAAACTCCTTTTATTACTTCACTACTCAACCGCCATTAAACGCCGGTATTCATCCCAGGCATAAAGATCGGTCATTCCACTAATATAGTCCTGAATCAGACGCGCACGATAATAACGTTCCCACAGCAGCCGCTGATATTTATGCTCAATTTTCACGGTGCGCATATGCTGCTGATAAGCGCGACGGTGTTTGCCGGAAAGCTTATGAAACAATCGGGTTTCAATAGGATGTCCGGCCAGGAAATCTTCCGCTATCAGCGTGGTAAAGGCTTCATAATTTAGCTCAAGCAGCGGCTGGTAAATCTCCAGCAGCCCTTTTATTACCCGATAGCCCTGTAATTCTAACTGTTCAACTTCCGAATGATTAAATACATGACGGCGCGCGACGGTTTTAAATAAGGAGAGCAGCCGTCCCTCTTCGCCCTCATCTTCCAGCAGCGCATGATTAAAGTCGCCGTTAAAAATCGCGGCCAGATTATCCACGAATCGATTAACGGCGTGGGTAACCAGCACATTCTGTACGCTAACGCGCAGCGACATAAAAAACTGATCGCTTCGGCCGCGAATTTTTTTTCCGTTTGCCTCGCGCCAGGCATAGCCGATGGTGCGGCTGAAGGCATCGCCGGAACGCACCGGTCCCCACAGCTTTTCCAGATAGCCATACAGCGTATCGACGTTGAAGATGGCCTTTTCCACCGCATCATCCAGGTCGGCGATACAGTAGGAAATGTCATCTGCCGCTTCCATGATCCAGGTTAATGGAAAACGATGATATTCCTGCAGCTGCGTGGCCGCTCGCAGTTCGGCAATATAGTGACGCTCGGAAAGATAAAAGCCCGGCTTTTTCATCAGCGTAGCGAACTGCGCCGGCTTTTCGCCCTGCCACCAGGCGGGCGCGGTGTATTTTAAAATACAGGCAACCTGGCTGTAGGTCAGGTTTAGCTGCAGCAGCGTATGGACCAGGCGAATCGCCTGCGCGTTGCCTTCGAAATGACAGAGATCCTGACGGATCGTTGCGTTCAGCGCGCTGAAGTCCGCCTGCTGCGCCGCGTCATCCACGCCGGCCACCAGCGGATCCACCAGCTCGGCCGGTAAGTGGGCGTCAAACCAGTCGTTAATCGCCGCTTCGCCAAAGTGACCGAAAGGCGGGTTGCCCACATCATGCAGCAGACAGGCCATTTCCACCAGGCTTTCGAACGCGCCGGAGAGCTCCTGCAGGCCATATTTTTCCAGGCCGCCGCGCGTTTTCAGCGTTTCAAGGATCTCTTTAGCGATATAACGCCCGGTCTGCTGAACTTCCAGTGAATGCGTCAGGCGTGAACGCACGGCAGCGTTACGCTCCAGCGGAAATACCTGAGTTTTCTGCTGTAAACGGCGGATGGCCGCTGAATTGATAATACGCCCACGGTCGCTTTCAAAATGGCGGGTAATGGCATATTCGCCCTGCGGCGCTTCCCGGCTGTTCCACGGGCGCTGAAAACTGATGCGCTGCCGGAAATTAATCTTATCCATCGCTTCCCCTTGTTTCTGCATGAAAACATCTTGCCGTGGGCCTGTGATAGACTATGCAACAGTTCAAACGCTGAATTCCACTTTAATTACTTAGCGAGTAACCCAATGAAAGCAGGCATTATTGGCGCAATGGAGCAGGAAGTCATACTACTGCGCGATAAAATCGAGAACCGTCAGACTATTTCTATCGCCGGCTGCGAAATTTATACCGGCACCCTGAACGGCGTGGAGGTGGCGCTGTTGAAATCAGGGATCGGTAAAGTTTCCGCCGCGCTGGGCACCGCGCTGCTGCTGGAGCGCTGCCGTCCTGACTTTATTATCAATACCGGATCGGCGGGCGGGCTGGCCCCCGCGCTGAAGGTGGGCGATATTGTGGTATCGGACGAGGTGCGCTATCACGATGCGGACGTGACCGCCTTCGGCTATGAGCCGGGTCAAATGGCGGGCTGCCCGGCGGCTTTCCCGGCCGACGGTTCACTGATTGCTGCCGCAGAAGCATGTATTAACCAGCTGAATCTGCACGCGGTACGCGGTTTGGTGGTGAGCGGCGACGCCTTTATTAACGGCGCTCAGCCGCTGGCGCGCATTCGCGCAACCTTCCCCCAGGCGATCGCGGTTGAAATGGAAGCCACGGCCATTGGCCACGTTTGCCATCAGTTCGCCACGCCGTTTGTGGTGATCCGCGCCATATCTGACGTTGCCGATCAGGAATCCCATCTCAGCTTTGAAGCGTTCCTTAGCGTCGCCGCTAAACAATCCTCGCTGCTGGTGGAAACGCTGCTGGGCAAGCTGGCGCGTGGCTAAACGCGCGCTTATAACGCTGACGCTCTGGCTGTTTTCCAGCCTGGCGCTGGCGGCCAGCGCGCCGCGCGTTATCACGCTGGCGCCGCATCTCACCGAACTCGCCTTTGCCGCCGGGATAACGCCGGTGGCGGTTAGCGCCTGGTCCGACTATCCGCCGGAGGCGAAATCGCTGGAACAGGTGGCTAACTGGCAGGGTATTAAACTGGAGCGCATTCTGGCGCTAAAGCCGGATCTGGTGCTGGCGTGGCGCGGTGGTTCTCCACAGCGGCAAATTGATCAGCTGCGGGCGCTGGGCGTGCAGGTTATCTGGCTGGATCCCAACTCAATTGAAAGCATTGTCGCCGCGCTGCATCAGCTGGCCGCGTGGAGCCCTGCCCCGCAGCAGGCGCATCGTGCCGCAGATCGCCTGGCGGCGCGTTTTAAGGCGTTGCGACAGCGCTATGGCGGACAAACGCATCGGCGCGTGTTTTTGCAGTTTGGTCAGCAGCCGCTATTTACCGCCTCGCGCGCAACCTTACCAAACCAGCTGCTGGCGCTGTGCGGCGGTGAAAATATCTTTGCGGCCAGCGCGGCGCCCTGGCCGCAGGTCAGCCGCGAGCAGGTGCTGGCGCGCCATCCCGATATGATTGTTGTTCCGGGCGACAGCAAAGCCGCCGCTCAGGCCGTGCGCTTTTGGCAGCCGCAGCTATCGGTGCCGGTAGTGGCTATTGCGGGAGACTGGCTTAGTCGTCCCGGCCCACGCAGCGTGCTGGCGGCGGAAAAACTGTGCCAGGCGCTGCAGTCTGAAGGGCATTAATTAAAGGTTTCGCTTTTTATACCCATAACAACCGAGCGGCCAAAAAATCAAAGTCGCGCTAAGGACGCCGCAAAAGGAAGCGAAAATCAGGCGGGAATGCGCTTGTTTAGCGTTGAATGGCAGGAAAAATCAACG
Organism: Mixta theicola; assembly: GCF_002895925.1. GTDB lineage: Bacteria > Pseudomonadota > Gammaproteobacteria > Enterobacterales > Enterobacteriaceae > Mixta > Mixta theicola. Next base: position 209,480 of record NZ_NWUO01000007.1, on the reverse strand, counting down.
TGCTTTACAGGACGTAAAGCACGTTCTTCTGTCAGATGCTGAAGGAAGAGCCACAGCCGCAGGTGGATTTAGCATTGGGGTTGGTCACGATAAAACGGGAACCTTCCAGGCCTTCGGTATAATCCACCGCTCCACCGACCAGGTATTGCAGGCTCATCGGATCCACCACCAGCGAAACGCCTGATTTCTCAATGGTCATATCGCCGTCGTTGATTTTATCATCGAAGGTGAAACCGTACTGGAAACCGCTGCAACCGCCGCCGGTAATATAAACCCGCAGTTTCAGATCAGGATTATCTTCATCAGCAATCAGGGTCTTCACCTTACTGGCTGCCGCCTCGGTAAATTGCAGCGGCAGTGCTGCTACATCATCACTCATTGAAACACTCCGCAATTAATCCGGCTCAGGCCAGAAATGGCCGCGCTTGTCAATATTATCTAATAGCCTGGTGCAGCAATCAAGTATTCGCCCTCGCACTCTGTGCCTTTTCCATCTCCTGCTGCGCCTGCTGCTTCGCCAGCGTCCTGGCCAGCAGCGAGGAGTACAGCGGCTTGCCGCCGAGAAACTGCGCCAGCAGCGTAGCGCCGAGACAGGTAATAATCATCGGCAAAATCAGCTGATAATTATCGGTCATCTCCAGCACCAGCACGATGCCGGTCAACGGCGCACGCACCGAGGCGGCAAACAGCGCCCCCATGCCGGCAATGGCAAAGGTGCCCGGTTCAAGCGTTAACGAGGGCAGCAGCGCGGCGCTGGCCATGCCGAAGGCGGTGCCCAACAGCGTACCCAACGCCAGCATCGGCGCGAAGATACCGCCCGGCGCGCCCGAACTGAAGCACAGCAGCGTGGTTATCACCCGCGCGATAAAAATAAACAGCAGCACCCCTACGGTATAGTGTCCTGCCGCCGCGATGGGGATCAGGCTGAATCCGCCGCCCGCCGCTTCCGGCTCAATCACGGCGAGAATACCGCACAGGCCGCCCAGCAGCGCCCCGATAATCAGCGCTTTTTTCATCGCGCCGCCGTGCAGCCGCTGAAAAAAGTCCTGCGTAATAAAAATCAGGCGATTAAACAGCACGCCGACAATGCCAAATAACATTCCCAGCAGTAGATAGAGCCACAGCGTATTGATGGGCGCGCTGGCAAGCTTGCCGACGGCAATTACCGCATGCTCGCCGTTAAAATAGCGAAACACGATGCTCGACATAATCACGCCGATAAAGACCGCCTTAATCGAAATCAGGCTGTAGCGAAACTGCAAACGCATCTCTTCGATAATAAACAGAATCCCGGCCAGCGGCGCATTAAACGCGGCGGAAAGCCCGGCGGCGGCGCCGGTTGCCAGCAGCGAATGGCGCGCTTCGGCGCTGCGCATACGAAACAGATCCAGCACCATGCGCCCGACGTTGCCGCCCAGCTGCACCGTCGGCCCTTCCCTTCCCAGCACCATTCCGGCCCCCAGCGTCCCCATACCGCCAAGGAATTTAACCGGTATAACGCGCCACCAGCGTACCGGACGCAGCTCTTCAAGCGCCCCTTCGATTTCCGGGATCCCGGAGCCGCCCGCCTCCGGCGCAAAGCGACGCACCAGCCAGTACCCAAAGGCGGCCAGTACCGCAGACAATAAAAAGGCCAGCGGAAAAGCCAGCCACAGACGCTCGCCGGTGCTGGCAACCATGCCCAGGCGCCAGACCTGTACCGCCGTTACCGCTTTCTCAAAGACAACGCCAGTCAGCCCGGCCAGCGTGCCGACGATGCCTGCGACAATCAGAATCGCCACGGGCGTTTTATCACGCCGCAGCAGCATCCGCAGAAAATCGGTACGACGCAGGGGAACCACATGCAGCTGCTCAGTGGAAGTGGGTGTTTCGCTCATAACGCTCATATCAGGAAGTTAATGGAGGCCGGTATCATACGCCGCACCGTATGCAGGGGCAAAAAATGTCATTCTGCGCAATACTCCTCTTGCCAGCGCGTTGGCAAACAAAGCGCGGAGAGTTCAGACACTTTGTTATCAATCTCACTCCGTGCGCCTTCAACGCGTCCCTAAGTTCCCGTAGAATGACCGGGTTTTTCTTTCATTCAGGAGCCGATTCATGAGTAAGTCCGAAAACCTGTATCAGCAGGCGCAGCGTTCCATTCCCGGCGGCGTAAACTCGCCGGTACGCGCCTTTACCGGCGTCGGCGGCGTCCCGTTATTTATTGAGCGTGCCGATGGTGCCTGGCTGTACGATGCCGACGGCAAAGCCTATATCGATTATGTGGGTTCCTGGGGACCGATGGTGCTGGGCCATAATCATCCGGCGATCCGCAGCGCGGTAATCGAGGCGGCGGAGCGCGGATTGAGCTTTGGCGCGCCGACCGAAATGGAAGTGAAGATGGCAGAGCTGGTCTGCGAACTGGTGCCGTCGATGGAAATGGTGCGGATGGTTAACTCCGGCACCGAAGCCACCATGAGCGCCATTCGCCTGGCGCGCGGTTTCATCCAGCGCGATAAGATCATCAAATTCGAAGGCTGTTATCACGGCCATGCCGACTGCCTGCTGGTGAAAGCGGGCTCCGGCGCGCTAACCCTCGGTCAGCCGAACTCGCCCGGCGTCCCGGCGGATTTCGCAAAGCATACTCTGACCTGTACCTATAACGATCTGGCGTCGGTGCGCGCCGCGTTCGAGCAATACCCGCATGAAATCGCCTGTATTATCGTTGAGCCAGTGGCGGGCAATATGAACTGTATTCCGCCGCAGCCTGATTTTCTGCCGGGCCTGCGCGCGCTGTGTGATGAATTTGGCGCGCTGCTGATTATCGATGAGGTGATGACCGGCTTCCGCGTGGCGCTGGGCGGCGCTCAGGCCCACTATGGCGTAACGCCGGACCTGACCTGCCTGGGCAAAATTATCGGCGGCGGGATGCCGGTAGGCGCATTTGGCGGACGTCGCGACGTGATGGAGGCGCTGGCACCGACGGGGCCGGTTTACCAGGCCGGTACGCTCTCCGGCAACCCGATCGCGATGGCGGCCGGTTACGCCTGCCTGACGGAAATCGCTCAGCCCGGCACGCACGCCACGCTAACCGAGCTGACCACGCAGCTGGCGCAGGGTTTACGGGCGGCGGCGCAGGAGGAAAATATCCCGCTGGTGGTTAACCACGTCGGCGGCATGTTCGGCCTGTTCTTCACCGATGCGGCAGAAGTCACCTGCTATGACGATGTGACGCGCTGTGATACCGAGCGCTTTAAGCGTTTCTTCCATATGATGCTGGATGAAGGCGTTTACCTGGCGCCGTCGGCGTTTGAGGCGGGCTTTATGTCGCTGGCGCACAGCGCCGAAGATATTCAGCGCACCGTTGATGCAGCACGCCGCAGCTTTGCGCGGTTGTAAGGATTTAGCGCAGGCGGCTTAACGGCTAAACAACCTGTACGTGTTATCATCCCTCTTTAACGGGCACCCTGCGGCGCCCGTTTTTATTTCACTTTCCGCAGCAGCCAGACAAAGTAAGGCGCGCCGATAAAGGTGGCCAGCAACCCCGCCGGGATCTGATCCGGAAACGCCGCCATTCTGCCGCACCAGTCGGCCACAATCATCAGGCCGCCGCCCATTAGCGCCGCAACCACCACCTGCGGCAATGCCCGCCGGAACCCCAACATTCGCGCGATATGCGGCGCCATCAGGCCGATAAAGCTTAGCGGTCCGATGGTCAACGTCGCGGCGGCAGTCAGCGCGGCGGCCAGCAGCAGCAGGCTAAGACGCGCCGGCATTAGCGCCACGCCAATTGAGCGCGCCGTGGCGCTGCCCAACGGCAAAATGGTTAGCCAGCGGCTGGCAAACGGAGCAATAGCGACCAGCACTACGGCCACCAGCGCGGTGCGCAGCGCCTGCCCCGCATCTACGCCATAGGTCGAGCCAGATACCCAGCTCAGCAGCTGCGCCATACGCGGATCGCCGCTGGCCAACAGCATCGCCAGTAAAGTGGTAAAGGCGGTACTGAAGGCCATCCCCGCCAGCAGCATACGCTCCGGTGAAAAACCGCCGCGTCCGGCAACCAGCATAATCAGCAGCAGCGTGGCCGCCGCGCCGAGGCTACCGGCAGGGAGCAGCCAGACAAAGGCGTCGCCCGGCACCAGAAACAACATCAGCACCACGCCGCAGGCTGCGCCAGAGCTAATGCCCAGCACTTCCGGGCTGGCCATCGGATTACCGGTCAGGCGCTGAATCAGGCTACCCGCCACGCCAAGCATCACGCCTGCCGCCAGCGCGGCGGTCATGCGCGGCGCGCGCCACGGCTGCAGCTGATGCCAGAGATCGCCACTCGCCCACAGCCAGCCGTGCGCATCGCGCCCCAGCGACAGGGCAGTCGCCGCCAACAGCAGCAGCACGCCAAGCGCCGCCAGCGCCCATAGCACGACATGCTGACGTTCCGCAGGCACGCGATCGCCCTGGCTAAGCGGCGGCGGCACCGCGCCGGTGCGCAGGCGCGGCAGCAGCCATAGCAGGATCGGCGCGCCGACCAGCGCCGTTAAGGTGCCGGTTGAAACCTCACGCCAGTTATCGGTCAGCCAAATCACGCACTGGTCCGTCAGCCAGAGCAGCAGCGCGCCCAGCAGCGGAGCCAGTAACATACGGCTAACCAGACGGCGCGCGCCCAGCAGCTTCGCCATCAGCGGTGAAAACAGGGCGATAAACGCGACGATACCGACGGCATTCACCAGCATACCGCTCAGCACGATAGCCAGCCCCAGCGCCGCCAGCCGCACCAGCGACAGCGCCATACCGAGATTTTTTGCTACGCCATCATCCAGTCCCAGCACCGTCAGCGGCCGCCTTAGCAGCAGCGCCAGCACAAAGCCCAGCAGCAGGCGCGGCAGCAAAAAAGTCACGTTACTCCAGTCCTGCTGGCTTAACGAACCCGTGCTCCACAAGAACAGGTTCTGTAGCCTGTCGTGATTGAAAATAGCAAAGATTTGATTGACCGCGCCGCAGTACAGGCTCATCACCAGTCCGGCGAGGATCAGGGTCACCGGCGACAGCCGTTTTCCCCAGGCGATCCCAAATACCAGCAGGCCGATCAGTACCGCGCCCGTCATCGCGGCAATCTGCTGCGTGAGCATACCGCCCGGCAGCGCCCACAGCGTCGCAACCGTAATGCCAAGCTGGGCGCCGCTCGCCACGCCGAGCGTGGTCGGTTCCGCCAGCGGGTTACGCAGTACCTGCTGAAAAAGCACGCCGACCAGCCCCAGCCCGGCCCCGGCCAGCAGCGCCACCGCCAGCCGTGGCAGCAGGCTAAAATGAAAGACCATCTGATCGATATTATCGCGGTCCGGCTGCCATAAAGCGTTCAGCCACTGCGGCTGCGGCAGATGATGAGTAAAATTCAGGCCGGTTAACGCCAGCGCGCACAGAAACAGCGCGCCGATTGGCATCAACGGGAAAGCGAAACGCCTGCGCATCATGCCTCCAGTACGTTAGCGAGAATACGACAAAACTCCATCGCCGAGAGCGTCGCGCCATAAAACCAGACGGTCGATACGCGGGTAAAGCGCTGCTGACGAACAAAAGGCAGCGACTGCCAAAGCTCGGTAGCCGCGACCTGCTTCATCAACGTATCGTCGCCGTGGCTCAGGCAAATCGCATCCGCATCGCGGATCGTCGCCAGACGCTCGATGCCAATCACCGCGCTGCCCCAGAAGTTCGTTTCGCCCTGCCAGGCGTTCTGTAAGCCAAGGCGCTGCATCACCTCTAAAAACAAGCTGCCTTTGCCAAAGACAATCGCGTGACGGTTATCAATCAACGACATCAACAGCAGCGGCTTCGCCGCACGCGGTGCCAGGCGCGTGCGCATATCGGCAATAAAGCTATCGAACATCGCCAGATGCGCCTGCGCCTGCGGCATTTTGCCGATGCGCTGCGCCAGCTGCATTAACGACTGGCGTGCCGTCGTTAACGGTTTGCCGTCACCGTTGTTAAAGGCGAATCCCTGGCTGGGGGCAATGCGCGATAGCGTCTGCGGAGACGGGCCATAGCCGCTGGAGTAAAGAATTAAGGAGGGTTTGAGCTGCGTCAGCAGTTCGAGGTTCGGCTCGGTGCGCAGCCCGACGTCTGTCACGCTGGCGGGCAGTTCAGGCTTGCCAACCCAGGCGCGATAGTTAAAGAGCTCAGCGGCGGCCATCGGCACCACGCCCAGCGCCATCATCAATTCAATCGGCAACCATTCAAGGGCGACCACCCGCTGCGGATCGAGCGTTTCGGCCCGCAGCGTTTGCTGCCAAAGCAGCGGAGAGAGCGCCATAGCGGCAAGCAGGCGACGACGTGTTATTGGCAACATAGCCACATCCTTGTATCAGTAAACAAAGCTGACCGGCGCGCCACCCTGCGGGTGCGGCAGAATGCCCATAGGAATATTATAAATTCGCTCCAGCACTTCGCTGTGCATAATCTCTGCCGGCTCGCCCTGGGCGATCATCTCGCCGCCGCGTAGCGCCACCAGTGAGTCACAATAGCGCGCCGCCATATTAATATCGTGCAGAACGGCAATTACCGTCAGCCCACGCTGCTGACTAAGACGCTGGATCAGCGCCAGCACCTCAACCTGATGTGCGATGTCCAGCGCCGAGGTGGGCTCATCAAGCAGCAGGCAGCGACTGTTCTGCGCCACCAGCATCGCCAGCCAGGCGCGCTGACGCTCCCCACCGGAGAGGCTATCCACCAGCCGCTGAGCAAACGGTTTCAGCCCAACCAGCGCAATCGCTTCCTCTACGCGCTGACGATCCTCTTCGCCATAGCGGCCCAGCGCGCCGTGCCACGGGTAGCGGCCCACCGCCACCAGTTCCCGCACCGTCATTCCCTCCGCCGCAGGCAGCTGCTGCGGCAAATAGGCGACCTGACGGGCAAAGGCTTTGCTGTTCCATTCATCCAGCGGTTTATCATTTAACAGCACGCGGCCTTCGCTGGCGGGCTGATGGCGGCCTAACATTTTCAGCAGGGTAGATTTCCCGGAGCCGTTATGACCGATCAAGCCGGTGACTTTACCGCTGGGAAATGAGAGCGAGAGAGGATGCAGCAGCGTACGCCCGGGCACGCGAAAACTGACTTGATCAAGCGTGAAGGTCGTTTCCTGTGGCAGCTGATGTGACATGGTTATCTTCAACGGTGACGGGCACGACCAAAGCCGCGCCCGGATGGATGGATTTAGAAACGGAATGTTGCGGTAGCAACCACCTGGCGTTCAGCGCCCCAGAAACAGCCATAAGTCTGGAAGCAGCTAGCGACATATTCGCGATCCAGCAGGTTATTAACGTTTAACGCTACGCTGGAGCCATACATGCCGAAACGGCCGAGATCGTATTTCACCACCGCATCCCAGACCGCGGCGCTGCCAACCTTAAAGGTATTAGCAGGATCGCCATAGCTGGAGCCGATCAGACGGCCGCCGGTGCCCAGCGTTAAACCGCTTAACGGGCCGTTATTAAAGGTGTAATCGCCCCATAATGAGGCCATATGTTTCGGTACCTGTTCCGGCGTATTGCCTTTCAGCGTGGTATCTTTGGTATATTCCGCATCAGTATAGGTATAGGACGCGGTCATATTGATATTCGCCGTCAGCGCCGCTTTTGCCTCCAGCTCTACGCCGCGCGAGCGAATTTCCCCACCCTGTACCGATTGAAAAACGTGAGCAGGATCGGACATTAGGTTGTTGGTTTTGGTCAGCTGATAAAGGGCTGCGGTCAAAACTATCGGCTGATCTTTCGGCACATATTTAACGCCAGCTTCATACTGACGGCCTTTAGAAGGCTTAAAGGTATTGCCTGCGTAGTCCGCGCCGGAGTTAGGTTCGAACGATTCGCTATAGCTAACGTAAGGCGTAATACCATTATCAAACAGATAGTTCAGCCCCACTCGGCCGGTAAACTGACTGTCGCTGCGTTCGGTATAGTTGGACGCCTGGTAAGCGCGCGTAGACTGTTTTAACCAGTCGTAGCGTCCGCCTGCGGTCAGAACAAACCGGTTCCACTCCGCCTGATCCTGCACATAAATACCGGTCTGCTTCTGCTTGTTTTGTTGATAAGGCGTGGCAGAACCAAAATCATAATCGCTGTAATCCGGGTTACGTAAATCCAAATCCGTTCCGGTGCCAAAGAGGGCATTGATATCGTTACGCATCTGCTGGAAGTCGATACCTGTTAACAGCGTGTGCGTAACTCCTGCCGTAGCAAACTTGCTTTCAAGCTGCGTATCAACGGCGAAGTTGTGTAATTTTTCATTATCAACGACGGTGCTACGCTTCAGGATATAAGGATTGCTGGCGTCAATGCCGTAACCATAGATACTTTTCTGCGAGGTTTTTGCCTCTACATAACGCAGGTTCTGACGCACCGTAAAAATGTCGTTAAAGCCGTGTTCAAAGCTGTAACCGACTAATTTATGCGACAGAGAATAGGTATTGTTGCGGGCACCCTCGTTGAAGCTAACCGGCAGATGGGAACCGTTCGGTAGTGACTCTACGGTTCCCTCTTTTGGCAACCAGCCGTAATAACCGGTCTCCGGCGAATCCTGCAGGTTAGCCAACAGCGTCAGGTTAGTTTTATCATCCGGACGCCAGGTAAAGGCCGGAGCGATAGAGTAGCGTTTTTCTTTTGCACGATCTTGCTGAGCGTCAGTCGAGCGAGCCACGCCGGTAAGCCGCCAGGAATACACACCGGCATCATCCAGCGCATTGCTGAAATCAAATCCGGTCTGCCACAGATTATCGGTGCCCATCTTGAACTGCACTTCACGCAGCGGTTCTGTTGTAGGGCGTTTGCTGGTCATGGTAATAATCCCGCCCGGACTGCTTTTGCCATACAGCACGGAGGTTGGGCCGCGCAGCAGTTCAACGCGCTCAAGCATATAGGGATCGATAATCACTTCGTTATAGAAGTCGCCCTGCAGTTTCAGACCGTCCAGGTAGTTATTCTGATTGACTGAACCAAAACCACGAATTTTAACCGCATCATAAGTGTTTGACGCGCCGCGCGTAGAAACCGTCACGCCCGGCGTATAGCCCAGCGCTTCTTTAACTGATGCAGGCTGATGGGTATCCATTTCCTGACGCGTGATGACCGATACCGACTGCGGATTCTTTTCAATTGGCGTATCGGTTTTAGTGCCGGTTGCGCTGTGCTTAGCGGCGATAGTCGCTGCCGGTCCCCAGGCGCTTTCCTGCGGTGCGTCGGCTGCTGCATCAACCACCAGCGTTTCCTCAGCGGCAAAGACAGAGCTTCCTCCCGCCAGGGTTAAAGCCACCAGCACCGCCAGCGGACGTTTCAATAAGCCCGCCGAAGCGGATGCCGCAAAAACTTTACTACGCGCATTTACCATTGTGTTTTCTCTGAATGGAAATAGGAAAGACGATGAAAAAGGAAACGCAAACGATAATTATTCGTATGCTTATTGTTGTGGTTGGATAATATGCGAAATAAACTCGGATCTGCAAGCGGTAATCCTGCAATACGTCCTTCATACCGGCCAGCTTAAGAGCGGTGGCAAAGATGCTATGAGTCAGATCAAAAAACGGGCGCATCCTGATGCGCCCGTGCAAATCCATTCCCTCTCGCGGCTTTGATCCGTCGTTTATTCCGTTATCCACGGCGGGAAAACCACAGATGATAATAAAGCCTCTACCTTATGCTTCATTGCTACTCCGTTTTGCTGGTGCGGAACACCGATATGACCTCACGCAAGGTTCTTGCTCGCTCAGCCAGCGATCCTGAAGCCACCGCTGATTGCTCTACCAGCGCGGCATTCTGCTGCGTGGTATTGTCCATTTGATTAACGGCGATACTGATCTGCGAAATCCCGGCGCTTTGCTCTTTAGATGAAGAGGCAATATCTTTAACCAGCTGCGCGGTCTGCTCGATAGAGGTGACGCTCTGATTAACTTTCTTTCTGGCGTCCTGCACCATACTAATGCCCTGCATCGAATGTGCGACCGACTGCTCAATAAGCTGTTTAATTTCTCGTGCCGCCGTGGCTGAACGCTGCGCCAGCGCCCGCACTTCAGCGGCCACCACCGCAAAACCTTTACCATGTTCACCCGCGCGCGCCGCTTCCACCGCAGCATTCAGCGCCAGGATATTGGTTTGAAAAGAGATGCCATCAATAACGCCAATAATCTCCTGAATTTGTCCCGAGCTGTTGTTGATCTGTTCCATCGAGACTTTAACCGACTCCATCGCTTCCCCGCCGCTTAATGCGGCTTCGGTCGCCTCCTGCGCCATTTCAGCGGCGTGACGCGTGTTATCCGCGTTCTGATTAATAATAGAGGTCAACTCTTCCATGCTGGCCGCCGTTTCGGCAAGCGAAGCCGCCTGACTTTCCGTCCGGCCGGAAAGATCCTGATTGCCGCTGGCAATCTCTTCAGAAGAACGGGCGATAACGTCAGAACTTTCTTTAATAGAGTAAACCAGGTTCGATAAGCGGTGATTCATTTCACCTAATGAGCGCAACAGGGAGGCCGTTTCATTATTCCCTTCGACCTGGATATGATGGGTTAAATCTCCGCTGGCAACTTTTTTGGCAATTCCGGTCGCTTCATTAAGCGGGCGGGTTACGGTTTTCACAATAAATACGGTAAAAGCGATCATCAGCAGCAGTAATACGACCAGCGAGCCCAGTAACCATATCTGTGACAGGCGCTTGCTTCCGGCCTGCTCATTCAATATTTGCGAAAGTTCATCTGCCGCTAAAAGGCCGATGCTTTCATATTTCCCCATAATAGAATTGAAGGTCTGCGTATAGTCGCTTTCACTGATATTAATCCCCTTCCGTTCAGTAAACATATTATCCGCGAGCTGTAGGGCGGCTTCTGCCTCTTTCCATAATTGTTCAATCGGCTGAGCCATTTTAGCTTTTAATTCATCATCCAGGCCAAACGCCTTGGTAAAGTTTTTATAAAATGCCTCCAGCGATTTTTGGGCCATTTCTATCTGATAAGAAATGCGTACGTAATCCGCCTCTTTCTTAACGTTGTTTGTGGCTAAAAATTCCGCGCCGCTGCTCCGCACCTGGGCCAGCCCGGTGATCATTTCAGGCACGCGGTTAAAGGTGCTCAGCATAAGCTGGTAGCTGTTCAAGTCCGCATCCAGCGATAGATGATAAAGATCAAGCGCATCCCCCATAGCGTCCAGCAATGAGTTCATCAGCTTTTCATGTCTTAGATTATTTTCAGCTAGCGTGAACTCAGGGCTGTTCAGCTTGCGCTGCAGATCTGTCCATTCATCGATGATATACTGCATTTTTTTCAACGCGAATTTGGCATTCGCCTTAGTCAGCGTATTGAGCAGAGACGTTTGATGTTTTTGTATTTCACTTACCGTTGCTGAAAGGGTTGGAGAAGCGGTTTTATTCTGCGAAATGACAAGGTGACTTTCATTCCAGTGGCGCTGATACGCGCCCAGCAATGTTAACAGCTGTTTTTGTACCGGGACACCGTCGATTTCCCGCTGCTTCACGTCAATAGATTCATTGCCATGATTAAGCAACAGCACGGTAGGTAAAACAAAAAGAACCAGGGCAAAAGCGCCCAACATCGCTAATTTAGCGGATAGATTGATATTTTTTAACAGACTGCCCACAGTAAATTCCTTTTCATTAAGAAAGATACACATACCTTTCGATTCTGCTGGCTGAAAACTTTAACCATAACTTAATAGACTTAATAACCCTGGAAAATTCCGATATTCCCCTTACTTTCTCAAGAAAGAAAAAATAAAGAGCAGGTTGCTCACTGACGAGTCCTTACTTAACGGAACAGTTATTTCCTAAAAAATAACACAGCAATTCCTCATAACGCAATGAAAAAACAAGGGCGCTATTTGTATAAAAGCAAACGGAAAAAGATCTTAAATAGATTTAATTTCTTAAATAAAGCCTAATGCTTTCATTATCTGTGGGTTGATCTTAAACCGTCAAACTCCGCCGGAAGAGTTAATCCATAAAAAAACGGGCGCTCCCTCAGGATGCGCCCGTTTTATTACGGCTCAGTAACGGTTTAATTACCGCCAAACATATCTTTGATCCAACCGGCAACGCCATCGCTGTCCTGCTTCTGCGGCTGCTGCGGCTGCTGCGGCTGCTGCTGTCCCATTTGCTGTTGCTGTTGCTGCTGCTGCTGCTGCATCTGCTGCATTTGCTGTTGGCAAAGCGCAGTGGCATCGGTGGTCCATACCGGTAGCGTACGCCAGCCGCCGTCGCTATCACAAACGAAGTTACCGGCAGCATCTACCGCCATCGAAGCAATATCCTCCGGCGGCGTCAGCGTTAGCGGCATCGGAGCCTGATTCTCCAGATAGCGACGGTAGAGCTGCATCGCACCAGAAGCGCCATAAAGCTTCGTCGGCTGGTTATTGTCGCGGCCTACCCAGGTAATCGCCACTTCTTTGCCATCCACGCCGGCAAACCAGCTGTCGACCTGATTATTGGTCGTACCGGTTTTCCCGGCCAGGTGCACAGCAGGATATTTTGCGCCCAGGGCGTGCGCAGTACCACGCGCCGCTACCTGCTGCATGGTATACAGCGTCAGATAAGCCGCCTGCGCCGGTTCAACGCGCTCCGCCTGCGGGAAGCTCTGATACAGCACGCTGCCATCTTCTGCAATCACCGAGCGCACGGCGGACAGCGGCGCGCGGTTACCGCCGCTGGCGATCGACTGAAACGCCTGCGCCACTTCAATCGGTGTCAGGTTTAGCGCGCCCAGCAGCATTGCCGGCACCGGATGCAACTGATCCTTCGGCAGACCCAATTTGACCCAGGTATTCACTACATTATCCAGCCCCAACGTCATCCCCAGGTTTACCGTAGGAACGTTCATCGAGTTAGTCAGCGCATCCACCAGCATCACTTTACCGCTGAAGCGACGGTCGTCATTCTGCGGTTTCCAGATCTGGCCGTTCGGCTGCTTAAGCGCGATGGGTTCATCGGCGATCCAGGTATTCAGGCGATAAGTATCGGGCTGCGACAGCGCCGTCAGGTAGGTTGCCGGTTTCGCCAGCGAGCCGATAGAACGACGCGCCTGCATGGCACGGTTATAACCGGCAAACTGCGGATCGGCCCCGCCGACCATCGCCCGGACTTCGCCGCTAAAGCGATCGACAATCACCATCGCGGTTTCCAGATCCTTCAGGCCGCGCTGTTTTTTCAGCGCCGGGATGCCCTCTTCCACCGCTTTTTCCGCTGCGTCCTGCGAAACCGGATCGAGCGTAGTGAAAATTTTCACGCCGGAGAGATCTTTTACCTTATCGCCCAGCTTCGCCTGCAGCTCGCCGCGCACCATCTGCATAAAGGCTGGCTGCGGCGTAATAACGCCGCCTTTTGGCTGCACGCCAAGCGGTCGGGCGCTGAGCATGTCATACAGCTCCTGATCGATAACCTTCTGCTGTTGCAGCAGACGCAGCACCAGATTGCGGCGCTCCAGCGCCAGCTTCGGATTACGCCACGGGTTATACAGTGATGCGCCTTTTACCATGCCCACCAGCAGCGCCTGCTGATCGAGGCTCAGTTCATCCACCGGACGACCAAAATAATAAAGGCTGGCCAGCGGAAAGCCACGGATCTGATCGTTACCGGCCTGACCGAGATAGACCTCGTTCAGATAGAGTTCAAGGATGCGATCTTTGCTGTAACGTGCATCCATAATCAGCGCCATATAAGCTTCGTTGGCTTTACGCCACAGGGAACGCTTATTGGTGAGGAACAGGTTTTTCACCAGCTGCTGCGTCAGCGTACTGCCGCCCTGCACCGCACGCCCGGCGGTAATATTCGCCAGGAACGCACGGCCAATCGAATACAAGCTGATGCCGTCATGCTCATAGAAATGACGGTCTTCGGTAGCGATCAGCGTATCGACCAGCAGATCGGGGAAACCGGCGCGCGGCACAAACAGACGCTGCTCGCCGTTGGGCGATTGCAGCATGGTGATCAGACGCGGGTCGAGACGGAAGAAACCGAAGTCGCGTCCGTTATCAAGGTTTTTAATTTCGCTCAGGGAACCGCTGCTGAACGTCAGCCGCGCGCGGATCTGCCCTTCTTTACTGTCGGGGAAATCAAACGGACGGCGGATCATTTCGATGCTGTTCGCCTGCACGGTAAATTCACCCGGCCGCGTCATCCGCGTTACCTGGCGATACTGCGTGCCTTCCAGCAGCGCAATCATCTCTTTTTTGTTATAGGCCATGCCCGGCTCAAGGCTGACCATACGACCATAGACCGCCGCCGGCAGCTGCCAGACTTTGCCGTCGATACGGCTGCGGATTTCTGAATCGAGGTAAACGCCGTAGGCGGCCATAATCACCACGACCACGATAAATAGCTTAATCAGCCATCCCAGCCATTTTCTTTTTTTGCTGCTGCGCGCTTGCCGCCCTTTTCCTTTACGTGGCACCGGTCTTTCCTCCTGGTCATCATCATGCTGTTCATCGTTATATTCTTCCCTGCGGCGTCCCGCTCCACCGGATTGACGTGGCGGTTTAGGCTGTTTCCCTTTGCGCCCGATAGGTTCGCGATCGTTCCCAGACATTCGTTTCGTTTCTCCAGGGATGGCCTGTTGACAAGGCCGGTTACTCTGTTCTTACTGCTTCATTTCGAAAAGCAGAACCCTCTGAAAGCAGCGCTGCATTCCTACTGCGGCGCGGCATATTTTTTGGTGCGGCGCGTAGGCAACGCGCTGGCCGGATCGTCAGGCCAGGCATGTTTGGGATAGCGTCCTTTCATCTCTTTTTGCACCTCCGGATAGGCGCCCTGCCAGAAGGCAGCGAGATCGCGGGTAATCTGCAATGGCCGCTGCGCGGGGGATAATAACTCCAGCACCAGCGCTACGCGCCCTTCCGCAATCGTCGGATTTTGCGCCTCACCGAACATTTCCTGCAGGCGCACCGCCAGCGCGGGCGGCTTCTCGCTATCGTAGCGAATCGGCAGACGGCTGCCGGTCGGCACAGTGTAATGGGTTGGTAAGGCACTATCCAGCCGCTGACGCTGTGACCATATGAGCAAATGTAATAAAGCGCCGGACAGGTTAATCTGCCGCAAGCCTTTCATATCGCGCACGCCGCTCATTTCCGGCAGCAGCCAGCTTTCCAGCGTGGCGAGCAGCGCGTCATCATCCATCGCTGGCCACTTTTCTTCCGGCAGCCATCGTGCAGCGCACTGCAGGCGAAGCCGCAGCTGCTGCGCCTCCGGCGTCCAGTTAAGCACTTCCAGCCCCTTTTCGCGGATCCAGCGCAGCATCGCCGGATGCAGCACCTCGGCTTCGGGCTTCGCCAGCGGCTGCGATTTCAGCGCCAGCACGCCGATTTTATCGCGCTGCCAGGCGCGCAGCGTACCTTTCGCCTCGTCCCACTCAATATCGGTTTCGCTACGCACAAGATCGGGGCAGTCGCGCTGCAGCGCGTTAATATCCACAGGCAGCGCCAGCAGAATGCGCGCTTCGGCCTGCGCATCGCCCTGTAGCAGCTGCGGCGCGATCAGCCATTCATGCCGCGTCAGGCTATCTTCATGATCGAGCATCGCGCCAGGGCCGCCCGCCAGCTGATAGCGGCCGCTTTCACCGCGTCGGCGCGCCAGGCGATCGGGAAACGCCTGGGCCAGCAGCGTTGGTGCCAGCGTACCGTCCGGCTGGCCGCCCGCGCCGTTCAGCCGCCTTTGTAACTGCCGGGCGCGCTGCTGCCAGCCCGCGTGCGGGGTAAACAGATGATCGAGGAGGTTACGGCTGCCCTGACGCGGCGGTTCTTCAAGGATAGCGACCAGCCGGGCGGCGGTCGCCTGCGCGTCCCGATCGCGGGCGGCAGTTAACAATGCAGCCAGCCGCGGCTCGCTGCCCAGCTGCGCCATCGCCCGGCCCTGAGCCGTCAGCTGGCCGTTTTCGCCAAGCGCGCCGAGCATCTGCAGCAGCTTTTGCGCCGCCAGCAGCGCAGGCGCGGGCGGCGCATCGATCCAGTTCAGCTGCGCGGCATCATGACAGCCCCACTGCAGCAGATCGAGCCACAGCGCACTCAGATCGCTTTGTAAGATTTCCGGCTCGCTCTGCGCGGCGGCGCGCTCCGCCTGTTCGCGTCCGATCAGATGCAAACAGATGCCGGGCGATAAACGTCCGGCGCGTCCGGCACGCTGCGTCATGGAAGCCTGACTGATACGCTGGGTTTGCAGCCGCGTAATACCGCTGCGCGCATCGAAACGCGCCGAGCGCTCCAGCGCGCTGTCCACTACCAGACGAATGCCGTCAATGGTTAAGCTGGTTTCGGCGATATTGGTCGCCAGCACCACTTTACGCTTACCCTGCGGTGCGGGCAGAATCGCTCGCCGCTGCGCCGCCAGCGACAGCGCGCCATACAGCGGGCACAGCTCAATATCACTGCCGACGCGCTGCGCCAGCTGATTTTTAACCCGTTCGATTTCTCCCACGCCGGGTAAAAACAGCAGCAGTGAACCGCTCTCTTCGCGCAGCAGCTGGGCCACTTCCCGCGCCACCGCCTCATCAAACGGCAGCTGAGCCGCCAGACTGGCATAGCGCCGCTCAACCGGAAAACTGCGGCCTTCTGAAACGATCAGCGGAGCGGCGGGCAAACGCGCGCTTAAACGCGCATTGTCCAGCGTAGCGGACATAATTAACAGACGCAGATCGTCGCGCAGCCCCTGCTGAACATCCAGCAGCAGCGCCAGCGCCAGATCGGCCTGTAAACTACGTTCATGAAATTCATCAAGAATCACCAGCCCAACGCCGTCCAGCATCGGGTCCTGCTGCAGCATACGCGTCAGAATGCCTTCGGTTACGACTTCCAGCCGGGTGGCTGGCCCGACGCGGCTGTCGGCGCGCATGCGATAACCTACGGTTGCGCCGGGTTCTTCACCCAGCTGCTCCGCCAGACGCTGCGCAACATTACGCGCCGCCAGACGACGCGGCTCCAGCATAATAATGCGTCCGGCAATGTCGCCCTGCTGTAACAGCTGCAGCGGCAGCCAGGTGGATTTACCCGCGCCCGTTGGCGCCGCCAGCAGCACCTGCGGCGCCTGTTTTAGCGCCGCCAGCACCTCTGGCAGCACGGCGCTTACCGGTAATTCACTCAAACGAAACTCCGTCCAGCATTGGTCTTATGATGGTGCGCATTGTAGCATTCCTCTGTGTTGTTTACCGGAGAGTGTTATGAGCGCACGTCGTCTCTTTTTCGGCATCGGATTACCGGAGCCATTGCAACAGCAGCTGGTTCGCTGGCGCGCCGAACAGTTTCCTGAGGAGGCTGGCCGTCCAGTGGCGGCCGCCAACCTGCATATTACGCTGGCGTTCCTTGGCGAAATCAGCGATGAAAAGGCGCAGGGATTGCAACAGCTGGCCGGGCGCATCCGTCAGCCTTCTTTTACCCTGCATCTGGATGATGCCGGACACTGGCCGCGCCCCGGCGTTATCTGGCTCGGCTGTCGCCAGGCGCCGCGCGGCCTGCTGCAGCTGGCAGAGATGCTACGCGCGCAAGCGGCGCGCAGCGGCTGTTATCAAAGCCCGCAGCCGTTTCATCCGCACCTTACCCTGCTGCGCAACGCGACCCGCCCGGTCGCCCTGCCGCCGCGCAATTTTCACTGGCAGTTTACGGTGGGCCATTTTTCCTTATATCAGTCGGTTTTCGCCCAGGGGCGAACCCGCTATCGCGCGCTGCAAAGCTGGCCGCTGCAGGAGTCCGTATGAATTTTCAACCGGTATTGCGTCCGGCGCGTCTGATAAACCGCTATAAACGCTTTCTTGCCGATGTCGTCACGCCGGAAGGCGAGACATTAACGATACACTGTGCTAATACCGGCGCGATGACCGGCTGCGCGACGCCTGGCGATACCGTCTGGTATTCCACGTCCGCCAGCCTGACGCGCAAATATCCGCACAGCTGGGAGCTGACACAGACGCAAACGGGCCATACGATCTGCGTAAATACGCTACGCGCTAACCAGCTGGTGCGCGAAGCGCTGGCGGCAGGGAAGATTGCAGAATTGTCTGGTTACCCGCAGCTGCGGACTGAGGTGAAATATGGCGCAGAACGCAGCCGAATCGATTTTCTGCTGCAGGCGCACAACAGGCCGGAGTGCTATATTGAAGTGAAATCCGTAACGCTGTTACAACAGGGTAAAGGATACTTTCCGGATGCGGTGACCGTGCGAGGCCAAAAGCATCTGCGTGAGCTGGCCAGCATCGCCCAACGGGGCGAACGCGCGGTTATGTTATTTACTGTTTTGCACTCGGGGATTGAGGACGTTGCCCCCGCGCGTCATATTGATGCACGTTACGCAGAACAACTGGCACAGGCACAACAGAGCGGGGTGGAAATCCTCTGTTATAAGGCGCAGTTATCACCGGCGGGCATGTGGCTGAATCAGCGGATAAAGCTGGCGTTGTAATATTTAGTGCGATTTGCTGTGATAGAAAGTAGCGTTGCGCTAAATACGCTGTTCCTCACAGGCTTGTCAAGACATGTTCAGGAATAATTGCCAACCTTAACTGCTTCTGTTATTTATAGCGGCCTGTTTTTTTCCCCTTTGGGGATCGATAGTGCGTGTTATCCAGGAGAAACAACATGCAAGAAGGGCAAAACCGTAAAACTTCGTCCCTGAGTATTCTCGCCATCGCTGGGGTGGAGCCGTACCAGGAGAAACCGGGCGAAGAGTATATGAATGAAGCCCAGCTGTCTCACTTCAGGAAAATTCTTGAGGCGTGGCGTAATCAACTCAGGGATGAAGTCGATCGTACGGTAACTCATATGCAGGACGAAGCGGCTAACTTTCCCGATCCGGTCGACCGTGCCGCTCAGGAAGAAGAGTTCAGCCTCGAACTGCGCAACCGCGACCGCGAGCGTAAACTGATCAAAAAGATCGAAAAGACCCTGAAAAAGGTGGAAGACGACGATTTCGGCTACTGTGAATCCTGTGGCGTTGAAATCGGTATTCGCCGCCTTGAAGCGCGTCCAACCGCCGATCTTTGCATCGACTGTAAAACGCTGGCGGAAATCCGCGAAAAACAAATGGCTGGCTAACGGCACGTGAAAAGCAGTGCGGGCGGGATAATTATCCCGCTCCACTGCTGTTACGTGAAAGCGGTTATGTCAATTCCCTGTACAGGACGTTTTGCTCCTTCCCCTTCCGGTGAACTCCATTTCGGCTCGCTTATTGCCGCGCTTGGCAGCTATCTGCACGCCCGCGCTCAGGACGGCCGCTGGCTGGTACGCATTGAAGATATCGATCCGCCGCGTGAGGTGCCCGGCGCCGCCACCGCTATTCTGCATCAGCTGGAACATTACGGCCTGCACTGGGACGGCGAAGTGGTATGGCAATCGCAGCGACACCAGGCCTACCGCGACGTGCTGGAGTGGCTGCGTCAGCATCGACAAAGCTACTATTGCACCTGCACCCGCAGCCGTATTCAGCAGCTTGGCGGCTTTTACGATGGGCACTGCCGCGATCTGCATCTCGGACCGCAGCAGGCGGCTTTGCGGCTGCGCCAGCGGCAGCCGGTGTATCAGTTTCATGATTTACTGCGCGGCGAAGTGCGCGTGGATACCGCGCTGGCGGAAGAAGATTTTATTATTCACCGCCGCGACGGGCTGTTTGCCTATAACCTGGCGGTAGTAGTGGACGATCATTTTCAGGGCGTAACGGAAATCGTGCGCGGCGCTGATTTAATTGCGCCAACGGTACGGCAGATAGCGCTCTGGCGCCAGCTGGGCTGGCAGGAACCGGCTTATCTGCATCTGCCGCTGGTGCTTAATCATGACGGCAATAAGCTGTCGAAGCAGAACCATGCGCCCGCCCTGCCGAACGGCGATCCCCGTCCGGTACTGGTGAAGGCGCTGCGTTTTCTTGGGCAAAGCACGCCGGAAAACTGGCAGGATATAACAACCACGCAGCTGTTAGCGCTGGCCGTTACCCAGTGGGATCTGGCGAAAATGCCGCGTAATGACGCGCTGCTCGCTGACGAAACGTCAACATCATTCTCAAACGGTTCGTAACAGGCTATGATTAGCCGCTGATTTTACCACCGAATTATCGTCATTATCGAGGTGTCCTATTTTTACCCGAGTAGCTAATTTTTGCCGTAAAGTTCTGAATCGTGAAGACACGGCGCTGGCAGAGGTTGAGGAAGACGAACTGCAGATGACCGTCATCCCTCGTGAAAGTCACAACATCTCGCGCAAAGACATTAGCGAAAACGCCCTGAAAGTTCTTTATCGCCTGAATAAAGCGGGCTATGAGGCCTATCTGGTGGGCGGTGGTGTCCGTGACCTGCTACTGGGTAAAGCGCCGAAAGATTTTGATGTGACTACCAACGCCACGCCGGAGCAAATGCGTAAGCTGTTCCGCAACTGCCGTCTGGTTGGCCGTCGCTTCCGTCTGGCGCACGTGATGTTTGGCCCTGAAGTGATCGAAGTGGCCACTTTCCGCGGTCATCATCAGGCTGAAGAAGATAGCAACGCGCAGCGCGGCCAAAACGGTATGCTGCTGCGCGACAATATTTTCGGCACCATTGAAGATGACGCCCAGCGCCGCGATTTAACCATCAACAGCCTCTACTACAGCGTGGCCGACTTTAGCGTGCGCGATTACGTCGGCGGCCTGCAGGATTTACAGCAGGGCATTATCCGCCTGATTGGCGATCCGGAGACGCGCTATCGTGAAGATCCGGTCAGGATGCTGCGCGTGGTGCGCTTTGCCGCCAGGCTGGATATGACCATCGCGGAAACCACCGCCGAGCCGATCCCACGTCTCGCCACGCTGCTGAACGATATTCCTCCGGCGCGCCTGTTTGAGGAAGCGCTGAAGCTGTTGCAGGCGGGCTACGGCTATAAAACCTATCTGCTGCTGCGCGAATATCAGCTGTTCCAGCCGCTGTTCCCGATCCTGAGCCGCGGCTTTACCGAGCATAGCGACAGCCAGATGGAGCGGATGCTGGCGCAGGTATTGAAAAATACCGATACGCGCATTCACAACCAGATGCGCGTCAATCCGGCTTTCCTGTTTGCCGCGATGTTCTGGTATCCGCAGCTGGAAAACGCGCAGCGTATCGCGCAGGAGAGCGGCCTTGCCTACTACGATGCTTTTGCGCTGGCAATGAACGATGTGCTGGATGAGGCGTGCCGTTCGCTGGCCATTCCGAAGCGTATTACCACGCTGGTGCGTGATATATGGCAGCTACAGCTGCGGATGTCTCGTCGTCACGGCAAACGCGCGATTAAGCTGATGGAGCATCCTAAGTTCCGCGCCGCTTACGATTTGCTGGCGCTGCGCGCTGAAGTGGAAAACAATGCTGAGCTGCAGCGACTGGCGAACTGGTGGGGTGAATTCCAGGCCGCCGCGCCGCCGCAGCAGAATCATATGCTGAAAAATCTCGGCGATGAGCCTGCACCGCGCCGCCGTCAGCGTCGTCCGCGCAAGCGCCCTGCCGCGCCGCGCCGCGATAACAACAGCAACGCATGACCCGCGTCTATCTCGCCTTAGGCAGTAATCTGGCCGATCCGCTGCATCAGGTGCGTAATGCACTTGATGCGCTTGCTGTCATTCCACAAACGCGGCGGGCGGCGGTCTCCTCTTTTTATCGCACGCCGCCCTACGGACCGCCCGATCAGCCTGACTATCTTAACGCCGCCGTGGCGCTCGATACTCAGCTATCGCCGGAGTCGCTGCTCGACCATACGCAGCGCATCGAACTGGAACAGGGCCGGGTGCGTAAAGCGGAGCGCTGGGGACCGCGCACGCTGGATCTGGATATTCTGCTGTTTGGCGATCGGGTGCTGAATACGCCGCGCCTGACGGTGCCGCATTACGATATGCATAACCGCGCTTTTATGCTGGTGCCGCTGCTGGAAATCGCGCCGCAGGCCCGGCTGCCTGACGGTTGCGCCCTTGCCGCAGTCGCCGCCGGGCTTGACTGCAGCGCCATCCTGCCCTGGTAACCGCACGCCATGTTTCATCCGGCGTGCCGCCGCGGCGATAAGACATTCCTCTGACCGCGCCGATCATTTACACTTCGCCAACCAGAACGTTGACGTTGAGAAAGTCATGAAACCTACCACCATTTCGCACCTGTGCCAGTTGAAACAGGCAGGTAAAAAATTCGCCTCGATCACCGCCTACGACTTCAGCTTTGCCCGGCTTTTCGCCGATGAAGGCATAAAGGTCATGCTGGTTGGCGACTCGCTGGGCATGACGGTTATGGGATACGAATCCACCCTGCCGGTTACCGTCGAGGATATCGCCTGGCATACCGCAGCGGTACGCCGTGGCGCGCCGCACTGCCTGCTGCTCGCCGATCTGCCGTTTATGAGTTACGCCACGCCGCAACAGACCTGTGAAAATGCGGGCCAGCTGATGCGCGCCGGTGCCAATATGGTGAAGCTGGAAGGCGGCGCCTGGCTGGCGGAAACCGTGCGCATCCTAACGGATCGCGCGGTGCCGGTGTGCGGTCATCTGGGCTTAACGCCGCAGTCGGTTAATATCTTTGGCGGTTATAAAGTACAGGGACGCGACAGCGAAGCGGCGGATCGTCTGCTTGCCGACGCGCAGGCGCTGGAGGCCGCCGGTGCCCAGCTGATGGTGCTGGAATGCGTGCCGGTGGCGCTGGCGCAGCGCGTAACCGAGGCGCTGCGCATACCGGTTATTGGTATCGGCGCCGGTAACGTTACCGACGGCCAGATCCTCGTTATGCATGACGCCCTGGGTATTACCGGCGGTCATATTCCTAAATTTGCTAAAAATTTCCTTGCCGAAACCGGTGATATTCGCGCTGCCGTGCGCCAGTATATTCAGGAAGTGGAAGAGGCAAGCTACCCCGCCGCTGAGCACAGTTTCCAGTGAACAGGAGAAAGTCCGTGTTGATTATCGAAACGTTGCCGATGCTGCGCCGTGAAATCAGGCGCTGGCGTCAGGAAGGCAAACGCATTGCGCTGGTGCCGACGATGGGCAACCTGCATGAAGGTCATATGACGCTGGTGGATGAAGCCCGCGAGCGCGCCGACATCGTCGTGGTGAGCATTTTTGTTAATCCGATGCAGTTCGATCGCGCTGACGATTTGGCGCGCTATCCGCGCACGCTGCAGGAAGACTGTGAAAAGCTGAACCGTGCGCGCGTTGATCTGGTGTTTGCTCCGGCTCCTGCCGATGTCTATCCCAAAGGGCTGGATACCCAGACCTTTGTCGAGGTGCCGGGCCTCTCTGCCCTGCTGGAAGGCGCCAGCCGCCCCGGCCATTTCCGTGGCGTTTCAACCATCGTGAGCAAGCTGTTTAACCTGGTGCAGCCGAATCTGGCCTGCTTCGGCGAAAAGGATTATCAACAGCTGGCGCTGATCCGCAAGATGGTGGCGGATATGGGGTACGACATCGATATTATCGGCGTGCCAACGGTACGTGCGAAAGATGGCCTGGCGCTCAGTTCGCGCAACGGCTATCTGACCGCCGATGAGCGTAAGCTGGCGCCGGCGCTGAGCCAGATAATGAAAGCGATGGCAGCTAAGCTGGCCAACGGCGAGCGTCATATCGAAGAGATTATCGAAAGCGCCGAAGCCGAACTGCGCGATAAAGGATTAACGCCGGATGGCCTGGCGATTTGCGATGCCGACACGCTGCTGCCGCTAAATGTGGACAGCCAGCGGGCGGTTATTCTGATGGCCGCATGGCTGGGCAAAGCCCGACTGATCGATAATCAGACGGTCGATCTAACCCAGTAGACAAGCGTCGGTAATCTATGAATACTGTCGCTCATCTTTTGATTTGTTGCAGAACAAGGTAACAGAGATATGGTACGCACCATGCTGCAAGGCAAGCTGCATCGGGTGAAAGTCACTCAGGCTGACTTGCATTACGAAGGTTCCTGCGCCATTGACCAGGAGTTCCTCGACGCTTCCGGAATTCTTCAGTACGAGGCGATCGATATTTATAACGTGACCAACGGTCAGCGTTTCTCCACCTACGCGATTGCCGCTGAACGCGGTTCGAAAATTATTTCCGTTAACGGCGCGGCGGCCCGCTGCGCCTGCGAAGGCGATATTCTGATTATCTGTTCCTATGTACAGATGCCGGACGAAGAAGCGCGCCAGTGGCAGCCCAAAGTCGCCTATTTCGAAGGTGATAATCAAATGAAACGCCTGGCGAAAGCCGTCCCGGTGCAGGTTGCCTGATAAAACAGAGCCAGTATTAGCTGGCTCTTATCAATGCGCTAATAAATTATCCTGAACTCATAGCGCTTTATTTCGGTCGCCTCTTTTAAACGAGGCGATTTAAAATCCATGGGCATTAATTAATTGCGCGGCTTAACGGAGAACATTGGATCAACAATCTCCTGTATGCCACCAGCCGTAACCATCGAATCACCGAATAAAATTGAATCAATTGTGCCCGGCAGGAAGTTATGCACCACATCAGGCAGCGGCTGGATACCGCTCACTGGACGAAACGCCGGATCCAGCACGAAGATTGGGAGCGGGAATGGGTATACGTCAAAGTTGGAGAGGCCGCCAGAAACCTGCGCCAGCTCATTATTATTTAATACTTTCATTTTTAGTCTCCTTACTATGTTTAAAGTGTTCTTCTCATCTTCCGGCATATCTTATCCCGAACAGATAATATTCTTTTCCAGACGAAGCTGGCAGAGAGAGTATAGGTATTATTTTTTGGGATACTATCGAAAAAGTACGATTTATTGCCGGAGAATTTTATCAGGTTTAAATAACAGTAAATCCCGACATCTTTAATTTATAATTTTTCTTTGCACTCTGATTTAAATAACGGCCTGTTGATAGTGCCGTCGCCCCGGCGACAGAGCAACGACATTAACTTAAAGCGTGCGGCGTTTTGCCCTATTCATTGTGCAGCGGATGAACCGGCGAGATGGCGGCCAACGGAAGGCGCAGTAAAAACGCGCTCCGAAGAGCGCGTTCAGCAAGAATCAGGTGCGTAAGCCGCGTCCGCGCTGTATTAGCGTCCAGGCGAGAAGATAAAACACCACGATAAAGGCGATCAGCACCGAAAGCGTAAACACCAGCGGAACATCGTTGATGCCTAAAAAGCCATAGCGAAAGCCGCTAAGCATGTAGAATTATCTCTGTTAACGGCGCGGCGGCCCGCTGCGCCTGCGAAGGCGATATTCTGATTATCTGTTCCAATGTACAGATGCCGGACGAAGAAACGCATCAGTGGCAGCCCAAAGTCGCCTATTTCGAAGGTGATAATCAAATGAAACGCCTGGCGAAAGCCGTCCCGGTGCAGGTTGCCTGATAAAAAAGAGCCAGCGTTAGCTGGCTCTTATCAATGCAGTAATAATAAATTATCCTGCTCTGTGAATTAATAACGCTTTATTTCCGGGCTTATCACCACTTTTAAACGAGGCGATTTAACCTGTACGTGCGTTATTTTTGCAGCGGGTCAACGGAGAAAAGATGATCAACCATATCCAGCAGATTTTCAGCCGGGCCCTGCGGGTTTTCAACCACCAGCTGAGACAGCGGCTGAATACCTTGCAGTTTATGCATCAGCTGCTCCAGCCATGAAAACACCGATCCACCGTTAATGGTGAGGATGCCGCCAGAAACCTGCGCCAGCTCATTATTATTTAATACTTTCATTTTTAGTCTCCTTACTGTTTTAAAATGAACTTTTCATCTTCCGGTATCTGTTATCCCGGACAGATAATATTCCTTTCCAGACGAAGCTGGCAGTGAAAGTATAGGTGCTATTTTTGAAGTACTATCGAAAAAATATGATTTATTGCCGGAGAATTTTGCCGTGGTTAAATAACAGTAAGCCCCGGCTTCTTTATTTTAACTTTTTTCTCTCCGCTCTGATTTAAATAACGGCCTGTTGATATTGCCGCCGCCCCGGCGACAGAACAACGACATTAACTTAAAGCGTGCGGCGCTTTGCCCTATTCATTGTGCAGCGGATGAACCGGCGGGATGGCGGCCAACGGAAGGCGCAGTAAAAACGCGCTCCAAAGAGCGCGTTCAGCAAGAATCAGGTGCGTAAGCCGCGTCCGCGCTGTATCAGCGTCCAGGCGAGAAGATAAAACACCACGATAAAGGCGATCAGCACCGAAAGCGTGAACACCAGCGGAACATCATTGATGCCTAAAAAGCCATAGCGGAAGCCGCTAATCATGTAGACCACCGGATTCAGCTTCGATACCGCCTGCCAGAACGGCGGCAGCAGCGTCAGTGAATAAAACACCCCGCCCAGATAGGTTAACGGCGTCAGGACAAAGGTCGGGATCAGGCTAATGTCGTCGAACGTGCGCGCAAATACCGCATTCAGCAGGCCCGCCAGTGAAAACATAATCGCCGTCAGCAGCAGCGTAACCGCCACCATCAGCCAGGAATGCACGTGGAACGGCACAAAGAAAAGCGACACGGCCGTAACCAGAATCCCTACGCAGACACCGCGCGCCACGCCGCCGCCGACGTAACCGGCAATCACGATATGGGTCGGCACCGGCGCCACCAGCAACTCTTCAATATTGCGCTGGAACTTGGCGCTAAAGAAGGATGAGGCCACGTTAGCATAGGCGTTGGTGATCACCGCCATCATAATCAGGCCCGGCACGATAAACTGCATATAGCTGAAGCCGTGCATATCGCCGATGCGCGAGCCAATCAGGTTACCGAAAATAATAAAATAGAGCGTCATGGTGATCACCGGCGGCACCAGCGTCTGGATCCAGATGCGGGCGAAACGGTTAATCTCTTTGGCCCAGATGCTTTTCAGCGCAACCCAGTATAAGTGCATCATGCGTGACCTCCCGTTTTCCCCTGCACCAGACTAACAAACAGCTCTTCCAGGCGATTCGCCTTGTTACGCATACTGAGTACCTGCACGCCCTGCGCGCTAAGCTGGCTGAAAACGCTGTTCAGCCCCTGCTCGCGCATTACCTCAACTTCCAGCGTCGAGGTATCCAGCAGCCGGTACTGGAAGCCTTCCAGCTTCGGCAAGGGGCTTTTCGCCGCCAGATCCAGGATAAAGGTCTCCGATTTCAGCTTCGAGAGCAGCCCTTTCATTGAGGTGTTCTCGACCAGCTCGCCGCTTTGAATAATGCCGATATTGCGGCACAGCATCTCCGCTTCTTCCAGATAGTGGGTGGTGAGAATAATGGTGGTGCCCTGTGCGTTCAGCTCTTTCAGAAATACCCACATTGAACGGCGCAGCTCAATATCAACGCCAGCGGTCGGCTCATCAAGGATCAGCAGCTTGGGCTGATGCATCAGCGCGCGGGCGATCATCAGGCGACGCTTCATCCCGCCGGAGAGCATACGCGCCCGCTCGTTACGTTTGTTCCACAGATCAAGCTGGGTCAGATATTTTTCTGCCCGCTGCTGCGCCTCGCGACGTTCAACACCGTAGTAGCCCGCCTGGTTAACCACAATCTGTAAAACAGTTTCAAACGGATTGAAGTTAAATTCCTGCGGCACCAGCCCCAGCTGGCGCTTGGCGTTGACCACATCTTTTTCCAGGTCATAACCAAAAACGCGAACCCGACCACCGCTTTTGTTAACCAGTGAACTGATGATGCCGATGGTGGTTGATTTACCGGCGCCGTTCGGCCCCAGCAACGCATAAAAATCGCCCGCCTCTACCGACAGATCGATCCCTTTCAGCGCCTGGACGCCGCCGGGATAGGTCTTGGTGAGCTTTTCAAGTTCCAGTGCATACGTCATAGAAAAGTTACTTACCCTGTTTTGTTAACTGTCGTTTTTAACGTTTAAAATTGTCGGATGTTGTCCTATAGTACGGCAACGCATTTCTGCTTGTTTACAGATCGATAACCATTATGAAAGATATTGATAAGCTCATCAGCAATAACCGCGAATGGTCTAAATTACTGGTCGAAGAAGATCCCGGCTTCTTTGAACGCCTTGCCCTGGCACAAAAACCGCGCTTTTTGTGGATTGGCTGTTCCGACAGCCGCGTTCCGGCTGAACGCTTAACCGGTCTTGAGCCAGGTGAACTGTTTGTACACCGCAACGTAGCGAACCTGGTGATCCATACCGACCTCAACTGTCTCTCCGTGGTGCAGTATGCGGTAGAGGTACTGGAGGTGGAACATATCATTATTTGTGGACACTACGGATGCGGTGGCGTACAGGCGGCGGTAGAAAACCCGGAGCTGGGCCTGATCAACAACTGGCTGCTGCATATCCGTGATTTGTGGTACAAGCATAGCTCGTTACTTGGCGAACTGCCGCCAGAGAAACGCTTTGATAAGCTTTGCGAAATCAACGTTATGGAACAGGTCTATAACCTGGGCCATTCAACTATTCTGCAATCGGCATGGAAACGCGGGCAGAAGGTCATGATTCACGGCTGGGTTTACGGTATCCATGATGGCTGCCTGCGCGATCTGGAAGTGACCGCCACCAACCGCGAGCTGCTTGAACAGCGTTACCGCCACGGTATTGCCAATCTGCTCAATCACCCTGAAAGCCATCGCTAATCAGGGTCGGCATGATAGCCTTTCCCGCAGCAGCTATCTTTAATCGATTGTGCTGTCTCTGGCAGCACAATCGCCTGCATTACTCTTCCAGCATGACAACCTTGCCGATATAAGGCAGATGACGATAGCGCTGTGCGTAGTCAATGCCGTAGCCGACCACAAATTCGTCAGGAATAGAGAAACCGATATATTCGACGTTCACCGCCACTTCACGGCGTGAAGGCTTATCCAGCAGCGTACAGATAGCCAGCGACTTAGGCTCGCGCAGGCTGAGGATTTCCCGTACTTTGCTCAGCGTATTACCGGAATCGATAATATCTTCCACAATCAGCACATCCTTCCCGCGAATATCTTCATCCAGATCTTTCAGGATTTTTACATCACGACTACTGGACATGCCGCTGCCGTAGCTGGATGCGGTCATAAAATCGACTTCGTGTGAGACGTCGATAGTACGGCACAGGTCGGCCATAAACATAAAGGAGCCGCGCAGCAGGCCTACCAGCACCATGTCGCTCCCGCTGTCGCGGTAATGCTCGGTGATTTGTTGCCCCAGTTCGGCGATACGATTGCGGATCTCCGCTTCGGAGATCATAACTTCTACGGTGTGTTTCATAGCTTCAGGCTTCGTCATCTGTCGAAAGCAGCGAAGTCTATCATATTTTGTCCGGCAAATATCCCAGCGTGACCCGCGTTTACAACTGGCAAAAACAGACATACGGACTGCTAAACATCCAAATATCGTTATTTAATTATGCTTTTAGTTTTAAAGTTAGAACTTTAAGTCATTTATTAGCCGGCGATCGGCTGTGATAGCGTAAGCTCAATTTATGATGCCAGACGGCTTCATCGCCAGGAGAGATTATGTGCGCAGCCCATACTAAAAAGACTCATATCGGTAACCGCCCGCTACAGCCGGAAACCCAGATGCTTAATTACGGTTACGATCCCGCGTTATCTGAAGGCGCGGTTAAGCCGCCGGTATTTTTGACCTCAACGTTTGTTTTCAAAAGCGCTGAAGATGGTCGCGACTTTTTCGATTATGTCTCAGGCCGACGCGAGCCGCCTGCAGGCTTATCCGGCGGGCTGGTCTATTCCCGGTTTAATCATCCTAACAGCGAGATCGTCGAGGATCGGCTGGCGGTGTATGAGCGAGCTGAAAGCAGCGTTCTGTTCTCTTCGGGAATGTCAGCTATCTCTACCACCCTGCTGACGTTTGTCCGGCCCGGCGACGTTATTCTGCATTCACAGCCGCTGTATGGCGGTACTGAAACGTTACTCAGCAAAACTTTTCATCAGCTTGGCGTGGCGGCCGTTGGCTTCAGTGACGGTCTGGATGAGGAAAAAGTGCAGGAAGCCGCCGATCGGGCGATAGCGGCCGGCCGCGTGGCGGTCATTTTAATTGAAACGCCCGCTAATCCGACCAACAGCCTGGTGGATATTGCTCTGATCCGCCGCGTCGCGGATAAAATGGGTGAAAAACAGGGAACCCGTCCGATTATCGCCTGCGACAATACGCTGCTCGGCCCATTGTTTCAGCGTCCGCTGGAACACGGCGCGGATATTTCTCTCTATTCGCTGACGAAATATGTTGGCGGACACTCCGATCTGATCGCCGGCGCGGCGGCAGGCAGTAAAGCGCTAATGAGTCAGGTACGCGCCTTGCGCAGCGCGATTGGCACCCAGCTGGATCCGCATTCCAGCTGGATGCTGGGCCGCTCGCTGGAAACGCTGTCGCTGCGCATGGAGAAGGCCAACAGCAACGCCGAAGCGGTAGCCCGCTTTTTACGCGATCATCAGCAGGTGGAAAAGCTGCACTATCTGTCGTTTCTGGCTACGGATTCCGCTGCCGGCAAAACCTTCCAGGCGCAGAGCAGCGGCGCGGGTTCGACCTTTTCATTTGATATTCGCGGCGGTCAGCAAGCCGCCTTCCGTTTCCTTAACGCGCTACAGCTGTTTAAGCTGGCGGTGAGCCTGGGCGGCACCGAATCGCTTGCCAGCCATCCAGGCAGCACCACTCATTCCGGCGTGCCTGCTGAAGTACGGCAGCGTATCGGCATTGGCGAGGCGACGATTCGTTTGTCGATCGGCATTGAGAACAGCGACGATTTGATTGAGGATTTACGGCTGGCGCTGGAACAGGCGTAAGCCTGAACGCGGATAGAATTAAAAAGGGCGGTATTCTGACTGAAACCGCTCTTTTTTGCGTTTGAATACAGAGCATTAATTATTACCGTGACGGATTATTAGTTTTATCACTATTCCCTTTATACCAGTTATAAAACTCCGACAACAGATAACAGGATTTATTAATCCCCAGGAAAATTAGCAGCGCGGAGATAATATCGATAGTAAGCCCGCACGGTGTAGCTATGTGCAGCGAATTATGCTGGATAATATAGAATCCTAATACCCAGCTGATAATGCTTGTATCTCGAGGAAGTTTAATTAACATCATTACTCCTGTAATTAGTTAATGGCTCCATGACAGATAAGGCTGAAAACCCATCATATATATCAAAGTTAATTAGCTTCTGCTACCCACCTGCCTTTATTAACTATGCAAAAAAATCAGCATATATTTCCAAACTACCTGGCGTAGGAAACATTCTCACATCAATATACTCAGAACATCGCTGATGATTATCCCCGCAGGCGCGAGGAATAGATCTTGAGGGGTGTAGCCTGTCAACGTTTTAACTTTCTGAGCGCCATTTTTATCAGCCAGTAAAGGGCCATCGCATAAACACCGACGACGACAATCAGCGAAAGGAACGTAACCGGATCTGAATCTGGTTCGTAGGTATCAGCCTGATAGCGGCTGAAAATTTGATGGGAATGGTCAACTATCCAGGTAGTGAACGAGTAAAGAGGCATTCCGTAGCAAGATAAAACGAACGCCACGATAAAACACAGCGCAAAGCCCACTGCTTTTTTAACGAATTTTGCAGTTTGCAAAGTTGTGCTCCCCCTGCACATCGACATAGCCATACGCCATCAATCCGTTGCGTGAGCCGACGTGGCACAATCCAATAACGGCCGACCGGAATAGCGCTATTTGGCAGGTACGCACAGTTCGGATCGTTGGTATAGGGCTTTTGGCCGGAAAAGACCCGTTTTTTCCAGCCGCGACATATTGGATGGCGTAACGCTCAACCGTTGCGCAATTTGCGATCGGCCAGGCCCGCCGTTATTCGACGGTAAAGCCCAGCATCATACCGGTATCTTCATGCTCCAGCAGGTGACAGTGCGCCATATAAGCCTGCTGCGCGCTGGCCTTATGGTTAAAGCGCACCAGCACTTCGCTACGCCAGCCTTCCACATGCACCGTATCCTTCCATCCCTGACGATGCGGCGCAGGCGGCTTGCCGTTTTCGGAAAGAATACGAAACTGTGTGCCGTGGATATGGAAAGGATGCAGCATCGCATCGCCTTCGCCGGAAATCGTCCATTTCTCCAGCTGGCCCTGCTTCACGGCAAACATCGGTTTATTCATATCAAAGGCAAGGCCGTTGATTTTGTTGCCGCTATGGAAGTCATAGCCGGAAGTGGGCTGGTGCGGCATATTCGCCATCGCACGATCGTGACCGGTTGAAGCCTGCTGATGCGCCATCGCCTGACTATCGTGACCGGCTGCACCCTGTTGCTGCGCCATCTCATGTCCGGCCATAGCGTGCCCAGCCATCTCATGCCCGGCCATTGCCTGCATGCCATACCGCTGTTGCAGCGCCTGCATACCCAGCCGATCCAGCTGAGGATCCATCATCAACTGTAGCCAGCGCCCAGGCAGATTATCGCTGGCGGGCAGCGGCGGCAGATTTGCCAGCTTATCCGGCAGCGAGCCGCTGGCCATCACCCGCAGCGGCAAAATATGCAACAGCGGCAGCGGCGCATCAAACGGAGCCAGCGTCATGCCCATCTGGTTAACCGGCAGCGTCAGTAAATCAAACGCTTTGCCGTCGCTGGCATCCACCAGCACTTCAAAACGCTCGCCCGGCAGCAACAGCAGCGTCTCAAGCTGTACCGGCTCCGCCAGCAGGCCGCCATCGCTGGCGATAACGTATAGCGCGCGCTTATCGCTGGTCGCCAGATTAAGCGAGCGTGCGTTGCAGCCGTTTAACAGCCGCAGACGCAGCCAGCCGCGCGGCACCGCCAGCTGCGGATAAGGAACGCCGTTGGTCAGCATCAGATTGCCAAACCAGCCGACCGCCGCGCGCATTATATCCAGCTGGTAATCAATGCCGGTTCCCTCTGCCGTTAGCTGTTTATCCTGTAAAATTAGCGGAATATCATCCACGCCCCACTGCTTTGGCAGCAGCAGCTTTTCTGATTCCTCATCGCGCAGCACTACCAGCCCGGCCAGACCCTGCGCCACCTGGTAACCGGTTTTGCCGTGCTGATGCGGATGGAACCAGCAGGTTGCCGCCGGCTGGTCGGGAGTAATGGAAACCGTGCGCTGCTCACCGGGCGCGATCGTTGCCTGCGGGCCGCCGTCCACTTCACCCGGCACCTCCAGCCCATGCCAGTGCACCGTTGTCGTCTGCGGCAGACGGTTTTCCATCAGTACCTTTAGCGTTTTGCCGCGCGTCATTTCAATCGCCGGACCCAGCAGCGCGCCGTTATAGCCCCAGGTATTCACGGCTTTCCCGTTCCAGTGGCTGATGCCGCGCTGGGCGATCAGGCGCACCGCACCATGAATATCAGGCGTCAGCAGATCGGGGATCGGCAGCGCCGGGCGTCCTGTCGCCAGCGCGCGCGCATTCCAGAAAGGGAACAGGCCAGCCGCGCTCAGGGCGGCGGTAAATTTGAGAAAGTCGCGGCGTTGCATGATGGTTTCCTTTATCGCAATGAGGCCGTTATCCTAAACCTTGCCCCAACGGCAAAGTCAAGTTCAGGGTGGGAAGAATGCTATAGTGAATCTGAAGCCCTGATGCCCTTCGGATAAGCCTGGCTGTCATATTAGTTTGGATAGATTTCTTTTAAAACCGCATCCCTTTCCTTATCAAAAATCGATATTATTGAATCGTTACTGTTATGGCTGAGATACTTTTCTTTTTCCTCATTAAATCTTTTATCACCTGAAAAATATAAAACTATCAGGTGGTCTGTATTTCTGACACCTTTATTTTCGGCTATAGAAAGCGCTTTTTTATAGCATGCCAGGTCATGATGATGGATTCGGTCTTTTAACATGCATTCCTGAAGCAATAAGGCAGATGCAGGGCTTTCTTTGTTGAGTGACTCCAGCACTTTTATAGCTTCCTTATACTCGCCATTGGATGAGAAGAGGCTGACATATATTCTTATAACATTTTCATTTAATTTGTTTTTATGTGCCAGAATTGCGATTCCCTCAAGCGCCTCTTTCTTCCCCGCTTTATCGGAAATCGCATATTTTTTCATTAAATCGACACAGGCGCCTGCAATCGCTGAATGTTCCCGGTAAAGGCTGTCATGACTATCAGAAACGGCTCGATTATTTCCCCGCATCCCGGTTTTTGTGAGCCTCTTCGCAATTAAAGCGCTTTCTTATCTTTTTTCAATAAGTTGCTGTTGACCAGACTGGCAGGCTTTTCACCCGATCGGTGATAAGTGCGGTTAAAAAAACAGGCTTAACATACCGTAATATGGATCCTGCCGCTGCCCGCTCCTGCCGTTAAGAAGTAGCACAGGCTATACAGAATATGACGATTTTTAGCACAAATGACCACAAAGCGTAAAAATGGCCTGAAGAGCGCTCATAACTGTGCTAACGTCAGCCTATTGCAATTTTTCGAGAATGATTATGACGAAGGGCATCAAAGTCCTGTTGCTGTCGGGACTTCTTGGCTTCTCATCCACCAGCTTTGCGCTTAGCGAATCGGAAGCGGAAGATCTGGCCGATCTGACCGCGGTATTTGTCTATCTAAAAAATGACTGCGGCTATCAGGATCTGCCTGATGCCCAAATCCGCAAGGCGCTGGTTTTCTTTGCCCAGCAGAACCGTTGGGATCTAACCAACTATGCCAGCTACAATATGAAAGTATTGGGAGAAGAGAGCTATCGCGATCTGAGCGGAATTGCTGTTTCTAACGATAAGAAATGTAAGGCATTGGCGCGCGATTCGCTCAGCCTGCTGGCTTACGTCAGGTAATCCACCGTCCTGTGCTCTCCTGCTGCTAATTTGACCGTGCAACCCCCGCCAGAGTTAGCTATGATGTGCCGCCCAATTTTCATGGCTATTCTGAGGAGAGCCCCACCATGGCCCAAAATGAAATTTGGTATGAAACGCTTCATGCCGGCTTTGGTCAATATTTTACGGTAGATAAGATTCTCTATCGTGAAAAGACCGAGCACCAGGATCTGATTATCTTCGAAAATGCGGCTTTCGGTCGCGTCATGGCGCTGGATGGCGTGGTGCAAACCACCGAGCGCGATGAATTCATCTATCACGAAATGTTAACGCACGTTCCGCTGCTGGCCCACGGCAACGCCAAAAAGGTGTTGATTATCGGCGGCGGCGATGGCGGTATGCTGCGTGAAGTCAGCCGTCACGCCGGGCTGGAACAGATAACGATGGTGGAAATCGACGCAGGCGTGGTCGAATTTTGCCGTCAGTATCTGCCCAACCACAGCGCCGGCGCTTATGACGACCCGCGCTTCCGTCTGGTGATCGACGATGGGGTGAACTACGTCACGCAAACCAGCGAAAAGTTTGATGTGATCATCTCTGACTGCACCGATCCGGTTGGTCCGGGCGAAAGCCTGTTTACCTCTGAATTTTATCAGGGCTGTAAACGCTGCCTTAATGAAAACGGCATCTTTGTCGCGCAGAATGGCGTTAGCTTCCTGCAACAGGATGAAGCGGTCACCAGCCATCGCAAACTGGGCCACTACTTCCGCGATGTCAGTTTTTATCAGGCGGCGATTCCGACCTATTACGGCGGCATTATGACCTTTGCCTGGGCGAGCGATAACCCGGCGCTGCGTCAGCTTGATACCGCCACGCTGCAGGCGCGCTTTGCGTCAGCAGGCCTGAACTGCCGTTACTATAATCCGGCAATCCATACGGGCAGCTTTGCTCTGCCGCAATATCTGTTGAATGCGCTGTCGGCACCGATCGGGCATTTATAAGGAGGTGAACTAAATTGCAAAAGCTGAAACTACATGGCTTCAACAACCTGACGAAAAGCCTGAGTTTTTGTATCTACGACATTTGCTATGCGAACAGTGAGGCCGAGCGCGATGGCTATATTGCTTATATCGATGAGCAGTACAACGCCAACCGCCTGACTGAAATCCTGACCGAGACCTGCTCGATTATCGGCGCCAACGTGCTGAATATTGCGCGTCAGGATTATGAACCGCAGGGTGCCAGCGTCACCATTCTGGTTAGCGAAGAGCCGATCGATCCGAAAGATATTGATAATTCGGAGCATCCCGGTCCGCTGCCAGGTTCGGTGGTCGCCCATCTGGATAAAAGTCATATTTGCGTCCACACCTACCCGGAAAGCCATCCTGAAGGCGGGTTATGTACTTTCCGCGCTGATATTGAAGTTTCTACCTGCGGCGTTATTTCACCGCTGAAGGCGCTGAACTATCTTATTCATCAGCTGGAATCTGACATCGTTACCGTCGATTATCGCGTACGCGGTTTCACCCGCGATGTTAACGGCGTGAAGCACTTTATCGATCATGAGATTAACTCAATACAGAACTTTATGTCGGAAGATATGAAGGCGATGTATGACATGGTCGATGTGAATGTTTATCAGGAAAACATCTTTCATACCAAGATGTTGCTGAAAGAATTCGATCTCAAACATTACCTGTTCAACACCAGACCGGAAGAGCTAAGCCCGCAGGAGCATAAGCGGATCACCGCTCTGTTGTGGAAGGAGATGCGTGAAATCTACTATGGCCGTAATATCCCTTCTTTCGGCCTGAAAACGCAGTAAAGCCAGCGCTTTACCGGGGCGGAATAGCCGCCCCGTTTCGTTTATTTCGCCCGCGGATCCACCAGCGTTAGTTCAAAATCTTCCGTTTTGAGCAGCGCCTGCGCCTCTTCACTTAGCCTGACATCGGTCACTACTTCCGTCAGCGCCCGTAACGGCGTTACGCAAAACAGCGACCAGGAACCATATTTACTGCTGTCCGCCAGCAGTACGCGCTGGCGCGCATTCAGCAGCAGATCCTGCTTCAGACCGGCTTTATCCTCGGTGGGCGTGGTAATCCCTTTTTCCAGGCTCCACGAGTTGCAGCTGACAAAAGCAATATCAGGATGAAGCGTACGCAACAGGCGGCGTCCGTGTTCCCCGATGCACGACTGGCTGGAATCATCAATGCGTCCACCAATAATCGTCACTTCAATTTGCCGAAAGCCGGAAAGAAACAGCGCAATATGCAGATCGGCGGTAATCACCCGCAGCGGCAGGTGCGTCAGCTGACGCGCCAGCTCCAACATGGTGGTGCCCGCATCCAGCACCACCGCATCGCCCGCTTTAACCCGTGCTGCCGCAGCGCGCGCAATCGCCTGTTTCTCGGCCAGATTGCGCTGGCTTTTTTCTGAGGTTGTGGGCTGTTCAGGAATAAAACGGTTTAACGTCACGCCGCCGTGCGTCCGGCTAATGACCCCTTCCCGATCCAGCTTAATCAGATCGCGGCGGATAGTGGCGGGCGAGGCGGAGATGGCCGTCACCAGTTGATCAACGGTAACCAGATTATGACCCTTCAGATAATCCATAATCTGGTCGAGGCGACTTTGTCCTTTCATCTTTCCCTATGCAAGTTGCATCGCAAGCTGAATCGAGATGGCCATGCTCTCAGACTTCGCTTTACCTGTCCAGGCAATATCAAATGCGGTGCCGTGGTCCGCCGAGGTGCGAATAAACGGCAGGCCGGCGGTGATATTGACGCCGTCATAAAAGCCCAGCAGCTTCAGCGGAATATGGCCCTGATCGTGATACATCGCCACCACCATATCGTACTGGCCTTCATAACATTGCAGGAAAACCGTATCGGGCGGACAGGGGCCGTAAGCATCAATGCCCCGCGCCTTCATCGCCTTAATCGCCGGGCCGACGATGTTAATTTCTTCATCGCCAAACAGCCCGTTTTCGCCAGCGTGCGGATTCACCCCGGCCACCGCAATGCGCGGATGCGTATAGCCGACGCGGCGTAAAAAGGTATCCGCCATGCCGATTACCGTTTCCACGCGCGGCTGGTTCAGCGTATCGAGGAATTTGCGCAGCGCGATATGGGTGGTGACGTGGATCACCTTCAGCCGGTCAGTATAGAGCACCATGGCGTAATCTTTACTGTCGGTCAGCTGCGCCAGCAGTTCGGTATGGCCGGGATAAAGGTGACCGGCAGAATGCAGCGCCTCTTTATTTAATGGCGCGGTAGCGATCGCCTGCACCTCGCCCGCCAGCGCCAGTTCGGCCGCGCGCCGCACGCAGCGGTAGGCCAGATCGCCCGCCTGCGCCTGTACTTTGCCCGGCGTCAGCCCCGCCGGATCGGCCAGCGGCTCGTCCAGCACGTTGATGGTGCCGGGCGTGAAATGCGCCTGCGCCACGGAGGTAATCTCTTTCAGTTTTACTTGCGGGATCTTGCCCTGCGCCATCACGCGCTTTAACGTCTCCAGGCACCCCACCACCACGGCTGGCGCGCCGTTTAATTCCCCTGCAGAAAGCGCTTTAACAATAATTTCCGGGCCGATACCGGCGGGATCGCCCATCGTTACCGCAATGGTTTTAGTGGTCACTGTACATCTCCTCAATAAATGAGAGCGCGTCACAGAGCGTACTCTCCGAGCCAAATCCGCCGGCTTTGGTAATTACCGGCAAATCATCAATTTCACTATTGATAAACGCGCCACACGGAATGCAGGGCGCAACCTCCTGCCGGATGCGATACCCTTCCGCACCCAGCGCACGAGCGACCGCAGTGGCCATATCACCACCCGTCAGGAACAGACCGCCGATACTGGCCTGTTCGATAATCATCAGCGTCAGCGCGCCCAGCTGCTGGCTGAGCCGCTCTCCCAGCGCCGCGCGGCTGAGCTGCGTACGTTGACAAAGCAGGTCGATCTGATGGCGATCCGCTTCGCTACGGCTGGTGCGTAAAATGCAGTGTTGTTGCCGATCGATTACGGCGCAGGCCTGCTGAACAAGCTGGCGGCAGTAAGCCTCCGTCTCGCTGCCCAGCAGTTGCCCGACGTCAATATCCACGGCCCCGGCCCGCTGGCTGCTGAGCGCCAGCGCAACCTGCCCGCGCGTGACCTCGCTCATCGAACCGGCGATAACCAGAACCGGCAGCGCCCGACGTGCCGTCAGATAAACCGAGGAAGGCAGCGCGCTCGCCAGGCCTGCTGCGCCCACCAGCAGTGGCGTTTTCGGCTGTGCCAGCGCCGCAGCGGCAATCAACGACAGGTCATGATCGGTAACCGCGTCGGCCACTATCATCGCCGGAGCCTGTCGGGCGTATTCAGCGAGCAGGCTTTTCAGATTGCCTGCGCGGATCTGCGCCAGCGCGATCTCAAAAACCGGCAGCCTGCTTTGCTGTTCAAGAATGGTTTTGATGCGGGAAGAAACGATTGGCGTACGCGGATCGCTGGCGAACTCGGTCTGCGCCAGCGGTACCTGATGCACCAGGCATTCACCCTCCAGAGTGGTGCGTCCGGCTCCGGGAATCGCCGCCGCTATCAGCGCCAGAGCTTTTCCGCTGGCGCGCAGCGCGGCTTCAATTTCCGCGCCTACGTTGCCGCGAAAGGTGGAGTCGATTTTTTTATATACCATCAGCAGATCGTCCGGCTGACGCCAGGGTGCCAACGCATCGGCGACCGCGCGGGCCGCCTCGCTGGCGTCGCTGGCCCGGCTTTCCGTATTGATCACCAGCACGTCGGCGCGCCGGGAGGGCTTTTGCCGGTTCGTCAGCATCACTTCGGTGCGTGCGCCCTTTTTCGCCAGCTGAACGCCGGTATCATTGGCTCCGGTGAAGTCATCAGCAATCACAATCATTTTCATACGCTCTCCTTGCTGGCTGCCTGTAATCGGCCGTTACGCTTCGCCACCCACGAGGTCAACAGCGGAGTCAGGATAGCCGTGGTGATCACAGAAGCAGCGATCAGCGGAGCGGCGGCGGCGGCCACCTCCGCCAGCGAGGGATCGGCCTGCGCTATCGCCAGCGGGGTGGCAACCGCATTACCGGCGGTGCTGGAGGCCGCCGCTCCGGCGATGCCGGACCCGCCAACCAGACGATCGGCGCGAATATTAAAAAAGCCGCCGACCAGCGTGGTTAGCACGCCTAACAGAATGCCTGCCACGCCGCCTTGCAGTAACATTTCGAGGTTAATCCCCGCGCCCAGAGCAAAGGCGAAAAACGGAATCAGCAGCGGCCCGCCTTTGGTCAGGAAGTCGCGCATTTCGGCATCAATATTGCCCAACAGCATTCCCACCACCAGCGGCACCAGGATGGCGACCAGCGCCATTAGCGGGATCGTCGCCATTCCGGCCGCGCCCAGCGCGATCATGGTAAAAAACGGCCCATCATTCAGCGACAGCACTGAGATCGCGCCGACATCGCGTTCATTGCCGAACTCTCCCACCAGCGCGGCATAAAGCCCGCCGTTGGAATTGCTCATGGCGGAGATAATCGCTACCCCGCTCAGCCCCCAGATACCGCCTGCGCCAAACAGGTATTCCACCCCCAGCCCCATTGCCACGGCGATAACCAGCTTGGTCAGCGTAATAGTGCCGCCCTGCAGCAGCGCGCGCGGCGCAGCCTGAAAACTGATGCCCGCGCCCATACACAGCAGAAAAGCGCCAATTAGCGCTGCCGCGCCATTTTTAAACAGGGCGGTAGTGAAGCCGCCGATTTCCAGCGCCTGCGGGAAAAAGGTATTCAGACACGCGCCGATAACCAACGGCACCACCATCATCCCGCCCGGCACCTTCTCGATCGTTTTTTTTAATCTCATCTCTCTTTTCCTCTGGTGATTGCTAAACAGCCTCGTGCCCGAAAAATGATTATACAAAATCATCAGTGATTAAATGTGATCGGTGCAGGATTAATAGAAAGTGGAAATTTTATCTCTAATCGGCAGATTAGCGGGTTAGATTACACTATGGGGTTATGATTAAAATTAATCAAAAATGGCGCGGATGGTTTTTCTTCTGCATCAGCCGACGTCATCAAAAGGAAAGAGTGACGCTAACCAGACGATTAGCGTCAGCAGGAAAGCCATCGGGTAGCCAAATTCCTGCTGGAAAAAATCGAAACAGATAACTGGAATAGCCGCTCCGGGAAGCGCCATAATGACGGCTTAGCGGCAGCATAGCCTGTCAGGAAAGATAACCTATCGGCGATATACGCCGATATATCGCTAACGGTATCGTCCGGGCAACGGCGGGTTGCCTAAACGTCGTCAGCGTCCCTGCATAAAGGCGCGATAGGCGGCAATCACCGCCAGAAAATCTTCAAGGCCGCAAAACGAGAGGCTTTCCTCATCGTAATAGCTCATGCCCTCTTCCAGCTCATCGGTATCAAAGGCAAGCTGATTGGCGCGGATCATTACCTCTTCGCCATTCAGCGAAAGCTGGTATTCATGACCCTGGAGCAACCATTCTCTTTCGCTGCCTTTTACCTGCGCCGCCGCCGCTTCTACCTCATCCAGCAGCGCCATATCGCCTTTTACTTCTTCATTAAACCAGTGGCCTACCGCCTCATGCCCCATGCTCATGCGCACTTTTACCTGGTTGGTGACGTCGCGTAAAAATTCATATTCCATCTTGCTGCCCTTAGCGCATGCTGCTGCGCTTCAATTCACTACGTTGTGCGCATTATCGCAGCCCGACGCGCGAAAAGCAGCGCCCGGCACGGCGCTTTAGGGAGAAAAGCAGGCAATAAGCAGAGATAAATAACCAGAGGGTGGCGCTGGCTTTTTGCAGGCGTAAAAAAAGGGCGGAAATTTCCGCCCTGTAACTGCTAACAACACGTCTGCATGGGGAGCCCTGGCCGATCGTAAAGACGCAAACAATATCATCCCTGACAGCTCGGTCCGCGCCGTCTATGGCGCGGGACGCTTTACTCTTCTGCCTGGGCTCTCCACGCTTTGAGTGGGTTAGCCGTTTGTGGGCGGAAACTTCCGCCCTTCTGTATCGCTGTTATTTATCTCAGACTGCAGTCTGGAAAATGACATCTTTCGCTCTGTCCGTATACTGTTCCAGCTGGTCAAAGTTCAGATAGCGATAGGTATCTACTGCGGTTTTATCAACCTGAGACATAAACTGTTGATACTCATCCGGCGTCGGCAGACGGCCCAGCAGTGAAGAGACTGCGGCCAGTTCGGCGGAGGCCAGATAGACGTTCGCGCCGGTGCCCAGACGGTTCGGGAAGTTACGCGTCGAGGTAGAAACCACGGTTGCGCCATCGGCCACGCGCGCCTGGTTACCCATGCACAGCGAGCAGCCTGGGATCTCAATACGCGCGCCGCTCTTACCGAATACGCTGTAGTAACCTTCTTCCGTCAGCTGTGCCGCATCCATCTTGGTCGGCGGCGCTACCCACAGGCGGGTCGGCAACTGGCCTTTATGGCTGTCCAGCAGTTTACCCGCCGCGCGGAAGTGACCAATGTTGGTCATACAGGAACCGATAAAGACCTCATCGATCTTCTCGTTCTGTACGTCCGACAGCAGACGCGCATCGTCCGGATCGTTCGGCGCGCACAGGATCGGCTCCTTGATTTCCGCCAGATCGATTTCGATAACCGCTGCGTATTCCGCATCGGCATCGGCTTCCATCAGCTGCGGATCGGCCAGCCATTTCTCCATGCCCTGAATACGACGCTCCAGCGTACGACGGTCGCCGTAGCCTTCCGCAATCATCCACTTCAGCAGCACGATGTTGGAGTTGAGATACTCAACGATCGGCTCTTTATCCAGCTTGATGGTACAACCGGCAGCGGAACGCTCGGCGGAAGCGTCGGACAGTTCAAACGCCTGCTCCACTTTCAGCTCCGGCAGGCCTTCAATTTCCAGAATGCGGCCAGAGAAGATGTTCTTCTTGCCTTTCTTCTCAACGGTCAGCAGGCCCTGAT
The DNA here is from genome assembly GCF_002895925.1 of Mixta theicola. GTDB lineage: Bacteria > Pseudomonadota > Gammaproteobacteria > Enterobacterales > Enterobacteriaceae > Mixta > Mixta theicola. The sequence continues at coordinate 166,941 of NZ_NWUO01000007.1, read as the reverse complement.
TAATGGCGTACAGCGGGATCGCGTGTACCAGATCGCGCAGGGTGATGCCCGGCTGCATTTTGCCTTTGAAGCGTACCAGCACCGATTCCGGCATATCCAGCGGCATTACGCCAGTTGCGGCAGCAAACGCCACCAGGCCGGAGCCCGCCGGGAAAGAGATGCCGATCGGGAAACGGGTATGCGAGTCGCCGCCGGTGCCCACGGTATCCGGCAGCAGCATCCGGTTCAGCCAGCTGTGGATAATGCCGTCGCCCGGACGCAGCGACACGCCGCCACGGTTCATAATAAAGTCCGGCAGCGTATGGTGCGTCTGCACGTCAACCGGCTTCGGATAGGCGGCGGTATGGCAGAAAGACTGCATCACCAGATCGGCGGAGAAGCCGAGGCAAGCGAGATCTTTCAGCTCATCGCGCGTCATCGGACCGGTAGTATCCTGAGAGCCCACAGAGGTCATCTTCGGTTCGCAGTACTGGCCCGGACGAATGCCGTCCACGCCGCAGGCGCGACCTACCATTTTCTGCGCCAGCGAGAAGCCGCGCGTGCTCTGCGCCACATCTTTCGCCTGACGGAATACATCGCTGTGCGGCAGACCCAGCGCTTCACGCGCTTTGGTGGTCAGGCCGCGACCGATAATCAGCGGAATACGGCCGCCGGCGCGAACTTCATCCAGCAGCACGTCGGTTTTCAGTGCGAACTCAGCCAACAGCTCGCCGGTTTCGTGATTACGCACTTCGCCTTTGTATGGGTAAATATCAATCACATCGCCCATATTCAGGTTATTAACGTCCACTTCGATCGGCAGCGCGCCAGCATCTTCCATGGTGTTAAAGAAAATCGGCGCGATTTTACCGCCCAGCACCACGCCGCCGCCTTTTTTGTTCGGCACGTGCGGGATGTCGTCGCCCATAAACCACAGCACCGAGTTGGTGGCGGATTTACGCGAGGAGCCGGTGCCGACGACGTCACCAACGTAGGCCAGCGGAAAGCCTTTCGCCTGCAGCGCTTCGATCTGTCTGATGGGGCCAACGTTGCCCGGCTCGTCCGGAACGATGCCTTCGCGGGCATTTTTCAGCATAGCCAGCGCATGCAGCGGAATATCAGGACGTGACCAGGCATCCGGTGCCGGAGAGAGATCGTCGGTGTTGGTTTCGCCGGTCACTTTAAATACGGTCACGGTAATTTTTTCAGCCAGCGCCGGACGGTTCAGATACCACTCGGCGTTCGCCCACGACTGCATTACCTGTTGCGCGTGCGGATTGCCCGCTTTGGCTTTCTCTTCCACATCGTAGAAGTTATCGAACATCAGCAGCGTATTGGACAGCGCTTTCGCCGCGATGGGCGCCAGCTTCTCATCATCCAGCGCGTCAATCAGCGGATGAATGTTATAGCCGCCCTGCATAGTACCCAGCAGTTCGATCGCTTTTTCAGGTGTTACCAGAGGAGAGGTCGTTTCGCCTTTGGCGATAGCAGCCAGGAAACCGGCTTTGACATAGGCCGCTTCATCAACACCCGGCGGCACGCGATTAATTAACAGATCGGACAGGAATTCTTCTTCACCCGCAGGAGGGTTCTTCAGCAGTTCAACCAGCGCGGCCATTTGGGATGCATCTAAAGGTTTAGCAACAATTCCCTGGGCAGCACGCTCGGCAACGTGCTTACGGTATTCATCTAGCACGACGTTCTCCTCGCTCTCATTGTATAGGGCTTTCCGGCCACCTTTTTTCACGGCGATCTGTAGGATGCTTATGTAGGGTAAGGTGTCCGGTTTCGCGTCGGCCAGCATAGCAGGATTTGCTTCACTTGTTAATGCGTTTACAAAAAAGCAACATTATTTATCAAGGCTGTTTTCCAGCTACGATGCCTGGCGCAGCGCTTTTTCCTCTTTTTAACGATAAAAATAATTTATGGCTGGCGCGGTTTTGTTAAGGAAAGAAATGGCTTTTCCGTTAGTGCGCAGTTGAGGTTAAGGATTTACCGCGTACGTGAATCTTCTTATACGCAGCACCAACCCCAGCAGGAGACTTTTTTGCTTACGGTTTATCCCCGCTGGCGCGGGGAACACCACTGGAACGAGCTGTGGGCAAACCGAAACATCGGTTTATCCCCGCTGGCGCGGGGAACACTGCGTGTGTGTTGTTATCGTTATTATGTGAGCCGGTTTATCCCCGCTGGCGCGGGGAACACATTTATTTAATAGAGTATTATAACTACAGTGACGGTTTATCCCCGCTGGCGCGGGGAACACCCACAACGACTCAGGTACTCCAGACCCAATTGCGGTTTATCCCCGCTGGCGCGGGGAACACCGAAAGACGGGGAATAGCGTTAGACGGATGTTCGGTTTATCCCCGCTGGCGCGGGGAACACAATGGTCAGGCCATGCGTGGACCCTAATGAGCCGGTTTATCCCCGCTGGCGCGGGGAACACGGAGCACCTCATGAGTTACACCCCCAACGAACCGGTTTATCCCCGCTGGCGCGGGGAACACTTTTATGGGATCAGGAACAACGATAAAAGCGGCGGTTTATCCCCGCTGGCGCGGGGAACACATTAAATAAATGGAGTTAAATATGAGTTATCACGGTTTATCCCCGCTGGCGCGGGGAACACAACAAGAAGAGCAAGAACCAATGGAACCATGCCGGTTTATCCCCGCTGGCGCGGGGAACACTAGATAACCTTGGGGTTAAACCTCAGATTATCCGGTTTATCCCCGCTGGCGCGGGGAACACACCACTATGGTGCTGACCTCGCAACGAAACAACGGTTTATCCCCGCTGGCGCGGGGAACACTATTTTCTCTTATCTTCAATGCTCACGCATAGCGGTTTATCCCCGCTGGCGCGGGGAACACACGCGCTTTTGTATGCCGATTGTGACTATGTTCGGTTTATCCCCGCTGGCGCGGGGAACACAGGTGGCCTTCACATGGGAGGCAAATTCAGTGCGGTTTATCCCCGCTGGCGCGGGGAACACTGCTGGGCATCTCTGCTGACGTGTACTGGTCGCGGTTTATCCCCGCTGGCGCGGGGAACACTCAGAATCCCGCGTACAGGGCATATGAGAATGCGGTTTATCCCCGCTGGCGCGGGGAACACGTGAGACTGCCCGTAACGCTAACTCAACGGACCGGTTTATCCCCGCTGGCGCGGGGAACACTTAAATGCAGTTTTGCCCGGATGAGTGGTTGGCGGTTTATCCCCGCTGGCGCGGGGAACACAATGTCGCTCATTTCTTGATCTTAAGGATGTGCGGTTTATCCCCGCTGGCGCGGGGAACACGTCGATGCCTACATCTGGCATGGTGGGGATCGCGGTTTATCCCCGCTGGCGCGGGGAACACTCTTGCAGTGCCAGAGAACAGGAAATACGAACCGGTTTATCCCCGCTGGCGCGGGGAACACCGCTGAATTTTATTGAATGAGCTATACCCGCCCGGTTTATCCCCGCTGGCGCGGGGAACACCTTCAGAAACAGAATCCAGTGGGTCTTATCGCCGGTTTATCCCCGCTGGCGCGGGGAACACTCTAAAATTATATGATTGAATTTAAAGGATTTATTTAAATCATTTAATTCCACCAAATTTCCTCTGTTTTTAAAGATCAATAACCTCTTGATTTTATTGAGGCAGGAAAGACACAAGCCGCAGGCCATCCAGATCTACCGGAATACGACGGTTTTCACCATACGTCTGAAATTCAAAACCGGATTCAGTATTTGTCGACCAGGCCATAACAACGTTTCCGGCTTCGGCCAATACAGAAATTTGCTCCCATATCATTTCACGTATACGCGCCGATACATTGCCAACATAAACGCCCGCACGAATCTCAAGTAACCAGATAGCCAGCCTGCCGCGCAGACGTGGCGGCACATTTTCAGTCACAACAACTAACATACTCATAGTTAACTGCTCCTGTGCCCCACATCCCCCAACGATACCGGAAGCGGAATAGCAACAGGCTGAGCATCTTCAGGAGGAGCTGGCGACTCAATTTCCCCCGCCGCCAGCACGTCTTCGATAAGAGGGATTAACTTTGCCAGCGTTTTATCGCTGCGGAAAATATCGCGACAGGCAAGACGAACCTCCCTCTCAGGTTCAGGAGGTTGTTGACGAGCAATTTCAAAAGCTTTTGGTACTACGGTATCGAATTTAATGATATCAGCAATATCATAAACAAAGGAAAGCGGCTTACCGGTATGAACAAAACCAATGGCTGGCGCATATCCCGCCGCCAGTACTGCGGCTTCCGTCACGCCGTATAAACAGGAGGTTGCCGCGCTGATACACTGATTAACGGTATCGCCTTTACCCCACTCTTTCGGATCGTAACGGCGTCCATTCCACTTCACGCCATATTGCTTCGCCAGCAAGGCATAAGTCGCCCTGACCCGACTGCCCTCTATGCCGCGTAGCTGCTCTACTGAACGGCGAGTCGGCGCCGGTTCGCCAAAGCGCAGCTCAAACATTTTGCGTACCACTTTAAGACGTAGCTCCGCATCCAGCGCCAGCTTCGCCTGATAAAGAAGCTTATCTGAACGCGCGCCACCGGGCTGGCCGGCAGCATACACGCGCACACCAGCCTCCCCAACCCAAACCAGTAACGTTCCTACCGTCGCCGCCAGACGAACGGCGGCATGAGAAACACGCGTTCCAGGCTCCAGCATGATGCAGGCAACCGATCCCACAGGAATATGTGTGCGAACACCGGTGTTGTCGATTAAGACAAACGCGCCGTCGATTACGTCGATCTGTCCGTACTGCAGAAAAATCATCGAAACGCGATTTTTTAATGGAACCGGATTAAGAGGAAGCCAGCTCATCAGCGTTTTCTTTTTATCATTAGCATACCGCAGCCCAGCGCTTTGCTTTTGCCAAGCCCAGAAAACAATGCCTGCTCAAATAAGGCGGGTTCGGTGATGCAAAGCGTCCCTTCAAAATCCACGCTGCTGAAAACGACCGGGTTCTCATGCGGTTTGCGTAAAAAACGGTGCTGTTGATAAGTCTTTACGCAGGTGACCCGCGTCAGATTTTCCCCATCATCATCACCGGCCCAGAGAGCGAAATCATCGATTTCCGGCTCAACCAGACGAAACCCGTGTTTTTCGCCCTGCTTTTGAAGCCAGGCTTGGGCCGCCTGCTGCTGTAGTTCCCACCATTGTTCTTGCGGCACACCCTGTGTCTTCGCCTGATATTTAGCATCCATCATTACATCACTACGTTTGTTATTACGCGTGACAACCGCATTAGCGCGCAGCTGAAAATCAAGCAAAACGCCTTCGGTTAGCTGCGGCTGAAAGGGCTTCGTTTCGATCCTGAACAGAGCATGCTGTGCTAACGGCGGTATGGCCGATAACATAAAAAAACATCCACGATCGTCCTGACGGAACAGGAACTGACGTGTTTCCCGATCGGGAAAAAGTTGCCATAGCCACTGGTGGCTGGCGTACGGAGCCGCAGAATCCCATTTTTTCAGCATGTCGGGAGTAAGCTGGTTAAACAAAAGCTGAATACGAGACAGATACATTATTCCCTCTCCTGCAGCTGCCCGCAAAAACGGGTATAACTGCCAAACTGCCAGCGCTGCCGGCTTAGTGGTTGACTGTTGCTACGCTGCTTCTGCTGCCACTTCAGGCTCGCCTCTTGCGGATCATCCCAGTAACAAAGGCCTTCGCTCAACGTAAAGCCGGTTAATTCTGCTGGCGTTATCTCTTTTGCCGCGCGGATAAAAACATCTTTCAGCGAACCGTCCATTAATTGTGGCGCCAGGGGCAGCGCCAGAGGGCAGGATTTTCGTCCCAGATAAAGAGGAAAATGCGGCGTCAATAATCCATCACATAAAGCCGTAAGTGAATATGGCGCACCGGGCGTTGCGCTCACCGCTACATGCCAGTAGCCGTCACAGCGATACTCCCGTTGCGAGATCAAGGTACCGACCTCCTCAGGCGCGAGGCAAAGCTCATCCCGGCGCGTGTAGTAGCGATACTTTTTATTTTCCCGCGGGGCGCTAACGGTGTGGTAGTCACGCAGCCAGCGATCCTGCGACGCCAGCGCATGTACCGCCAGATGATAATGTTGATTAAATGTGTTCAGCTTTTGTTCTTCATCACGCTCTATCCCTATCGCTGCCGCCAGTAATCCCAGCAGTGCGGATCGACCAGGCACCGTAGCGGAATGGCGGATTTCGCCAACCGCCTCTTCGCCCCATGAGGCGAGCGGCGAATAAAGCTGGAAAACCAGATATTCCTTCATTGTTCATCCTTACTGGCTGACAAAGGCCAGCAGTTCCGCCAGGGTTCCCTGACCTTCCGGTACATTCAGCTCTTGATGCGCATCAGTACATTTTCCGTAAGCATGCTCGAAGCTCTCCCGCTGGTGTTTTAAACGGACAATGGCCGCCGGGATCTGATCGGCTTCACGCACCGGCTGAAAAAATGCCGCAGCCAGCGAACGCGGCTGCCGTTGGCCAATTTCAGCCAGGGCATAGGAAGCATAAGCACGGGAAGCAAAGCTGTTCTGTTTTCCGGTCGGCGATACTGTTAAGGCCGTTTCTGTGAGCGCGGCGATAACACGTTTCGCCAGTTCTTCATCACCGCCAAGATTTTTTATCAGTAAATCGCGGCTGATGCAGATATAGGTATAAAAAAGCGCTGAAGCAAAACCCTGCTCGCCCATATGGGCGGAGCCTGCATCTTCTTTCTTGTTCAGATCGTCAACGGCGGTGAAAAAGTCATCCTCAATGGTGACGGCGCTGACGCCTAACGCATGCGAAACCTGGCAGGCGGCTTCTACATTAAACTCCGGCGAGGAAGCCAGCATTCGACCAAACAAGGCCATATCTACGCTACGCTGTTCTTTACGCAGTAACTTCACCTCCTCTTCACCAGGAGTACGTTGTTCGGCAATCAGAACGTCAACCAGCTGTTTAATCAGATCGATTTCGTAGCGGCTGACATGAACGATTTGTTCAATTTCGAGTTTTTTCTCAACCGATGATGCGTTCTTATCTTTTTTAAGCGAGCCAAACTGAGCGGCAATTTTTTCCGCTGCGGCAGATGCCATTTTTTCCGCAACGCCTGCGTCTGTCATCGGCTGATAAACATACTCTATGCCGATGCGACGGGTACGTTTACCGATATAGCCACCCATTGTATCTTCGAAGGTTTCCGAACAACGCCAGGCGCGCTTCAGGCTTTGTGATGATACGCGCAGACGCTCTACGCCGCCCATGAAGGCGGTTTTCGGCCGCCCGGCGTCATCGCGGTTGAGATTAGCGGGCGCATACGCAGTGAGTAAGTGAAGCTGAATAAAAGTGGTCATCGTTAAATCCTTCTAAAAATGTTTATTTAGCGCGTGCGGTAGAAAGGTATTCGCTGGCCCAACGGATACGGTTACGTGCAAAAGGGTTGCTGTTTTCAGGCAGATGCTCTTCCCGTCGTAGCCATTCCTCCATCCACAGGAAGATACTGTCGGCAAGAGAGAGCACATTAACGCCATACTCCGCGCGAATTTTTACCGCCCGAATAAGCAGCTGACAAAAATTTTCAGGATCGTTGGCTTTTTGCAGGCGTTCAAAGCGCAGGGAAGAAAGCACCGATTTAGCTCCTGTGATCTGTTCACCCAGCTGCGCGGCGAAACTTAATGCACGTTCATCGCTTTTGATATGTGCAGCAACGCTGACGAATAACGCCAGCGCCATTTCATCAACAGGGCGCAGCGGCATATGTTCATTAAGCCGCTGCCGAAGATTGTTATAGCCTTCACACATCATTACGCCATAAGGTAGTTCCATACGTTTAAGCTCAGCGCGCCAGGCGCGGCCATTGACCTGCTTTTTATCTGAAATTGCATAGCGCTCCGACAAAATAGCGAACCAGTCAAGCAGCGCTTTTTGCGCCTCAGGGTGGGTAATTTTTCGCATCGCGGCAGTATCATTGTTAAGCACGTTTGGTCTCCTTTTCTTCTTCTGCCAGCGCCAGGACTTCTTTGCGCGCTTTGAGCTTACGATAGCTGCCATCCAGCGTGCGTCGGGCTTCAATCTGTCGCAGCAGAATATCCGTTGGGCTATCGGGGTCGGTTAGCGCATCACGATCGAAAACGCGCAGCGCGTAGGTATGCAGCTCACTATCCCACTGGCGCAGCGCCCGGCGCGCAGGCGCATTCTTACGCGGCGGGTCCGCTATTAAAATATCAAGCAGTTTGCGGAAAGCGGGTTCAGTTTCCTGCCAGAAAGCGATATCCACCATACTGGAATCAAACTTCGCCTCTTTAGGATGCTCAAATTTAGCGCTTTTCAGCGCATTTCTTAGCAGAGGCAATGTTTCTGTCGCCAGCTGCAGCACGTGATAAACAGCGATCTGCAAGAGATCTGAATCAGCGGGAATAAGTGGAATGCGATGCTGATACCAACAGCGCGCTTTGGCATTGTCCATATCCCAGGCGAAGCACCACATTCCGCCATTAATTCTTCTGCTGGCGGCGCGCACCACTTTCGCAGGCTGGTTTTTATTAAATTTATCGGCACGCTCCAGGCTCAGGCCCAGCCAGTCTTTATAACTTAACCCGCCCGGTTGGCCTTTTAACGCCAGCCAGGGCGCGGAGAGATCTTTCAGCGCCTGGCGATACGGCGAAAGTGGGTGTAGCCAACCTTCATACTGAACACCATAATTTTTTACGCGGATTTGCAGCAGCAGTTGCTCATGGGGTTCGCCACATAAATCGCAGATGCCGCTTACGGTATGGTTAAAATCCAGTTCGATACGTCGCGGCATGCCCCAGTAAGCCTGAAGCGGATGCGCGTTTTCCGGCGTCACCACGTTCCCCGCTTTTTCGCTGGTTTTGGTCGGCGCAAGCCAGGGGAAAACCGAGGGGAACTGTACAGGCGTCAAAGCCTCATCCTGCGGCAATACGTTCAGCCAAAGCTTTTTCCACAGCGGGAATTTTTCTTCTTCCAGTGGGACAGCCAGGGTGGTTAGCGGCCCGCCACCGCGCATACTAACCCGATAGCCTGCCCCGCCAGCCGGCGAGTTGGTTTGCATGGCAAACAGCGCCATTACCGCACAGTGGGGACAGATACGTTCTGTGCGGCCTCGCTTCACAAAATGATCTTTGTTGAACTTAAGCGTGTTACCGCCAGGCGCATCAATCAATAGCCCGGAAATGGGGCTGGCTTCACTTTCTAACGGCTCAAAGCTTTGCAGAAAGGAAGGCTTTTCAGCGCCAAAGCGTAAGGCGCAAGAGATACGTTGCAACCCCAGCGCCCATTCTTCAGCATCAATACCGTCATCCCAGGTATCTTTCCAGTCATCCTCTTCTTCTGGCGCAACGGCACATTGCAGCACGCCGATCAACATTTGCCATGACGCCCCCTGAAAATCAGCCCGTGGCCAGGCGACATCAATAATATTGTCGTTTAACAGCTCCGACAGAGAAATTCGGGTTTTCTTTCCATCATGCAGAACGACAGGAAGCCATTTCTCCTGAGTCAAATCCATCTTGTTACTCCTGTAAGACTGGCCCAAAGAGGGGCCAGCCGGACGTTAGCGCTTCATTACAGAGACTAGGAATGCCAACAACAGCATTTCCTCATGGGTTAGCACGAAAGAAACTTCCTTGATGCTTACAGGGATAAAACACCAGTTATACAATCTTTAACAGAGCGCTTCCCCGTCAGCGGGGGAAAATAGACTTTAATCTTAATTACATTCATATAAGCGTTGTATAAAATTGTGTTCAGTTCATTCTGGTAGCATATTAAAATCGTCAGCATTATTCCGTATAAGGTGTAGGATAAAAACATGACGGTGTTAACAACTCCTGACTTTCTTCTCTACTGGGGAAAAACTAACAAATCCAGCAACAATAAAAATGATCCTTATCATCTGCTGCCCTATCACTGCCTTGATGTCGCCGCATGCGGATATTATTTAGTTAAACATAATATCTTTAATATTAATAACATGCTTCATAAATGTGGCATTGCTGAGAAAGATACCGCTAACTGGATTGCCTGGCTCTTCGCCTGCCATGATATAGGTAAGTTCGCCAGGGGATTTCAAAAATATGCTGTGTTTCCTGATTCGCCATTAGCTCCGCCTGTAAGCCATATTTTCGCGCCTGAACGCCATGATTCGCTGGGCTTTTATTTATGGGATAGATTATTTAAAGACTGGTGTAGTGATAGCAATCAAATAATTTCTAATGTTGCCCGAGAAGATCGCGAAAAATTTGAAAGCGCGTTAACTATCTGGTTATCCATTAGCACCGGACATCATGGCATTCCTCCAGATACGTTAAAAAATAGCAGCCCGCTGGCGTTCGACGGCGACGATATCGTTGCCGCCAAAAATTATCTTGAGACGTTGAGCCAGCTGTTTCCTTTCACACTGCCGCAGGAATGGCAGAAAAAAACAGCAAAAAAAATTTTAAGGCAGCAAAGCTGGTTTTTTGCCGGCATAATGACGTTGGCGGACTGGATAGGATCTGACGAAACTCAGTTTCCGCTTATTGCCGCTCCGGTTACCCTGCAAGATTATTGGCCGCTCGCCTGCGAAAAAGCCCGGCGAGCGATTGAAAATATCCCGCCTTTATCAGCATATAGTCATTATACCAGCCATCAGGCACTGTTCCCGTTTATCAAAACGCTAACGCCGCTCCAGCAACGAGCGGCTACGCTGGATATTTCAGCGTCTGGCCCACAGCTGATTATTATGGAAGATGTCACAGGTGCTGGAAAAACTGAGGCAGCGATGATTCTGACCCATCGTTTATTATCTGCCGGTAAAGGGAAAGGGTTATATGTCGGTCTGCCGACGATGGCGACCGCTAACGCGATGTACTCGCGACTGGCAAAAGCTTATCGCGCGCTGTTTGTTGATGATGCCAGACCCTCGCTGATACTGGCGCATGGCGGGCGCGAAATGGCCGCCTCTTTTCAGCAGTCCATCTGGCAACCCGGTGAAAAAAATCAGGCTGAAGATTATGCGCGCAATGAAAGCAGTGCGCAGGCGGAATGCCATGCCTGGTTTGCCGATTCGCGTAAAAAAGCCTTACTGGCGGAAGTTGGCGTTGGCACACTGGATCAGCTACTGATGGCGGTGATGCCATTTCGCCATCAATCCTTGCGTCTGCTGGGAATGCTCGACAAAATTTTGTTGCTGGATGAGGTGCATGCCTACGATGGTTATATGGTGAAGCTGCTGGAGGGGCTGCTCCGCTTTCATGCCGCCCAGGGCGGCAGCGCCATCATTTTAAGCGCGACATTACCCGCCGCACTGCGAGAAAAATTAATCTGCGCATTTAATGAAGGAGCCGGATACCCCACCACAAATATTAGTGAAGAAGCCAGTTACCCATGGTTAAGTCATCTTTCTTCTGCTGGCCTTTCAGAACAACCGCTAACAACGCGTTCGGAAGTAAAGCGTACGGTAGCTGTGAACTGGATCCATACGTGCAAAGATGCGCTGGATATTATTTATCAGGTAGTGGAATTCGGCGGATGCGTTTGCTGGATTCGAAATACCGTTGACGATGCGCTGAATGTTTTTCGGCAGCTCCTAAATGAAGCGAAAATACCCGAGCAGGACCTATTGTTGTTCCATAGCCGTTTTGCCTTTGCGGATCGAATGGCGATTGAAGAAAAAACGTTAAGCTGGTTCGGCAAGGATGCGCCGGTTTCGGAACGTCGCGGGAAAGTGCTAATTGCAACGCAGGTTGTTGAGCAGAGTCTGGATCTCGATTTTGACTGGATGATCTCTGATTTAGCGCCCATCGATTTACTTATTCAACGAGCAGGCCGTTTGCAGCGTCATATCCGCAATGTACAGGGAAAATGTAAAACCACTTTGCCTGATGAGCGGCACCCGCCAGTGCTGCATATCCTCGCGCCTGAATGGCAGCCGCAGGCGGAACGGGACTGGCTGGGACAGGAACTGCGCGGCACCGGAGCCGTTTATCCCGATCATGCCTGTTTATGGCGTACGCAGGCGCTGCTTAAACAAGCTGGGGAAATACGCATGCCCGAAAGCGCCCGAATGTTGATCGATGGCGTTTATGGACAAGAAATAACAGCGCCTTCCGACTTATTAACTATTTCTGATATAGCGTTCGGTAAAATATTAAGCCAACGCGCTGTTGCGGCTCAAAACTTATTGCGACGAGATAAAGGCTACGACAGAGAAGCCAGTGATTTTCTATGGGATAAAGAGCGAGAGTTTTCAACACGCCTGGGCGAGGAAAGCGTTGATCTATATCTTGCCTGGCAGGATGAAAATAGAGTGTTACACCCCCTAGTTAGCGAAGGTGATTTTGTTTGGGAAAAAAGTCGCCTGTCTGTACGCCTGTCGTGGTGGAAGAAACAATCAGGAAATTTTGCTTGCCCTGACGATGAAACGCTGGAGCAGTTTCGCAAAAAGCAGCATCGTCCCGCAGCATACGTCATTTTGGTGTCATCAACAGGGGAATCGTCATATTACAGCCAGCGCTACGGACTATGTGGTAGTAATGTAGTGAATAAATAATTAATCCCCGAAGGCGCAGCAATAAATATAATGGCAGGCTATTATTTTATTCCAGTTGAATCCACTGCGATAAACTCTCATTTTGATATAAAAGTTTATCGTCACCTGGGCGGAGAACACACCGCCCTATCAACATTCAACAGCTGACGTTCGGTTGATCCTCCCTGACGCAGGGAACACATCAGGATTGTGCAAAACATCACGAATGAAGCCTTCCGCTGCCGCATTTTTCTCGGCCTGGCCACCCTTTATAGGTTCGGGTGTTCCTCATGGTCTGCCAGAATGTATTTCTTACGCCCTGCAGCATCTAACATTCCTTGTTTATTATTCGTCATACTTTGAGTTCAGGCAGGCTGGTTATACATTAACATCCCGGCCAGTTGGCAGGGATTCGTATTGGCTAAGATATTTCCAGTTCTTGTATTGTTTCCGCTAAAATCTGTAAGAACCTACTCAGGATAAATTTCATGGCATTTTGTTCAGCTAAGATTTTGACGTCTGAAAAAAATTCTATTTCAATATTATCAGGGCCTTTATCTTTGTTTCATTGGTAGAGTATTTCCCCATAACAAATTTCCACCGTGATTTCTTCATACTTAGAATCAATAAAAAATTTTATTTCAAAATCATTATCTATATCTTTATTTCAGCATTTTAGGATCCAACAATCCAGAGCTGCCGTTATAAATTCTACCGGCGGCCAGAAGCCTCCCGGCGGTTTTGCTATTGATGGTACTGAGCGGGACAAGCTTCCTTATCCTGGCTGAATCAAAATTTTACTGGTTCAATATCATCTTCAGGGTAAACTGTTAGCACTTCTAACGTATCTCCTTGATTATCCACGAAATCTACTTCATACCCTAAAGTAGGTTCTTGATATATCAAAACTATAGCTCCTGTACAATTTTTTAATACTTTTTTAGTCAGCTCTTTTTTTGCTTTTACTACATCATATTCTTTTAACATAAAGTAAATTCCGATAAATTTTCATTTTTGGGCCGGAATAGCGGTTACGAGCCTGACAAATCCATCATTATTCCTAATCCAACCAAATTTAATGTTAATAGTTCTACCATTCAGACCAGTTATTGGCATCATTTGACATATTTAGTACCAAACTGCGTTTCTGCTGTTTTGATAGCTTTAGTGGCATCAAAGATTATTTATTTTGTAAGCTCACCTGAATTTGTTGTGTTAAAACCAAGAGCGCTATCGAACCATTCCGCCTTGCTGCTTCCAACGGGGTTATCTTTATTCAACAGGTAGTTAGCTAATTTCTGATCGATACTAGCTTGTGTTTCCGCTCTATTTTTAAACAAATTTTTGGCGGTGCTATTCCCGATATTTTTCAGCGAATTACCAGCCACAGCCTCCGCTTTCGCCACAGCTCCTTTTACCCTGGTTTTACTGACAGGCATTCTGCCCAGTGTCAGGCCAGCCGCTATTGAGGCGCCCGCAATAAGCAACCCTTTGGCCTGGTCAGATATCATCTGGTCATAACCGGCAGGCGCATCGCCTCCCAGCTGCTCTGCAGTCTGTCTGAATCCTTCAGGGTTGCCGTTATAAATTCCACCGGCGGCTTTACTGTTGATAGTACTGAGCGGAACGGGCTGCTTTATCCCGGCCTGCCGGGCAGGTAAAACGGTGGGACGTGGCTTTCCGCCCCTGCTGCTGTAGTCCCGGCGGGCAACCGATCTTTTATATTCACGGATAATATCCTGCGCCCCGTTAAACTTAAACACCAGCGGGTCGCGGCAAATCAGCTCGCCATCGTCGTTGATATAAAACAGCCGGCCTTTTAAGGCAGAAAATCCGCCGAGCATCACCGCCTCGCCGCAGTAAATCATACTTTTTAGCTTTTCCCGCTCCCGTGGCCCGTGCGGCGGCGGCTGGTTTGTATAGCCGTTAAAGGCGCGTTCATACATATTGATAAGCTGAAAACACAAAAGCGGACGGTCATCAAAAACATATTGGCTGTCGATTCGTGACCAGGCGGAATGAGGAGAGACAATTTCCTCATATTTCTCCGGGGCCAAATCGTCGCGCGGCAGATAATAAAGATCGGTTCCGGGCAGGCTGAAGCTCATACATCATATCCTTATGATGGAAACTGTCGCCTGCACGATTGCACAACTTTATTTAGACATCAACCATAAAAAACCATTTATATCAGTTAATTAGTGAATTAGTGAATTAGTGAATTAGTGAATTAGCTATAGTGAATCCTGTCGTTATTTTCGACAATATTTATCTGTTTCACGCTTTCCCGTCAGGGCCTGTCACTGTCAGCGAGCGCGCATTAAAAACCAGTCTGGCCCGCAGGAAATTCCTCAGGTGTCGCCCCGGCATTGAATAAAAAATTTAACCCAGCCAGCTCAAAAGCAGTGCCGTAAGATAAAGATCTGCACCATACGCCAGATGCGCCATTAGGCTTCACAGAAGCGTTCGGTGGGCACAAGCGGCATTTGCTGTTGATGGTATGGTATTGAGCGGGACAGGCGGTTTATCCCCGCTGGCGCAGGGAACACGCCACGTCCGGGGCGACCTTTCTCGCCGGTAGCGGTTTATCCCCGCTGGTGCGGGGAACACATTGCCGGAGGCTGTCGGATAAGTCAGGTTCACGGTTTATCCCCGCTGGCGCGGGGAACACGGTGTACGCCTTACCTTTCGGCGTTTTCGGGTCGGTTTATCCCCGCTGGCGCGGGGAACACAGCAGGAAATTCTGTGTTAGACATTAAAAGCTCGGTTTATCCCCGCTGGCGCGGGGAACACAAATAAAGGCGCATTTTGATGATAACGGATTCCGGTTTATCCCCGCTGGCGCGGGGAACACTTGCTCAGCTCATCAAACATAAGCAGCGCCTCCGGTTTATCCCCGCTGGCGCGGGGAACACTTTTCAAAGAATGGCGTACACGTATTGAAAACCGGTTTATCCCCGCTGGCGCGGGGAACACATTTGACCCTTAAGGCAGGCGATCATTTCCTGCGGTTTATCCCCGCTGGCGCGGGGAACACTCATCGCCCGCGCGCAGGAACGCTCTGGAAAACGGTTTATCCCCGCTGGCGCGGGGAACACGAAATTATTAACCGTGCCATATCAAATGCCGCCGGTTTATCCCCGCTGGCGCGGGGAACACCGGCACGCCGAGGTAAATATGTTCAAATTCATCGGTTTATCCCCGCTGGCGCGGGGAACACAGCGGTTTTGGTTCTTTTTTATTTACTGGCCGCGGTTTATCCCCGCTGGCGCGGGGAACACGTAATGACTGACATGGACTGGTCGCAATATACCGGTTTATCCCCGCTGGCGCGGGGAACACAACTGCTCCCAGTTAATTTCGCTGTCGGGCACCGGTTTATCCCCGCTGGCGCGGGGAACACTCAAGAAGAAGCCGGGCATAGCTCGTCGTATTCGGTTTATCCCCGCTGGCGCGGGGAACACTCTTTTTGGTGGTTCGCCCACGAGCAGCGCGCGGTTTATCCCCGCTGGCGCGGGGAACACAAGGATAAATTAAACAAGGTTGAAAATGGAACCGGTTTATCCCCGCTGGCGCGGGGAACACATTCTCCGGCCACCAAACCTCGCTGGTGGACGCGGTTTATCCCCGCTGGCGCGGGGAACACGGGTTTCGGGAGGTGGTGAACGACAGAATTTCCGGTTTATCCCCGCTGGCGCGGGGAACACATAATTCTCGATGTCTCTGACAGAATTGGTCGCGGTTTATCCCCGCTGGCGCGGGGAACACCCACTATATTGAGCAGAATTACTCACCCGTTGCGGTTTATCCCCGCTGGCGCGGGGAACACCTCCCATCGGTGCTTCATTCCCCGACGCCAGGCGGTTTATCCCCGCTGGCGCGGGGAACACCTCCTGATGAGCCCTGTTGTAGAACGCATCTGCGGTTTATCCCCGCTGGCGCGGGGAACACGGCCAGTAGCGCGCCGTTGTCAGTGTCGGTGTCGAACGCGGTTTATCCCCGCTGGCGCGGGGAACACCACCTATCAATTTTTCAGACATTGTTATTAACCGGTTTATCCCCGCTGGCGCGGGGAACACGGCAAACTCATCATCCACGGTATACAGATAGCCGGTTTATCCCCGCTGGCGCGGGGAACACTCGTAGGTATTCACCATCGACTCACGGACGGCCGGTTTATCCCCGCTGGCGCGGGGAACACCTCGGGGCAACATGACAGAACTCGCGCGGCAGCGGTTTATCCCCGCTGGCGCGGGGAACACGATCATGGTGGCTGTCACGGTCGCCTCGGTTGCGGTTTATCCCCGCTGGCGCGGGGAACACAAACACACCGAACCCTAACCTGTGAAATGAGCCGGTTTATCCCCGCTGGCGCGGGGAACACCGCGTTTTACCCATTGCGGCCGAGCTGGGCGAAGGTTTATCCCCGCTGGCGCGGGGAACACGACGGGCGTGGCGTCTACCGTATTAGAAGCGGCGGTTTATCCCCGCTGGCGCGGGGAACACATCGCGCTGTTCTGTTGGGCGGTTATAAAACGCGGTTTATCCCCGCTGGCGCGGGGAACACATAAAAGAACTGCTGCGCTCGGCGATTATGGTCGGTTTATCCCCGCTGGCGCGGGGAACACTCTAAAATTATCTCACTGATTTTAAAAACAAAAAACAAGGAGCAAAAATCCACCAGTAAATTCCACTTTTTTAAATAACACTATTTCTTTGATTTTGAAGACTTTTGGATAATAACAACCGACGTCTACCAGCACCTGTCGCTTTATCACAAAATAAAAGCATCAACAGAAAAATTATCCCGTCTTTTGCTTTACCTAATAAAAAACGGCCCCTTTCGGAGCCGTTAGCTTTTATCTACCTACAAAAACGTTATTTTTTCTTCGCTTTCGGATTAGGCAGGTCGGTAATGCTACCTTCAAAAATTTCCGCCGCCAGGCCAACCGACTCATGAAGCGTCGGGTGAGCATGAATGGTCAGCGCAATATCTTCCGCATCACAGCCCATTTCGATCGCCAGGCCGATTTCGCCCAGCAGCTCGCCGCCGTTGGTGCCGACAATGGCGCCGCCGATCACGCGATGCGTTTCTTTATCGAAAATCAGCTTGGTCATACCGTCTGCACAGTCAGAAGCGATAGCACGGCCGGAAGCAGCCCACGGGAAGGTGGCCGTTTCATAGCTGATGCCTTTCTCTTTCGCTTCTTTCTCGGTCAGGCCAACCCATGCTACTTCCGGTTCGGTATAGGCGATGGACGGGATCACTTTCGGATCGAAGTAGTGTTTCTTACCGGCGATAACTTCTGCCGCAACGTGACCTTCGTGTACGCCTTTATGCGCCAGCATCGGCTGACCGACGATGTCGCCAATGGCGTAAATGTGCGGCACGTTAGTACGCATCTGCTTATCAACGCGGATAAAGCCGCGATCGTCCACTTCTACGCCCGCTTTACCAGCATCCAGGTTTTTGCCGTTCGGCACGCGACCGATAGCGACCAGCACCGCGTCGTAACGCTGCGCTTCAGCCGGCGCTTTTTTGCCTTCCATAGAAACGTAGATGCCGTCTTCTTTGGCTTCAACCGCGGTAACCTTGGTTTCCAGCATCAGATTGAATTTCTTGCTGATGCGTTTAGTAAAGACTTTAACCACGTCTTTATCGGCGGCCGGGATAACCTGGTCGAACATCTCAACCACGTCAATTTCTGAACCCAGCGCGTGATAAACGGTGCCCATTTCCAGGCCGATAATACCGCCGCCCATCACCAGCATACGCTTCGGCACTTCTTTCAGCTCAAGCGCAACCGTAGAGTCCCAAACGCGGGGATCTTCATGAGGAATGAAAGGTAGCTGAATCGGACGTGAACCCGCCGCAATAATGGCATTATCGAAGTTGATTGTGGTCGCGCCGTTTTCGCCTTCAACCACCAGCGTATTCGCGCCGGTAAATTTACCGAGACCGTTAACCACTTTGACTTTACGACCTTTCGCCATGCCAGACAGACCGCCGGTCAGCTGGTTGATGACTTTTTCTTTCCAGGTACGGATCTTGTCAATGTCGGTTTGCGGTTCACCGAAAACGATGCCGTGTTCCGCCAGCGCTTTCGCTTCTTCGATAACTTTCGCTACGTGCAGCAGCGCTTTAGAAGGGATACAGCCCACGTTAAGACAAACACCGCCAAGGGTGCTGAAACGCTCTACCAGTACGGTCTCCAGACCTAAATCCGCGCAGCGAAAGGCTGCAGAGTAGCCCGCAGGACCTGCCCCAAGCACGACGACCTGGGTTTTAATCTCTGTACTCATCATGACCTCTTAATTGACTATCCGGCGGTCAGACGTCACTTACCTGATTCACAGTACGCCCTTCATCCACCGGGACGCGTTCACCGCAAGAGTTTACAGAATTGTTAACAGACTGCAAACCGCTTCGGCTCAGTAAGATCCCATTTCCCTTATTTCAGCCAGGCTCAGCGCTAATAACCTCACCTGTCAAAAGGCCGGCATAAGCCGGCCTTTATGGTTATTACATCACCAGGCGGCGAATATCGCTTAAGGTGTTGTTGATGATGGTGATGAAACGCGCACCATCAGCACCATCGATTACACGATGGTCGAAGGACAGAGAGATCGGCAGCATCAGACGCGGCATAAACTCTTTACCATTCCACACCGGCTCCATTGCGGACTTGGAAACGCCCAAAATAGCGACTTCCGGCGCGTTCACAATCGGCGCGAAGTGGGTAGTGCCCAGGCCGCCGATGCTGGAGATAGTGAAACAGCCACCCTGCATTTCGCCAGCGGTCAGCTTACCGTCACGCGCTTTTTTGGAGATAGCCATCAGCTCGCGGGAGAGCTCAATGATGCCTTTCTTGTTAACATCCTTGAACACCGGAACCACCAGACCATTCGGCGTATCAACCGCCACGCCGATGTTGATGTATTTTTTCAGCGTCAGCTTCTGGCCATCTTCAGACAGCGAACTGTTGAAGCGCGGCATCTGCTCCAGCGCGGCAGCGGCCGCTTTCATGATGAAGACAACCGGGGTGATCTTCACATCCAGCTTACGCTTCTCGGCTTCGACGTTCTGCTGCTTACGGAACGCTTCCAGCTCGGTAATATCGGTTTTATCGAAGTGCGTAACGTGCGGGATCATGACCCAGTTACGGCTCAGGTTAGCGCCAGAAATTTTCTGGATACGTCCCAGCTCAACGACTTCCACTTCACCAAACTTGCTGAAGTCAACCTTCGGCCACGGCAGCATGCCCGGCAAACCACCGCCGGTAGCGGCGGCTGGCGCGGATTCAGCGCGTTTCACCGCATCTTTCACGTAGGCCTGTACGTCTTCTTTCAGAATACGTCCTTTACGGCCGGTGCCTTTGACTTTCGCCAGGTTGACGCCGAATTCACGCGCCAGACGACGGATAACCGGCGTAGCGTGTACATAGG
The DNA here is from genome assembly GCF_002895925.1 of Mixta theicola. Taxonomy (GTDB): domain Bacteria; phylum Pseudomonadota; class Gammaproteobacteria; order Enterobacterales; family Enterobacteriaceae; genus Mixta; species Mixta theicola. Next base: position 146,997 of record NZ_NWUO01000007.1, on the reverse strand, counting down.
CGTCGTTCTCAGCAAATTCATCTTTAGCGGATGCTTTTGCCGGAGCGGATGCAGCCGGAGCCGCCTGCTCAGCTTTAGCTGCCGGCGCCGACGTTTCTTTCTGCGCTGCCGGAGCCGGAGCTGGTGCGCCTTCCACTTCAAACAGCATAATCAGCGAGCCGGTGCTGACTTTATCGCCGGTGTTGATTTTGATCTCTTTAACCGTACCCGCGAACGGCGCCGGTACTTCCATTGAGGCTTTATCGCCTTCAACGGTGATCAGCGACTGCTCGGCGGTGACTTTATCACCCGCCTTCACCAGAATTTCGGTCACTTCAACTTCATCGCCACCGATGTCCGGAACGTTCACCTCTTTGGTGGCCGAACCGCCGGAGGCCGCAGGCGCAGTGGCCGCTTCCTCTTTCGCCTGCGGTTTGGCCGCCGCCGCGCTGCCGGAAGCTGCGGTTTCGAATACCATAATCAGCGAGCCGGTGCTGACTTTATCGCCGGTGTTGATTTTGATCTCTTTAACCGTACCTGCGAACGGCGCCGGTACTTCCATTGAGGCTTTATCGCCTTCAACGGTGATCAGCGACTGTTCCGCTTCGACTTTGTCGCCAACTTTAACCAGGATTTCGGTCACTTCGACTTCGTCGCTGCCGATGTCCGGGACATTAACCTCTTTGCTTTCTGCAGCGGCGGCTGGCGCTGGCTGTGCGTCAGCCTTTTTCTCAGCGGCCGGTGCTGGCTGCGCATTCGCGGCAGCCTCTGCCTCAAAGATCATAATCAGCGAGCCGGTTTCAACTTTGTCGCCGGTGTTAACCTTAATCTCTTTGACCACGCCAGCCTGCGGCGAAGGCACTTCCATTGAGGCTTTGTCGCCTTCAACGGTGATCAGTGACTGTTCCGCCTCAACTTTATCGCCAACCTTTACCAGGATTTCGGTCACTTCAACTTCATCGGCGCCGATGTCCGGGACATTAATTTCGATAGCCATTTATCTTTACCTCTTATGCCAGACGCGGGTTGACTTTATCTGCATCGATATTGAATTTGGTAATGGCGTCCGCCACCACTTTCTTCTCGATTTCGCCGCGTTTAGCCAGTTCGCCCAGCGCTGCTACCACCACATAGGATGCATCCACTTCGAAGTGGTGACGCAGGTTTTCACGGCTGTCAGAACGGCCAAAGCCGTCGGTGCCCAGTACGCGATAGTCGCTGGCCGGGATATAGCTGCGAACCTGTTCAGCAAACAGTTTCATGTAGTCGGTAGACGCAACGGCCGGTGCATCATTCATCACCTGAGCGATATAAGGCACGCGGGCTTTTTCTGTCGGATGCAGCATATTCCAGCGTTCACAATCCTGGCCGTCACGCGCCAGTTCGGTGAAGGAGGTCACGCTGTAAATGTCAGAGCCGATGCCGTAATCTTTCGCCAGGATCTCTGCGGCTTCGCGTACGTGACGCAGGATGGCGCCAGAGCCCAGCAGCTGCACTTTACCTTTGCTGCCTTCCAGGGTTTCCAGCTTGTAGATACCCTTACGGATACCCTCTTCTGCGCCCTGCGGCATCGCCGGCATATGGTAGTTTTCGTTCAGCGTGGTGATGTAGTAGTAAATATTTTCCTGCGCTTCGCCGTACATGCGCGTCAGGCCGTCCTGCATGATCACCGCGACTTCATAGGCATAAGCCGGATCGTAGGAGATACAGTTCGGAATAGTCAGCGCCTGGATGTGGCTGTGACCATCTTCATGCTGCAGACCTTCGCCGTTCAGGGTGGTACGACCGGAGGTGCCGCCAACCAGGAAGCCACGCGCCTGTTGGTCGCCCGCCGCCCAGCAGAGATCGCCGATACGCTGGAAGCCGAACATGGAGTAGTAAATGTAGAACGGAATCATCGGCAGGTTGTTGGTGCTGTAAGAGGTCGCAGCAGCCAGCCAGGACGCGCCTGCGCCCAGCTCGTTGATCCCTTCCTGCAGAATCTGGCCTTTCTCATCTTCTTTATAGTAAGCAACCTGCTCACGGTCCTGCGGCGTGTACTGCTGGCCGTTCGGGCTGTAAATACCAATCTGACGGAACAGGCCTTCCATACCAAAGGTACGCGCTTCGTCAGCGATGATCGGCACCAGACGATCTTTGATCGACTTGTTCTTCAGCATCACGTTCAGCGCACGGACAAAGGCGATGGTGGTAGAGATCTCTTTATTCTGTTCTTCCAGCAGCGGAGCGAAATCCTCCATTGTCGGCAGTTCAAGCTTCTCAGAGAAGTTCGGCTGACGACTTGGCAGATAACCGCCCAGCTTTTGACGCTGACCGTGCAGGTAGTTGTACTCTTCAGAACCTTCCTGGAAAGTAATGTACGGCAGCGTTTCCAGGTTTTCATCGGTTACCGGTACATTGAAGCGATCGCGGACGTAGCGCACGCCCTGCATGTTCATCTTCTTCACCTGGTGAGCGATGTTTTTACCTTCTGCGGTGTCGCCCATACCATAGCCTTTAATGGTATGCGCCAGAATGACCGTCGGCTTGCCTTTGGTATCCTGCGCTTTTTTCAACGCCGCATAGATTTTCTTCGGATCGTGGCCGCCGCGGTTCAGCGCAAAAATCTCGTCGTCGGACATATCTTTCACCAGCTCAGCGGTTTCCGGATATTTACCGAAGAAGTGCTCGCGCACATAGGCGCCGTTGCGGGATTTAAAGGTCTGATAGTCGCCGTCAACGGTTTCGTTCATCAGCTGGATCAGCTTGCCGCTGGTATCTTTACGCAGCAGTTCATCCCAACGGCTGCCCCAGATAACCTTGATCACTTCCCAGCCGGCGCCGCCAAAGATGCCTTCCAGTTCGTTGATGATCTTGCCGTTGCCGGTTACCGGACCATCCAGACGCTGCAGGTTACAGTTGATGACAAAGACCAGGTTGTCCAGCTTCTCGCGGGTAGCGATAGTGATAGCGCCTTTAGATTCCGGCTCATCCATTTCGCCATCGCCAAGGAAAGCGTAAACGGTCTGGGCGGAGGTATCTTTCAGGCCGCGGTGCTCCAGATATTTCAGGAACTTCGCCTGATAGATCGCCGACAGCGGGCCCAGGCCCATAGAAACGGTCGGGAACTGCCAGAAATCCGGCATCAGTTTAGGATGCGGGTAGGAAGAGAGGCCTTTGCCATGCACTTCCTGACGGAAGTTATTCATCTGTTCTTCAGTCAGACGACCTTCCAGGAAGGCGCGTGAATAAACGCCCGGAGAAATATGGCCCTGGAAGTAAACCAGATCGCCGCCGTCTTTATCATTGCGCGCGCGGAAGAAATGGTTGAAGCACACTTCATAAATCGTCGCCGAGGACTGGAAAGACGAAAGGTGACCGCCCAGCTCCAGATCTTTTTTCGACGCCCGCAGTACCGCCATCATGGCGTTCCAGCGAATTGCGGAACGGATACGACGCTCCAGAGAGGTATTGCCCGGATAGTCCGGCTCTTCTTCAACGGCGATAGAGTTAATGTAGTTGCTGACAGCAGAGCCTGCAGCGACATTCACGCCGCCTTTACGCGCTTCGCTCAGCACCTGATCGATCAGGAACTGCGCACGCTCAACACCTTCTTCACGGATGACCGATTCGATCGCCTGTAGCCAGTCGCGGGTTTCGATCGGATCCACGTCATTATGTAAACGTTCTGACATGGGGGGTATTCCTTATCTGTGTCTAATACGTTGAATTGTCTGGAGCCTGTCTCCCTGCATTCTGATTCATTACAAAATGCAAGGAGACAGGCCCGTCGTTGGTTGCCGCGTATTCCTTTTGTCTTGCCAGGCAGCCTGGAGCGCCCTGCAAAATCTATGGTTATTCAGTTTACGCGTTATTCCTTACGTTGCTGTAAACGACGCAGGGAGCGTTCACGACGCGTCTGCTCCCGACTTCTGTCCAGCAATATCTCCTCAATAAACGCCAGATGACGGTGTGAAGCTTCGCGCGCCTTTTCCGGCTCGCGGGCCACAATCGCCGCAAAAATACTGGCGCGATGACTGCTTACCTGCGCCAGCATTTCCCGGCGTGAGTAGAGCAATTCAAAATTCTGACGGACGTTTTTTTCCAGCATCGGGCCCATTGAGCGTAGCAAATGCAGCAGCACCACATTATGCGCCGCTTCTGTTACGGCAATCTGATACTGCATAACCGCATCGGCTTCGGCATCCAGATCGCCGCTCTGCTGGGCATGTTCAATCGCCAGATGGCAGTCGCGTATGCGCTGCAAATCCTCTTCGGTTCCCCGCAGAGCAGCGTAATAAGCCGCGATACCTTCAAGCGCATGGCGGGTTTCCAGCAGGTCGAACTGGGATTCGGGATGATCGGCGAGTAACGCTACCAGAGGATCGCTCAGACTTTGCCACAGGCTTTTCTGGACGAAGGTGCCGCCGCCCTGACGACGCAGCAGAAGCCCTTTTGCCTCCAGGCGCTGTATCGCTTCACGCAAAGAGGGGCGAGAAACGTCAAACTGCTTAGCAAGTTCCCTCTCAGGGAGAAGCTTTTCCCCCGGACGCAGCGTACCCTCCATAATCAGGGACTCAAGCTGTTGCTCAATTGCATCCGAGAGCTTTGGTTGGCGAATCTTACTGTAGGCCATTGTCCCTTCTTCTGCCAGGCACCGAAGTCAATTGGTAATACCAATTGAAAAAAAGTGACGTTAAAGTAACAAAGTATTCACCTTCTGTCTATATGGCATCTGCCAGAACCGGGGGGAAACGTTACGTCACAAAACGGGGAAAACAGCGATGAAAATGCGCTATTTCCTGCGAAGTCTTAAATTTAACCGCTGTTTTTTACAAACCTTAACGTGGGTTTAGACCTGCATCTCATTTTACGACATAAGCGCAAGCTATTCGCCTTTATTCGAATTCAATGGCACAAAAAAGAAAATCTGACGTGACGGCAACAGCGTTTTTTAGGAGCCGCTACGCACGGACAGAGAAAGCAGGTGCATTCGGGCACGCTTAACACTATTCTTGGCGTCGGGGTAGCATCGCAGGCGATTTGCGCCAACCCACTCTGTAAAATAAACAATACATAAAGTGTAACGGTACCCATACAAGCGTACCGCCTGTCCGCAGGCACTACAGCGCCAACTCTTCAGGGAAGGCGAAGAACTAACACGAGGGTTTTTATGGAACAACAGCAGGGCGATACGCTGAAGCGCGGATTAAAAAACCGTCATATTCAGCTGATTGCATTGGGCGGCGCCGTGGGTACCGGCCTGTTTCTGGGAATTGGGCAGACCATCCAGATGGCCGGGCCTTCGGTATTATTAGGCTATGCCATCGGGGGCTTTATCGCTTTTCTGATTATGCGTCAGCTGGGCGAAATGGTAGTCGAAGAGCCGGTGGCCGGATCTTTTAGTCACTTCGCCTATAAATACTGGGGCAATTTTGCTGGCTTCGCTTCCGGCTGGAACTATTGGGTGCTGTATGTGCTGGTCGCGATGGCCGAACTGACCGCCGTAGGAAAATATATTCAGGTCTGGTGGCCGGAATTTCCTTCCTGGGCCACCGCCGCGCTGTTCTTCGTGCTGATAAACGTCATCAACCTGACCAACGTTAAAGTTTACGGCGAGATGGAGTTTTGGTTCGCCATTATTAAAGTCGTCGCGGTCGTCGGGATGATCCTGTTCGGCGGCTGGCTGCTGTTGAGCGGACAAGGCGGGCCGCAGGCCTCGGTCAGCAATATCTGGGCGCAGGGCGGCTTTTTCCCGCACGGCATTAGCGGGCTGGTGATGGCGATGGCGGTGATTATGTTCTCGTTCGGCGGCCTGGAGCTGGTCGGCATTACCGCCGCTGAAGCGGACGATCCGGCGAAAAGTATTCCGCGCGCCACTAATCAGGTTATCTACCGTATTCTTATTTTCTATATCGGTTCGCTGGCGGTACTGCTCTCGCTCTATCCGTGGGTCAAAGTGGTTGGCGAAAGCAGCCCGTTCGTCATGATTTTCCACGACCTCGGCGAAACGCTGGTGGCCAACGTGTTGAACGTCGTGTTCCTGACGGCGGCGCTGTCGGTTTATAACAGCTGCGTCTACAGCAACAGCCGTATGCTCTACGGCCTGGCGAAACAGGGCAGCGGCCCGCAGGCGCTGCTGAAAGTTGACCGTCGCGGCGTTCCCTATGTTGCGCTGGGCGTGTCGGCGTTGGCAACGGCGATTTGCGTGCTGATTAACTATCTGATGCCGGGCGAGGCCTTTGGCCTGCTGATGGCGCTGGTGGTCTCGGCGCTGGTGATTAACTGGGCGATGATTAGCCTGGCGCACCTGAAATTCCGTAGGGCGAAAAATCGCCAGGGCATACAGACGCGCTTCCGTGCCATTCTTTATCCGGCCGGTAACTGGATTTGCCTGGCTTTTCTGGCCGCGATTCTGGTGATTATGCTTATGACGCCGGGCATGGCGATCTCCGTCTGGCTTATCCCGGTCTGGCTAATAGTGCTGGCAATTGGCTACGCCATTAATAAACGATCGCAGCAACGCTGACGATTTACCGGGCGCTTATGCGCCCGGTTTCCTTTACGCTAAGCGTTATGTTCTTCACACTTTTCTCTTCGCAGTTATTTTGTCCATCTCGATGACCAACCTGTATTAGCCCCGCGTTCGTTAAGCCTCAATAATCATTCCACTGCTCAGTGGGAGAATAAAATGATGAACGGCTCTGCGCTTTCTTTTAAAGAAAAGCTGGGTTACGGCATGGGCGACGCTGGCTGTAATATGATTGGCGGCGCCATAATGCTGTTCCTTAACTATTTTTATACCGATGTCTTTGGCCTGGCGCCTGCGCTGGTCGGCGTGTTACTGCTTTCGGTACGCGTACTGGATGCGGTAACCGATCCCCTTATGGGCGCGATTGCCGATCGTACCCAAAGCCGCTGGGGCCGCTTTCGTCCCTGGCTGCTGTGGATTTCAGTTCCGTATGTTGTATTCAGCGTGCTGATGTTTACCACGCCGAACTGGAGCTATGAATACAAGGTGGCCTACGCCTTTGTGACCTACTTCCTGATGTCGCTGGCCTATACGGCGATCAATATTCCCTATTGCTCGCTGGGTGGCGTTATTACTAACGATCCCCATGAACGCGTTTCCTGTCAGTCTTACCGCTTTGTGATGGTGGGCATCGCAACGCTGATCCTGTCGCTTACCCTGCTGCCAATGACGGAGTGGTTCGGCGGCGGCGATCGGGCGCGGGGTTATCAGATGGCGATGGGCGTGATGGCCGTTATCGGGCTGCTGATGTTCCTTTACTGCTTCGCCACGGTGCGCGAACGTATCCGCCCTGCCGTCCCCAGCAATGACGATCTGAAAAACGATCTGCGTGACGTCTGGAAAAACGATCAGTGGGTGCGCATTTTGCTGCTGACCTTCTGCAACGTTTGTCCGGGCTTTATTCGCATGGCGGCAACCATGTATTACGTGACCTGGGTAATGGGGCAATCGACCCACTTCGCTACGCTGTTTATCAGCCTCGGCGTGGTTGGCATGATGATCGGCAGTACGCTGGCGAAAGTCATGACCGACCGCTGGTGTAAGCTGAAGGTCTTTTTCTGGACCAATATCGCCCTGGCTATTTTCTCCTGCGGCTTCTGGTTCCTTAATCCGCAGGCCACGGTATTGGTTACCGTAATGTATTTCCTGCTGAATATTCTGCATCAAATCCCTTCTCCGCTGCACTGGTCACTGATGGCAGACGTGGATGATTACGGCGAATGGAAAACCGGCAAGCGTATTACCGGCATCAGTTTCTCCGGGAATCTGTTCTTCCTGAAGGTCGGCCTGGCGGTAGCCGGTGCGATGGTCGGTTTCCTGCTCTCATTTTATGGCTACGATGCAGGGGCTAAGCAGCAAGGCAGCAGCGCGCTGCACGGTATCGTGCTGCTGTTTACCGTGATCCCCGGCATCGGTTATTTAATTACCGCTGGCGTAGTACGCCTGTTAAAAGTCGATCGACACCTGATGCAAACCATTCAGCAGGATCTGGCGAAACGGCGGGAAAATTATCGTGAACTGAGCGCGCTGCGCGAAGACAATGCTTTTGATATTAAACCAGAAGGAACGGCATTATGACTCAGTGGCCCAATCCGTTAATTGAACAGCGAGCGGACCCCTTTATTTTACGCTACCAGGATCGCTACTACTTTATCGCCTCCGTCCCTGAATACGATCGCCTGGAACTGCGCTGCGCTGATACCATTGTCGGCCTGGTGGAAGCGGAGTCGGTGGTGGTATGGCGTAAACCCGACATCGGCCCGATGAGCGCGCTAATCTGGGCCCCGGAAATTCATCATATTGACGGACAGTGGGTGATCTATTTTGCCGCTGCGCCAATGCGGGACATTAAAGAAGGCCTGTTTCAGCATCGCATGTATGCCCTGACCTGTGATGATGCCGATCCGTTAAACGGAAACTGGCAGGAAAGGGGCCGCATTCGTACCCCTATCGACAGCTTCGCGCTGGATGCCACCACGTTTCGTCATCAGGACAAACAGTGGTATCTGTGGGCGCAGAAAGATCCGGCGATCCCTGGCAACTCAAACCTTTACCTGGCAGAGCTGGAGAACCCCTGGACGCTAAAAGGCAAGCCGGTGATGCTCAGCCGTCCTGAATATGAATGGGAATGCGCCGGCTTTAGCGTGAACGAAGGGCCAGCGGTGGTTCGTCACGGCAACCGGCTGTTTGTGAGCTATTCGGCCAGCGCAACGGATGAGAATTACTGTCTGGGGCTATTGTGGATTGATGTGAATGACGATCCCATGCAGCCGGCCCAGTGGAATAAATCTGCCCGACCGGTATTTACCACCAGCTGGGAAAACCGCCAGTATGGGCCGGGCCATAACAGCTTTACCGTGGATGAGGCGGGCAATGATTTGCTGGTCTATCACGCCCGCAACTATACGGAAATCGAAGGCGATCCGCTGTGGGACCCGAACCGCCATACCCGCATTAAAGCGATACGCTGGGACGCTAACGGCATGCCCGACTTCGGCGCGCCGTCAGCGGATACGCTGTTAAACCAGCGTGCCGTAAATAGTCAGTAGCGCCACCACCACCACAATCACCAGCGAGACCTTTTTGGCCAGCGCCACGGCTATCCGTGGCGTTTCCACGCTATCCCACCGCTCGTCGCGCTCCAGCGAATACTGCGCCAGCTGGGTTAATATCTGATACTGCGGGCGACGCACGTCGCTTAACGCCGCAAACCAGGCCGGCAGCGCCCGCTCGCCGTGTCCCAGCAGCGCATAAGCCACGCCAGCCAGCCGAACCGGCAGCCAGTCAACCCAGTGCAAAATACGATCGATCCCGGAATGGGCGCGCTCAAGCGGCGTATGATGCTTTGCCAGCCAGCTCTGCCAGGCGCGCAGAAAAGCGTAACCGGTAAGCAGCACCGGTCCGTAAGCGCCACCGACGACGAACCAGAACAGCGGCGCCAGATAAAAACGGTAATTAATCCACAGCAGCGCGTTTTGCAGCTCTTTCAACGTTTCCTGTTGATTGCACTCTACCGGCATGCCGTGAATCAGCGTAAGCTCTTCCGCCATTGCGCTACAGGCATTGGCATCGCCGTGGCTGGCCGCCTGCAGATAAGCGTGATAATGCAGCCGCACCGAGCCCGCACCGATACACAATAGCCCCATCAAAATCCAGAACAGCAGCTGTACCGCGCCAAAAAATAATCCGCGCAGCGATAAAATTATCACCAGAACCACCAGCATCGCGACCAGCGTCATGGCGATAGTTCGCCATAGCGAAAAATGACGGCGCCGACGAAAAAACGGCTCCAGCCGATGGTCAAGCTGCCAGTGTTCACCCATTTTGAACAGGCGTTCCCAACCTAAAACCAGTAACAAAGAAAAAAGCGTCATGCATTCCGCTCCGGTAAATGTAAGCTGGCGGCATCCGGCAGGCCGCGCAGAAAGCGAGCCCAGTCAAATGCTGGGCCAGGATCGGTTTTACGTTCCGGGGCAATATCACTGTGCCCGGTAATCTGTGCAGGCGTAATCGGATAATAGTGCATCAGCAGACGCGTTATGGTCTGCAACGAGTGATACTGCGCGTCGGTATAAGCCAGCGTATCGGTTCCTTCCAGCTCAATCCCAATCGAGAAATCATTGCAGTTATCCCGGCCCTGCCAGCACGATATGCCCGCATGCCAGGCGCGCCTATCGAAAGGAACATACTGCACGATTTCACCATCGCGCCGAATCAGGCAGTGGGCTGCCACGCGCAGATGCGCTATGTTGGCAAAATAAGGATGCGCCGTAGGATCGAGCGTGCCGGTAAACAGCGCATCGATCCAGGGGCCACCAAACTCGCCGGGCGGCAGGCTGATGCTATGTACCACCAACAGGCTGGGAACCTCTTCCTGTGGACGAATATTGAAATGCGGTGACGGCACGTGGCGAACGCCTAATAGCCAGCCATCTTTTAACTCCATGCCTGGGTCTCCTGCTTGTTTTTTTCCACAGCCTAACATGAATTTGTCACTCTATTTACATACCTTGTGCCGCCGTTAAAAACAGGTTTCCAGTCCCTCTGCGACCTCCAGCTGCTCATTGACCAGACAAAAATAACGCCATTTATCGAAGGTCAGGCAGGGATGCGATGCGCCAAAGGCGATAATATCGCCCGGCTGCAGAGCATGTTCCGCCGGGCCCTGCAGGAACAGGTGTTGATCCATCAGCTTAATGGCGCGCCAGCGGTTATCCAGCGCGACCGGCTGCGTGGCGTGACCATGCCAGACGCGCAAAGGCACCGGCATATCATCATGAGCAATATCGCGCTTGCCCAGCGCCACAATCACCCTGCCCGGCTCCGGCACCGACTGTACGCAGGCAAAAATTTCCATAGCGGGCAGCAGAGCCTCTTCCAGCCGTGGCTGACGCGCCAGCACGCCCTGCTGCGCCTGCTGATAAATGCCGTGATCGTGAACCAGATAACAGCCGGGCCGCATTACGGTAAGAAAAGCATCGCGCGCCTGTTGTTGAGAAAACGCCGCCGCCACACGATCGTACCAGGCTGAGCCGGAAGCGGTAATTAACGGCTGCGCCCGGTTAAAAGCACCGGTGTTTTTTAGCCCCAGCGCGACCGTGACCAGACGTTCAATAAAGCCATCAACCTGCGGCTGTTCGCCGTTAATGACGCCTTCATAGCCTTCAACGCCGCACAGTTCCAGCGCCGGTTCAGCCTGCACGGCGGCGATCAGCGCATCGATTTGCTCATCGCTACGGCAGCCACAGCGCCCGTTGGCGACGCCCAGTTCCAGCAGTACCTGTAATGTTAACTGCTGCGCGGCGAAAAATTGCCCCAGCTGCCGTACGTTCTCAACGCTATCCACCAGACAGTAAAAATCCACCCGGTACTGACGCAGCATATCCGCGACAATCTGCATATTGGCGCGCCCGATCAGCTGGTTGGCCATTAAAATGCGCTCAATCCCCTCTTTCGCCGCCACCGCACTTTGTACTGCGGTCGCCAGCGTGATTCCCCACGCGCCGGCTGCTATCTGGCGACGGAAAAGACCGGGCGCCATCGTGGTTTTGCCATGCGGCGCCAGAACGGCGCCGTGCCGATCGGCTAACCGCTGCATCCAGTGCAGGTTATGCTCAAGCGCGGTTTGATGCACCACCAGCGCCGGCAGGGAAATATCAGTTAACAGGTGCCGTCCGGTAACCGGCAGGCCTTTTTGTGGACAAGTTAAAGAGAACATTTAGGGTTTCCCTGGTTACTGTATTTATTCACCAATACCCTGGTGTTAACAAAAGTGCCACCTTAAAAAAATCCGTTCCAAATAAGTTTAGTATACTAAACTTTCTTACCCTCTACTGGTGCCGGCCAGCCGTTCACGCTACATTAAGCCCACGCCAAAAACCATTACGGGAACCTTATGACACAGCGACGTTATAATCCAGACAGCCGACGGGCGGATCTGCTTTCACGTATCGAAGATGATATTCCAGGCAGCGTGAAGCAGGCATTGCGGGAAGATCTCGGCGGCGAAATAAACGCTGATAATGATATTACCGCCAGCCTGCTGCCCGCCGATCAACAGGCGCAGGCAACCGTTATCACGCGTGAAGCCGGTGTTTTCTGTGGTAAACGCTGGGTGGAGGAAGTGTTTATTCAGTTGGGGAATCAGGCCAGGCTGACCTGGCACGTCGCCGACGGTGACATTATCAAGCCGGAGCAGAAGCTTTTTGACGTTGCCGGTCCGGCGCGCCTGCTGCTTACCGCTGAGCGCACCGCGCTTAATTTTGTGCAAACGCTTTCCGGCGCCGCCAGCGAAGTGAAGCGCTATGTCACGCTGCTGGAAGGTACGCAAACCCGGCTGCTGGATACGCGCAAAACCCTGCCCGGCCTGCGTACCGCCCTGAAATATGCCGTTTTATGCGGCGGCGGCGAGAATCATCGCCTCGGTTTAACCGATGCCTTTCTGATTAAAGAGAACCATATTATCGCCAGCGGCTCTATTCGCCAGGCGGTTGAGAAAGCGCTTTGGCTACATCCGGATGTGCCAGTAGAAGTGGAAGTGGAAACGCTGGATGAACTGGAGCAGGCGCTGGCCGCCGGTGCCGATATTGTAATGCTGGATAATTTTACCGTTGAGCAAATGCGCGAGGCGGTAAAAATCAACCAGAGCCGTGCGCTGCTGGAGGTTTCCGGGAATGTCACCGACCAGACGTTACGCCTGTTTGCTGAAACCGGCGTTGACTATATTTCGGTTGGCGCATTAACCAAACACGTCCGCGCGCTGGATCTTTCAATGCGTTTTCAGTAAGCCCTCTCGTGGCGCCAGGTTTGCGCGTCACGTTATCCGGCGGGATAAGCTAAATATGCGATCCCGCTTCCAGCTGGCGTTCCATTCGCGGTAACAAACCCAACTTTTTCCCGACCCGGCTTCCCGCTGGCTTATCCTCCCCTCGCTCCATCTTCTCCTGTCGATTAACGTCAGTCGGGTTATCAACATGGAGAGATAAATATGCAACAACAGGGTTTTACACTAATTGAGCTGATGATCGTGATTGGGATCGTCGCCATACTCAGCGCGATCGGCATGCCGGCGTACCAGAGCTATCTGCAAAAGGCAGCCCTTACCGATATGCTGCAAACCATGCTGCCGTATAAAACGGCGGTTGAGCTATGCGCCGTTGAGCATGGCGCTACGTCTGGCTGTAGTGCGGGCAGTAATGGCGTCCCCACCGAAAAAGGTTCGCGTTATGTCTCCGCAGTGAGCGTAGCGTCGGGCGCGATTACGCTAACCGGGCAGGAGAGCCTGAACGGGCTGACCGTGACGCTGACGCCGCAGTGGCAAAGCAATGAAGGCCAGATGATCTGGCAACGCAGCTGTGACAGCAGCAACAGCAGCCTGAAAGATAGCTGCCACGCCGTTTTCCGCTTCGATGATAGCGGGAATTCATAATGAGCGAGGCAGAACGGAACCTGCGCGAGCTTTGTCGTCAATATCAGGCACTGCTGCTAAACGAAGACGAGAAAACCATTACCGTTGCGCTGGCCGGTATGCCAACAACCGAAATGCTGGAAGCGCTGCATTTTACCAGCCAGCGCCGCGTACAGATCGAGCGCTGGCCGCAGGCGCGGCTGGAACAATATCAGCAGGCGGAGGCCTCCGGCGCGGGAAGCATGCCGGAGCCGATTACGCCATTGGTCGATCATCTTCTGCTGCGTGCTTTCCAACGCCGCGCGTCAGATATACATATTGAACCCTGCGCTGCTGGTATGCGGGTTCGCTTACGTATTGACGGTGTTCTGCAGCCGTTGCAAAACATCAGCGAAACCCAGCAGGCCGCGCTGATCGCCCGCCTTAAAATTCTTGGCAATCTTGATATTGCTGAACGGCGACTGCCGCAGGATGGACAGTTTACGTTGCAGCTGCAGGGCGTGCAGGCGGCGTTTCGGCTTTCCACGCTGCCCGTTCGCGCAGGAGAAAAAGCGGTGATTCGCCTGCTGCAAAGCGAATCGCAGGATCTGGCGCTGGACAAGCTGGGCATGCCGCCAGCCGCGCTGACGCATTTTCGTAGCGCGCTGGCCCAGCCGCAGGGATTAATTCTGGTTACCGGCCCGACCGGCAGCGGTAAAACCTTTACGCTCTACAGCGGCCTGAACGCCCTTAATCAGCCGGGAAGTAATTTGTGCAGCGTTGAGGACCCGGTGGAAATCCCGCTGCCGGGGGTCAATCAGACGCAAATTAATCCTCGCGCCGGGCTCGATTTTCAACGCGTATTGCGCGCCCTGCTGCGCCAGGATCCGGACGTTATTATGCTGGGTGAAATTCGTGATGCGGAAAGCGCCGAGATCGCAGTCAAGGCGGCACAAACCGGACATCTGGTGTTATCCACATTGCATACCAATTCTACGACTGAAACGCTAACCCGGCTTGGGCAGATGGGCATTCCCGGTTACCTGCTGGCTTCAGCGCTGCGCCTGGTTATTGCACAGCGTCTGGTGCGCCGCCTTTGTCCTCACTGCCGCGCGCCGGCAGAAAAGATTGAGGACCTGCCTGCGCAGAGCTGGACTGGCTCGCTGCAGAACTGGCAGGCCGTAGGCTGCGATCACTGCTTTTCCGGTTATTATGGCCGACTGGCGCTGTTTGAAATGCTGCCGATCAACAGCGAGCTGCAAACGGCTATTGCCGACAATGCCAGTAGCGAAACCTTAAGCCTGCTGGCTCAGCGGCAACAGCTTAACAGCCTGTTCGTTGAAGGTCTGAACGCGGTTAATCGTGGGGAAACATCCCTGGCAGAGGTGTATCGGGTGATAGGCGTCGGTCATGGCTAACTGTCGTCTCTGGCACTGGCAGGCGATGAATCAGCAAGGCGAAATCATCGCGGGAAGCTGGCTGCTGTCGGAAGAACAGCAAATTATGGCAATAATGGCGCAGCAGCAGCTTCTGCCGCTCTCCTGTAAACGCGGCAGGTATTACCGTTCCCGAGACTGGAAGACGCAGCAAAAAATTGCACTAATGCATCAGCTGGCAACGCTGTTAAAGGCGGGGTTAACCCTTTCCGCCGGGCTGCATCTGTTGAGCGAGGGCGAGACGCATGCGGGCTGGCGCGCCCTGCTGCTGGCATTGCAGGAAGAGGTTGCTCAGGGCACGCCTTTTTCTGTCGCGCTGGCAAAATGGCCGACGATCTTTCCGCCACTCTATTCGGCCTTAATGCAGGTTGGTGAGCTGACCGGCCAGCTGGATCGCTGCTGCTCACAGCTGGCCAGCCAACAGGAGCGACAGTTACGCTTACATAAAAAGGTGATTACGGCGCTGCGTTATCCGGGGTTTATTTTGCTGGTTGCGCTGACGGTAGCGGTTGGCATGCTGTTACTGGTGCTGCCTGAGTTTGTGGCTATTTATCATGCGTTTAACGCGCCATTGCCCGCTTTTACCGCCGCCGTACTGGCTCTTTCTGCCGGTCTGCAGCGGCTCTTTGTTCCGCTGGCTATCACCAGCGCAGGTCTGATTGCCGCGTGGCGCTACCTGCGTAAACGCCGACCCGGCTGGCAGCGCCGTGAGCAACGCTGCCTGCTGCGGATGCCGCTGCTTGCGACGCTGTGGCGCGGTAGCCTGCTCAGTCAGATCTTTACTACGCTCACTTTAACGCAGCAGGCAGGATTGCCACTGCTGCATGGGCTACAGGCGGTTGAGCAAACCCTTACGCCGTTGCTGTGGCGTGAAGCGGTGCAGCAGCTACAGAAACGAATCGCTAATGGCACGCAGCTACATCAGGCAATTGCAGGTAGCGCGCTTTTTACGCCGCTTTGTCGTCAGTTAATAAAAGTGGGAGAGGAAGCCGGAGCGCTGGATGATTTGCTGGCGCGCCTGGCGCAGTGGCATGAAAACCAGACGCATGAACTGGCGGATACGCTGGCGGCGACGCTGGAACCGGTAATGATGATCATTACCGGTGCCATTGTCGGGACCCTGGTGGTCGCTATGTATCTGCCAATCTTTAATCTGGGCGAAGTTATCGGTTAGCGGTTAAAAACGCGGTTCTCCTGCTCCGCCACGCGAATAAAAGTGGTGCGCTTAGTCAGCTCTTTCAGCCGCTCGGCACCAACGTAAGTACAGGCGGAACGCAGGCCTCCGAGAATATCACGCGCCGTTGCTTCTACCGGGCCGCGCAGCGGGAGCTTAACCGTCTTGCCTTCGGCTGCACGATATTCCGCTACGCCGCCGACGTGGCGCTTCATAGCCGATTCAGAACTCATGCCATAAAACAGCATGAATTTTTCTCCGTTTTCCTCGACAACGCGACCTTCACATTCGTCATGCGCGGCCAGCATGCCGCCGAGCATGACGAAATCCGCGCCGCCGCCGAAGGCCTTAGCCACATCCCCCGGCACCGAACAGCCGCCATCGCTGACGATTTGCCCGCCCAGGCCGTGCGCGGCATCGGCGCATTCAATCACCGCCGACAGCTGCGGGTAACCCACGCCGGTTTTTACTCGCGTGGTGCACACCGAGCCGGGGCCGATCCCCACTTTCACAATATCCGCCCCCGAAAGAATCAGCTCCTCGACCATTTCGCCGGTTACCACATTACCGGCGCAAATGGTTTTATCCGGGCAGGCTTCGCGTGCGCGCTGCAGGAATTGTACAAAATGCTCGGAATAGCCGTTCGCTACATCGATACAGATGAATTTGAGAGCCGGCGAAAGCGCCAGGATCGCCTGCAGTTTAGTGAAGTCGGCATCCGAAGTTCCGGTGGAAACCATAACGTGCTGTAGAACCTGTTCAGGTACGCGCTGAACAAAGGCGCGCCATTCATCAACGCTGTAATGTTTATGCACCGCAGTTAAAATATCAAAGCTGGCCAGCACTTCCGCCATGCGAAAGGTGCCCACGGTATCCATGTTCGCGGCAATAATCGGAACGCCAGACCAGGCGATACCGGAGTGTTTAAAAGTAAATTGACGGCTCAGATCCACCTGCGAGCGGCTTTTCAGAGTAGAACGCTTAGGACGAATCAGCACGTCTTTAAAACCAAGCTTTAAATCTTCTTCAATACGCATACCATCATTCCTGGGTTTTTGGCGACGATCTGACGATCGGGTGCTGCAGCCAGCTCCAGTGACGTTATCATACGCTCTAAAAACGCGCGTACAAGACTGCGAAAACACCTTTAAGTACGCTACAATCCGCTAAATTTACCTGAAGGTAGTCAATGTGATCGCTATTGCAAAATTTGTTATTGTCGCTAAAGGTTAAAGGTTAATAGCAGACAACACGGCGTTTACAGACGAAGCAGGAACTGAAACAGATGCCTTACACAGTTGCGCTGACCGGTGGTATCGGCAGTGGGAAAAGTACCGTTGCAGCAGCCTTTGCCGGGCATGGTGTGGAAATTATTGACGCGGACATCATTGCCCGTCAGGTGGTAGAGCCAGGCCAGCCCGCGCTGAATGAGATTGCTACGCGCTTTGGTTCGGCGATCCTTCATGCGGACGGTACGCTAAATCGCGCCGCGCTGCGTCAGACTATCTTTAACTCTCCGGCTGATAAAACCTGGTTAAATCAGTTATTACATCCGCTGATCCATGCAGAAACGCGCCAACAGCTGCTGGCGGCCCGCTCGCCCTGGTGTTTATGGGTTGTGCCGCTGCTGGTGGAAAACCACCTGGAAAAACTGGCCGATCGGGTGCTGGTGGTGGACGTCGAGCCTGAGATTCAAATTGAACGAACCATGGCCCGCGATCGAATTACGCGCGAACAGGCTGAAAAAATTATTGCTGCTCAGGCCACGCGTGCGGCGCGGCTGGCCGTAGCGGATGACATCATTGAAAACAGCGGGCCGCCTCATGAAGTGTTGCCGCTGGTCGCCGAACTGAATCAGCGCTATCTGGCGCTGGCCGGAGCGATAAAACAGGATTAACAGCATGAGTAAAATTGTCCTTTTCGAACATCCGTTAAATGAGAAAATGCGTACCTGGCTAAGAATTGAGTTTTTGCTCCAGCAGCTCCAGGCCAGCATTGATATAACCAGTCACCTTACCGCTCTGACATTTTTCCGCAATATCAGTGAGCTGTTAGATGTCCTTGAGCGTGGAGAACTGCGTACCGAGATCCTTAAAGAGCTGGATCGCCAGCAGCAAAAGCTGCTGGCATGGAGTGATGTTCCGGGCGTGGATACGGAACGGGTGGGCGCGCTGCGTCAGCAGCTAAAACTGTATACCAGCGAACTGATGGCGGCGCCGCGTATTGGTCAGGCCTTACGTGAAGATCGCCTAATTGCGCTGGTGCGTCAGCGATTGAGTATTCCCGGCGGCTGCTGCAGTTTTGACTTGCCTACGCTGCACGTCTGGCTGCATCTCGATCAATCGTTGCGGGATGCTCAGGTCGCCAGCTGGATGGGGACGCTTGATCCGCTACGACAGGCATTGTTTATGATTCTGGAACTGATTCGTCAATCCGGCGTCTTTCGCCATCAGACCAGCCTGAACGGCTTTTATCAGGACAACGCCGAAGGCGCTGATTTGCTGCGCCTGCAGCTGGCACTGGAAGCCAGTCTTTATCCGCAGGTTTCGGGCCATAAAACCCGCTATGCGATTCGTTTTTTACCGCTCGACAGCGAACGTGGCGAAATACCGGCACGTCTCGATTTCGAGCTGGCCTGTTGTTAGAGGTGTAATGATGAACAAAGATATTACTACGGTCGCCTGCCCAACCTGCGGCAAGGCGGTCATCTGGGGAGAACAGAGCCCGTTTCGACCATTCTGCTGTAAACGCTGCCAGCTTATCGATTTGGGCGAATGGGCTGCTGAAGAAAAACGCATCGCCAGCAGTAACGATCTGTCAGATAGCGATGACTGGAGCGAAGAAGAGCTCCCTCGCCATTAACATTCAGGGCAGCGATGCTGCCCCTGATTACGGGCGCGCTTCGGCCAGCAGGCGCGTGACCAGTTTGTGATTCGCGGGCGGAAATTCGTCGGCGATCAGTTCGCGCTGCGGCACCCAGCGCTGCGGCTGCCCTTCACGGCCCCACGGCTCACCCTGCCACTGTTCCACAAGAAAGAAGTGTAGCGTTACGCGCACATCCTGATAGGTATGATCGGCATTACCAAACGCGGTGGCGGCAAGCACGACGATGCCGGTTTCTTCCAGCAGCTCACGCTTAAGCGCCTGTTCCGCGCTCTCGCCTGGCTCAATTTTTCCACCCGGAAATTCCCACATATTCGCCATATGCGAACTGGCCGGGCGGCGCGTCAGAAAGATTTCCTGTTGTGCATTACGGATGATGCCAACGGCAACCTGAAGATGTTTCATTTTCGCATCCTTGTTAATAGAATGAGGGGCAGTATAGCCTGATTTTGTTACGTTTTATACCGCTGCGGTATCGGGTACGGCCGGTCAGGCTGACCTGAAAACGCCCCCTTTCATCGCCTTTTTGTTATTTAAGGCTACCCAGCGCGAGCGCATTAACTGGTCAGTTAATATACAACACCTTTGCCAGCGGCTATAATCCCTGATGCTTATTTAATCAGGGAGGATAAATCATGGATGCGTCACTCTATTTAAAGCGGCAATTGCTCGCAGAAAGAAAAATAGCGCAATCGCTGGAGAAAGGCATCCGGCAATCTTTTATTACGGCGGGCAAAACGCGGGATGATATTTATCATGGCGCGGAGCGGCTGACATGGTATTCAAGCTGCTTTATCGATAAGCATCATGATGTTTGCAAGCAGTTAAAGACAGAAGACGTAAGGATGATAAAAGCAGTTCTTTGTCTTTATAAAAAGAAAGATGCTATGGCTGACATTTTTTTAACTTATATTGACTATGTACTGAGGCGCACTGATTCAGTAGAGGCCAGAAGTTTATTGGTAAGCATAACCGGTTTTACCGCTGAATATCGTACCGGTAAAGTCGCTAAAGAGTTAATCGCTTACTCATTAGTAAAGTCAATTTTTACTTCAGATAAATTCAGTTCTTCTTTGAGGGGAACATTAACCAGGAAAATATTTTACGGATTCAGTGCCATACAGTTTTATGGGAAAGTTCAAAAGGCGGCAATGGCTTCTCGTCGTTTGAAAAGTCTTGACCCCAACTTTTATAACATTCTTTATCTAATGGATTTGGAAATGCTTTATATATATGTAGAGCCACTACTCTCCGGGATCATAAAAAAGATAAATTCATTACCAGTCATTACTCTGGAAGAAGCCATTAAAATCTTTCAGGAATATCAATAATGTTCAAAACGCTAAAAAACACATTTATCGATATGCTTATGGATTTTATTTTTATCCTATTAATTATAGCAATACCTGTTATATATTATATTATCATCCCCAATCATTGGGGGAAGTTAACAATAGTTACTATCCCAGCACTCTGCTGGTACTGGGGTAAATTACATGTAAAATTAATTAAATAAGAGTCGGCGCCCCTGCTATTTAAAGCGGCAATTAATCGCAGAAAGAAAAATAGCGCAATCGCTGGAGAAAGGCATCCGGCAATCTTTTATTACGGCGGGCAAAACGCGGGATGATATTTATCATGGCGCGGAGCGGCTGACATGGCATTCAAGCTGCTTTATCGATAAGCATCATGATGTTTGCAAGCAGTTAAAGACAGAAGACGTCAGGTTATATAAAGCTTTACTGTCACTTTACAAAAGAAAGGATGTAATCGCCGAAATATTTCAATTTTACATTAACTATGTTTTACAAAACAAGAAAATTGAGCATGCTAAAAACATGGCGGTAAAGACGTTCGGTTTTAATGCAGAGAGGTTTACCGCAAAAACAACCAATAAACTATTAGCGTACTCACTAGCAAAAGCTATTTCTGAGTCCCTTCTTATCAGCGCCACCATAAGAAGCGCATTAAACACAACGGCTTTCCATGGTTTCAGTATGGTTCAATTTTATGGTAAAGCTTAAAAATTAGCATTAGCCGCACGTCGATTGAAAGAACTGGATTCATAATTTTATAAAATCCTCTATCAAGCGAATGTAGAAATGCTTTATATCTATGTTGAACCTGTCCTTTATAAAATAATCTTAGAAATAAATGGGTTACCAGAGCCCAACCCGAAGAATATCATTGATATTTTAAGAAGGAATGTTTCATGATAAAGTTTTTAAAAAAAGCATTTTTAGAATTTATTTTACTGGAAACCATCCCCGTTATCGCTATCGTCCTGCCTGGTGTCTTCTTTTCTTTATATTTCCCCGATCACTGGGGGAAATTGATGCTACTTAGCGTTTTCTTTGTCAGCTACTTTTTCATAAAGTTATTTACCCGCATGGACAAGTGAATTAAACCCCTCTTAATCAATTAAAGCGGCAGTAAGAGTAGCTTAGGAGCATCATTAATGCTTATGGCAATTTTAAGATTCATTAAAGTCACTATTTTTAAGCCCTTTATTGAAGATTGCTTCCCTTTTTTACTACTGATTTTGCCGGGTGCGTTTTATGCAGCTTATTTCCTGGAGTACTGGGGAACGGTGACTCTTCCTGCGCTCTATTGGTATTGGGAAAAATTACAGGATAAACTGCTCAAATAAGAGGGAACGCCCGCTCTTATTCAGAGCACCGAGCGGTGGTTTTTAATATCCCAGCCGTAGCGTGTTTCCGCGCCTTTCCCACCTTTTGCCGTTTGTTCCCAGTACTGCATTTTCACCGTATCTGCCTCAAACTCATATTCAACGCTGGGCAGATCGCCGCTGTCATTTAACATCACCTGAGCAACAAATACGTTTTCCAGCGTAATGCGATAATATTCGATGGCGCCAAATCCCGCCTTGCAGGCTGACAGCTCGACTTTACGCAGCCTGCAGCCGTTAGAAGCGTAGAGGAGCATCGTCGGCGTGGCTTTATCAATCAGCGCATGAACCGTTAAATTTTGATAGTTAACCAGCGCATTGCCAGCCGCGCCGCGCCTGTTTCCCCAACTATGAGAAAGCACATCGATCCAACCAGCATGATGCGCGTCCTGAGATTCCCCGGCTACGTGATCAACGTTGAGATAAAGGCTGTTCATGATAGTGCTCTCCTTAGGCATCCGTTTTCCGTTCAGCCGAGTATATCTTGCCGACCGGGTAAAGGCTTTAGCGGTTCATCTAATCAGGACGCTGATTTACAAAGAAATTTTTCTAAATGAGAGCGTAATAAGGCAGGAGAGGCTGGCGCCAGCGCCGCTCAATGCGGCCCAATAAAAAAGGGAGCCTTTCGGCTCCCTTTCCGCTTTAGCTTATATCAGGCCAGACGACCGTGGCACTGCTTGTATTTTTTACCTGAGCCACACGGGCAAGGATCGTTACGTCCAACCTTACGCTCGCCGGTTTCAGCTGCCAGCGCTGCGGCCGCTTCCGTTTCATCATCAACGTGGCTTAGCTGCTGCTGCTGTGCCAGTCGCTCCGCATCTTCACGACGCTGCGCTTCCATCGCCTCGACTTCTTCCGGCATACGGACCTGTACTTTGCTCAGGGTGCTGACCACTTCATATTTCAGCGATTCCAGCATGGCAGCAAACATAGCGAAGGATTCGCGCTTGTACTCCTGCTTCGGATCCTTCTGCGCATAGCCGCGCAGGTGGATACCCTGACGTAAATAGTCCATCGCCGCCAGATGCTCTTTCCACAGTGAATCCAGCGTTTGCAGCATGACGCCTTTTTCAAAGCTGCGCATCATCTCGGTGCCGACAACTTCTTCTTTACGCTGATACTCTTCTTTCGCCTGCGTCAGAATACGCTCACGCAGCGTTTCCTCATGCAGGTCAGGCTCTTTGTCCAGCCACTGACTAATCGGCATTTCAAGGTCGAAGTCGTTTTTCAGGCGCTCTTCTAGCCCGGCCACATCCCACATTTCTTCCAGCGACTGTGGCGGAATGTAGCTATCGATAGTGGACTTGAAGACATCCTCGCGGATGCTGTTAATGGTTTCGCTAACGTCGGCCACGTCCAGCAGTTCATTACGCTGTGAGTAAATAGCACGGCGCTGATCGTTGGCAACATCGTCATATTCCAGCAGCTGCTTACGAATATCAAAGTTGCGGCTTTCTACTTTACGCTGCGCGTTAGCAATCGCTTTGGTTACCCACGGGTGCTCAATAGCTTCGCCCGGCTTCATTCCCAGCTTACGCATCATATTCGATACGCGATCGGAGGCGAAAATACGCATCAGCGCATCTTCCATCGACAGATAGAAACGGGATGAGCCCTGATCGCCCTGACGGCCAGAACGGCCACGCAGCTGATTGTCGATACGACGCGATTCATGACGTTCAGTACCGATAATATGCAGACCGCCCGATGCCAGTACCGCCTCATGACGCTCTTTCCAGGCGGCTTTAATGGCTGCAACCTGCTCTTCGGTCGGGTTCTCCAGCGCGGCGACTTCTACCTGCCAGCTACCGCCCAGCATAATGTCAGTACCACGGCCCGCCATGTTGGTAGCAATGGTAACAGCGCCAGGCTGACCGGCCTGCGCAACGATGTCCGCTTCACGCGCATGGAACTTGGCGTTCAGCACGTTGTGCCTGATGCCGGCACGCGTCAGCTCGTTGGATACCACTTCAGATTTTTCGATCGAAATCGTACCTACGAGGATCGGCTGGCCGTTTGCGGTGCGCTCACGAATATCCTCAATGATCGCGTCGATCTTCTCTTTCTCTGTCATGTAGACCAGATCGGGCAGATCTTTACGCACCATCGGACGGTTGGTCGGGATAACAATCGTATCCAGCTTGTAGATAGAACTGAATTCAAACGCTTCGGTATCCGCTGTACCGGTCATACCGGCCAGCTTCTCATACAGGCGGAAGTAGTTCTGGAAAGTGATCGAGGCCAGCGTCTGGTTTTCATTCTGAATCTCAACGCCTTCTTTCGCTTCTATCGCCTGATGCAGACCATCTGACCAGCGGCGGCCCTGCATGGTACGGCCGGTATGCTCATCAACGATAACCACTTCGCCATCTTTAACGATGTAGTCAACGTCACGCGTGAACAGCACATGCGCACGCAGGGCTGCGGTAACGTGATGCATCAGCATAATATTGGTCGGCGAGTAGAGCGACTCCCCTTCCGCCATAATGCCTTCCTGCACCAGCAGCTCTTCAATGGTTACCAGGCCGCGTTCGGTAAGGTGCACCTGACGGGCTTTTTCATCCACCGAGAAGTGGCCTTCGCCCTGGAAAGTATCTGAATCTTCTTTCTCCTGACGGATCAGGTGCGGGATGATTTTGTTTACTTTGATATAGAGTTCAGAGCTGTCTTCCGCCGGACCGGAGATAATCAACGGCGTACGCGCCTCATCGATAAGAATGGAGTCCACCTCATCCACCAGCGCATAGTGCAGTTTGCGCTGGACGCGCTCTTCCGGGCTGAACGCCATGTTGTCGCGCAGGTAATCGAAACCATATTCGTTATTGGTGCCGTAGGTAATATCGGCAGCGTAGGCTTCGCGCTTGGCAGGTGCCGGCATTCCCGGCAGGTTGATACCCACCGACAGGCCGAGGAACTCAAACAGCGGACGGTTATTTTCCGCATCGCGCTGGGCCAGGTAGTCGTTGACGGTAACTACGTGTACGCCTTTCCCGCTTAAAGCATTCAGATAAGCAGGCAGCGTCGCGGTCAGCGTTTTACCTTCACCGGTGCGCATTTCAGCAATACAGCGATCGTTCAGCACCATGCCGCCAATCAGCTGCACATCAAAGTGGCGCATGCCAAATACGCGCCTGCTGGCCTCGCGGACGGTGGCAAAAGCTTCCGGGATCAGGCTATCCAACTCTTCGCCTTTTTCCAGACGGGCGCGAAATTCCTGGGTTTTCGCTTTCAGTTCATCATCAGAGAGCTTTTCAAAATCAGGCTCCATTTTGTTGATGATTTCAACCGTCTTGCGCATGCGGCGCAGCGTACGATCGTTACGACTACCAAAAACCTTGGTTAACAACTTAGTTAGCATAATAAATACATTCTCATCTTTACCGCCGTGTTTGCGGTTCATTTTTTATAGTATATGGATTAAGGACTGCTCAGGCTTCAGCTGAGAATGTAAGGACCCGCGCGGATTCCCCGCACCTGGGCCAGCCAGATGCCGATATGATAATCCGGCGTAACAGAAACGGCAGGCTGCTGCGTATGGCGGATAATTACCGGTTGACGCGGCTCGTGAGTGAGCAGGGCGTTAAGCGTATCCAGCAGCGCCATTTTCTGTACGGCGAGCGGCAAAGTTTCTTCCGCATCGGGCAGATTTTGTGGCGTAAGCGTAAAGGAGAGGTGACGAATTACGGTGCGGATCGCATGCTGATGCCAGTAATCCACGCTAAAATTGGCGCGACGGACATTTCCCTGCAGCAGCACGAGATTATCGACCCGTATGGCGCTGGTAAACAGTTTTTTCGCTGTGGCTTCAGGGCGATTATTTTGTTCAGCACTCTGGGCGTGCGCAGCAGGCAGGCCAAGGCTTGCCGCCACCATGCCAAATAACAGATGCGGCCAAAAGTAACGCCTGCCTAATTGTCGCCAACGGTGAAAAATAGCGATCACAACGGTTTCCGTCTGGCAGGTAGCGACCTGCCCTTCTTCAATGAATAATTAGCGGCTTTGTTCCATCTGGCGTATTACGCCGGTTGCCGCCTTTAGCAAGGGCAAATCTTATCATCATTGCGCGCGAGAAACATCAGATCGTAGCGGGAGGAGAAGAAAACAGCGACATTCCGATCGACCACGGCGCAAATAACGCGCACCGCAATGCAGAAACAAAAACGACCGGCTTTGCTGGCCGGAGAGAGTGAGCCAGCGCTACCAGTCGTTTTAAAAGGTTATAGCGTGTTACGCCAGAACCAGATTTGTTGCCCTGAATGCCACCGGCAGTTCAGCTTCGTCTTCAAAGGTCGCCCATTCCCAGGCTTCCTGTTTCGCCAGTACCGCCTGCAGCAGTTTATTGTTCAGCGCATGGCCTGATTTATAGGCAGAAAACGCACCTACAATATTGTGGCCGCACATAAACAGGTCACCGATGGCGTCCAGCATTTTGTGACGAACGAATTCATCTTCGAAGCGTAAACCTTCTTCGTTCAGTACGCGGAAATCGTCTAAACCTATCGCGCAATCTAAACTACCGCCCAGGCACAGACCTTTGGACTGCAGGTATTCGATTTCACGCATAAAGCCGAAGGTACGCGCACGGCTGATTTGACGCATGAACGCTTCCGTAGAGAAGTTCAGCTGATAACGCTGCGAGCTGGAGTCAATCGCCGGGTGTTTAAAATCGATGGTGAAATCGAGTGAGAAACCGTTATAGGGTTTAATCTCAGCCCATTTATCGCCATCTTCAACACGCACAGCTTGTTTAACGCGCACGAATTTCTTCGCGCTGTTCAGCTCTTCAACGCCCGCATCGACCAGCAGGTAGACGAAAGGCGCGGCGCTGCCGTCCATAATCGGCACTTCAGGCGCATTCACTTCGACAATGATATTATCGATGCCAAGGCCTGCCAGCGCGGCGTTCAGATGCTCTACGGTGGAAATACGTACGCCTTCATCATTCACCAGGCAGGTACTTAGCATGGTGTCGCGCACGAATTTTGCATCAGCCGGGAAATCAACCGGTGGATTCAAGTCAGTGCGACGATAGATGACCCCGGTATTAGCCGGCGCAGGGCGTAACGTCAGGGAGACCTTCTTGCCGGTATGCAAACCGACACCAGTCGCCTGAACAATACGTTTTAATGTCCGTTGTTTGATCATCGTATTATCTCGCAAAATCATCATCCGACCGTCAGTCTATATTACTGACGGGCGAACATTTTAGCACAAAGAGCGGAGAATCCCAATTCTCAGGATATTCCTAATCTGCCTGTTTACGCAGGAAGGCAGGAATATCCAGGTAATCAGGCTCTTTGCCAGGCTGCGAGCTTTGATCGTTAACCACTTTCGCCGCGGGCTTTTGCTCCTGCGGAAGCGGAGACATACCGTGCTGCTGGTAACGATGATCCATAACCGGCTGGCTGGTGGCCTGCTTGTTGGTTACCAGAGTGATTTCCGGACGTTTGTCCATGCCAATCCCGGTAGCAACGACGGTAACGCGCAGTTCATCGTTCATTTCCGGATCCAGAGAAGTACCGATAACCACGGTGGCATTATCTGAAGCAAATGCACGGATAGTGTTACCTACGGTCTCAAACTCATCCAGACGCAGATCGAAACCAGCGGTGATGTTAACCAGCACGCCGCGCGCGCCGGAGAGATCGATATCCTCCAGCAGCGGGCTGGAAATAGCCATTTCTGCCGCTTCTTCAGCGCGATCCTCACCACAGGCGACGCCGGAACCCATCATGGCATAACCCATTTCGGACATCACGGTGCGCACGTCGGCGAAGTCAACGTTCATCAGACCCGGACGGGTGATCAGCTCGGCAATACCCTGAACCGCGCCTTTCAGCACGTCGTTAGCCGCACCAAACGCATCCAGCAGTGAAATACCACGGCCCAACACTTTTAACAGCTTATCGTTCGGGATGGTGATCAGCGAGTCAACGTGCTTAGACAGTTCGGCGATACCCTGTTCGGCAAACGCCATGCGCTTTTTGCCTTCGAAGTTAAACGGCTTGGTTACCACCGCAACGGTCAGGATACCTAAATCTTTCGCCACTTCAGCCACGACCGGCGCCGCACCGGTACCGGTACCGCCGCCCATGCCGGCTGCGATAAATACCATGTCCGCGCCGTCCAGCGCAGAACGCAGCGCTTCACGATCTTCTTCCGCAGAGGTACGACCCACTTCAGGGTTCGCGCCTGCACCCAGACCTTTAGTAATGTTGGTGCCGATTTGGATGGTCTGGCCAACTGCAGTTTTGCGCAACGCCTGTGCGTCCGTATTCACTGCGAAGAACTCAACGCCTTCGATAC
Organism: Mixta theicola; assembly: GCF_002895925.1. Lineage (GTDB taxonomy): Bacteria > Pseudomonadota > Gammaproteobacteria > Enterobacterales > Enterobacteriaceae > Mixta > Mixta theicola. The sequence continues at coordinate 119,133 of NZ_NWUO01000007.1, read as the reverse complement.
GTTCGCGGACCATATGCTCGACGGCGTTGCCGCCGCCCCCGCCGACGCCGATGACTTTAATCACCGCGTCGTTGGTTAATTCCATAGGTTCAAACATAATTTCTCTCCGTTATGTGCCTGTCGCCTGGAGATCATAAATTAGAGCTAGCATGATCCCCTTTTAGAAAAATTAAAACTCTTTTTTCAGCCAGCTGTTGATACGTTTAAACCAGTTGCCAACTGAAGCACGTTTTTCAACATCCGCCTCACCGCTCAGGTGAGACTCTTTTCCGTAGTGCAGGAGACCAACCGCCGTTGAGTAATAAGGCTCCTGCGCATAATCCGTTAATCCGGTAATATTTAGCGGCTGACCGATGCGCACCTGAGTATGAAATACTCGCTGCGCGCAGGCGGCTAACCCTTCAATCTGCGCCGCGCCGCCGGTAAGCACAATACCTGCTGCCAGGTGGTGCTTAACGCCCTGCTGGCGTAACTGTTCCTGCAGCTGCAGGATCTCGTCGTTAACCAGATTCAGCAGCTCGGTATAACGCGGCTCGATCACCTCAGCCAGCGTTTGACGCTGCAGGCTGCGCGGTGGACGTCCGCCCACGCTTGGCACCTCAACGTTCTCATCCTTGCCGACAATCGATCCTAACGCGCAACCGTGGCGGACTTTAATCGCTTCCGCATCGGTCGGCGGAGTGCCGAAGGCATAGGCGATATCGCTGGTAACCACATTCCCCGCATAGGGGATCACTTTGGTATGGCGCAGCGCGCCGCCGGTATAGACGGCGATGTCCATCGTACCGCCGCCAATATCGACTACACAGACGCCCAGCTCGCGTTCATCTTCGGTCAGCACCGCAAAGCTGGATGCCAGACCGGCAAAAATCAGTTGGTCAACCTTCAGGCCGCAACGTTCAACGGCCTTAACGATATTTTTCGCCATATCGTTGTGACAGGTGATCAAATGCACTTTTGCCTGCATGCGCACGCCCGACAGCCCAACCGGGTTTTTAATCCCTTCCTGGTAGTCGATAGCGTACTCCTGCGGGATCACATGCAGGATGCGATGCTCATCACGCACGCGCACCGACTTAGCAGTATGCACAACGTTTTCAACATCTTCCTGCGTGACTTCTTCTTCAGAAATCGGAACCATCCCGATCTCATTCTGACAACTGATATGTTTGCCGGATAAAGCAAGGTAAACGGATGAAATCTGACAATCCGCCATCAGTTCCGCCTGATCGATGGCGCGCTGTACGCATTTCACCACCGATTCCAGATCGTTTACGCCGCCTTTATCCATACCGCGGGACGGACAACTGCCGACCCCAATAATGTTGACCATGCCATCGGGCAGAATTTCCCCTACTAAAGCGGCGACCTTGGCGGTGCCTATCTCAAGTCCTACTACCAGTTTTCTGTCCGTCGCCTTGATCATTGTTGTTTAGCCTGTGCCTGATTCTGTTGCTGATTACTGTCCTGAGGCTCAATAAATGCCGGAGCCCAGCCAACGGCAGCGCCGGAGTCATAGCGCAAATCGACATAACTGACGCGCTTATTATCCGCGGCGGCCTGCTGCTGGAGCATCGGCCAGAGTTCAATAAACCGCTTAAGACGCTTCATGTTATCGCTACGGCCCAGCTCAATACGTACATCGTCACCGGTGACCAGCTGCCAGGAGTGACGAGCGGTCATTGATGCTGCTTTTAAGCTAAACTTGCTGGCCGCTAAAACCTCATTCATTTGACGGAAGCCTGCCAGTACATCCTGCTCGTTTCCTTCGGGGCCATACAGCAACGGTAGCGTTACTTTGCCAATATGGTTAGCCGGCACGCTAAAAGATTTGCCTTCCGCATCAACCATATGTAAATCATTCCACCGCGCTACCGGCACATACTCAACCAGATGAATCTTTAATTCGTCCGGCCATTGCTTGCGTACGCTGACCTGTTTAATCCACGGCAGACGTTCAATCTGCTGCTGAATCACATTTACATCTTGTGACATAAAAGTACCGGGTGCACCCAGCGACAAGATGGCCTGACGAATATCGTCGTTAGTGGTGTAATGCGTTTGTCCGGTCACCACCAGCTTTGAAAGCGGCAGGCGCGAAGCGTCATTCATCCACTTCAACACCACGAAGCCACCCGCCAACATCGTGCCGATCACCAACAGCAGAAACAGAATCCCTGCTAACCGTGAGCCATTGCTGCGACCGGTGCGCGCTTTCGCTTTCTCCTGCGCATCCCGACGTACGTTCAGAGCCGCCTGCGACATCTTAGTCGGCCAGCTCCAGAATACGCGCCACCAGCTGGGAGAAGCTCATTCCCGCCTGCTTCGCCGCCATCGGCACCAGGCTGTGGCTGGTCATGCCGGGCGAGGTATTCACCTCCAGCAGATAAAACGCACCGTCGCTGTCCATCATGACATCCACGCGTCCCCAGCCGCTACAGCCCAGGCTACGCCAGGCATTCAGTACCAGCTCTTGCAGTTCCGCCTCTTTCTCCGCGCTCAATCCGCCTGGGCAGAAGTATTGAGTATCGTCAGAAATGTATTTTGCTTCATAGTCATAGAAATCACTGGCTGGCTGAATACGGATCGAAGGCAAAATTTGTTCGCCAAGAATGCCGACCGTATATTCCGGACCGCTAATAAATTTTTCAATCAGCACGTCATCATCATGACGAAACGCCTCTTCCAGCGCCGCTGGCAAATCTGCCGGCTGATTAACGCGTGAAATACCGACGCTGGAGCCTTCGCTGCTGGGTTTGACAAACAGCGGCATCCCCAGCCGGGCGATACGCTGTACCAGCGCATCATCCATTCCAGCTTCCATCCGTTGGCGATTGATCCAGACATAGGGCGCAACCGGCAGTTCAGCGCCCTGCCAAAGCAGCTTGGAGCGCCATTTATCCATAGTAATCGCCGAGGCCATCACGCCGCTGCCGGTATAGGGGATCTGCAGGAAATCCAGAACGCCCTGTAAAGTACCGTCTTCACCGCCGCGACCGTGCAGGGCGATAAACACTTTCGTATAGCCTTCTTCTTTCAACCGCATCACGGGGAAATCACGCGGATCGACGCCGTGCGCGTCAATACCCGCCTCTTTCAGACCCGCAATCACCGCCTCGCCAGACATTAACGAGACGTCGCGTTCAGCGGAGGTACCACCCAGCAGTACCGCTACTTTATCAGCCATGATGTTCCTCTTCATTGGTCTGCGGTTTCAGTTTTTGGTCAGCCAGTCGACGGGCAATCTTACCAATGTTACCCGCGCCCTGAACCAGGATGAGATCGTTGCCGCTTAACGTCGGGGCCAGAAAATCCAGGATCGCATCGTGATCGGGCACCAGGATCGGATCCACCTTGCCACGTCCACGGATCGTCCGGCACAGCGAACGGCTGTCAGCGCCAGGAATCGGCATCTCACCGGCGGAATAGACATCCAGCATCAGCAATACATCTACCTGCGACAGTACGTTAGCGAAATCATCATAAAGATCGCGCGTGCGCGTATAGCGATGCGGCTGAAAAATCATGACCAGCTTTTTATCCGGCCAGCCCGCCCGTGCCGCTTTAATGGTGGCATCCACTTCGGTCGGATGATGGCCATAATCATCGACCAGCATGGCGGAACCCACGGTGCCGTTTACCTGCTGCAGCGGGAACTCGCCCAGGAAATCGAAGCGACGACCCGTGCCCTGGAAGCTTTCCAGCGCGCTGAGGATCTCTTCATCGTCGATGCCCTCTTCCGTTGCCACCGCTACCGCCGCCGCCGCGTTTAAGGCGTTATGACGACCAGGGGCGTTGAGCGTAACGCGCATCAGCGGTTTGTCATGACGCACCAGGGTAAAGTGCCCCTGCGCGCCGTGCTGCTCGTAATTTTCGATGCGCACGTCGGCATCGTCGCTGAAGCCGTAGGTCGTGATCTGACGTCCCACGCGCGGAATTAAATCGCGGATCACCGCATCATCCACGCAGAGTACGGCCCGACCGTAAAACGGCAGGTTGTGCAGAAAGTTAATAAATGTCTGCTTCAGATTTTCGAAGTCGCCCTGGTAGGTATCCATATGGTCGGCTTCGATATTGGTCACAATCGCCACCATCGGCTGCAAATGCAGGAAGGAGGCATCGCTCTCATCCGCTTCCGCAATCAGGTAACGGCTGCTGCCCAGGCGCGCATGCGTTCCCGCCGCCTTAACCAAACCGCCGTTCACGAAAGTCGGATCGAGTCCGCCTTCGGCATAGATACTGGTTACCATCGCCGTCGTGGTGGTTTTGCCATGCGTGCCGGCCACCGCAATCCCGTGGCGGAAACGCATCAGCTCGGCCAGCATTTCAGCCCGGCGGATCACCGGAATACGCGCTTCACGCGCCGCGATAATTTCCGGGTTATCCTGCGTTATCGCACTGGAGACCACCACAACGCTGGCATCGCTAACGTTTTCCGGGCGATGGTGAAAATAGATGGTGGCGCCCAGCGCGGTCAGATGCTGCGTGACGGCATTCGGCGCCAAATCGGAACCGCTAATCTGATAACCTTCATTGGCCAACACTTCGGCAATACCGCCCATGCCGGCACCGCCGATGCCGACAAAGTGAATGTGCCGGACGCGACGCATCTCGGGCACGATAGAACGCAGTTTCGCCAGTTGTTGAGTATTCATCGTTTCTTTTGCCTGTCGGTACCGCAGTACCTTCTCTTTATTCTGTTAGCGCGCTACGGCGCTGACTTCTGCCGCTACCCGTTCGGTGGCATCGGGAATCGCTACCTGACGCGCCTTTTGCGCCATCAGCAGCAGCGTGGGTCGATCCCACTGCTTTAACGTTTCCGCCACCGCATTCGCAGTAAACTGCGGCTGCTCAAAAATTTTGGCCGCGCCTGCTTTTTCCAGCGGGAGCGCATTCCAGTACTGCTGTCGATCTTTATGCTGAAAAGGCACGAAAATAGCCGGAAGGCCCGCAGCGGCGACTTCGCTCACCGTTAGCGCGCCGGAGCGGCATACCACCACATCGGCCCAGTCGTAGGCCGCCGCCATATCATCGATAAATTCGCTGATTTTATGCTGATGCTGTCCATCTGCTGCGGCATAGGCTGCCAGTACCTCGCTCTGAGCGCCTTTCCCGGTCTGATGCCACAGCGTAATACCATCGCCCATCAGCGCCGCAACCTGCGGCATCGTCTGGTTAAGCACGCGCGCGCCCTGACTGCCGCCGATAACCAGAACGCGGACCGGACCTTCACGTCCAGCCAGACGCTGTTCCGGCGCGCTGAGCGCCAGCACATCGGTACGCACCGGGTTGCCCACCACGTCGGCATGGGGAAACGCGCCAGGAAATGCCTGCATAACTTTCGTCGCCAGCTTCGCCAGCCATTTGTTGGTTAACCCGGCAATGCCATTCTGTTCATGCAGCACCACCGGAATACCGCAGCTCCAGGCCGCCAGCCCGCCGGGCCCCGAAACATAGCCGCCCATACCGAGCACCACATCCGGTTTCCAGGCTTTCATAATGCTGCGTGCCTGACGCCAGGCGTTGAAAATCCGCACCGGCGCTGCCAGCAGCGCCTTAATACCTTTGCCGCGTAAACCGCTAATGCGGATAAAATCGATTTCGATGCCGTGCTTCGGCACCAGATCGGCTTCCATACGATCGGCGGTTCCCAGCCAGCGTACCTGCCAGCCCTGCGCCATCAGATGATGCGCAACGGCCAGGCCGGGGAACACGTGTCCGCCGGTACCGCCAGCCATTACCATCAACCGCTTTCCACTCATCGCGCACCTCGGGTAAACGCCTGTGCTTTGCTCAGACGCGTTTCATAATCTATGCGTAACAACAACACGATGGCCGTCGACATAATGATCAGACTGGAACCACCGTAACTAATTAACGGCAACGTCAGGCCCTTGGTAGGCAGCATACCCGCCGCCGCGCCGACGTTTACCAGCGCCTGAAAGCTAAACCAGACGCCGATTGAGCAGGCCAAAAAGCCGGAAAAACGCTGATCGAGTTCCAACGCGCGTCGGCCAATGGACATCGCCCGAAAAGCGACGAAGAATACCATTAACAGCGCTAAAACCACACCGATATAACCGAGTTCTTCCCCGATAATGGAGAAAATGAAGTCGGTATGCGCTTCGGGTAAATACTCCAGTTTTTGCACGGAGTTACCCAGTCCCTGCCCCCAAAACTCACCGCGTCCAAAAGCCATCAGCGACTGGGTTAGCTGGTAGCCGCTACCAAACGGATCTTCCCAGGGATCCCAGAATGAGGTGACGCGGCGCATACGGTACGGTTCGGCGATAATCAACAGAATGACCGCGAAGATACCGGAGCCGATAATTGCCAAAAACTGCCATAGCTTGGCGCCCGCCAGGAACAGCATGGCCAGCGTGGTGACAAACAGCACCACCACCGTTCCCAGGTCGGGCTGTGCCAGCAGCAGCACGGCCAGCACTACCATTACGCCCATTGGTTTACAAAAGCCCCAGAAGTTATTGCGCACTTCTTCGACTTTGCGCACCAGATAGCTGGCGAGATAGCAAAACAGCGACAGCTTGGAAAGCTCAGCCGGCTGAATACGCAGCGGCCCCAGCGCAATCCAGCGCGATGCGCCGTTTACCGAGCTACCGACCACCAATACAATCAACAGCATCAATACCGAGGCCAGCAGCATCATATTGCTGTAACGCTGCCAAACCTCCATGGGTATACGCAGCGTTACCAGCGCCATGCCGAATGCCAGCAGAAGATAAAAAGCATCACGCTTGGCAAAGTAAAACGGGTCCTCCGACAGGCGCTGTCCTACGGGCATTGAGGCGGAAGTCACCATCACAAAGCCGATAATCGCCAGCCCGAAAGTCAGCCACAGCAGGGTACGATCGTACAGCACCATGGTGGCGGTATCGCCATTCTCCCGGCTGCCCATCACCCACTCGCGCAGGCGTGTCACCACGCCGCCCGCCAGCCCTAAGCCTGGAATACGCATCAGCCCAGCTCCCGCGCCAGCTGGGCGAAGCGGTCGCCGCGCTGTTCAAAATTACGGAACTGATCGAGGCTGGCGCAGGCTGGCGACAGCAGAACAATATCGCCCGGCTGCACCTGTGGCGCGATGGCTCTCATCGCCTGTTCCATCGTTTCGGTCTGGCTGGAGATTTCCGGACGCAGCGCCGCCAGCGCCGCACCGTCGCGGCCATAGCACCAGACGCGGATAGCGTCGCCCTGCAAATAGCGCGTCAGCGAGGAGAAATCAGCGGATTTGCCATCGCCCCCCAACAGCAGCCATAGCGTGCCCTGCGCCTGTAATCCGCTTAGCGCAGCCTCGGTGCTGCCTACGTTGGTCGCTTTCGAGTCATTGATCCAGCGCACGCCGTTGCGTTCATGCACCAGCTGAAAACGATGCGCCAGGCCATGAAATGTGGTTAAGGCTTTCAGGCTGCTGGCGCGCGGAATGCCGACCGCATCCGCCAGCGCCAGCGCCGCCAGCGCATTGGTATAGTTGTGCAGCCCAACCAGCGTCATCTCGTCGGTATTCAGCACTTTTTCGCCATGCACCCGCAGCCAGATGCTGCCCTGCTGACGATTGAGATGATAATCGCCTACGTCAATGCCGAAGCTGACGCAGCGCTTATCGGCGCCGCGTACCGGCATGGTCAGCGCATCATCGGCATTCACGACGCAAACCGCCGCGTTTTCATAAATACGCAGCTTGGCGGCGCGATACTGCTGCAGCCCCAGCGGATAGCGATCCATATGATCTTCGCTGACGTTCAGGATGGTCGCCGCCGCCGCCTTCAGGCTGTGGGTTGTTTCCAGCTGGAAGCTGGAAAGCTCCAGAACGTAAAGCTGAGCCGGCTGCAGCAGCAGGCTGAGCGCCGGCAGGCCGATATTGCCGCCCACGCCCACGGCCCAGCCTGCGGCCCGCGCCATCTCGCCCACCAGGCTGGTGACGGTGCTTTTTCCGTTAGAGCCGGTAATCGCCACGATCGGCGCCTGCGCTTCGCGGCAGAACAGCTCAATATCGCCAATAATTTCAACGCCCGCCTCTGCCGCCTCCATCAGCAGCGGATGCGCCAGGGCCATGCCTGGACTGGCGACAATCAGATCTGCCGCCAGCAGCCAGTCGCCGTTAAGCGATCCCAGATGACGTTCCACGCTGTCAGACAGCTTATCCAGGCCAGGCGGTGACACACGGGTATCCATCACGCGCGGCGTTACGCCCTGCGCTAAAAAGAAATCAACACAGGAGAGCCCGGTCAGCCCCAGCCCGATAATGACAACTTCTCTACCCTGATAGTCAGCCATAATTAACGCACCTTAAGGGTTGCCAGGCCAATCAGCACCAGCATCAGCGAAATGATCCAGAAACGCACGATAACGCGCGGCTCCGGCCAGCCTTTCAGTTCATAGTGGTGGTGGATCGGCGCCATACGGAAAATACGCTGGCCGCGCAGCTTAAAGGACCCCACCTGCAGAATGACCGACAGCGTTTCCACAACAAACACGCCGCCCATAATCACCAGCAGAAACTCCTGACGCAGCAGCACCGCGATGGTGCCCAGCGCGCCGCCTAAGGCCAGCGAGCCGACATCGCCCATAAAGACCTGAGCGGGATAGGTGTTAAACCATAAGAAGCCCAGCCCGGCACCCACGATGGCGGTGCAAACAATCACCAGTTCACCGGCGTGACGCAGATAAGGAATATGCAGATAGGCCGCAAAGTTCATATTACCGGTCGCCCAGGCGACCAGCGCAAAACCGGCGGCAACGAAGACCGTCGGCATAATCGCGAGGCCGTCCAGCCCATCGGTCAGATTAACCGCGTTGCTGGTGCCGACGATAACGAAGTAGGAGAGCAGGATATAAAGCAGCCCCAGCTGCGGCATAATATCTTTGAAAAACGGCACCACCAGCTGCGTCGCCGGCGTATCTTTCCCAATAGCGTACATGGTGAAGGCGACCGCCAACGCGATCAGCGACTGCCAGAAATATTTCCAGCGGGCGATCAGGCCTTTAGTATCCTTACGCACCACTTTACGGTAGTCGTCCACAAAGCCCACGATGCCATAACCGATCAGCACCGTTAGCACGCACCAGACGTAAGGGTTGGATGGATAAGCCCACATCAATACCGAAATGGTAATGGAGGTCAGGATCATGATGCCGCCCATGGTCGGCGTGCCGCGCTTGCTAAAGTGCGACTCCGGCCCTTCGCTACGCACGACTTGTCCAATCTGTAATTTTTGCAGCCAGGCGATCAGTCGCGGGCCCATCCACAATGAGATAAACAGCGCGGTCAGCAGGCTGACAATGGCGCGAAACGTCAAATATGAGAAGACGTTAAAGCCGGAATAAAAAGCGACCAAATGTTCGGCCAGCCAAACTAACATGTTCCTTTCTCCTGTAAGGTTTGTATTACCTGTTCCATGGCGGCGCTACGAGAGCCTTTAACTAAAACGGTAATCACCGGATGCCCGGCAAGCAGCGACAATAAACGTGCGCTCAGCGCCGCTTTATCGCTGAAGTGTTCGCCGACGCCGCTGGCGTCGCTGATATGCTGACTTAACGATCCGACACTCAGCACCTTATCGATACCGGCCTGTCGGGCGGCATCGCCAACCTGACGGTGGCATTCAACCGCTTCCGCGCCCAGCTCCGCCATATCGCCGGTAACCATCACGCGGTAGCCCGGCATATCCGCCAGCACCTGCGCAGCGGCGGTCATCGACCCCACGTTGGCGTTGTAGCTATCATCCAGCAGAAGCTTTTGCGGGCCGAGAATAATCGGGAACAGACGTCCCGGCACCGCCTGCAGCGTCGCTAATCCTTGCGCAATGGCCTCAAGCGGCGCGCCAACCGACAGCGCCAGCGCGCTGGCCGCCAGCGCATTGGCGACATTGTGACGTCCCGGCAGCGGTAGCAGCACCACCACTTCGCCCTGCGGCGTATGCAGGGTAAAAGCCGTTCCCTGTGGCTTCACCGTCACACCGGAGGCATAAAAATCAGCTGTTGCCCCTGCGGTGGCAGAAAATTGCCAGACACGCTGCTGGGTTAATTGGGTCTGCCAGCGCGGCCAGTCATTGCTGTCGGCATTAATAATTGCCGTACCGTTTGCCGGCAGGCCGAGAAAAATTTCGCCTTTCGCTTTCGCAACGCCAGCCAGAGAACCAAAGCCTTCCAGATGCGCGGCGGCGAGGTTGTTCACCAGCGCGCTTTCCGGACGCGTTAATCCGGTAGTCCAGGCGATCTCGCCCTGATGGTTAGCACCCAGCTCAATCACCGCATACTGGTGCGCCCCGGTCAGGCGCAACAGCGTCAGCGGCACGCCAATATCATTATTCAGGTTGCCTGCGGTATAGAGCGTTTCGCCGCACTGACGCAGAATTGCGGCGGTCATCTCTTTTACCGAGGTTTTACCGGAAGAGCCGGTCAGCGCCACCACACGGGTATTCACCTGTTGGCGAACCCAGGCGGCCAGCTCTCCCAGGGCGATACGCGTATCACTTACCACCACCTGCGGCACATCTATTTGCAAGCGCTTACTCACTAATAATGCTGCCGCACCGTTGGCAACCGCTTCGCGGGCAAAATCATGCGCATCGAAGCGCTCGCCCTTCAGGGCAATAAACAGACAGCCCGCGGTGACCTTACGCGTGTCGGTGGTCACCTCGGCGATCTGCAGGTCATTGCCGGCTAGCGTACCGTTAGTTACCTGCGCCAGCGTTTCCAGGGAAACAGGAATCATGCGATTACCCCCAGTAAACGCGCGACGGTAACGCGATCGGAGTAGTCCAGACGGCGATTACCGACGATCTGATAGTCTTCATGGCCTTTACCCGCGACCAATACGATGTCCTGCGGCCCGGCCTGCATAATAGTATTAGTTACCGCTTGCGCACGTCCCGCCATTACGCGGGCGCGGCCCGGATCGAGCAGGCCGCTGAGAATATCCTCAACGATCGCGCCGGGGTCTTCGCTGCGTGGGTTGTCGTCAGTGATCACCACAATATCGGCAAACTGTTCGGCAATGGCACCCATCAACGGACGCTTGCCTTTATCGCGATCGCCACCGCAGCCAAAGAGGCACCACAGCTGGCCTTTGCAGTGCAGACGCGCCGCTTCCAGCGCTTTTTCCAGCGCATCCGGCGTATGGGCATAATCCACCACCACCGTTGGCTTATTCGGCGCGCTAAATACTTCCATTCGTCCACAAACGGGCTGCAGCTGTCGTGCGCTGACAATCAACCGGGCCAATGGATAACCCAGCGTCAGCAGGGTCGCTAACGCCAGCAGTAGATTGCTGACGTTAAAAGCGCCCATCAGGCGGCTTTCCAGCTCGCCATCGCCCCAGCTGGAGGCGAAACGAATAGTTGCGCCATTATCGTGATAATGAACGTCGGTGGCTTTCAGCCAGCGGTTATGCCTGGCGGGCAGCACATTATTGGCCATCGTGACGGCAACGGCATCCGGCAGTTTTTCCAGCCAGCGCAGCCCGACTTCATCGTCGGCATTAATGATCGCTTCGCCAACCTGATGTTCAGAAAACAGCAGCCACTTAGCGGATTCATAGCGCGTCATATCGTCGTGATAATCCAGGTGATCGCGGCTCAGATTGGTAAACACCGCGGCGGCAAAAGGCAGCGCCGCCACGCGATGCTGCACCAGGCCATGCGAGGAGACCTCCATCGCCGCCACGGTCGCCCCCTGCTCAACCAGTGAGTTCAGCATATGCTGTACATCTACCGCCGAACCGGTGGTGTTTTCAGTCGGGATCAGATGGCCGTATAGCCCGTTACCGACGGTGCCCATGACCGCGCCGGTTTCGCCGAGCAGATTCGCCCACTGCGCCAGCAGCTGCGTAGTGGTGGTTTTACCGTTAGTACCGGTCACGCCGATTAAACGCAGCTGCTCGCCAGGCTGCTGATAAAAGCGCCCGGCAAGGGCCGACAGACGCTGCGGCAGCTGCGACAAATAAATAACCGGTACGCCATGCATCTCGCGAATTTCACCATCCTCCGCCTCGCCGGCAGCTTCAGCGATAATCGCCGAAACGCCCTGTGCGATAGCCTGAGGAATAAAACGTCGCCCATCAACGTTATGGCCGGCAACAGCCACAAACAGATCGCCGGACGCCGCCACGCGGCTGTCCAGGGTCATTTCACGAAGCGGACGCTCCGGCGCGCCAGGCACCCACGGAGCCAGTAAGTCGCGCAAGTTACGATCTGTCACTTGATTCCTCTTTCTTGTTGTTAACCAACTCATTCTTTTCACCGGTCGGCAAGGCATCCGGCTCAATATTCATGGTGCGCAGAACGCCGCCCATGATGGCGCCAAATACCGGTGCCGACACCGCACCGCCATAATATTTACCCGCCTGCGGATCGTTAATGACCACCACCAGCGCAAAGCGCGGATGGCTGGCAGGCGCCACGCCGGCGGTATAGGCGATATATTTATTCACGTAGTGGCCATCAGGGCCGACTTTTTTCGCGGTCCCGGTTTTGATGGCGATACGATAACCTTTGATCGCGGCTTTTACGCCGCCGCCGCCCGGCAGCGCTACGCTTTCCATCATATGAACCACGGTTTTCACCAGCGGTTCAGGAAAGGCGCGTTCGCCCGGTACCGGCGGGTCCACTTTGGTAATCGACAGTGGACGAGCGATGCCATAGCTGCCGATGGTGGCGTAAACGCGCGCCAGCTGTAACGGCGTTACCATCAGCCCATAGCCGAATGAGAAGGTGGCCCTTTCAATATCGGACCACCTTTGTTTATGGGGATACAGGCCACTGCTTTCCCCAACCAACCCCAAATTGGTTGGTTTGCCCAGTCCAAAGCGTGAATATGTTTCCACTAGTGCTGAGGAGGGCATCGCTAACGCCAGTTTTGATACCCCGACGTTACTCGACTTCTGCAGAACCCCGGTGAGGGTTAACTCGTTGTAGCGCGCCACATCTTTGATCTCATGGCCGTTAACGCGATAAGGCAGCGTATTCAGCACGCTGTTTTCGCGCACCACGCCGCGCTGCAGCGCGGTCATGACCACCATCGGCTTCACCGTCGAGCCGGGTTCAAAGATGTCGGTAATGGCGCGATTGCGCATCACATCTTTTGGCGTATTGCTGAGATTGTTTGGGTTGTAGGCCGGGCTGTTAGCCATCGCCAGCACTTCGCCGGTGTTGACATCAACCAGTACCGCCGTGCCGGATTCCGCCTTGTTAAAAGCCACGGCATTGTTCAGTTCGCGATAAACCAGCGCCTGCAAACGCTCATCGATACTGAGCGCCAGGTTATGCGCCGCCTGACTATCCACTGAGGAAATATCTTCAATGACGCGGCCAAAGCGATCTTTACGCACCGTCCTTTCGCCCGGCTGGCCGGTTAGCCAGCGGTCAAAACTTTTTTCCACCCCTTCAATGCCCTGCCCGTCAATATTGGTAAAGCCAATAAGATGAGAGGTCACCTGGCCGGCAGGATAGTAGCGGCGGGATTCTTCCCGTAAGTGGATGCCCGGCAGCTTGAGTTTTTTGATGTAATCGCCAATGGCCGGATTAACCTGGCGCGCCAGATAGACAAAGCGGCCTTGAGGATTAGCATTAACGCGGTTAGCCAGCTGATCGAGCGGTACGGACAGCGCATCGGCCAGCGCTTTCCACCGGCTGTCGAGCGTAATGCCGCCGCGATCGTGCAGCTCTTTAGGATCGGCCCAAATGGCGTTAACCGGTACGCTAACCGCCAGCGGCCTGCCGGCACGGTCGGTAATCATACCGCGCGCGGTGGGAATGGACTGGACGCGCAGGGAACGCATATCGCCTTCGCGTACCAGCCTGTCGGGATTAATGACCTGCAACCAGGCAACACGCAACAGTAATCCCATTAACGCAAGAAAGATGCCGCCGCACAGCAACGCAAAACGCCAGCTGACAAAGCTGGCCTGATCTTCCTGTTTTTTCAACTTAAGCGCTTTGGTAGCGGATCTCATGGAGTCCGGGATTCCTTATTGCTGTACCACGATGTTTTCCTGTGCCGGGTCGACATGCTGCATCTGTAATTTTTCCGTCGCCGTGCGCTCAACGCGGCTATGATCGCCCAGCGCGTTCTCTTCCAGGATCAGGTTGCGCCATTCAATATCCAGCGCGTCACGCTCCAGAACCAGCTGTTCACGCTGTGCCGTCAGCAAACGCGTTTTATGCGCGGTGGTAACCACCAGCACCGCTGAAACCAGCACAGCAATCAGCAGCAGCAGCGAGATCTTGCCGTGCCGCAGCAGATCGCCGCCGATAACGCCAGGCAGGCTGTGCCGCTCATTCCCGATCATGATGCGGTACGCTCCGCGATACGCAGCACCGAGCTACGCGCACGGGGATTTTCAGCGACTTCCGCTTCACCCGGCATCATTTTACCCAGCGCTTTTAATTGACGACCGCCCAGTTTTTGCAGCTGCGCTTCCGTCATCGGCAGCCCGGCCGGCACCTGCGGCCCACGGCTCTGTTCCCGCATAAACCGTTTTACCAGCCGATCTTCCAGCGAATGGAAGCTGATAATTGACAGGCGTCCGCCCGGAGCCAGTGCGACCAGCGCGCCTTTTAATGCCTGTTCGATCTCTTCCAGCTCGCTGTTAACCCAAATGCGAATAGCCTGAAAGCTGCGCGTGGCAGGATGCTTGAATTTGTCCTTCACCGGCGTCGCGGCGGCAATGACCTCCGCCAGCTCTTTGGTGCGCGTCATCGGCTGCAGACGATTACGTTCAACAATGGCGCGCGCAATGCGCTTGGCGAAACGCTCTTCGCCATAGGTTTTCAATACAAACGCAATATCGTTTTCTTCCGCCTGCTGCAGCCATTCGGCGGCCGAAAGTCCGCGCGTCGGATCCATGCGCATATCCAGCGGCCCGTCACGCATAAAAGAAAAGCCGCGTTCGGCATCATCCAATTGCGGCGAAGAGACGCCTAAATCCAGTAAAATACCGTCGATTTTGCCGGTTAAAGCGCGGGCCTCAACGTAATCCGCCAGGGCTGAAAACGGGCCGTGGATAATGCTAAAGCGCGGATCGTCAAGCGCTGCGGCAGCGGCAATCGCCTGCGGATCGCGATCGATAGCAAACAGTTTGCCCTGCTCTCCCAGCTGAGAAAGGATCAGGCGTGAGTGTCCGCCTCGACCGAAGGTACCATCGATGTAAATGCCATCTTCTTTAATATTGAGCGCGTTGACAGCTTCATCCAACAGCACCGTGGTATGTATAAAATTATCCATAGTTATAACGACAAATCCTGCAACCGCTCTGAAAGCGGCTCCTGAGCGGCTTGCTCAGCGTCAATATCTTCCCTGACCTGTTGATACCAGGTCTGTTCATCCCACAGCTCAAACTTATTGAACTGTCCAACCAGCATCACTTCTTTTGTCAGACTGGCGTGCTGGCGTAGCGTACCGGCCAGCAACAAACGCCCTGCGCTATCCATCTGACATTCGCTCGCATGTCCTAACAGCAACCGCTGCACGCGGCGCTCTGCAGGGTTCATGCTGGATAAGCGAGATAATTTTTGTTCAATGATTTCCCATTGGGGTAAGGTATAAAGCAGCAGGCAAGGCTGATGGAGGTCAATGGTGCATACCATTTGGCCTTGCGATTCCTCAATCAGCGTTTCGCGATAACGCGTAGGCACGGCCAGCCGCCCTTTGCTATCGAGGTTGACTAAGGTTGCGCCACGAAACATGTCAGCTAATGCCCTCAGTTACCCTTTTTTGCCACTTTACCCCACAATTTCCCACGAAAGGAGTTTACGGAGCGGAGGAAATCATTGTCAAGCCGCCCAATGGGCGAAGCGGAATTATTTCTTAGGTAATAAAAAGATAAAAGTTAAGAATGAACTTAATCAGCAGGCTTATAAAAAAAATAAACTAATGAATAGTGGTAAAAAAATCAGAGCGAAAATAAAAACGGGTAAAAAGAGAGCAATTTTTATTCGCTGTCAGGCAGGGTGACGGTTTGCGACACAGGCGACATTTTAGGGACATTCCGATAAAAATCACGCGGCGCGCCGGGAAAGCGTGCGGCAGCGGGCCTGACGCAGGTTAAGAGAATAGAAAAATGGCTCCGTGAGAAAAAAGGTTGCTGCTGCTTTACTTTAATTTACTTAGTATTTCTTCAGGTGGTTTTGAAATAACCCTTTTCTTTATTACTGGCGAATTTAAAAGCAAAAGTATTTAAAGATGTAAAAAAGGCAGCGTGGGCTGCCTTTGCTATTTCCCTTTTAACCTTGCGCGTTACTTTTAACCTTGCGCCCGGCTTAATTTCCCCCGGCGAACCAGATTACGTCGGATTCGGGTTAAACCCGGCTTTGGCCTGCGCGGCTCATCCAGGCTGGCCAGTACTAATTCCAGTACGCGCTCCGCAACGTCGCGATGGCGCTGCGCCACCGCCAAAACCGGACACTCAAGGAAATCCAGCAGCTCATGATCGCCAAAGGTGGCGATGGCCAGTTCGGTCGGCAAACGGCCTTCACGCTGCAATGTCACATCCATCACGCCCTGCAACAGGCCAAAAGAGGTGGTAAAAAGCGCATCGGGCATCGGATGATCTTCCAGATACTTTTCAAACAGCGCCGCCGCCGCTACGCGTTCAAAGCTATTGGCATAGATGAAATCAATGGGCCGCCGATCGTCGCGCCAGGCTTCCCGAAAGCCCATTTCACGCAGAAAGCTCACCGAGAGTTCAGGCAATGCGCCCAGATAAAGCACATTTTTTACTGGCAGCTGACGCAATTCAGCTGCCAGCGCCTGCGCATCTTCCTGATCGGCGCCGACGACGCTGGTAAAGTGTTCACGATCCAGCGCGCGATCCAGCGCAATAATCGGTAAAGCGTTATTCACCCAGCGTTGATAGAAGGGATGTTCCGGCGGCAACGAGGTTGAAACGATAATGGCATCGACCTGACGCTGCAACAGATGTTCAATACAGCGCATTTCGTTGTCCGGCTGATCTTCCGAACAGGCGATAAGCAGCTGATAGCCGCGCTGGCGTGCCTGCCGCTCCAGATAGTTAGCAATGCGCGTATAGCTGGTATTCCCCAGATCAGGAATAACCAAGCCGATCGAGCGCGTTCTGCCCGCTCTGAGACCGGCGGCTACCGCATTTGGATGGTAGTTATGCTCGCGCACGACGGCCATTACTTTCTCAACGGTTTTATCGCTGACACGATACTGCCTGGCCTTGCCATTGATGACATAGCTGGCGGTGGTACGCGACACGCCGGCAAGACGCGCTATTTCATCCAGTTTCACAATCACTCCACATCGGTAACGTCATGATGCCGGCCAATAGCCGCAGCATGGCTAAGGATAAGCTTTTTTTACATCTAACCGCAGAAAGCGCCAGCGGGCAACCGCTTTTAATGCAAAAATGAGGCGCATCAGAAAATAAAAAAACCCGGCAGAACGCCGGGTTAGCAACAGAATGGATTATCACAATAGGTAATTAACGCATAATACGATCGCCGCGTGAAACCCCTACCACGCCGGAGCGCGCAACTTCGACAATTTCCGCTACGTCACGTAGCGTATTGAGAAATGCATCCAGTTTATCGCTGGTGCCGGCAAGCTGAACCGTATAAAGCGTTGGCGTCACGTCAACAATCTGCCCACGGAAAATTTCCGCGCTACGCTTTACCTCTTCACGTCCGTAGCCGCTGGCCTGAATTTTCACCAGCATGATTTCACGTTCAATATGCGCGCCCTGCCCCAGTTCGGTAACGCGCAGTACATCGACCAGCTTATGCAGCTGCTTTTCAATCTGCTCCAGCGCCTTTTCATCGCCAACGGTCTGGATCGTCATGCGTGACAGCGTCGGATCGTCAGTAGGCGCGACCGTCAGGCTTTCGATATTGTAGCCGCGCTGTGAAAACAGCCCAACCACGCGGGACAATGCGCCAGATTCGTTTTCCAGCAGAACCGATAAAATACGACGCATAATTAAGTCCTCTCCGTTTTGCTTAACCACATTTCGTCCATACTGCCGCCGCGGATCTGCATCGGGTAAACGTGTTCGCTGCCGTCTACGTTAACATCAACAAATACCAGGCGATCCCGTGCTACCATTTCCAGCGCCAGCGCCAGTTTCTCTTCCAGTTCTGACGGATGAGAAATGGAGATGCCAACGTGGCCGTAGGCCTCAGCCAGACGCACAAAATCCGGCAGCGATTCCATATAGGAATGGGAGTGGCGACCTGAGTAGATCATATCCTGCCACTGCTTAACCATGCCCAGATAGCGGTTGTTCAGGTTTAGCACCAGAACCGGCAGGTTATACTGCAGAGCGGTGGAAAGTTCCTGAATATTCATCTGGATACTGCCGTCGCCGGTGACGCAAACCACCGTTTCCTGCGGCAGCGCCAGCTTAACGCCGATCGCCGCAGGCAGGCCGAAGCCCATGGTGCCGAGACCGCCGGAGTTAATCCAGCGGCGCGGGCGATCAAAAGGATAGTAGAGCGCAGCGAACATCTGATGCTGACCCACGTCGGAAGTAACGTACGCCTCGCCTTTGGTCAGACGCCACAGCGTCTCGATCGCCGCCTGCGGCTTGATCTTGTCGCTGCTGCGGTCAAATTCCAGACATTGACGCGCGCGCCAGCCTTCAATACTCTGCCACCAGTCGCGCAGGCTATCGAAATCCTGCCGCGTATCGCCCTCCGGCAGCAGTTCCAGCATCTGTTGCAGCACCTGACGCGCATCGCCAACTACCGGAATATCCGCCGCCACGGTTTTTGAAATTGACGCCGGATCGACATCAATATGCAGTACGGTGGCGTTCGGGCAATACTTCGCCAAGTTATTGGTGGTGCGATCGTCAAAACGTACGCCAACGGCAAAAATAATGTCGGCGTTATGCATCGTCATATTGGCTTCATAGGTTCCATGCATCCCCAACATGCCGAGGTTCTGACGATGAGTTCCCGGAAACGCGCCCAGCCCCATTAACGAATTCGTGACCGGCAAATTCAGCTTTTCCGCCAGGGTCCGCAGCTCTTCATCGCAGCCGGAAATAATGGCGCCGCCGCCCACGTACATCACCGGCTTTTTAGCAGCCAGCAATGCCTGAACCGCGCGTTTAATCTGGCCTTTATGCCCCTGGGTTGTCGGATTATAAGAACGCATACTGACGCTTTCCGGCCAGACATACGGCAGCTTATTGGCAGGATTGAGTATATCTTTTGGCAGATCGATAACCACCGGACCAGGACGACCGCTGGCGGCCAGCCAGAACGCTTTTTTGATGATGGTCGGGATCTCTTCCGTCTGCTTCACCAGAAAGCTGTGCTTTACGACAGGGCGTGAAATGCCCACCATATCGCACTCCTGAAACGCGTCGTAGCCGATAAGCGAAGAAGGAACCTGGCCGGACAGCACCACCATCGGAACAGAATCCATATAGGCAGTCGCGATGCCGGTAATGGCATTGGTTGCGCCGGGACCGGAGGTGACCAGCACCACGCCGACATCTCCCGTAGCGCGCGCATAGCCATCGGCCATATGCACCGCGCCCTGTTCATGACGCACCAGCACATGATCGATGCCGCCTACGGTTTGTAGCGCGTCATAAATATCCAGCACTGCCCCGCCGGGGTAACCAAATACATGCTTTACGCCCTGATCGATTAACGATCGGACCACCATCTCAGCTCCTGATAACATCTCCATTTTTGCCTCCCGGCTTTCAGTTTGCTCTCTACTCAGGTCGTTACCCACCATCACCGCGCCAGCGCCCGGCGATGGCTTTACGCAGAGTTAAACAGTGTTAATGCTCAAACCCTGAAATGTATTTTCAGGGGCAGGTACAGGGGAAATGAAGCCCTTGCAGATTTTTATCTTGGCTTTGGACAATTACCATAACCGCAGAAATCTTGTTGGGTAAACCCTAAACTTATCGGCGGCTTCCGCCAGGTTTTCTTTATTCAGCTGTTAACCTGGCTGATTGGCAGAAAAAACGCTACAACAGCCGCTTAATATCAGCGTATTGTGCTGCGCATCGGTTTATTCATGGCAATAACTTATCATTATTAGTTTTTTCACCCTTGCCGCTGCCCGGTAAGAAAAGACCAAAAAAATAACGCCGGTAAGATATTCTACCGTATCCATTGGCTTTGCTATTTTATCCGGTGAATGCGCCAATGCTTTGGCATAAAAATTTCTGCTTTTGCATTAATAACTCCTTAACATTCAATAACCCGCACCAGGAGAAATAACTAAGCAATTGATTATTAATGCTTTAAATTGATTTAATTACAATAACCATCATATATTCTGCTGACATCCGCGGCTGTGGCATTTATCTCTTTTCCATCAGCTCCATTTATGCAACTCGCGGCTACGGGCAGGGTTGACATCCCTGACGCAATCAAGTACCAATAAAAACAGCACAGAAATTTAGGGAGCCTGATTCAATGATTCGTTCATTTCGCCTACTCGGACTACTACTAAACGCATATCACTTGCGCGGTAGTCGTGTGGGCGGAATCAGTCGCTGATTCAGGTTCACAAAACGAAAAAACCCGCGCCGATGCGCGGGTTTTTTTATGCTCGTGACACAGGCGAACCGGTAAAAGCCAAACTGAAAGGAAAAATACGATGAGCCAACAAGTCATTATTTTCGATACCACTCTGCGCGACGGCGAACAGGCTTTGCAGGCCAGCCTGAGTGTTAAAGAAAAACTGCAGATTGCACTGGCGCTGGAACGTATGGGCGTTGACGTAATGGAAGTCGGCTTTCCGGTCTCATCGCCTGGCGACTTTGAATCCGTTCAGACCATTGCCCGCACCATTAAAAACAGCCGCGTCTGTGCGCTGGCGCGCTGCGTTGAGAAAGATATTGATGCCGCTTATGAAGCGCTGCGTATAGCAGAAGCTTTCCGCATTCATACCTTTATCGCCACCTCGCCGATGCATATTGCGACCAAGTTACGCAGTACGTTGCCGGAAGTTATTGAGCGTGCGGTCTATATGGTAAAGCGCGCCCGTAATTATACCAGTGACGTTGAGTTTTCCTGTGAAGATGGCGGCCGTACGCCGATTGACGATCTGTGCCGCATCGTGGAAGCGGCGATTGATGCCGGCGCTACCACTATCAATATCCCTGATACCGTTGGCTATACCCTGCCGCAGGAATACGCCCACATTATCGCTTCGCTGCGTGAGCGTGTCCCTAATATTGATAAAGCGATTTTGTCGGTCCATACCCATGATGATTTAGGCATGGCGGTCGGCAACTCTATCGCGGCGGTAATGGCTGGTGCCCGCCAGGTTGAAGGTGCGCTGAACGGGCTGGGTGAACGCGCCGGTAACTGCGCGCTGGAAGAGGTCATTATGGCGATTAAGACCCGCGCCGCCATGATGAACGTTCACACCAATATTCAACACCATGAAATCTGGCGCACCAGCCAAACCGTCAGCCAAATTTGTAATATGCCGATCCCGGCCAATAAAGCGGTGGTTGGCTCCAACGCTTTCGCCCACTCTTCCGGTATTCATCAGGATGGCGTGCTGAAAAACCGTGAAAACTACGAAATCATGACGCCGGAGTCGATCGGCCTGAATCAGGTACAGCTGAACCTGACGTCGCGCTCTGGCCGGGCAGCGGTAAAACACCGTATGGAAGAGATGGGTTATCAGGAAAGCGATTATAACCTCGATTCCCTGTATGACGCCTTCCTGAAGCTGGCGGATAAAAAAGGTCAGGTATTTGACTATGACCTGGAAGCGCTGGCCTTTATCAATAAGCAAAACGAAGAGCCGGAATATTTTCAGCTGAAAGATTTCAACGTCCA
This sequence comes from Mixta theicola, assembly GCF_002895925.1. Classification (GTDB taxonomy): domain Bacteria; phylum Pseudomonadota; class Gammaproteobacteria; order Enterobacterales; family Enterobacteriaceae; genus Mixta; species Mixta theicola. The sequence goes on along the minus strand of NZ_NWUO01000007.1, from coordinate 97,330 downwards.
GTCAGGCTCCTCAATTACCGCCACCGCCTCGGTACATATGACCTGCGGCGATGAGATTCAGTCAGAGGCCGCCACCGGCAACGGCCCGGTTGATGCCGTTTACCAGGCGATTAACCGTATCACCACGTTTGATACCGAACTGGTCAACTATCAGCTCTCCGCTAAGGGCCACGGTAAAAATGCGCTGGGTCAGGTAGATATTGTTATCAACTACAACGGCCGGAAATTCCACGGCGTTGGCCTGGCGACCGATATTGTTGAATCCTCCGCTAAAGCGATGGTTAACGCATTAAATAATATCTGGCGTGCCAAACAGGTGGAGCAGGAGCTCCAGCGTAAATCGATTAAAGAACAGAAGGAAACGGTATAACCATGACGCAAACTCATCATATCGCAATATTACCGGGTGACGGCATTGGTCCTGAAGTAATGGCTCAGGCGGTAAAAGTGCTGGAGGCGATTCGTCAGCGTTTTGGCATGCGCATTACCACCAGTGAATATGACGTGGGCGGCATCGCTATTGATCGTCACGGTGAGCCGCTGCCTGCGGCTACGGTGGCCGGTTGTGAACAGGCAGACGCGATTCTGTTTGGATCGGTCGGCGGGCCGAAGTGGGAACATCTGCCGCCCGCCCAGCAGCCGGAACGCGGCGCTTTGTTACCGCTGCGTAAGCATTTCAAACTGTTCAGCAATTTGCGTCCTGCCAGTTTATATAACGGTCTGGAAGCTTTCTGTCCGCTGCGCAGCGATATTGCCGCGCGCGCTTCGATATTCTGTGCGTACGTGAACTGACCGGCGGCATCTACTTTGGTCAGCCGAAAGGCCGCGAAGGCAGCGGTATGCATGAAAAAGCGTTTGATACCGAAGTTTATCACCGCTTCGAAATCGAACGCATCGCCCGTATCGCCTTTGAGTCGGCGCGCAAGCGTCGCAGCAAAGTCACCTCGATCGATAAGGCTAACGTGCTGCAAACCTCGGTGATGTGGCGTGAAATCGTCAGCGAAGTGGCAAAAGATTATCCCGATGTACAGCTGAGCCATATGTATATCGATAACGCCACCATGCAGTTAATTAAAGATCCTTCGCAGTTTGACGTTCTGCTCTGCTCTAACCTGTTTGGCGATATTTTGTCTGACGAGTGCGCGATGATCACCGGCTCGATGGGGATGCTGCCTTCGGCCAGCCTGAACGAGCAGGCTTTTGGTCTGTACGAGCCGGCTGGCGGCTCAGCTCCTGATATTGCCGGTAAAAATATCGCCAACCCGATTGCGCAAATCCTGTCGCTGGCGCTGCTGCTGCGCTATAGCCTGGATGCGGATGACGCCGCTAACGCGATTGAAAGCGCCATTAACCGCGCGCTGGAAGAAGGTTATCGCACCAGTGATTTGGCCGGTAATGGTCCGTCTGTAAGCACCGATGAGATGGGCTCGATTATCGCCCGCTTTATCGCCGAGGAAGTCTAAAAAATGAGCAAAACATTATACCAGAAGCTGTTTGATGCCCATGTCGTGTATGAAACGCCCAACGAGACGCCATTGCTGTATATCGATCGTCACCTGGTTCATGAGGTGACTTCACCGCAGGCCTTCGACGGCCTGCGCGCTCACGGCCGTAAGGTTCGCCAGCCGTCTAAAACCTTCGCGACCATGGACCATAACGTCTCGACGCAAACCAAAGACATCAACGCCTCCGGCGAGATGGCGCGTATTCAGATGCAGGAGCTGATTAAAAACTGCGCTGAGTTCGGCGTACAGCTGTATGACCTGAACCATCCTTATCAGGGTATTGTGCATGTTATCGGCCCGGAACAGGGTATGACGCTGCCGGGCATGACCATCGTCTGTGGCGATTCGCATACTGCAACCCACGGCGCTTTCGGTTCGCTGGCCTTCGGCATCGGCACCTCGGAAGTGGAACACGTGCTGGCGACGCAGACGTTGAAGCAGGGCCGCGCCAAAACGATGAAAATCGAAGTGACAGGCCAGGCCGCGCCGGGCATTACGGCGAAAGATATTGTGCTGGCGATTATCGGTAAAACCGGCAGTGCGGGCGGCACCGGTCACGTAGTGGAATTTTGTGGCCCGGCGATTGAAGCGCTGAGCATGGAAGGCCGCATGACGTTATGTAATATGGCGATTGAAATGGGGGCGAAAGCGGGCCTGGTCGCGCCCGATGACATCACCTTTAACTATTTGCAAGGTCGTCAGTTTGCGCCGCAGGGCGCACAGTGGGAACAGGCCGTTAACTACTGGCGTACCCTGAAATCAGACAGCGACGCGCACTTCGATGTCGTGGTTACGCTGGATGCAGCCGGGATCGCGCCGCAGGTCACCTGGGGCACCAACCCAGGCCAGGTGATCGCTGTTAATCAGCAGATCCCCGACCCCGCCTCTTTTGCCGATCCGGTAGAGCGCGCATCGGCGGAAAAAGCGCTGGCTTATATGAATCTGCAGCCAGGCATTAAGCTGACCGAGGTGAACATCGATAAAGTCTTTATCGGCTCCTGTACGAACTCACGCATTGAAGATTTACGCGCCGCGGCTGAAATCGCCAAAGGGCGTAAAGTTGCGCCGGGCGTGGTCGCGATGGTGGTGCCAGGTTCAGGCCCGGTAAAAGCGCAGGCGGAAGCGGAAGGTCTGGATAAAATCTTCCTTGAGGCGGGTTTTGAATGGCGTCTGCCGGGTTGTTCTATGTGCCTGGCGATGAATAACGATCGCCTGAATCCCGGCGAGCGCTGTGCCTCCACCAGCAACCGTAACTTTGAAGGCCGTCAGGGCCGTGGTGGACGCACGCATCTGGTCAGCCCGGCGATGGCCGCCGCCGCCGCCGTAACCGGCCGCTTTGCTGATATTCGTGAACTGAACTGAGGAATCGATCGTGGCGAAAAAATTTACCCAACATACCGGCATTGTCGCCCCGCTGGATGCGGCTAACGTGGATACCGATGCGATTATCCCCAAGCAGTTTTTGCAAAAGGTTACCCGTACCGGCTTTGGACAGCACCTGTTTCACGACTGGCGTTTTGAAGATGACGCGGGCACGCAGCCGAACCCGAATTTTGTGCTGAATAAGCCGCAGTTTCACGGCGCGAGCATTTTACTAGCGCAAGAAAACTTCGGCTGCGGATCGTCGCGCGAGCATGCGCCCTGGGCATTAACCGACTTCGGTTTTCAGGTGGTGATCGCCCCCAGCTTTGCCGATATTTTTTATGGCAACAGCTTTAATAACCAGCTGCTGCCGGTACGGTTAAGCGAAGAGGAAGTGGATGAGCTGTTCCGTCTGGTCGCGGCGCAGCCTGGCATTCAGTTTACGGTTGACTTAACCAGCCAGACCGTTAACGCCGGCGATAAAATCTATACTTTTGAAATCGACAGCTTTCGTCGCCACTGTATGATTAACGGCCTCGACAGTATTGGCCTGACGCTGCAACACGATGCGGCTATCGCCGACTACGAGCAGAAACAGCCCGCTTTCCTGCATTAATCGATAACGGACCTTCCGGCGCTTCGGCCCGGAAGGCTTCTGCTTTTCTGTCAAGCCTTATACGTTGCGCACCCGCGTCGCCAGGGCAAAGGCTATCATCGCCAGCCCCAACGCCAGCCAGTAAACCGTATAGTGTCCAAACGACTCCGCCAGCGTCCCCTGTAACAGCCCGGCCAGAATCGTGCCGGTTGAAATACTGTTAGTAAACAACGTTGTTGCCGCCCCAGGCCGCCCCGGCATTAAATCCTGAAACCAGAGCATACCAATCCCGGCGATAACGCCGATAAACAGCGCGTTAAAAATCTGCAGAGCCATCAGCGCGGTACGCGACTGAAACAGCACCAGCCCCAGATAAAACAGCACGCCGGATGCGACGGCGATCAGCATAATACGCCGCTTGCCGGTGCGTTTTACGAAATGCCCGGCCAGCAGCATAATCGGGATCTCCAGCCCGGCGGCGGTGCCCATCAGCAGACCGGCCAGCCGTTCGGGCAGGTCCAGCACCGTGCTGATATAAAGCGGCATATCGATGATATACATCGTATTGCAGGTCCACATCATCATGGATGCGACAAACAGCAGACGCACATCTTTATTACGCCAGGCGCTGATCTGCGTCAGCAGCACTTCTGGCGACTGCTCTACGCGCGGCACCGAAGGCAGCGCGAAGCCCACCAGCGCCAGACAAATCAGAAACAGGATCGCCGCCACTACAAACATGGTGGTAAAACCATAATTCAGCGCCAGCGCAAAAGAGAGCGGCGGCCCAATAACCCACGCCAGCGAAAGCTGGGCACGCATTACCGAACTGAACATCACCACTTCACGCGCCGAGCGATCGGCATATTCACGCGCCAGCGCAAAGATTTGCGGCATGGAAACGCTGGCCAACGAGGAGAGCAGCACGCCAAGGGTTATCAGCGTCAGGTAATGGCGGTTAAAGGCGAACAGCAGGGCATTAACCAACGCCATCGAACAGCAAAACAGGATCAGCTTACGGCGATCGCCCCGGTTATCCGAGCGCTTCGCCAGCAGCAGGCTGACCACAATCCCGGCCACGGCGTTAACGGTATAAAACAGGCCAACCCAAAAGGGCCGTACGCCCACCTCATGCGAAAGGAACAGGCTCAGCGTCGGTGCCTGCAGGGCGCCGGCGATGCCCACCATAAAAGAGACGGCCATAAAAGCCAGATAAACCGGATTGAGACGGCGGCGGCGCGTCAGCAGAAATTTCATAAGTTTTCCTGTACCTGGAAAAAGAGAACGGCAAATACCCGCAAAAGAGACGCCGCAGGCAGACGTAAGGCATATGGCAGCAGTTATCGTTGTAGAAGAAAGCACAGGAAAACGAAAAAAGCCAGCAGCGTAAATGCCTGCTGGCGGTGTAATTGCACTCTACTCAGATGAAATAACGGGGCTACGGTTCCACAACATCAAACGCGCCCCGTCAGGATAAAAGTACGCCAGCCGATAAGGCTGCCTCCCGCACTTTTATCCGTCGCAATTATCGCCATAATAAGGGAACAAAAAAACTGACCAATCTTTCAACAGAGTTCCTCTTTTATGCCTTCATCGCGCCTGCAACATCATTTTATTCGCCTGTGGCAAAACTGTAACGGCCAGCCGCAGGAAACCACGCTGCAGCAGCTGGCGCAACAGATGCACTGCTCGCGTCGCCATATGCGTAACCTGTTAAATGCGATGCAGGCCGAAGGCTGGCTGAGCTGGCAGGCGGAGGCGGGACGCGGCAAACGCTCACGGCTGCATTTCTATACCAGCGGGCTGGCGCTGCAGCAGCAGCGTGCCGCAGAGCTGCTGGAGCAAGATCGCATCGACCAGCTGGTACAGCTGGTCGGTGATAAAAACCAGGCGCGACAGATGATTACCGCGCGGCTGGGACGCAGCTTCCGTCAGGGCAAGCATATCCTGCGCATTCTCTATTATCGTCCGCTACTTAACCTGCTGCCCGGCTCGCCGCTGCGCCGTTCGGAAACGCATCTGGCACGGCAAATTTTTAGCAGTCTGGTGCGCATAAATGAGGAAAATGGGGAACCGGAACCGGATATTGCCCACCACTGGCAGTGCCTTTCGCCACGTCACTGGCGCTTTTATCTGCGTCCGGCCATTCAGTTTCACCACGGCCGCGAGCTGGATATGGCGGATGTGATCTACAGCCTGCAACGTTTGACGTCGCAGCCGCTATTTTCCCATCTGACCGCGATCGAATCGCCCACGTCATGGACGCTGGATATTCACCTTAGCCAACCCGATCGCTGGCTGCCGTGGCTGCTGGGCAGCGCCAGCGCCATGATCCTGCCGCAGGAGTGGCCAGAGCTGCCAGACTATAGCCGCCAGCCGATCGGCACCGGCCCCTATGCGGTCATCCACAACCAGCAGTCGCAGCTTAAGATACAGGCGTTTGATGACTATTTCGGCTATCGCGCGTTAATTGACGAGGTCAATATTTGGGTACTGCCTGAGATCAGCGAAGAGCTGGTTTACGCTGGCGTTAAGCTGCAGGGCGGCAGCGAAGATGAAAAATCGGAAGAGAGTCGGCTGGAAGAAGGCTGCTACTTTTTGCTGTTCGATCGGCGTTCAGAAAAAGGACGCGATCGGCAGATACGCCGCTGGGTCAGCACGCTGTTAAACCCAATAAACCTGCTGAACAACGCCAGTGCCGGCTATCAACGCTACTGGTTTCCCGCCTGGGGATTGCTGCCACGCTGGCAACATCGCCCGGAACAGCCTATCGCCGCTAAGCCGGAAGGGCTAACTGAGCTGACGCTGACCTGGTACAGCGATCATATTGAGCATCAGGGTATCGCCAGACTGCTGGAGCCGCTGCTGGCGGCGCAGGGTATCCGCTTGATTACTCAGGAGGTAGATTACGCCTGCTGGTATCACGGCACAGCGGAAAGCGATCTCTGGCTGGGCAGCGTTAACTTCACCCTGCCGCTGAAGTTTTCCGTTTTTGCCCTGCTGTATGAGCTGCCGCTGTTGCATCACTGCATCGACATTGACTGGGAGGCTGATGCCGGGCGCTGGCGTCAGCAGGAACTGTCGCTGGCGGACTGGTGTAAAAATCTGGTGGACGGCCATTATCTGCATCCGCTGTTTCATCACTGGCTTCTGCTGGAGGGACAGCGCAGCATGCGCGGCGTACGGATGAATACGCTGGGTTGGTTTGATTTTAAATCGGCGTGGTTTGCGCCGCCGGAAACCTGACGCTTTCGTAAACCCAACGAAAACACTACACTAACAGCCGTTCTCAACGGGGTGTGGAAAGCGCGGTTGTTTTCCACTGAGAGAAACCCGTCGAACCTGATCCGGTTGATACCGGCGTAGGGATTTGAGATGCGGTATCCCCTCAGATCATGCGCCCTGTTATTTTTCCTCCTTAAGGAGCGCAACGTGTTAAAAAAAGCTTTGCCCGTCCTGCTGTTATTGTCCGCCCCGGTTTTTGCTGCCAGACCCACCTTAACCGTTTATACCTATGACTCGTTCGCGGCTGAATGGGGCCCCGGCCCGGCGGTAAAGAAAGCGTTTGAAGCGCAATGCGGCTGCGAGCTGAAGTTTGTCGCGCTGGAAGATGGCGTATCGCTGCTGAATCGTCTGCGGATGGAAGGTAAAAACAGCAAGGCTGACGTGGTGCTTGGCCTGGATAATAACCTGGTACAGGCGGCAGAACAGACCGGCCTGTTCACGCCCGGCAACGTCGATACCGCCAGCCTGACGCTGCCGGGCGGCTGGCATAACCGTACTTTTATTCCCTATGACTATGGCTATTTCGCTTTCGTATACGATAAAAACAAGCTGAAAAATCCGCCGCAAAGCCTGAAAGAACTGGTTGAAAGCGATCAAAAGTGGCGGGTGATTTATGAAGATCCGCGCACCAGCACGCCGGGCCTGGGCCTGCTGCTGTGGATGCAAAAAGTGTACGGTGACGATGCGCCGCAGGCGTGGCAGAAGCTGGCGCAAAAAACCGTTACCGTCACCAAAGGCTGGAGCGAAGCCTACGGCCTGTTCCTGAAAGGCGAAGGCGATCTGGTGCTGAGCTATACCACATCACCGGCTTATCACTTGATTGCTGAGAAAAAGGATCATTATGCGGCGGCGAATTTTGCTGAAGGGCATTACCTGCAGGTTGAAGTGGCGGCGCAGCTGAAAAACAGCAGCCACCCGCAGCTGGCGCAGCAGTTTATACAGTTTATGCTCAGTGAGCCGTTCCAGCAGACTATCCCCACCGGCAACTGGATGTATCCGGTCACCAAAACCGTACTGCCTGACGGTTTCAACCAGATGACGGTACCGAAAACCGCGCTGGAATTTACGCCTCAACAGGTCGCGCAGCAGCGCGCTGAATGGATTAACGCATGGCAACGCGCCGTCAGCCGCTGATCCCCGGCTGGCTGTGGCCGGGTCTGCTGACCGCCACGCTGCTGGTTGGCGTGGCGCTGCTGGCCTTTGGCGCGCTGTGGTTTAACGCGCCGGACAACGACTGGCGCAGCCTGCTGCAGGATAGCTATCTGCGGCATGTCGTCGCCTTTTCATTCTGGCAAGCGTTACTTTCCGCGCTTTTGTCGGTGGTTCCGGCAATTCCGTTGGCCCGTGCGCTCTGGCGGCGACGCTTTCCCGGACGCCAGCTGCTGCTGCGACTGTGCGCGATGACGCTGGTGCTGCCGGTGCTGGTAGCGGTGTTCGGCCTGCTGAGCGTCTACGGACGCGAAGGCTGGCTGGCGCAGCTCTGTACGCTGTTCGGCATCAGGTATGATTTTTCCCCGTATGGGTTACAGGGCATTTTGTTGGCGCATATGTTCTTTAACCTGCCGCTGGCGACGCGCCTGCTGTTGCAGGCGCTGGAAAATATTCCCGGCGAGCAACGTCAGCTGGCGGCTCAACTGGGGATTGAGGGTTTCAATTTTTTCCGCCTGGTCGAGTGGCCCTGGCTGCGCCGCCAGGTTTTACCGGCGGCAGCGCTGATTTTTATGCTCTGCTTCGCCAGCTTTGCCACCGTGCTGTCGCTGGGCGGCGGGCCGCAGGCGACCACCATTGAACTGGCGATCTTCCAGGCGCTCAGCTACGACTACGATCCCGCCCGTGCTGCCCTGCTCTCTCTGTTGCAGATGGTTTGCTGCCTGGGGCTGGTGATGCTAAGCCAGCGTCTGAGCAAGGCGCTGCCAACCGGCAATGCTTCCCTGAGCGGCTGGCGCGCGGCCAATAGCAGCCTGAGCTCACGGCTGCGGGATACGCTATTTATTATGCTGGCGCTGCTGTTACTGCTGCCGCCGCTGCTGGCGGTCATCGTTGACGGCGCGCGTCAGGGCTTTAGCGGCCTGCTGCACCAGCCTGCTCTCTGGCAGGCGGCCTGGACCTCACTGCGTATCGCGCTGGCCGCCGGCCTGTTTGCCGTGCTGTTGACCATGCTGCTGCTGTGGAGCAGCCGTGAGCTGCGTCAGCGTCAACGCCTGCTGGCCGGACAAGCGCTGGAGTTGAGCGGGATGCTAATCCTCGCCATGCCGGGCATTGTGCTGGCGACCGGCTTCTTTTTGCTGCTTAACGGCTCTGTCGGGCTGCCACAGCAGGCGGACGGCATCGTGATTTTTACCAACGCGCTGATGGCGATCCCGTACGCGATGAAAGTGCTGGAAAATCCCATGTATGACATTACCGAACGCTATCATCGTCTCTGTTTATCGCTGGATATTCACGGCTGGCGGCGGGTGCGGATGATTGAGCTGAAGGCGCTGAAGCGGCCGCTGGCTCAGGCGCTGGCCTTTGCCTGCGTACTTTCCATTGGCGACTTTGGCGTGGTGGCGCTGTTTGGCAGCGCCGATTTCCGTACGTTGCCCTTCTATCTTTATCAGCAGATTGGCGCCTATCGCAGCGCCGATGGCGCGGTAACGGCGCTGCTGCTGCTGCTGCTCTGCTTTATTCTGTTCACCCTTATTGAAAAGCTACCGGGACGCCATGCTAACGCTGACTAACCTCACCTGGATGTACCATCATTTGCCGATGCGTTTCACACTGTCGCTGCAGCCGGGCGAGCGCGTGGCGGTGCTGGGGCCAAGCGGCGCCGGTAAAAGTACCCTGCTCAGCCTGGTGGCCGGTTTTCTGACGCCGCACAGTGGAAGCATCGTGCTGAACGGCGCAGATCATACGCACAGCACGCCCGCGCAGCGGCCAATATCGATGCTGTTTCAGGACAACAACTTATTTGCGCACCTGACCGTGGCGCAAAATATTGGGCTTGGGCTGCATCCGGGCTTAAAACTGAATGCGGCGCAGCAGCAACAGGTTGAGAAGATTGCGCAGCGGGTAGGACTGGAAGCCTGTCTCGATCGTCTGCCGGGCGCGCTTTCCGGCGGCCAACGCCAGCGGGCCGCGCTGGCACGCTGTCTGGTGCGTGAAAAACCGCTTTTGCTGCTGGATGAGCCGTTTTCCGCGCTCGATCCGGCGCTGCGTAAAGAGATGCTGACGCTGGTGGATGAAGTTTGCCGCGAACGTAAGCTTACGTTGCTGATGGTATCGCACAGCCTGGAAGATGCCGCCCAAATTGCCGCACGCAGCGTACTGGTGGTTGACGGGCGAATTTACTGGGACGGCGCAACCGACACGCTGCTGCGTGGAGAAACCGAGGCGGCGGAAGTGCTGGGTATCCGCTATCAGCATTAGCTTTTGCTATGCGCCATCAGCAGTATTTGTATGGCATATTGCCAGGCGCTGACGGGCACGTTACCGCTGCCAGAGTGGCTCAATGCGCTGTATCAGAAAGTGGATGCGTTCGGATGAAACCTGGCTGGGCTACTGAACGCTTTACGGTTTAGTTAAATCCTACCTCAACCAGTTCGCCGTCCGCCTTTTGAATATAGCGGGTGTCGTTCAGCCAGTAACTGACCTCTCCGTCACGGGTTAAGGTAATATACATCAGCCGATCTTTTTCAATGCAGTTTTTTGGCGGCGGCATATCGTCAAAACAGAGGCGATCATATTTTCCCAGCTCTTTATAGCCATCGCCAAAGCGCCAGACAGCAATACTATAGTCGCCTGAGCCATCGGGTTTAGGAATATGATATTTATTTTGGAAAAAAAAGCTTATTATTTTCCCACCATTTTATTTTACCCTTATCAGTCCACGGAAATCGATTAACAAGAATATCACTTCGGCTATAATACTGATGAGTAGCAACTATGTTAATCAGTTGACATGACAGATATACAACCCCAATAATTACGGCAATAAAAACTGACGCCAGTAATATTAAGAAGACTTTCAATCTGCAGTTCATTTTTTACTACCGCTCAGTTTAATTGTAGCACTCATATTAGTAAAGAAAGGCTTATAACCAAAATCATCATAATGTTGCAGAATAAACCAAATCCTGAAAAATTTAAACTGGCGAAACTTATTTTTCATAATGTCATTATCATCAAGACCAAAGTGGTCCTGAGCTACATATTGCATTGCAGCTTCCCATGAACAATCAAATATCTGCAATGATAACAATTTTATCTCTATAGAATAAATATCATGTACGGTTATACCTAACCCGTTTATACTATCCTCTTTTCTGGCAAACTTAGGAAGTATAGTTGTCTGAATAGCAATATCAAAATTTCTAAATTTTTCTTTAGGAAAGTTTTTTTGTTTATAATTAATACCATTGTTAATAACAGACTCAATCGCTTTTAACGAGGATTTCCCAGAATTATCCTTTAGTAACTGATTCCTCAGCGCCATATCCGCCGCCGCCCTGTCATCCATTTTTCTCTGGGTAGAGAAAACAGTACAAGGAAAGATTAAAGCTGTCATTCAGTGCGCTCCCTGCCGACGCGGCTTTTTACGCAGCCGCGCCCAATGCGGTATCGTTATCCGCTCATTGATGCTGGCAAAAATGAGAAGCTGATGCAAGACCTGTCCCGAATTCAAACCTTTCGCCACGCCGGAAGCGGTCAGTAAGCAGGCTACCGGGTTCGCTTTTGATATTTGCCCAGAATTAAACAGGCTTAACCGACAAATACCTTCCATAACAGCTGGCGGAAAATCGGCATCATTGGATGAAACTGGATCGCCGTCAGGCTGCCAACGCCAAGAATAAAGCCAAGCGGCGCCAACCAGCGCAGCCGCTGCACGGGCAGCCAGCGCGTCGCCCAGTCACGCTGTTTGTCGGCACGCCACCAGCGCCAGCATAGCCACGCGCCAGACCAGACCAGCAGCGCCACCGCCAGCAGCAGCCAGGTAAATCCGCCGCTCTGCGCATCCTTCGGCACGTCAATCGCAACCCCGGCCAGAATGCCCGGCAGCAGATAAAGCGGCGGCCAAAAGATACCGCCGATCACGCTCGGCGGCACAAATTTACGCACCGGCAGTTCCAGCATCCCTGCCGCCATCGGAATAAGCGGCCGCGTCGGCCCAACAAAACGTCCTACCAGAATGGTGATCATGCTGTGCTGGTGCAGCGCATGCTCGGTTTTATCCAGCATTTTCTGATGTTTTTTCAGATACGGCCAGCGATGCAGCGGCCCCTGGAATTTCCAGCCAATGCCATAAGAAAGCCAGTCGCCCAGCAGGCAGCCCACCAGACCTGCCGCCCAGGCGGGATAAAGCCCCAGCTGGCCGCCGCCGATTAACGCGCCCAGGCTGGCCATCATCACCGTGCCGGGCAGCAACAGCCCTACCAGCGCCAGCGACTCAAGAAACGTCACCAGCGCCACGGCAAACAGCGCCCATTCAAGCGATTGGGTAATCAGGTGTTCCAGCCAGGCTTCCATAAGCTACCTCAGAATAATCTTCGGCTGGATTGTCCTGAGCAGATGACATAGCGTCAAGGGATGATTTGTATGGGGATATTGTCAGGTGCTGGCAGGAAGCTTTATTGCAGCGTCGTGCGGGATAAGAAGCGTTGCGCCTGCCATATTAAGGCCTTTGCATTTGCTCTGATACTGGCGTGACGACCGGATGTTTCACGGCTTAGTTAAATCCCACTTCTACAAGCCTGCCGTCTGCTTTCTGGATATAGCGGGTATCGTTCAGCCAGTAGCTGACCTCACCATTACGGGTTAAGGTAATATACATCAGCCGATCTTTCTCAATGCAGTTTTTTGGCGGCGGCATATCTTCAAAGCAAAGGCGATCATATTTCCCCAGTTCATTATAACCATCGCCAAAGCGCCAAAAATAGATATTAAAATCCGCCGTATCACTGGAATCTGACAGACCATACATATTTATCACCCTTTCTTTATTTTTTACCCACCAGATAATTTTTTGCCTGGCTAGCTTAGGGAAATCATCCACCAACACAGAATAACTATATTTATCTTTATGTACGGCGATAATTCTCACCTCTCTCCATCCAAAATAAAAGCCCCATAAGGCTATACTAACTGCAATAATACCCACCAATAGTATGAGCTCTATTAATTTCATCATTTATTTTCGCCGTTAATATTTATACCCGCACTCATATTAGTAAAGAAGGGCTTAAAGCCAAATTTTTCAAATCTTTGTAAAACGAACCAAATTCTAAAAAAATTAAACTGATGAAATTTTTTTTGCATAATATCGTTATCGTCGAGACCGAAATGATCCTGAGCTCTATATCGCAGCCTGACCTGCCAGTTTTTCTCATTAAATTCCAATGCCAATACTTCTATTTTAACCGAATAAATATCATGCACCGTAATACCTAAACCATTAGCATTATCGCTTGTACTATTGAACTTAGGCAATCTGGTTTTACTAATAGCATTATTTAATAATGAGATAATGTCTTGCGAATAGGTAAGATTTTTGTAATCAACATATTTGTCAAGGGTTCCTCTTATCGCTTTCAAAGAGCTATCATCCGAATTATCTTCCAGTTCTGATTCCTCAGCGCCATATCCAGTGCCGCATCGCTGAAGGGCATACCGTTACCGTACTGCATATGGTCAATCATCTTATTAATCAGCTGCCGATAGGGACTGTAAACAGAAAAAGGCCAGCTAAGGCTGCGCATTTCATCAAACAGCAGCTTCGCGCTGGCCTCATACGAGCAGGTTTCCGCATTTCTGGCGGAAGGATGGGTGTAAAAGCGCGACTGCGGTAAATTAAACGGCGTAAGCTGCGTGCCGCTATAAGGATCGACTTTTTCCGATACGTCCGTAAGCAGATAACCCTTTTTCAGCTGGGAAGCCGTCAGGTCGCCGTATCGCATATCCGCCGCCGCCCTGTCATCCATTTTTCTCTGAGTAGAAAAAACAGTACAAGGAAAGGTTAAAGCTGTCATTCAGTGCGCTCCCTGCCGACGCGGCTTTTTACGCAGCCGCGTCCAATGCGGTATCGTTAACCGCTCATTGATACCGGTGAAAATGAGAAGCTGATGCAAGACCTGTCCCGAATTCAAACCCTTCGCCACGTCGCAAGCGGCCTGAGCACTGTATAAATAAACATGTTATAATCAGCGCAGTTTTCAGGTTTTCAGAGGCTTCTGGTGAGCAATATCCGCGCAGGCTTTTTGCTAACGCGCCACTGGCGCGATACGCCAAACGGCACCGAGATCGTACTATGGCTGGCGACCGATAACGGGCCGCAGCGTCTGGTGCTGCCGCCGCAGGAATCAGTCGCCTTTTTGCCCGCCGAATATCAGCAGCAAGCGCAGCGGCTATTGACCAATGAACGCCACTGGCGGCTGACGCCGCTCGATCTGAAAGATTTCCGTCAGCGTCCGGTGCTGGGCCTTTACTGTTCACAGTATCGCCAGCTCCAGCGGCTGGAAAAGCTGCTGCGTGAAAACAACATCCCACTGTATGAAGCGGACGTGCGTCCGCCTGATCGTTTCCTGATGGAGCGCTTTATTACCGCGCCGGTCTGGTTTAGCGGTGAGCCAGCGGGCGTTGATTTAATCAATGCCCGCCTTAAGCCGCATCCCGATTATCGTCCGCCGCTGAAGTGGGCCTCGCTCGATATTGAAACTAACCAGCACGGCGAACTCTACTGCATTGGCATAGAAGGCTGCGGTCAGCGCATTGTCTGGATGTTAGGGCCGGAAAACGGCGATGCCAGCCAGATCGATTTTGAGCTGCACTATGTTGCCAGCCGCCCGCAGCTGCTGGAAAAACTGAACGCCTGGTTCGCCGCGCACGATCCTGATGTGCTGATTGGCTGGAGCGTCGTGCAGTTTGATCTGCGCGTCCTGCAAAAACATGCCGACCGCTATGGCATTCCATTGCGTCTGGGGCGCAACCAGCAGCCGCTGGAATGGCGCGAACACGGTTTTAAGCCCGGCGTGTTTTTTGCGCAGGCGACGGGCCGTCTGATTATCGACGGCATCGAGGCGCTGAAGTCCGCCTTCTGGAGCTTCGACTCGTTTAGCCTGGAGTCGGTTGCGCAACAGCTGCTGGGCGAAGGTAAGGCGATTAATAATCCGTGGCAGCGGATGGAAGAGATCAATCAGCGCTTCGCCAGCGATAAGCCCGCGCTGGCGCGCTATAACCTGAAAGACTGCGAGCTGGTCACGCGCATCTTCCAGAAAACCGAGCTGATGCCTTTTTTGCTGGAGCGCGCCAGCGTCAACGGCCTGGCGGCGGATCGGCACGGCGGATCGGTGGCGGCCTTCAGCCAGCTCTATTTTCCGCGTATGCATCGCGCCGGCTTTGTTGCGCCTAATTTCGGCGAGATTGCGCCGGAGGCCAGCCCCGGCGGCTATGTGATGGATTCGCGTCCCGGCCTGTACGACTCGGTGCTGGTGCTGGATTATAAAAGCCTTTATCCCGCTATTATTCGTACTTTCTTAATTGATCCGGTGGGCCTGATCGAAGGGCTGGCGCATCCGCAAGATGACGCCTCGGTGCCCGGTTTCCGTCACGCGCGCTTTTCCCGGCATAACCACTGTTTGCCCGCGATGGTTAACCAAATCTGGCAGGGACGGGAAGAGGCGAAACGTCAGGGCAATAAACCCTTGTCGCAGGCATTAAAGATTATTATGAACGCCTTCTACGGCGTGCTGGGCACCAGCGCCTGTCGCTTTTTCGATCCGCGTCTGGCCTCGTCGATTACCCTGCGCGGGCACGAAATTATGCAGCAGACGCGCCAGCTAATAGAGGCACAGGGTTTCACGGTTATTTATGGCGATACCGATTCCACCTTTGTCTGGTTGAAAGCCCCTCATGACAGCGCCAGCGCCGATACCATTGGCCGACAGCTGGTCAGCCACGTAAATCAGTGGTGGCGCACCCATTTACAGGCGGAATATCAGCTGGAAAGCGCGCTGGAGCTGGAATATGAAACGCATTTTGTCCGTTTTCTGATGCCGACCATTCGCGGCGCGGAACAGGGCAGCAAAAAGCGCTACGCGGGTTTAATTCGCGAAGGCGACAGGGAACGGATGGTGTTTAAAGGGCTGGAAACGGTACGTACCGACTGGACGCCGCTGGCGCAGCAGTTCCAGCAGGAACTGTATGGTCGTATTTTTCGTGGGCAGCCCTGGCAGGACTATATTCGCACCACGGTGCGCCAGCTGCTGAACGGCGAGCTGGATGCGCAGCTGGTGTATAAAAAGCGGCTGCGCCGTCCGCTGCACGAATATGAGCGTAATGTGCCGCCGCACGTGCGCGCGGCCGCCTGGCAGACGAGCATAATAAAAAGCTGGGCCGTCCGCTGCAGTATCAAAAAGGCGGTTCTATTCGCTACGTGATCGCCACTTCCGGCCCGGAGCCGCTGGAGGCGCGAACGTCGCCGCTGGACTACGATCATTATTTGCATAAGCAGCTGCAGCCGGTGGCCGACGGGATATTGCCCTTTGTGCAGGATGACTTTGCTACACTGATTACCGGGCAGCTGGGGCTTTTTTGACAGGTGACGAATCCATTACCTTCCAGTACCATAGCGCCCTTCCTGAACTTCACCGCTCCTGAGCATCAACCAGACACATTATTGCCTGGCCGCAACGCTATTGTCCGAGCGGGAGCATGACATCTGTTATTACGAGAATCGAGCTAATTATCTATGCCTTTTACACTTGGTCAACGCTGGATCAGCGACACGGAAAGCGAACTGGGACTGGGAACTGTGGTTGCACTGGATACCCGTATGGTTACCCTGCTTTTCCCTGCTACCGGTGAAAACCGTCTCTATGCCCGAAATGATTCTCCCATTACCCGTGTGATCTTCAATCCCGGCGATACCGTTACCAGCCATGAAGGCTGGCAGCTGGAAGTGGTCGAAGTGCGCAATGATAATGGCCTGGTAACCTATATCGGTACCCGTCTGGATACTCAGGAACCCGTAGAGCTGCGCGAAGTGCTGCTCGACAGCAAGCTGGTGTTCAGCAAGCCGCAGGATCGTCTGTTCGCCGGTCAGCTTGATCGTATGGATCGCTTTGCGCTGCGTTTCCGTGCGCGCCGCTATCAGAGCGAGCAGTATCGTTTGCCCATCAGCGGGCTGCGCGGAATGCGCACTAACCTGATCCCGCATCAGCTGCATATTGCCCATGATGTAGGCCGTCGCCATGCGCCGCGCGTGCTGCTGGCGGATGAGGTTGGCCTGGGCAAAACCATCGAAGCCGGGATGATTATTCATCAACAGCTGCTGGCTGGTCGCGCCGATCGCGTGCTGATCGTGGTGCCGGAAACGCTGCAGCATCAGTGGCTGGTGGAAATGCTGCGCCGCTTTAACCTGCGCTTTTCGCTGTTTGACGACGCGCGCTATGCTGAAGCCCAGCACGACAGCGATAACCCGTTCGATACCGAGCAGCTGATTATCTGTTCGCTTGATTTCGTGCGCCGTAACAAGCAGCGTCTGGAACTGCTGGCCGACGCCGAATGGGATCTGCTGGTGGTGGATGAAGCGCACCATTTGGCATGGAGCGAAGGCGAGCCGAGCCGTGAATATCAGGTGATTGAGCAGCTGGCGGAGCAGATCCCCGGCGTGCTGCTATTGACGGCAACGCCTGAACAGTTGGGCATGGAGAGCCACTTCGCCCGTCTGCGCCTGCTGGACTCCGATCGTTTCCACGATTTTGAGCAGTTTGTCGCCGAACAGCAAAATTACCGCCCGGTGGCCGATGCGGTCGCCACGCTGCTGGAAGATAAGGCAATCAGTAACGATGAGATGAACGCGCTGAGCGATCTTATCGGCGAGCAGGATATTGAGCCGTTGCTGCAGACCGCTAACGGTAAGGGCGAAGGCAAGCAGGCGGCGCGCGAAGAGCTGATTCGTATGCTGATGGATCGTCACGGCACCAGCCGCGTGCTGTTCCGCAACACCCGTAACGGGGTAAAAGGCTTCCCTCAGCGCGTGCTGCATCAGATCCGTCTGCCGCTGCCGACGCAGTATCAGACGGCAATTAAGGTTTCCGGCATTATGGCGGCGCGCAAATCGGCCGAAGAGCGCGCGCACGATATGCTTTATCCGGAGCAGATTTATCAGGAATTTGAAGGCGACAGCGGCACCTGGTGGAATTTTGATCCGCGCGTCGAATGGCTGATGGGCTATCTGACCAGTAACCGCGATGAGAAAGTCCTGGTGATCTGCGCCAAGGCGGCGACCGCCCTGCAGCTGGAGCAGGTGCTGCGCGAACGTGAAGGTATTCACGCTGCGGTATTCCATGAAGGTCTTTCGCTGATCGATCGCGATCGCGCCGCTGCCTGGTTCGCCTCGGAAGAGGATGGCGCGCAGGTGCTGCTTTGCTCTGAGATCGGTTCAGAAGGCCGTAACTTCCAGTTCGCTAATCGGCTGGTGATGTTCGATTTGCCGTTTAACCCTGATTTGCTGGAACAGCGTATTGGCCGTCTCGATCGTATCGGTCAGGCGCGTGATATTGAGATCATGGTGCCGTATCTGGAGAAGACCGCACAGTCGGTGCTGGTGCGCTGGTATCACGAGGGACTGGACGCCTTTGAGCATACCTGCCCGACCGGCCGCACCGTGTACGATAGCGTGCATGAGCAGCTGATCGGGTATCTGGCCGCGCCGGAGAACAGCGAAGGGCTGGACGAATTTATTCAGGCCTGCCGCAAGCAGCACAACGCGCTGCGTTCCCAGCTGGAACAGGGCCGCGACCGGCTGCTGGAGCTGAATTCCAACGGCGGCGCGAAAGCCGAAGCGTTGGCCGATGAAATCAGCCTGCAGGATAATCATATTGAGCTGGTGAATTTCGCGCTCAACCTGTTCGATATTGTCGGCATTAATCAGGAAGATCGCAGCGATAATCTGATTGTACTGACGCCGTCCGATCATATGCTGGTGCCTGATTTTCCAGGCCTGCCGGAAGAAGGTTGTACCATTACCTTCGATCGCGCTCAGGCGCTGTCGCGTGAAGACGCGCAGTATATAACCTGGGAGCATCCGATTATTCGCAACGGCCTCGATCTTATTTTGTCGGGCGATACCGGCAGCTGTGCCCTGTCGCTATTGAAGAATAAGGCGCTACCGGTCGGCACATTGCTGATGGAGCTGATTTACGTGGTTGAGGCGCAGGCGCCGAAGCATCTGCAGCTGACGCGTTTCCTGCCACCGACGCCGATGCGTCTACTGGTCGATCGTAAAGGCACTAATCTGGCCGATAAGGTGGAGTTTGAGAGCTTTAACCGTCAGCTGAACGCGGTGAATCGTCATAACGGCAGTAAGCTGGTGAATGCGGTGCAGCAGGATGTGCACGCTATTCTTCAGCTGGCGGAGCCGCAGGCAGCGGAAGCGGCACGTAAGCTGATTGACGCGGCACGCGTTGAGGCGGATGAGAAGCTGAGCGCCGAGCTGGAGCGTCTGCAGGCGCTGAAAGCGGTTAACCCGAATATCCGTGAGGATGAGATAGCCGCGCTGGAAAGCAATCGCAGCGAAGTGTTAGCCAGCCTGAACGATGCCGGTTGGCGTCTGGATGCGCTGCGTCTGATCGTCGTTTCTCATCAGTAAGCTAACCGGAGAACACACAGGCTATGGAACCCTATAACCCGCCGCTGGAACCCTGGCTGCATATTCTGTATCAGGACGATCACATTATGGTGGTCAATAAGCCGAGCGGGTTATTGTCTGTCCCTGGGCGTCTTGAGGAGCATAAGGATAGCGTAATGATCCGCGTTCAGCGCGATTTCCCGCTGGCTGAATCGGTACATCGTCTGGATATGGCCACCAGCGGCGTGCTGGTTGTGGCGCTGACCAAGGCCGCCGAGCGCGAACTGAAGCGTCAGTTTCGCGAGCGCGAGCCGGAAAAAAGCTACGTTGCCCGCATCTGGGGCCATCCACAGAAAGATGAAGGCGTGGTGGATTTGCCGCTGATTTGCGACTGGCCGAATCGTCCGATGCAGAAGGTGTGCTTTGATACCGGCAAGTCGGCGCAAACGGAGTATCAGGTGCTGGAGCGGGCGGCGGATAATAGCGCCCGCATCCAGCTGAAGCCGATTACCGGACGCTCGCATCAGCTGCGCGTGCATATGCAGGCGTTAGGACATCCAATTTTAGGCGATCGTTTTTATGCGCACGAGGCGGCCCTGGCGATGGCGCCGCGTCTGCAGCTGCATGCGGAGTGGCTAACCATTACGCATCCCGCGTTTGGCAATAAGATGACTTTTCGCCAGCCTGCCGATTTTTGATTGGTTTTGCGGTGCTGTTTGCGGCGGGTTTGTGTGGCCGATGGTTATGGTGACACAGCGGCAGGTGTGCGTGGTTTGTTGATTATGGAGCCGTCAGCGGCGGGCGGCCCGTTCCCACACTTCTGAGTCGCCTGTGCGCCGCTGTTTCAACGGTGGTGATTTCTGTTTGCCGCTGATTAGATAACAATGTGGTTTGTATGGTTAAGTATCGAAGCGCGGGATTGAGGGAGTGGAAGGGCCGGGGCCGGGAGGCGGACCTCCCGCGCCAGGGAAGGCGTGGGCGGAGGCCCCAGGGATGGGTTCATGCCGTGCCGCCGATGGACCCGGCCCTTCCGCGACCGCCACGAACCTGGTGCAGACTGACTCAGCCTTCCCGCAATAAGCACGAACCTGTTGCAGACTGAACCAGCCTTCCCGCAATAAGCACGAACCCGTTGCAGACTGAACCAGCCCTGCCGCAACCGGCACCAACCTGTTGCAGACTGACTCAGCCTTCCCGAAAAATTATTTAAAATTTCGTTCCTTGCGAATCAGATCCCAGGCGGCCTGAATCTCCTGCGCCTTCTGCTTCGCCATCTCCATCATCTCCGGCGGCAAGCCTTTCGCCACCAGCTTATCGGGATGATGCTCCGCCATCTGCTTACGCCAGGCGCGCTTAATCGTCATGTAATCATCGGTAGGTTTCACGCCCAACACCTTACAGGCTGCTTCCAGCGTCGGTCCCTGCTGCGCGCCATAGCCCTGCCCGGCTCCGCCCCATGAATGCTGCCCGCCGCCAAACTGCTGGCCGCCTTCCATCATGCGCAGAAACTGCTCGAACTGCATGCGCGAAATTCCCAGCTCCTCAGCTATCACGTACAGCACCTGACGCTCGTTAGGATGCAGTGAGCCATCAGCAAACGCGGCCTGAATCTGAATTTCTAAAAACATTCGAATCAGATCAAAGCGACCAAAACAGGCGCTGCGCAGCTCACGCAGCTTGTTGCGCAGTGGATAATCGCTCTGCTTGCCTTCACGAAACGCCTGCTGCGCCTGAGTGCGCACCGCGCCATGCAGCCGCATACGATCCATCTGCTGTGAGGCGATCTGAATATCCGCTTCGGTTACCCGCCCTTTTGACTTGGTAAGATGTCCCATCACCTGAAACGTGGTGCGGAAAAAAATGGTTTGCCGGGTTTGATTGTTAGAAAACCAGGATTTTCCCTGCGTTGCGCGGATTTTATCTACCAGGTGGCCAAGCATCAGCCCTAACAGCAAACCCCAAAAGCCCGCGCCGGATAACAATCCCAGCAGCAGACCAATTACTTTTCCCCAATAGCGCATATACTCCTCAATTCGCCATGCCGAAGGCTAAAAATTGCATTATCATACCTGTCATTTATCTCACTGCCTAACGGCAACGCGGACAGACAAGGATTAACACTGGCGCAACGCAGTTCAGTACGTTAGTCTCTGACCGTTTTGTCGGCATGATGCCAGTAATTACGGAATTCTCGATACCGCGTATGAAAAAACGTATACCCACACTGCTGGCCACAATGATTGGCGCAGCGCTTTATAGTCAGCACGCCCTCGCCGACGATTTAATGTCGCAGTGTATGCTGGGCGTACCAAACTATACTCGTCCCGTGGTTCAGGGTGACGCCAATCAACTGCCGGTAACGATACATTCTGATAATGCGAAGGGTAACTATCCCGACGATGCGGTGTTTACCGGCAAGGTGGATATTCAGCAGGGCAACAGCCGCCTGCAGTCCGACGAAGTTCAGCTGCATCAGCGCCAACAGCCAGGCCAGACCACGCCGCTTCGCACCGTCGATGCGCTGGGCAATGTGCACTATGATGACAACCAGGTCATTCTGAAAGGGCCAAAAGCCTGGTCTAACCTGAACACCAAAGATACCAACGTCTGGAACGGCAATTATCAGATGGTCGGTCGTCAGGGGCGCGGCACCGCCGATCAGATGAAACTGCGCGGCAACAGCCGCTACACCATCCTGGAAAACGGCTCCTTTACCTCTTGCCTGCCGGGCAGCAATAGCTGGAGCGTGGTCGGCTCGCAGGTCATTCAGGACCGTGAAGAGGAAGTGGCTGAAATCTGGAACGCGCGCTTTAAAATCGGCGCCGTCCCGGTCTTCTATAGCCCTTACCTGCAGTTGCCGATCGGCGATCGTCGCCGCTCTGGTTTTCTGATCCCCAACGCTAAATACAGTAACAATGACGGCTTTCAGTTTGCGCTGCCCTGGTACTGGAATATCGCGCCGCAGATGGACGCCACCATCACGCCAAACTACCAGAGCAAGCGCGGCCTGCAGTGGCAGAACGAATTCCGCTATCTCACCACCGCCGGTACCGGCCTGGTCGAGTTTGACTATCTGCCGAGCGATGATGAATACAAGCGTGACGAAGCGGCGCGCGGCAGCGACGATGGCGACGCTAACCGTTGGCTGTTCTACTGGCGCCATGCCGGCGTTTATCAGCAGCACTGGCGCTTTAGCGCTAACTACACCAAAGTCAGCGATCCCTATTACTTCAACGATCTCGACTCTAAGTACTATTCCACTACCGATGGCTACGCTTCGCAGAAATTCAGCGTCGGCTATGCGGATACCCACTGGGACGCCACGCTCTCCAGTAAAGATTTCCAGATTTTTGACACCAACAGCACGCGCAACATTTATCGTGCGCAGCCGCAGTTTGACTTCAACTATTACCAGAATGACGTTGGCCCGTTTGACATGCATCTTTATGCGCAGGCGGTACAATTTACCAACGTTAATGACGATCGTCCGGATGCGGTGCGCCTGCATCTGGAGCCGACCATCAACCTGCCGCTGGCTAATGAATGGGGCAGCCTGAACACCGAGGTGAAGTTGCTGGCGACCCACTACCAGCAAAGCAATATTGATTATTATAACTCCCTGAGTGGCAATGAAAATAATCAATTAAAAGAAGATGTTAACCGCGTCATGCCGCAGTTCAAAATGGATGGACGCATGGTGTTCGAGCGCAATATGAACTGGGCGGAAGGCTACACCCAGACGCTTGAACCGCGCATACAGTATCTTTATGTGCCGTATCGCGACCAGAGCCATATCCAGGCGTACGACTCCACGCTGCTGCAAACCGACTATACCGGCCTGTTCCGCGACCGTACCTACAGCGGCCTGGATCGTATCGCTTCAGCCAACCAGGTCGCCAGCGGCCTGACCACGCGTATTTATGATACCGATATGGTTGAACGTTTTAACGTATCCGTAGGTCAAATCTACTCGTTTACCCCGTCGCGTACCGGGCTGAATACCACCAGCGACGAAGATGATACCGGAAGCCTGATCTGGGCCGGTGATACCTGGTGGCGCGTCAGCGACCGTTGGGGCGTACGTGGCGGCGTTCAGTACGATACGCGTCTGGATAATATTGCGCAGGGCAACGCGGTAGTGGAATACCGTCGTGATGCTGACCGCATGGTGCAGCTGAACTACCGTTACAGCAGCCCGGAATATGTGGCCAGCGCGCTGAACCGCAACATTACCAACAATCCGATTTACGAAAACGGTATTTCGCAGGTTGGGATGACGGCCAGTTGGCCAATTGCTGACTCCTGGGCCGTGGTAGGCGCGTACTACTACGACACCAAAGAGAAAAAGGCGGCTGAGCAACTGGTGGGCTTACAGTATAGTTCGTGCTGTTATGCCGTCCGCGTGGGTTACCAGCGTAAAATTAACGGCTGGGAAAACGACGACAGTAAGTATGAAAACCAAATCTCATTCAACATTGAGCTGCGTGGCCTGAGCCCGAACTACGGACTGGGCTCCAACCAAATGCTACGTCAGGGCATTCTGCCTTACCAGCGCGCTTTCTGATGTTGTAATGTTTGACAGGCAAACCCGCAGTGCGGAAAGAAAATGGAAAAAGTATGAAGAACTGGAGAATGCTGATACTGGGTGTGGCGCTGGCCGCTAACGCCGCGATCGCAGCCCCGCAGGTAGTTGATAAAGTCGCCGCCGTGGTCAATAACGGCGTCGTACTGGAAAGTGATGTTGATGGCATGATGCATTCGGTGAAAGCGCAGGCGCAGCAGGCTGGACAGCAGCTGCCCGATGACCGCACGCTGCGCCATCAAATTGTTGAACGTCTGGTAATGGATAATATTATCCTGCAGATGGGCAAGCAGATGGGCGTACAGATCTCCGATCAACAGCTGGACCAGGCGATTAGCAATATTGCCGCCCAGAACCATATGTCGCTGGATCAGATGCGCAGCCGTCTGGCGTATGACGGCGTGAACTACAACGCCTACCGTGAGCAGATCCGCAAAGAGATGCAGATTGCGGAAGTGCGTAACAATGAAGTGCGCCGTCGCGTAACCATTCTGCCGCAGGAAGTGGATACGCTGGCAAAGCAGATCTCCGCACAAAATACGCAGGGCACCGAGCTGAATATCAGCCATATCCTGCTGCCGCTGCCGGAAAACCCGACGCAGCAGCAGGTTGACGATCAGGAAACCCTGGCGAAGCAGCTGATGAGCGAACTGAACAGCGGCGCTGATTTCGGTAAGCTGGCGGTGACCTACTCCGCCGATCCGCAGGCTTTGCAGGGCGGCAACATGGGCTGGGGCAAAATCGAAGAGCTGCCGACCCTGTTTGCTCAGGCGCTGAGCACGGCGAAAAAAGGCGATATCGTGGGGCCTATTCGTTCCGGCGTCGGCTTCCATATCCTGAAAGTTAATGACCTGCGCGGCGAAAAACAGAATATCTCGGTGACCGAAGTACATGCGCGTCATATTTTGCTTAAGCCGTCGCCGATTCTGACCGATGACCAGGCGCGCCAGAAACTGACGCAGATTGCCAGCGACATTAAAAGCGGAAAAACCAGCTTTGCAGCGGCAGCCAGGCAGTTCTCTGACGATCCGGGCTCGGCAAACCAGGGCGGCGATCTGGGCTGGAGTTCACCGGAAATCTTCGATCCGGCCTTCCGTGATGCGCTGCTGCGCCTGCATAAAGGCGAAACCAGTCAGCCGGTTCACTCCTCTTTTGGCTGGCATCTGATTCAGCTGCTGGACACGCGTCAGGTTGATAAGACCGATGCGGCGCAGAAAGAGCGCGCTTACCGTCTGCTGTTTAACCGTAAATTCGCTGAAGAAGCGCAAACCTGGATGCAGGAACAGCGCGCCAGCGCCTATGTGAAAGTTCTGGATGCCAATGCTCAGTAATGCTCGCGTCGTTATCACTCCCGGCGAACCCGCCGGGATTGGTCCTGATGTTACCCTACAACTGGCGCAGCGCGACTGGCCGGTTGAACTGGTGGTGTGCGCCTCGCCCCAGCTGCTGATTGAACGCGCGCAACGGCTGGGACTACCGCTGTCGCTGCGGCAATATCAACCAGATACCCCAGCGCAGCCGCAACAGGCTGGCACGCTGACTATCTTACCGGTTGAGCTGGCTACGCCGGTTATCGCCGGGCAGCTGGCGGTGGCTAACAGCCACTATGTGCTGGATACTCTTGCCCGCGCCTGCGACGGCTGCCTCAGCGGGGAGTTTTCCGCCTTGATTACCGGCCCGGTGCATAAAGGCGTGATTAACGATGCCGGTATTGCCTTCAGCGGCCATACCGAATTTTTTGCCGATCGCGCCGCCTGTGAGCGCGTGGTAATGATGCTGGCGACCGAAGAACTGCGTGTGGCGCTGGCGACCACGCATCTGCCGCTAAAAGCGGTGGCGGACGCAATTACCGAAGCCAGCCTGCATGAAGTAATTACTATTTTGCATCAGGACTTACAGCGTAAGTTCGGCATCAGCCAGCCGCATATTCTGGTTTGCGGCCTGAATCCACACGCTGGCGAAGGCGGACATATGGGCCGCGAAGAGATCGATACCATTATCCCGGCGCTGGATAAACTGCGTCAGCAGGGAATGCAGCTTACCGGCCCGCTGCCGGCGGATACGCTGTTCCAGCCAAAATATCTGCAGCATGCCGACGCGGTTCTGGCGATGTATCACGATCAGGGCCTGCCGGTACTAAAATATCAGGGCTTTGGCCGCGCGGTGAATATCACCCTTGGCCTGCCATTTATCCGCACCTCCGTTGACCACGGCACCGCGCTGGAACTGGCCGGTCAGGGCAACGCTGATGCGGGAAGCTTCATTACGGCGCTTAATCTCGCCATTAATATGATCATAAATCAATGAATAATCGCGTCCACCAGGGTCATTTCGCCCGTAAACGTTTTGGGCAAAACTTCCTTAACGACTCCTACATTATCGACAGCATCGTTGCGGCTATTCATCCTCAGCGCGGCGAGGCGATGGTAGAGATCGGGCCCGGCCTTGGCGCCCTGACTGAACCCGTCGGCGAGCGCCTTGATGCGCTGACCGTTATTGAGCTGGATCGCGATCTGGCTGCGCGTCTGCAAACCCATCCGTTCCTGGGACCTAAGCTGACCATTTTTCAGCAGGATGCCATGACCTTCGATTTTGCTCAGCTCGCTGCTGAGCGCGGTCAGCCGCTGCGTGTCTTCGGCAACCTGCCCTATAACATCTCCACGCCGTTAATGTTCCACCTTTTCAGCTATACTAGTGCGATCAAAGATATGCACTTTATGCTGCAAAAAGAGGTAGTCAACCGCCTGGTTGCCGGCCCTGACAGTAAAGCCTATGGACGCTTAAGCGTGATGGCGCAATATTATTGTCAGGTTATTCCGGTACTGGAAGTGCCGCCGGAATCCTTTACGCCAGCGCCAAAAGTGGATTCCGCCGTGGTACGGCTGGTTCCGCACGCGGTGCAGCCACATCCGGTTGAGAATATTCGCGTGCTGAGCCGCATTACTACCGAAGCCTTTGGCAAGCGCCGCAAAACGCTGCGTAATAGCCTCGGCCATCTGTTCAGCGCTGAGGTGATGGAAAATCTGGGCGTTGATGGCAGTCTGCGTGCGGAAAATGTTACCGTTGCACAATATTGCCAGTTAGCAAACTGGTTATCTGCGCATCCCGAGCCGCAGGAGAGCTAAACGCATGATTGAGTCGTCCCGAGTTTGTGTTCAGGTACAGAGTTTTTACGTCGAGTCGCAGTCTGCCCCAGATGAAGATCGCTACGTGTTCGCCTATACCATTACCATCCGCAATCTGGGGCGCGAAAAAGTGCAGCTACGTAGCCGTTACTGGTTAATTACCAACGGCAACGGGCGCGAAACGGAAGTTCAGGGCGACGGCGTAATCGGCGAACAGCCTTATATTACGCCGGGCGATGAATTCCAGTATACCAGCGGCGCGGTGCTGGAAACGCCGATGGGTACCATGCAGGGACACTATGTGATGATTGACGAACGGGGCGAACAGTTTCATGTCGATATTCCCGTCTTTCGCCTCGCCGTGCCTTCGCGCATTCACTGATGAGAAACCCGGCTGCGGCCGGGTTTGCCGTTTCTTCTCCGGATAATTATTTCATGAGTACATATCTTATTGGCGATGTTCACGGCTGCTACGATGAACTGCATTCCCTGCTGCAGCAGGTCGCCTTTGACGTTGAAAAAGATACGCTGTGGCTGACCGGCGATCTGGTCGCTCGCGGCCCAGGCTCGCTGGAAGTGCTGCGCTATGTGCGCTCGCTGGGCAGCGCCGTGCGGTTGGTGCTGGGCAATCACGATTTGCATCTGTTGGCGGTTTTCGCCGGGATCAGCCGTAATAAACCGAAAGATCGTATCACCCCGCTGCTGGAAGCACCGGACGTGGATGAGCTGATTAACTGGCTACGCCGTCAGCCGCTGCTGCAGGTGGATGAAGAGAAAAAGCTGGTTATGGCCCATGCCGGCATTACGCCGCAATGGGACATTGAAACGGCGAAAATATGCGCTCGGGAAGTGGAATCCGTGCTCTCCAGCGACAGCTATCCGCTTTTTCTTAATGCGATGTATGGCGATATGCCGAACAACTGGACGCCTGAGCTCACCGGACTGGCGCGCCTGCGCTTCAGCACCAATGCGCTAACGCGGATGCGCTACTGCTTTCCGAATGGACAGCTGGATATGATCTGCAAAGACGCGCCCGACTCTGCTCCGCCGCCGCTTAAGCCGTGGTTTACTATCGCTGGCCCGGTTGCGCGTGAATATACGATTATTTTTGGTCACTGGGCTTCGCTGGAAGGTAAAGGCACCCCGGAAGGGATTATTGGCCTGGATACCGGCTGCTGTTGGGGAGGCACGCTGACCATGCTGCGCTGGGAAGACCGCCAGCTGTTTATCCAGCCTTCTAACCGCCAGCAGACCAGCGAAGCCGGTGAAACCGCCCCGGCCGCGCTGCGCGCTGAGTAACTACCGGACCAGACGGCCCGGTAATGATTATCAGGCCCCAACAATACCGCCATCTTCGCGGGTGATCATGATCACCGATGAACGTGGCCGCGGGCTATTATGGGGAAAATGAGAATCGCCCTCTTCGCCCGGATGCTGTACGTTAACAAACAGCGTGCGGTAATCCGGCGTAAAGGTGATGCCCGTTAGCTCACAGGATTTCGGCCCTACCATAAAACGGCGGATTTCGCCGCTGTTCGGATCGCCGACCAGCATCTGATTATTGCCCTGCCCCTGATAATCGCCCTCATTGCTGTATTTGCCATCGGTCAGGATCCACAAACGTCCGGCGCTATCAAAGCCCAGCCCATCCGGGCTATTAAATGTATTGTCTGCGGTGATATTCGGCGTACCGCGCTGTACTCCCTGTGGATGCGCGATCGGGTTTCCGCACAGCACGAAAATGTCCCAGCTAAACTGCTGCGCCGTGGCGTCGCCCTGTTCATCCCAGCGAATAATCTGGCCATAAATGTTATCAGGACGCGGATTAGCCGCATCAACCGGCATCTTCTCATTGCCGCGCTTGTTGTTATTGGTCAGCGTGCAGTAGGCGCGGCCATCGTGCGGGTTGACAGCTATCCACTCCGGGCGATCCATGCGCGTCGCTTTAACCACATCCGCCGCCGCACGCGCATTAATTAAAATATCCGCCTGATGATGAAAACCGTTTTCCGCCGTCAGCCCGTTTTCGCCGTGAACCAGCGCCAGCCAACGGCCCGTTCCCTTCAGCGGCGTACCGCTTTTATCACCCTTGAATACCGCGACATACAGCGTGCCCTCATCCAGCAGCGATTTGTTCGCTGCGGGATTGGCATGGTCAACTTTGCCCGTTGAGACATACTTATAGATATATTCCCCACGTTCATCGTCGCCCATATAGACCACCAGCTCGCCGCTTTTCGCTACCGTAACCGCCGCGTTTTCATGTTTAAAGCGACCCAGCGCGGTGCGCTTTACCGGCACCGAATGCGGATCGAGCGGATCGATTTCCACAATCCAACCATGGCGGTTAAATTCGTTGGGGTTTTTCGCCACGTCAAAACGCTCATCAAAATCAGACCAGTTGCGCTCAGGCTCGCTGGCGTTCAGAGTGTAGCGCTTCTGCTGGGACGTGGGGCTAAAATCGGCGGCTTTGGTGCCGAAATAGGTATCAAAGTTCTCTTCGCAGGTGAGATAGGTTCCCCAGGGAGTTTTCCCATTCGCGCAGTTGCCGAAGGTGCCCAGTACCGTTTTACCTTCCGGATCGGCGCGGGTTTGCAACGCCGCATTGCCTGCCGCCGGGCCGGAAAAATGCATCAGGGTATTGGCCGTGATACGACGGTTATAGCGTGACGGACGCACTACGCGCCAGCGATTATCTTCGCTACGCGCGACCTCCACGATCGATACGCCATGCCCCGCCTGCGATTTTTTTACATCTTCCGGGCTGATGGCTTTACTACCGCCGTGGGGGAAAAGGTACTGTTCATTCACATATTCATTATTAATGGCCATCACGCCACGGTTATCATCCAGGGCGAAAAAACTCATACCGTCATTATTATCACCGAACTGTTTTTCCTGATCGGCGGCGCTATTGTTTCCCTGTGGATCAAACGCCGGCGCGCCATCTACCAGCGGCTCGCCCCATGAAATAAGCACCTCTGCCCGGTAGCCGGGCGCGATAGCAATTTCATCAGCGGTAGAGGCAGGAATTGCCGTGAATCCCAGCAGCGGGCTTCCTTTCGGCGTCGTCTGCATTTTGGCCAAAGCGGAAAAACTGACGCCGCCGCTAAGAAAGCCTGCCAGCCCTAACGCGCCGGTTCCGGCCAGTAGCTTACGACGCGCCGGGCTTGGCAGCGAATCCAGATTTAATTCAAGGAGTTTGTCGCTCATATAGCATTGCTTCCCATTATGGTTTCCCAGAGTGAAAGCAATGCTAGAGGGCAAAAATGACAGCCATGTTACAGCTGGCGGATGAGAGAAGTTTAACCGACGTTATCAGCGGCGCTCAAGGATTTCAAAGCAGTAGCTGTGGGAGTTCTTCTCATCGGCATCATGAAACTCACTGAATACCGACTGCCATTCGTCCGGCTCGTAGTCCGGGAAATGGGTGTCGCCTTCCACTTCGGCATCAATATGCGTCAGATAAATACGATCGGCACGATCTAACATCTGCTCATAAATGCGGCCGCCGCCAATCACCATGATCTCTTCAACGTCGCCCGCCGCAGCCAGGGCATCCTCCAGTGAAGTAACCCAGGTCACGCTATCCGTTGTGTTTCCTGGCTGGCTGCTGACCACAATATTATGGCGTCCCGGCAGCGGACGGCCAATCGATTCCCAGGTCAGACGCCCCATAATTACTGGCTTATTCAGCGTATTACGCTTAAACCAGGCTAAATCCGCAGGCAGATCCCACGGCATAGCGTTTTCCATCCCAATAACGCGATCGGCTGCTAAAGCCGCTATCAGGCTTATCATCATAAGTTACTCAACAGGGTGTAAAATTGGCGCCATCATACGTAAAGGCGAAACTTTCGTCGATAGTCTGGTGAATGGATTTACGTAAAGGTTTTTAAACCGTGCTTATTCGTTACAACGGCGGCGGCTTCAGCGCCGACCCAGCATTTTTTTACGGTTCGGCAAGCTTTAGCAGGCCCCCTGGTTTACCCTGAGATTAGTCTGCGCTGTGGCCAGATTAGCCTTCCTCTTCATCACTTCAGGGACATGACAACGCGGCGGCTCAGGATGAAAAAAGCATAGCCAGACGCCCGTCATCGCCAAAGCGAGCAACTTCCTGTCCCCTTAATTATTGTATCGGACAGATAATAATATTCAGCGACTCTTCATATGCTCAGCCATTATTTCTGTGCGGCATTGCCAGGAGTGGCATAACACCGCTTGAATATTTGCTGAAATATCGATAATTTTAAGGACAGGTCAATTAATAACTCCCGATTATCCATTTATTGCCAGAATAGCGGTTAACGTCAGGCTTATTATTTGCATTTAAAACTCACAGAAAAACCATCTATTTCAGGAAGAAATGAATTTCGAAACAAAAACATAACAAATCCGTTCAAATCTTCAGGCAAAGGATGCGCCGTTACGTGGGCAGATGACCACAGGTAAATAATACCACTCTGCACTTTACACCATACCGATTCGGATTATTAATACAGTCTTACCTCGCACAGGGAGCCTTTATAACGCAACTATGGACAGGCAATATGTTTTTTTTAATAGCGGGATCTGCTGCTGGCTGCTGGCGCTGGTAGCCAGCTTTTTCTCTTTTACCTGGGCGGGAATTTTTGGCCTTCTGGCAGCCGGGTCATTTTTACTTTACGCATTACAACGGAAGGTTTTCACTATGTTTAAAAAGCAAAATAAATCGGCAGAAATACAGACGAAAAAAGACATTATTATACCAACGGTATCGATGGACAAAGGCGCCTCTCCTGCGGAGGATCAGGCAAATAATACGGTGATTGCCCGTGATGTCTGCTTTGAAGGCAACCTCAGGGCCGTAGGCCAGGTTTATATTTACGGCGAGGTGCAGGGAAATATTATCGCCAACGAGGGAATAGTAAAAGTTATGCGCAGCGGCCTGGTCAACGGCAATATTACCAGCCAGGAGTTAATTATCAACGGCACGGTCAGAGGCGAATGCAAAGCTGAATCGATGGATATTGGCGAACACGCCAATATTAACGGTGCGCTCGATTATGTCACGCTGTCGGTGAAAAAGGGCGCCATGTTTGTGGGGAGCGTGGAAACCTCCAGAAAACCTGACGCGAATCCTCAAACGAATATTATCGGGCTGGCATCCGCTTCAGCCGCCATCCCTGGCGAAACCATAATTAACGTAGAAAAGGCGGACGTTCCGCCCGGTAAAAAACGTCTGTAAACGCCGCAGGCATCTGAAGCGCTGCCATAAAAAACGGCTCCCGCAGGAGCCGTTGATCGCCTCAGCCAGTCGCTGAAAACGCGTTATTAACGTTTAAGCTGAGCATGCATTTCCTGTACGGAAATTACTTTCTCCGTGGGATCGGCATTCAACGCCATCGCGGTAGCAAAGCCGCCGTTCAGCGTGGTGTCATAATGCACTTTATACTGCAGGGCGCTGCGGCGAATAACGCGAGAATCTTCAATCGCCTGGCGTCCAGCCGTGGTGTTGACGATATAGCTGTACTCGCCGTTCTTCAGACGGTCCTGAATATGCGGACGTCCTTCATGCACTTTGTTCACCAGGCGCGGGTTGATACCCGCCTCACCCAGCACAACCGCCGTGCCGTGAGTGGCGTCGAGTTCGAAACCAAACTTCAGCAGCTTGGCGGCCAGGTCAACCACGCGTTTTTTATCGCCTTCACGCACCGACAACAGCGCACGGCCCTGCTTTTTCATAGTGGACTGTGCGCCCAGCATCGCCTTAGAGAACGCCTCGGCAAAGGTACGGCCAACGCCCATCACTTCACCCGTAGAGCGCATTTCCGGGCCAAGAATCGGGTCCACGCCCGGGAACTTGTTGAACGGCAGCACCACTTCTTTCACTGAATAGTAAGGCGGGATAATTTCTTCAGTTACGCCCTGCTCCACCAGCGTTTTGCCCGCCATTACGCGAGCGGCGACTTTCGCCAGCGGCACGCCGGTCGCCTTAGAGACGAAAGGCACGGTACGTGCGGCGCGCGGGTTAACCTCAATCAGATAAACTTCGTTATCTTTCACCGCAAACTGCACGTTCATCAGGCCGCGTACGCAGAGTTCAAACGCCAGCTTTTCAACTTGCTGACGCATCACGTTCTGAATTTCGCTGTTCAGCGTATAGGCTGGCAGTGAACAGGCGGAATCACCGGAATGCACCCCGGCCTGTTCGATATGCTCCATAATGCCGCCGATCAGCACGCGCTCGCCGTCGCAAATCGCATCAACATCGACTTCCACAGCGTCGTCCAGGAAACGATCCAGCAGCACCGGCGCATCGTTAGATACGGAGACTGCCGTCTGGAAGTAGCGCTTCAAATCCTGTTCGTCGTAAACGATCTCCATCGCCCGTCCGCCCAGCACGTAGGAAGGACGCACCACCAGCGGATAACCGATTTCTACCGCTTTCTGTACCGCCTGCTCCAGCGCCGTTACCGTGGCGTTCGCGGGCTGCTTCAGGCCCAGGCGATCAACCGCCTGCTGGAAGCGCTCGCGGTCTTCCGCACGGTCGATAGCATCCGGGCTGGTGCCGATAACCGGTACGCCTGCTGCTTCCAGCGCACGCGCCAGCTTCAGCGGCGTCTGTCCGCCGTACTGTACGATAACGCCTTTCGGCTGTTCGAGACGCACGATTTCCAGCACATCTTCCAGCGTTACCGGCTCGAAATAGAGGCGATCGGAGGTGTCATAATCGGTTGAAACGGTTTCCGGGTTGCAGTTGACCATGATGGTTTCATAACCATCTTCCCGCAGCGCCAGCGAAGCATGAACGCAGCAGTAATCAAACTCGATGCCCTGACCGATACGGTTCGGCCCGCCGCCCAACACCATGATTTTTTCACGGTCCCGGTTCGGATTCGCCTCGCACTCCTCTTCATAAGTGGAGTACATATAAGCAGTATCGGTCGCAAACTCGGCGGCGCAGGTATCAACGCGCTTGTAAACCGGATGCAGGTTGTACTGCTGGCGCAGCTTGCGCACTTCCGCTTCGCTCACGCCGGCCAGATCCGCCAGGCGCGCATCGGCAAAACCCTTGCGCTTAAGCGTGCGCAGGAAGTCGGCATTCAGACCGTTGACGCCTTCGTGAGCAACCTGCTCTTCCAGACGCACCAGCTCTTCAATCTGTACCAGGAACCAGCGATCGATATTAGTCAGGTTAAATACGCCGTCTACCGACAGACCAGCACGGAACGCGTCGGCCACGTACCAGATACGCTCGGCGCCTGCATCTTTCAGCTCGCGACGAATACGCGTCAGCGCATCGGCATCGTCCAGATGGACTTTCGGGTCGAAGCCGTTAACGCCAACTTCCAGTCCGCGCAGCGCTTTCTGCATTGATTCTTGTAAGGTGCGGCCAATCGCCATCACTTCGCCCACCGATTTCATCTGGGTCGTCAGACGATCGTTGGCGCCGGCAAATTTTTCGAAGTTAAAGCGCGGGATCTTGGTCACGACGTAATCGATCGAAGGCTCGAACGAAGCAGGCGTGCGGCCGCCGGTAATGTCGTTCATCAACTCATCCAGCGTGTAGCCTACCGCCAGCTTCGCCGCGACTTTAGCGATGGGGAAGCCGGTAGCTTTGGACGCCAGCGCCGAGGAGCGCGATACGCGCGGGTTCATTTCGATAATAATCAGACGACCGTTTTTTGGGTTCACCGCAAACTGCACGTTAGAACCGCCGGTTTCCACACCGATTTCACGCAGCACCGCCATCGAGGCGTTACGCATGATTTGATACTCTTTATCGGTCAGCGTTTGCGCCGGCGCAACGGTGATCGAGTCGCCGGTGTGGATGCCCATAGGATCGAAGTTTTCGATAGAGCAGACGATGATGCAGTTATCATTCTTATCGCGCACCACCTCCATCTCATACTCTTTCCAGCCAATCAGCGATTCGTCAATCAACAGCTCTTTGGTGGGGGAAAGATCCAGCCCGCGCTCGCAGATTTCTTCGAACTCTTCGCGATTATAGGCGATGCCGCCGCCGCTGCCGCCCATAGTAAAGGAAGGACGGATAATGCAGGGGAAGCCGACATCTGCCGCCACCTGCAGCGCTTCTTCCATATTGTGCGCAATGCCGGAGCGCGCCGTTTCCAGACCGATCTTCTTCATCGCCTTATCGAAACGCTGACGATCTTCCGCTTTATCAATCGCGTCGGCAGTGGCGCCAATCATGGTGACGCCAAACTCCGCCAGCACGCCCTGACGCTCCAGCTCCAGTGCGCAGTTAAGCGCCGTCTGGCCGCCCATGGTAGGCAGCACCGCATCCGGGCGCTCTTTTTCGATGATTTTACGCACCACTTCCCAGTGGATCGGCTCAATATAGGTGGCATCCGCCATTTCCGGATCGGTCATGATGGTCGCCGGATTGGAGTTAACCAAAATAACGCGGTAGCCTTCCTCACGCAGCGCCTTACAGGCCTGCGCGCCGGAATAGTCAAACTCGCACGCCTGGCCGATAACAATCGGGCCAGCGCCCAGAATCAGGATGGATTTTAAGTCAGTACGTTTTGGCATTATCTCTGTTCCTTTCCTGAAATTTATTTCTGGCCGGCACGGGCCGCTTCAATCAGTTCGATAAAGTGATCGAACAGCGGCGCCGCGTCATGCGGGCCTGGGCTGGCTTCCGGATGTCCCTGGAAGCTAAACGCGGGTTTATCGGTGCGGTGAATGCCCTGAACCGTCTGATCGAACAGTGAAACATGGGTAACGCGCAGGCTGGCGGGCAAATCGTTCTCATCAACCGCAAAGCCGTGGTTTTGCGCGGTAATCATAACGGTGTTGTTATCAATATCTTTTACCGGATGGTTGCCGCCGTGATGACCCAGCTTCATTTTTACCGTTTTTGCCCCGCTGGCCAGCGCCAGCAGCTGATGACCGAGGCAGATGCCAAATAGCGGGATTTCCGTTTCCAGAAAACGTTGAATCGCGCTGATGGCATAGTCGCACGGCTCCGGATCGCCTGGGCCATTTGCCAGGAAAATGCCGTCCGGGTTGAGCTTCAGCACCTCTTCTGCCGGAGTCTGTGCCGGAACCACCGTCAGGCGGCAGCCGCGATCCACCAGCATGCGCAGGATATTACGCTTCACGCCGAAATCGTAAGCGACCACATGGTAAGGCAGCTCTTCTGCAGTTTTTGCGGCTGGCAGTCCGTCAGCCAGCGTCCAGCTCCCCTGCGTCCAGCTGTAGGTTTCGCGGGTACAAACTTCTTTTGCCAGATCCATACCTTTCAGGCCGGGGAACGCCTGCGCTTTTTGCAGCGCCAGTTGAGCATCCGGCGCGTCGCCCGCAATGATGCAGCCATTTTGCGCACCCTTTTCACGCAGCAGACGCGTTAGTTTACGCGTATCAATATCGGCGATGGCGACGATATTGTTGCGTTTCAGATAAGCCGACAGCCCCTCTTCATTGCGGTAGTTGCTGGCGATTAGCGGCAAGTCGCGAATAACCAGGCCCTGCGCGTGTACCTGAGAAGATTCTTCATCAGCGGCATTAGTGCCGACATTACCGATATGGGGATAAGTGAGAGTGACAATCTGGCGGGAATAGGAAGGATCTGTGAGGATTTCTTGATAACCGGTCATTGAAGTATTGAAAACTACCTCTCCCACCGCCGATCCTGTCGCCCCAATGGCCCGACCGTGGAATTGGGTTCCGTCTTCCAGAACCAAAATCGCTGACTTATTCAAAACGTCCTCCAGGGAATAAACAGTCATAATATTTGCATATTAATTCATAATGCATGGCTGAATCAATGCAAAAACCGCTGCTACAGTCGATTTTTGGCAAATTGCGCGCATTCTAATGATCGACTTCCGGAATGTCTACCCTAAAGGCGTTTTTTTATGGTTATTTCAGCCATCCTGAAGCAAAAAGATAATATTAGCCTTAAAAAGCAGGCAATTCATGGCGGAAAAACCGATTGCATGAGGCAGGATGTACATAAAATCAAATCTCAGAGATAAAAAGTGGACCAAATGGTCAAATTTAGCTTTAGTGGCGCAAAAAAAGCAGAAAAAGAATTAAAAATACGCATTTAACCGAATATAACATTCAAAGCCTTTATTTTTACAAAAATAAAAAAGGGTTAGATTAATAACCCTTAAAATCAATAAATTAATCGCAATTTAAATTAATAAAGCTTAAAAAACATCATAAATCATCGAGATTTAACACGTCACGCATATCATAAAGCCCTTCTTTCGCCAGGCTAACCCATGCCGCCGCCTTTACCGCGCCTTTTGCAAAGGTCATACGGCTGGAAGCCTTATGGGTTATCTCCAGACGTTCGCCAATATCGGCAAACATGGCGGTATGCTCGCCAACAATATCGCCTGCACGAACGGTAGCGAATCCGATGGTTTGCGCGGCGCGCTCGCCGGTGTGACCTTCACGCGCGTAAACCGCATGATCGTTAAGCGACCAGTTCATCGCATCGGCGATAGCTTCTCCCATTGCCAGCGCGGTGCCGGACGGAGCATCAACTTTATGGCGATGATGCGCTTCGATAATTTCAATGTCCGCATACTCACCCATCACCTTCGCCGTTTTTTCCAGCAGCTTCAGCATCAGATTAACGCCAATGCTGAAGTTAGCGGCGAATACAATACCGATCTCCTGCGCCGCCTGTTTAATCGCCGCCTTACCTGCCTCATCAAACCCGGTGGTGCCAATCACCATCCCTTTTTTATGACGACGGCAGAAATCCAGCCAGGCCAGCGTTGCCTGCGGGCGGGTAAAATCGATCAAAATATCGAAATGATTAACCACCGCCTCAAGGCTGTCGCTTACGGCCACGCCAAGCGTGCCGATGCCTGCCAGTTCGCCGGCATCGCTGCCCACCAGTGAGGAACCTTCCCGCGCCAGCGCTGCGCCAAGCGAGACTCCCTCGGCCTGCTGTATCGCCTGGATTAACTGTCGCCCCATCCGTCCTGGCGCGCGACAATAGCTATGCGGATATTATTACTCATATTTATTCATTCCTGACTTAAGTCTGTGCATACAAAGCGCAATTAGGTTAAACAGCGGGTGCAGGGCGCGCCACCATTAAATCAGATAATAAGAATTTTATGCTGACGGCTGAGTATTATCAGAAAAGTAACTTATATGCATGCGCAAGACAGGTAACACGCCGTAAATGCTTACGACGCGCCAGACGAAATGCCAGATGTTTACTATAACTTCTGACGGGAAGAGTTATACAGTCAGAACGGGCAGTTCCGGATCGGTGTTGCCCTGGTTAAAAAGGGCGGCAATATTGGAAATAATGCCCATCAGGGCCATCCCGCCTGAAATCGCCGCTCCTACAATCCCTGCGGCCATAGCGACATAACCCAGGCCCCACGTATCAAAACCAAAAACCGCGCCGCCAACAATAACGGGAATGGATACCGCCAGGCCAGTAAAGCCCATGCCAATCATCACATTAGCAGGCATGCCTGAGCCGCTAACGGCCTGTAATTCCGTAAAGTTTAACTCTCTCATTTTTAACTGCTTTTAACTTTATAAACAGTAAGTTACACGCGGAATTTATAACCAGGACATAAATAAGTTAATTAACCTAAAGTTTAATGCCTGGAATACGTGTAATGAAAAAATGCTCCTGCAGGCAGTCCTACAACTCAATGCAACCGGAGGACATGAGTAAAATCCAACGATTACACATCATCCATCCCTCTCAGCCTGCTGTATCACCTGGATTAACTGTCGGCCCAACCTTGCTGGCACATCGCCAATAAAACCAGCAACCAGTACTTTATGCTGACGGCTGCGTAATATCAGAAAAGTAACTTACACGATTTGATAAGAGAGGAAATACGCCGTAAATGACTTACGGCGCGTTGAATTAACAGCCCGGCGGTTAACGCTCACGCCACACAGGAAAAATTAGACTTCTGGCGTAACCGGGTCGACTCGGCCTCTGTTGACAGCGGAAGCAACGACGCCCATGATGGCCATCCCGCCTGAAATCGCCGCCCCTACGATGCCTACAGTCATGGCGATAAAACCCAGCCCCAAAGTTGGGATGCCAAAAATAGCACCGCCAACAATAACGGGAATGGTTACCGTCAGGCCAGCAAAGCCCAAGCCAAGCATTGCATCGGCAGTCATGCCTGCTCCGCCGCTCACTGCCTGTACCTCATTAAGATTCAACTCTCTCATTTTTAACTCCTTTTAACTTTATAAGTAGATTGCTACACGCGGCATTTATTATCCCGGTTAATAAATAGCTATTTAACGTGAAAATTAACGCCTGAAAAGCGCGTAACAGAAAAATGCTACTGCAGGCCTTCCTGCAACTCAATGCAACCGGAGGACATGAGTAAAATCCAACACTTATATGTTTATCCTGACGGGAGTAACGAAGAGAGAACCGCCCGAAATTTAGCCAATTCCGGGCGGTTAGATTAACCAATTTGACGGGTTTCGAGCCGTAGCTCTTTGGGAACTTCAAAAACGATATTTTCTTCACGTCCGCTCAGTTCAGTGACCTCTTCGCCACCAAACTCGCGTAGCCGTTGGATCACTTCCTGCACCAGAATGTCTGGCGCAGAAGCGCCAGCGGTAACGCCAACGCAGCGAATGCCCTGCAGCCAGTTCTCCCGAATATCGGCGGCGGAATCGATCAGCTGTGCGCGTTTACCGGCACGCTGGGCCAGCTCTGCCAGCCGGTTGGAGTTGGATGAGTTTTTGGAGCCAACAACCAGCACCACATCCGCCTCGGCAGCTAAACTGCGAACGGCCTCCTGACGGTTGGTGGTGGCGTAGCAAATATCATCTTTGCGTGGCCCAACGATGTTAGGGAAGCGCTGGCGCAGCGCATCGATCACCGCAGAGGTATCATCAACCGACAGCGTGGTTTGCGTCATAAAGCACAGGTTGTTTTCATTTTTCACCTGCAGCTTAAACACATCTTCCGGCGACTCGACCAGATACATTCCTCCCTGCGGATTGCTGTACTGCCCCATGGTGCCTTCCACTTCCGGATGGCCTGCGTGGCCGATCAGAATCGCTTCGGTCCCTTTGCGGCTGGCGCGCGCCACTTCCATATGCACTTTGGTCACCAACGGGCAGGTCGCATCAAACAGCATAGTGAGCTGACGCGCTTTCGCCTCGGCGCGCACCGCCTGAGAGACGCCGTGCGCGGAAAAAATCAGGATCGCGCCATCCGGCACTTCCGTAATTTCTTCAATAAAAATCGCACCGCGCTCACGCAGGCTGTTCACCACGTAACGGTTATGCACCACTTCGTGACGCACGTAGATCGGCGCGCCATACATTTCCAGCGCCCGCTCGACGATACTGATGGCGCGATCGACGCCAGCGCAGAAGCCGCGCGGATTAGCTAACAGGATCTTCATGCATCGCCCTCCAGAACCGGATCGACCTCCAGCACTTCAATATCGAAGTGAACCGTACGGCCCGCTAAGGGATGATTAAAATCGACGGTGATCGAATCCCCGGCGATTTCGCGGATCACGCCCGGCATCTCGCTGCCGTCCATACCGGTAAACAGCATAATGGCACCGATTTCCGGCTCGCCCGCCTGCATAAAATCACGCCGGGAAAAGTATTGAATTAAGTCGGGAATAATGCTGCCAAAGGCGGCCTCCGGCTCAAGCGTGAACGCTTTTTTATCGCCAGCCTGCAGCCCCAGCAGCTCCGCCTCCAGCGGCTCAGAAAGGCTGCCGTCGCCAAGACGAAACAGCGCCGGTTTGCCATTGGCGCGCGTTGACTCCGCCGTGGAGCCATCTTCCAGTTTTAAGGTGAAGTGCAGCAGCACCGCGCTGTCGTGCTGTACAGAATCGGTCATGCCTTACCCTTTTGCTTAGCCTGTTTGCCAGACGGCGTAATAAAACCTTCCAGCACGATCAGCGCGGCGCCGACGCAGATACCGCAATCGGCAATATTGAAGGTGGCAAAGTGCCACCCGCCAATATAGAAGTCGATAAAATCGACCACAAAGCCGTGCCAGGCGCGATCAAACAGGTTACCCAGCGCGCCGCCAATAATCAGCGCGTAGGCAATGTTGTTAATTTTTTGGCTGGCGGCGGTACGGTACATCATTACCAGCAGCGCCACCGCAATCGCGATGGCGATACCCGCAAAGAACCAGCGCTGCCAGCCGCCTTTATCCGCGAGGAAGCTAAAAGCCGCCCCGAAGTTATGGGCATAGAACAGGTTGAAATACGGCACAATCGGGATCGTTTCGTGCAGCGCCATGTTGTTCATCACCCATAGCTTGCTGGCCAAATCGATACCAATAACTACCACTACCAGCCAAAGCCAGCGCAGTCCGGTTGCAAAAAGAGATTTACGCATCAGGCAAACATACGCTCTTCGCCGTTACCGGCAACGTTAGTGACGCAGCGTCCGCAAATATCCGGGTGCGCGGCGTCCAGTCCAATGTCAGTCGTGTAATGCCAGCAGCGCGGGCATTTTTCCCCTTCCGCTTTATGCAGGGCGATTTTCAGTCCTTTTAATACCTCGCTCTGCTGCGCTTCTTCCGGCGCCAGCGCATAATCTGCGACCTGCGCGCCCGACGTCAGCAGCACGAAGCGCAGTTCATTACCCAGCGCGGTCAGTTTCTCGGCCAGCGCGGCATCGGCATACAGCGTGACCGTCGCTTCCAGCGAACCGCCGATACGTTTGTCGCTACGCGCCTGCTCAATCACCTTGTTCACTTCGCTACGCACTTTCAGCAGCTCAGCCCAGTAACCGTCGTTCAGCGATTCGCTCTCATCCAGACCGAACAGGCCGTCATACCATTCCTCGGTAAACACATACTGTGCGCGTTTACCCGGCAGATAGCCCCAGATTTCGTCGGCGGTAAAAGACATGATCGGCGCCATCCAGCGCACCAGCGCCTCGACGATATACCACAGCGCGCTCTGACAGCTACGACGCGCCACGCTGTCGCTTTTCGCGGTGTACTGACGATCTTTAATAATATCGAGATAGAAAGAGCCCATCTCGACCGAACAGAACTGCATCAGTCGCTGCACGACTTCATGAAAGTCGTAGTTCGCGTAAGATTCGATGATGTCCGCCTGCGCCGCTTTCGCACGGCCTACGGCCCAGCGATCCAGCACCACCATCTCTTCCGGCTTCACCAGATCGGTTTCAGGATTGAAGCCGTTAAGGTTAGCCAACAGGAAGCGCGCGGTGTTACGGATACGACGATAGGCATCGGCGGAACGCTTCAGGATCTCATCTGATACCGCCATTTCGCCAGAATAGTCGGTCGAGGCGACCCACAGACGCAGAATGTCGGCGCCCAGCTTGTTCATCACGTCCTGCGGGCTAACGGTGTTGCCCAGCGACTTGGACATCTTGCGGCCCTGTCCATCGACGGTGAAGCCGTGCGTCAACACCTGACGGTAAGGCGCTTTGCCTTTCATCGCCGTTGAGATCATCAGCGAGGACATAAACCAGCCGCGATGCTGATCCGATCCTTCCAGATACATATCGGCGCTGTGGCCGTGGAATTCCGGACGCACATCAACCACGGAAGCGTGCGTCGAACCAGAGTCAAACCAGACGTCCAGCGTATCCGGCACCTTCATGTAGTTGTCGGCATCGTCGCCCATCAGATCGCGCGGATCGAGATCCCACCACGCCTGAATGCCATCCTGCTCAACGCGCTGCGCCACTTTTTCCATCAGCGCCAGCGTATCCGGATGCAGCTGCTCGGTTTCTTTATGCACGAACAACGCCATCGGCACGCCCCAGGTGCGCTGACGCGAGATGCACCAGTCAGGGCGGTTAGCGACCATTGATTCAATACGCGCCTGGCCCCAGTCCGGGATCCACTGCACACCTTTGATCTCTTTAAGCGACTGCGCGCGCAGCCCTTTCTGATCCATGCTGATAAACCACTGCGGCGTGGCGCGGAAGATAATCGGCGTTTTATGACGCCAGCAGTGTGGATAGCTGTGATGCATTTTCTCCACATGCAGCAGCGCGCCCTTCTCACGCAGCAGCTCAACGATCATATCGTTAGCTTTGAAGACGTTGACGCCGTCCAGCCCAGGATAAGTGCCCGGCAGATAGCTGCCGTCCGGGCCTACCGGATTAGCGGTTTCCAGACCATATTTCTGACCGATCACATAGTCGTCCGGGCCGTGGCCAGGCGCGGTATGCACCGCACCGGTACCGGCATCCAGCGTAACGTGTTCGCCCAGCACTACCGGTACGTCAAAGGCGAGGAACGGATGCTGGAAGCGCATCAGCTCCAGCGTCGCGCCGGTCGTGGTGCCCAGCACGGTCCACT
The DNA here is from genome assembly GCF_002895925.1 of Mixta theicola. Classification (GTDB taxonomy): domain Bacteria; phylum Pseudomonadota; class Gammaproteobacteria; order Enterobacterales; family Enterobacteriaceae; genus Mixta; species Mixta theicola. Next base: position 53,978 of record NZ_NWUO01000007.1, on the reverse strand, counting down.
CGCTGACGCCCGCACGCTGCATCACGCTTGCCACCAGATCTTTCGCCAGGATCAGCGCGCGGCCTGCAATCTGCACCAGCTGATATTCAAATTCAGGATGCAGTGAAATAGCGCGGTTGGCCGGCATGGTCCACGGCGTGGTGGTCCAGATAACCAGCGCGATCGGCCCCTCTACCTGGGCTGCGCCAAATTTCGCCGCGACCGCCGCCGCGTCGGTGGCGTTAAACATCACGTCGATGGAAGGCGAGGTTTTGTCGTAGTATTCCACTTCCGCTTCCGCCAGCGCGGAACGGCAGTCCAGGCACCAGTGCACCGGCTTGGCGCCCTTGTGCAGATGGCCGTTACCGATGATTTTGCCCAGCGCACGGATAATGTTGGCTTCGGTCTGGAAATCCATCGTCAGATAAGGACGATCCCAGTCGCCCAGCACGCCCAGACGGATAAAGTCGGTTTTCTGGCCGGCAACCTGCTCCGCCGCATATTGACGGCAGGCTGCGCGGAACTCAGCGGCGCTGACCTTCTCACCCGGCTTGCCGATCATCTGCTCGACTTTATGTTCGATCGGCAGACCGTGACAGTCCCAACCCGGCACGTACGGTGAATCGAAGCCCGACAGACCTTTAGACTTAATAATAATATCTTTCAGAATCTTATTAACTGAGTGACCAATATGAATGCTGCCGTTCGCATACGGAGGGCCATCGTGCAGGATAAAGGTTTTTTTCCCTTTTTTGGCGGCGCGGATGATGCCGTACAGGTTGTCATCAGTCCAGCGTTGCAGCATACCCGGTTCGCGTTTGGCGAGATCGCCACGCATCGGGAACCCCGTCTCCGGCAAATTCAGGGTAGATTTATAGTCACTCATCAGATTCTCGATCCCGTGTTTCGGTTGTTACACCGGTGTTTTAAGCCCAAAAAATTTGCGGGCAGTCACCACATCTTTAGCAATTTGCTCTTTAAGCGCATCCAGCGAGGGAAAACGCTGCTCGTTACGTATTTTTTGGCGCAGCACCACGTCAATATGACGCCCGTACATATCCATTGTGACATCCAGCAGATGCACCTCAAGCTGCTGACGCAGGCCGGCAACCGTTGGACGCGTACCAATATTAGCCACTCCCGGCAGCGGTTGCTCGCTAAGCCCATAAACTTCTACGGCATAAACGCCTTTAACGGGCGATACCCTGCGCCGGAGCAGAACGTTAGCCGTGGGAAAACCGATGGTGCGGCCCAGCGCGTCACCATGCACGACGCGACCAGAAAGGGCAAACGGATGGCCCAATAGCGACTGCGCCAGGGTCAGATCGTCATTCGCCAGCGCCTGGCGAATAGCCGTACTGCTGATACGTTTACCGCCTTCACTAAAAGTCTGGGTGCTGATGACATCAAAGCCATATTCCACACCCGCTTTCTGTAATAACAGGAAATCCCCTTCGCGACCAGCGCCGAAACGGAAATCATCACCAACGGCGAGAAACCGCACGCCAAGCTTATCAACCAGCAGATCGTTAACGAAGCTCTGCGCGCTGACGGCGGCAAACCGGCGGTCGAAGCGCACACACAGCACGGCATCGACGCCCGCCTGCGCCAGATATTTCAGCTTATCACGCAGACGCGTCAGGCGCGCCGGCGCTTTATCGGCCGCAAACAGCTCAAGCGGCTGCGGCTCGAACAGCATGACCATGACCGGCAGGTTGCGCCGCCGTCCCTCTTCGCACAGGCGAGCCAGCAGCGCCTGATGGCCCCGATGCACCCCATCGAAATTGCCGATAGTCAGCACACAGCCGCGGGGCTGCGTCCGGAGATTATGAATGCCGCGTATAAACTTCATGGCTGACTCAAGTTGGTGGAAATCGGCGGATTATACCTTGTACAACCGCCAAGGTTAACCCGTCACGGTGCCTTTCCCGCTTTCCGACGGCGATTTCCCTGCCAGCAGCGCCGGGCCGCTTTTTTTCTTGCGAAATACTGTATTCAGCACGGGGAAACTGGTAGAATCTTGCGCCATCAATTACGTAACCGAGCGTTGTTTGTAAAACGGCGCTTATTTGCACAAATCCATTGACAAAATAAGGCGTAAAAGGCATAGTCCTCGGCCTTTGATTTGTCCGTACAGAACATATTTGGGAGTTGGACCTTGGCTAATATCAAATCAGCTAAGAAACGCGCCGTAACATCTGAGAAACGTCGCAAGCATAACGCAAGCCGTCGTTCTATGATGCGTACTTTCATTAAGAAAGTATACGCAGCAGTTGAAGCTGGCGATAAAGAAGCTGCACAGAAAGCATTTAACGAAATGCAACCGATCGTGGACCGTCAGGCTGCTAAAGGTCTGATCCACAAAAACAAAGCTGCACGTCATAAAGCTAACCTGACTGCACAGATCAACAAACTGGCTTAATCGCCACTTGTTAATCAGCTTTGAAAGAACCGGCCAGTGGCCGGTTTTTTTTCATCCTTATTTTACGAATCCCAAATCGCCCCGTAGGCGGCAATACCCTGCGCTTCACATCCTTCCACTACATAATCGGTTAACGGACGATTAGCGATGCAGATTACCGCCTCCGCATTAATCTCTTTGACCTTTTGACAGGCCAGCAGCAGCAGATCCGGCTTGCCGTGCGCATCGGTATCCCAGATCAGCACGCCCGGATGCGCCGCAATAATTTCATTAACGAACGCTTCGCCATAGGTAACCACCGGATTACGGGTTGACCAAATCAGTTTACAGGGGCGCGGATTGTTCACCAGATGCGGCAGCAGCGGACCAATTCCGCTTCCGGTGGCAACGTACACCACGGATTTAAATATTTTATTCATGCTGCCTACGCCCGGCGTAGGAATGCCCTTAAACCAGACGTGCGAAGGCGGATTATCGATAAAGCGGGAGGTCCAGTCGCCGGCGCGTGAGATTAGCATTCGGCATCCCGGCCTGGTTACCAGCGGAATGTTGGCAAAAGCATGCCATTCCGTTAGCGGATCCAGGCTAATTGCCAGCGTCGAGCCGGGAAAGGGCTCCTGCGGTAAAGCAAACTGAATAATCACCGCATGGGAAGAAGGCCGCGTAACTTCGATGGGAACGCGCCGCAAACGCAGCCAGGGAAGAAGAATGCTGCAGGTAATAGCCAACAGCCCCCAGAAGGCGAAAGCGTGGCTGAGATGATGCCAGCGCCATTCTCCGTGATGACTGTCACGCACGAACCATAAAACCTGTAGCCATGACAGCGCAAGCGAGCTCCAGCCAGCGTAGCGATGCATATGTTCAAACAGGTTATGGTAGCGCTGCCTCACCTGCGGCAGCGCCGTCAGGGAAATGGCGCATAGCATCAGCACCAGCAGCGTGTTTACCGTGAGTAGCTGCGTTGAGAGCCCGCCCTGCAACTGCTGTTGATAAAAGGCGCCCAGGGTAAAAAGCAGCAGCCACAGGCAGCTAAAGGTGGCGCAGCCGGAGTGCAGTCCACCGAATTGATAGACATTCGCCAGATGACGCCGCAGCCGCAGCGGCCAGTGCACAGGAACACGCCAGACCAGCCGAAACAGCCCGTTAATAAGATATTGCTGACGAATCAGTATTGTCACACAGAGATTAGCGATAACCATATTGCCGAAGTTGCCCAGAGAAATATGGTTCTCATCCCACCAGCTGCCGCTGACTAAAGCCCAACTCATTATTGACAGATTAAACATGCTGACAGTAATAAACAGCATTTGATAATGAGAAAGAACGGAAGAAGAAAAGTGCTGTGTTAATCCCTGATGGGGAACAGGTAATACTGACGCCGTTTTATTTTTTTCGTTTTGCATACTTCGCTCCTGAGATGACCTTATTCCGTCCGATGGATGGACTTCATACCCCACCGTCAGCGCGTCGGGGGAATATGGTCCTCAAGGTTGTGAGTTAACAGCACGTAGCGTAAAGAAAGGTAAAATGGCAGTAAATGGAAAATGGAAAAATGAGAATTTTGCCTAATGCCCGTTATCTGGAATAACCGGGATAAATTCTCAATCCTTCTGGTAACTTCTGGATCGAATCGCCACGTCAGCTATTTCCAGGAACGCTAATAACAGGCGTCGGGAAATAAATAGCGCCTAAAAATAGATCCACATATTTATACTTTTTTATTAAACGCCAGATTGAAGCGGCAAAAACATGCTTACAGATACGCTGCGCGGCTGGAGGCTGAAACAGCCGTTCGGCGAAGCTTATTTAATACTTCGCCATGACTTTTCCCTTTCCCGCGCTGCCAGGCTGGCGGGAAAGGGTTTGTTCGGCAGCGATGGCGTACACCAAAAGCTGGTTTTACCAACGCGCCAAAATGTAATAGAAAAATAGTGACCGGGGAACATACTCACGGCTTCTCCGGGCTGTGCGGCTAGCTTAACTTAGCGCGCAGCAGCAAATACCCCACCACGGCTGACAGCAGCGAACCGATTAAAATGGCCAGCCTGGCCAGCACCATCAGCTCTGCGTTTAAGTCGCCGTAGGCCAGCGAGGCGATGAAAATCGACATAGTAAAGCCGATTCCGCACAGCACGCCCACCGCCGCGATACTGCTCAGGTTAACGCCCTGCGGCAGTTTCACCACGCCCAGCCGGATGCTCAGCCAGCAAAATAAAGTAATCCCTAACGGCTTACCGATAAACAGCCCCAGAATAATGCCCAGCGGCAGCGGCGAGAATAGCGCGTTGACGGAAACTCCATCCAGCGCCACGCCAGCGTTAGCGAAAGCGAACAGCGGCAAAATCAACCAGGTAACCCAGGGATGAAGGCCATGCTCCAGCGCTCTGGCAGGCGATTTCCCCTCTTTTTCAGATAACGGCACCAGGAAGCCAATCACGACTCCTGCCAGCGTGGCATGCACGCCCGATTTTAATACCGCCACCCACAGCACGGTGCCAACCACCATATACAGCGAGGTGCGGCGAACATTAAACAGATTTAACAGCACCAGCCCGATAATAGCCCCGGCGGCAACGCTCAGGGAAAGCAGCGACAGTTCATGGGTATAAAACAGCGCGATAATGACAATCGCCCCTAAATCATCAATTATCGCCAGCGCCATAAGAAATATTTTTAGCGCTGGCGGCACCCGGCTGCCTAACAGCGCCAGCACGCCAAGCGCAAAGGCAATATCGGTAGCGGTAGGCACTGCCCAACCGTTACGGGTAATTTCATCAGCACCGTTAAATAACAAAAAAATCAGCGCCGGAGCCAGCATACCGCCGATGGCGGCGATAAGGGGAAACACGGCTTTGTCACGGCTGGCCAGCGAGCCTGCGATTAACTCGCGCTTAACTTCCAGCCCGATCGCTAAAAAGAACAGAGCCATCAGCGCATCGTTAATCCACAGCAGCATATTTTTATTGATATGCAGGTCGCCAAAGCGAAACTCTACCGGCATCGCCAGCAGCGAAGCGTATACAGGCTGGGTAGCGTCAATATTTGCCAGCAGCATGGCCAGTATTGCCGCCAGGATAAGCACGATGCCGCCTGTCGCCTCACTGGCCAATAAGCGTTTCATCATCTTCAAATCTCCTTGTTAAAAACATAGCGTTAAGCGTAAGCATACTGGCTCTGATTACGCGGTAAAAACAGGTTAACTGGCATCATGATCCGAAAAAAGGAATCATCGCTGAGCCTTGCCAGGTTTAATAAGAATAATCGTATAAAGTATAAATTATCGCACCGAAGAAAATGGCAAAAAATTAATGGCACCGAGCCGGTGCGGAGTATTCAGGCTGACCGTAAAACGGCTAAAGCGCCCGGAACGGGAAAAGATATAAAAAACGCCCCTGAACGGGGCGCCTGGAGGTGCGCGATTAACGCGTCAAATCATCAAAAAACTTCTTTACGCCGTCGAAAAAGCTTTTCGAGCGCGGGCTGTTTTTCTCACCGCTGGGACCGCCGAAACTCTCTTCCAGCTCACGCAGCAGCGATTTTTGTTTTTCATTCAGGCTTACCGGCGTTTCAACCACTACGCGGCATAACAGGTCGCCCTGCGTTCCGCCACGTACGGATTTCACCCCTTTGCCGCGCATACGGAACAGTTTGCCGGTTTGGGTTTCCGCCGGAACCTTCAGCTTCACGCGACCATCCAGCGTCGGCACTTCAATTTCGCCGCCCAGCGCCGCCATAGCAAAATTAATCGGCACTTCGCAGTAAAGGTTATTATCTTCACGTTCAAAAATCGGGTGTTTTTTCACCGAAACCTGAACGTACAGATCGCCCGCCGGTGCGCCATGCTCACCCGCTTCGCCTTCACCGCTGAGGCGAATGCGATCGCCGGTATCCACGCCCGCCGGAATTTTTACCGACAGCGTTTTTGATTTTTCTACGCGGCCATGTCCGTGACAGGCGTTGCAGGGATCTTTAATGATAGCGCCGCGCCCATGACAGGTCGGACAGGCCTGCTGCACGGTGAAGAAGCCCTGACGCATCTGTACCTGACCCGCGCCATGACAGGTTGGACAGGTCTGCGGTTGCGTACCCGATTTAGCCCCGCTACCGTGGCAAACGTCACATTCCTGCAGCGTAGGAATACGGATCTCTTTGGTCACGCCGCGCACCGCTTCTTCCAGCGTCAGCTCCATGTTGTAGCGTAAATCGGCGCCACGGGCTGCGCGCTGCCGACGGCCGCCGCCAAAAATGTCGCCGAACACGTCGCCAAAGATATCGCTGAAGTCTGCGCCGCCGCCAAAGCCGCCGCCGCCAAAACCACCGCCCATGCCGCCCTGTTCAAAGGCCGCATGTCCGTACTGATCGTAGGCTGCGCGCTTCTGCGCATCGGTCAAAATTTCGTAAGCCTCTTTCACTTCCTTGAATTTGGCTTCGGCTTCCTGATCGTCCGGATTGCGGTCAGGATGGTATTTCATTGCCAGGCGTTTATAGGCCTTTTTGATTTCACGCTCATCCGCAGACTTTGGGACGCCTAAAATCTCGTAGTAGTCTGTTTTCGCCATTATTATATTTCCTGCCCTTAACATGCATGCACGGGCGTGGAGAAACTCCTACGCCCGTGCTGGTTACCAGCGGTTGTCAGGGCAACCGCCGCGCCCGGTCAGGGCAATTATTTTTTGTCTTTAACTTCTTCGAACTCAGCGTCGACAACGTCATCTTCTTTCTTCGCGGAAGCATCACCGGCGTCAGCTGGCTGCCCCTGCTGCTGAGCGAACTCCATCAGCTTGCCGGAAACTTCTACCAGCGCCTGGATTTTCGCTTCGATTGCAGCTTTATCTTCGCCTTTCAGCGCGCTGTTCAGATCGTTGAGCGCAGATTCGATCGGCGCTTTGTCGTCAGCAGAGAGTTTATCGCCCGCTTCGTCCAGCTGTTTACGGGTGCTGTGGGCAATCTGGTCGCCCTGGTTGCGCGCCTGTACCAGCTCTTCGAATTTACGGTCGGCTTCAGCGTTAGCTTCCGCGTCGCGTACCATCTTCGCGATCTCTTCCTCGTTCAGACCAGAAGATGCCTTGATAGTGATCTTCTGCTCTTTACCTGAGTTCTTATCTTTCGCCGATACGTGCAGGATACCGTCAGCATCAATATCGAAGGTGACTTCGATCTGCGGCATACCGCGCGGTGCCGGCTGGATACCATCCAGGTTAAACTGACCCAGCGATTTGTTATCCGCTGAACGTTTACGCTCACCCTGCAGCACATGGATCGTTACCGCTGACTGGTTGTCTTCCGCGGTAGAGAACACCTGGCTGTGCTTGGTTGGGATGGTGGTGTTCTTGTTAATCAGAGCGGTCATTACGCCGCCCATGGTTTCGATACCCAGCGACAGCGGGCTAACATCCAGCAGCAGCACGTCTTTTACGTCACCGGCCAGCACGCCGCCCTGTACCGCAGCACCTACCGCGACCGCTTCATCAGGGTTAACGTCTTTACGCGGCTCTTTACCAAAGAACTCGGTAACTTTCGCCTGCACCATTGGCATACGCGTCTGACCACCGACCAGAATCACATCATTGATATCAGATACGGACAGGCCAGCGTCCTGCAGCGCCACTTTCAGCGGCTCAATAGAACGGGCAACCAGATCTTCAACCAGTGATTCCAGTTTCGCACGGGTCACTTTGATGTTCAGGTGTTTCGGACCCGTAGCGTCCGCCGTGATGTACGGCAGGTTAACGTCGGTCTGCTGGGCAGATGAAAGCTCGATTTTCGCTTTCTCAGCGGCTTCTTTCAGACGCTGCATGGCCAACGGATCGTTATGCAGATCGATGCCCTGATCTTTCTTAAACTCAGCTACCAGGTAGTTAATCAGACGGCTGTCGAAGTCTTCACCACCCAAGTGGGTATCACCGTTGGTTGCCAGAACTTCGAAGGTTTTTTCGCCATCGACTTCATCAATTTCGATAATAGAAATATCGAAAGTACCGCCACCAAGGTCGTAAACCGCGATAGTACGGTTGCCCTGGCCTTTATCCAGACCGTAAGCCAGCGCAGCTGCGGTCGGTTCGTTGATGATACGTTTTACTTCCAGACCCGCGATACGGCCTGCGTCTTTCGTTGCCTGACGCTGTGCATCGTTAAAGTAGGCCGGTACGGTGATAACTGCTTCAGTTACCGGTTCGCCCAGGTAATCTTCCGCCGTTTTCTTCATTTTTTTCAGCACTTCCGCAGAAATCTGCGGCGGCGCCATTTTCTGGCCTTTTACGTCCAGCCATGCATCGCCATTGTCGGACTGCATGATTTTGTAAGGCATGATTTTAATGTCACGCTGTACTTCTTCGTCCTGGAAACGGCGACCAATCAGGCGTTTGATTGCAAACAGCGTGTTCTGCGGGTTAGTCACGGCCTGACGTTTAGCAGGCTGACCGACCAGCGTTTCACCATCCTGGGTATATGCAATAATTGACGGCGTGGTGCGATCGCCTTCGGCATTTTCCAGCACGCGTGCTTTGGTGCCATCCATAATCGCAACACATGAGTTGGTTGTACCGAGGTCAATACCAATAATCTTACCCATCTAAACGTCTCCTACTTAAAAACGGTCTCAATTAGGGTTGTGAATCAGATAATGCGGACGATTTGTTTATTTACAACTGTCCGCCTGCGCTCTTTGCGCTTCACAACGCTGGATGACTTCAAAATGGGGCCGCTTCGCAGCGCATCAAGGGTTAAGTAAAAAAAAATTTTTTAGCGGCGCGATGGCGGCGGCGGTTTTATCCATGCGTATCAGGCGTTCACCTGCTGCAGAATATTGTCGCGTCGCCCGGCCCAGCCCAGCCATAGCCCGGTCAGAATGCCGATCAGCGCCAGCGCCAGCACATACCAGGCGGGGGCCAGCGGCGAGAGCTTCATTAACAGCGTGACGCAAACGGGCGTCAGTCCGCCAAAAATGGCGTAGGCGAGATTGTAAGAGAAAGAGATGCCGGTAAAGCGTATCGCCGCCGGGAAAGCGCGCACCATAACAAAAGGCACGATGCCGACCACGCCGACGCTTAATCCCGCCAGCGCATAGGTCATAAACAGCGCCGTGACAGAGCGGGCGGCATGGGTAAAAAAAATCCAGCTGCATAGCGCCAGCAGCAAACAGCCGACGGTTAAAACTTTGGCCGCGCCCAGTCGATCCGCCAGCAGTCCGGCAATAATACAGCCAGCCAGCAGCATAACGGTTGCCACGCTATTGGCCTGCAGCGTGAGCGCGGCCGGAAGCGCATACTGTTTTGCAGCAGCCTCGGCGCCATTAGAATAACCACCACGATGCAGGCTGACAGCAGCCAGGTCAGCAGCATGGAAACCATCACCGCGCGCTTGTGGTTTTGCAGCACGTTACGCAGCGGCAACCCATCAGCAAGCGTTTTACGCGCCTGCATTTGCTGAAAAACCGGCGTTTCATGCAGCCAGCGCCGCAGATACATCGCCAGCAGGCCGAAGGCGCCGCCTAAAAAGAACGGAATGCGCCAACCGCCCGCCGCGATGGCCTCCGGCGACAGCATACTGTTAATCAGCGTGGCCACCAGCGAACCCAGTAGGATGCCGGCAGTCAGGCCGGCGGTTAACGTACCGCAGGCGAAGCCCACACGCTTTTCAGGCACATGTTCCGCCACGAATACCCAGGCGCCCGGCACTTCGCCGCCAATCGCCGCGCCTTGCAAAATACGCAATAACAGCAACAACAGCGGGGCCGTCAGGCCGATGGCGTGATAGTCGGGCAAGGCGCCCATCGCCAGCGTTGGCAAGGCCATCAGCAGGATACTCAGGCTAAACATTTTTTTTCTTCCGACCCGATCGCCAAAGTGCGCCATCACAATGCCGCCCAGCGGGCGCGCCAGATAACCGGCGGCAAAAATGGCAAAAGTTTGCAGCTGGCGCAGCCAGTCAGGAATATCGGGCGGGAAGAACAGCTCGCCAATCACCGCAGCGAAAAAAACAAAGATGATAAAGTCGTAGAATTCGAGCGCGCCACCGAGCGCAGCCAGCGACAGCGTCTTGTAATCCTGCCGGTTAAGCCGGCGAGCCTGTGGTTGATCCATAATTTTATTTGCGCTTCCAGAGGTGAAAGAAAGTGATTAACGTGCCTTTGTAAAATTCACGTTACTATAGCGTCAACTTTTCTCTCCACACCAGCCGCGCTGGATCTTATCCCTGAAATATTTGATTTTCAGGAGTTTGTTTCACGGCGGGCGCTTTTTGGACGAAATGCTGCTACGACCTCCGGGTTGGTCTCGATATAAGGGCCTTCCAGCAGCTGAATACAATAAGGCACGCTGGCAAAAATACCCGCTACCTGCACTTTGCCGCCTTCATCTTTTAATCCTTCCAGCGTCTCTTTAATCGATTTCGGCTGGCCCGGCAGGTTGAGAATTAAAGACTGCTTGCGGATCACGCCAACCTGTCGCGAAAGGATCGCCGTTGGTACAAACTGCAGGCTGATCTGCCGCATCTGCTCGCCAAATCCCGGCATTACCCGATCGGCTACGGCCAGCGTCGCGTCCGGCGTAACGTCGCGTCGGGCCGGGCCTGTGCCGCCGGTGGTTAAAACCAGGTGACAAAAACGCTCATCGACCAGCTCGCAAAGCGTCTCTTCAATCAGCGGTTGTTCATCTGGCACCAGCCGCGTTTCGATAATAAAAGGCGTGGTCAGCGCGGATGAGAGCCAGGCTTCCAGCGCCGGAATGCCCTGATCCTGATAAATGCCGTTGGCGGCGCGATCTGAAACCGAAATGAGACCAATGCGTAACGTATTCATAGTGATATTCATAAAAAGTACTGTCGCAAAGCGAGCAGTTAAGGTGTGGGATTAGCGGCAAGAATACTACAGGGCGGGGAAGGATGCCTAACGTGAGCTGCCGCAGCCCTGTTTCCGGCTGCGGCAGAAGGGCGATTACAGCAGTTCTGCAATCATTTTTTCCAGTTTGCCCTGGTCAACCGCAAAGTTACGGATGCCCTGCGCCAGCTTATCTACCGCCATCGGATCCTGGTTGTGCTGCCAGAGGAATTCCGCTTCGGTCATTTTGGCCGGACGCGCTTTAACTTCACCGCTGAAGGAGAGCTTGCGCTCGATGCTGCCTTCGCTTTCCGCCAGCTCTTTCAACAGCGACGGAGAAATCGTCAGGCGGTCGCAGCCTGCCAGTTCCAGGATCTCGCCCACGTTGCGGAAGCTGGCACCCATCACTACGGTCTCGTAACCGTGCTGTTTGTAGTACTCATAGATTTCGCTAACGGAAACCACGCCCGGATCTTCGTGCGACGCATACTCTTTCTTATCGGTATTGGCTTTGTACCAGTCGAGGATACGGCCTACAAACGGGGAGATCAGGTAAACGCCCGCTTCAGCACAGGCACGCGCCTGGGCAAAAGAGAACAGCAGCGTCAGGTTACAGTTGATACCCTCTTTTTCCAGCTGTTCCGCTGCGCAGATGCCCTGCCAGGTCGAAGCCAGTTTAATCAGGATGCGATCGTTGCTGATGCCGGCATCGTTATACAGTTTAATCAGGCTGCGCGCTTTCGCGATGCTCGCTTCGGTATCATAAGAAAGACGTGCGTCCACTTCGGTAGAGATACGGCCCGGGATCAGCTGCAGAATTTCCAGACCGATATTGACCGCCAGTTTGTCAGAAGCGAACTGAATTTGTTCTTCTTTATTGCTGCTCTGCTGACGCGCCCAGGCGATAGCTTCATCGATCAGCTTACGATATTCAGGGATCTGCGCGGCGTTAAGGATCAGAGAAGGATTGGTGGTAGCGTCCTGCGGCTGGTACAGCTTCATCGCGGCGATGTCACCGGTATCGGCAACAACGGTAGTCAGCTGACGTAAAGAAGTAAGTTTGTCCGTCATGATGGGTTCTCTTGATATGTAACTGTCAGGGGTAAAATCTGTTGCGATAATATCATGCACATTCCGGCGCGCAATGCACTGATGGTGCGAATCAAAGAGGCCGGGCCAATAGTAATGATTTGCCTGGCCCGGCCTCTTTTTTGCTAACATCGGCGGCCAGAATTAAGCAAAGTTTAAAAACCTGCGGGTTACGCTAAGGAAATATCGATGTTAATGGTTATCTCGCCGGCCAAAACGCTGGATTACACCACGCCGCTGGCGACGCTTCGCTATACGCAACCCGCACTGTTGGAAAAATCACAGCAGCTGATCGCGGTGGCACGCGATCTGTCGCCCGCACAAATCGCTTCGCTGATGCGCATCAGCGATAAGCTGGCTCTGTTAAACGCGCAGCGTTTTAACGACTGGCATCCTGATTTTACGCCGGAAAACGCGCGTCAGGCGATTCTGGCTTTTAAAGGCGATGTGTACACCGGCCTGCAGGCGGAAAATTTCAGCGCAGCGGATTTTGACTTTGCTCAGCAGCATTTACGTATGCTGTCAGGTCTGTATGGCATGTTGCGTCCGCTGGATTTGATGCAGCCTTATCGTCTGGAAATGGGCACCAAACTGGCCAACCCGGCCGGTAAAGATCTCTACGGTTTTTGGGGCGAGACGATCACCGGAGCGTTGAATGCGGCGCTGGCAGCCCAGGGAGACGATCTGCTGATTAACCTGGCGTCAGATGAATATTTTAAAGCGGTACAGCCGGAAAAGCTGAACGGACGCCTGATCAAACCGGTTTTCCTCGATGAGAAAAACGGCAAATTCAAAATCATCAGCTTCTATGCCAAAAAGGCGCGCGGACTGATGTGCCGCTACATCATTAAAAATCGTCTGCAGCAGGCGGAACAGCTGAAGCAGTTTAACCTTGACGGCTATTTCTTTGATGAAGAAAGCAGCCGCGGTAACGAACTGGTGTTTAAGCGCCACGAACAGGCCTAACCCGTAGACAGTCAAAAGCCGCCTGCCGGTGAAGGGCCCCATACGTTAGATGGGTAACGCCTTCTCCAGCGGGCGGCTTTATATAGTTTATGCGTTAGAGCTGGATAAGAAACGCCCGCAGCTCAGCAAAGTCCGGCTTCATTTTATGCGACAGCAGCGGCAGACTGGCGCGTTCCGCCAGCTCAGCCGGCAGCGGCAGCGTCTGCTGCAGAATCTCTTCAACGCTCTCTTTAAATTTTGCCGGATGCGCGGTGCCAAGGAACAGACCAAATTCGCCCGGCTGCAGCTGATCGCGCAGCATACGGTAAGCGATGGCGGCATGCGGCTCAGAAATATAGCCCAGCTGCGCCAGCTCTCGCATCGTGCTGCGGGTCGTTTCATCATCGACTGCGCCAAAACCCAGCTCGTTTAAACGCCAGGTTTTACGGCGGAACAGCTCTTCCACGCGCGGCCAGTTATTCGGCTGGCTGACATCCATCGCGTTGGAGAGCGTGGCGACGGTAGTATTCGGCTGCCATGCGCCGCTGGAGAGAAAACGCGGCACGGTATCGTTCTGGTTGGTGGCGGCAATAAAGCGTTTTACCGGCAGCCCCAACGATTTCGCCAGCAGGCCCGCCGTCAGATCGCCAAAGTTACCGCTGGGCACGGAAATCACCAGCTGATTGCGTTTTTCCTGCGACAGCTGCGCCACCGCCTCGAAGTAGTAGCAGATCTGCGCCAGCAGACGGCTGATATTGATCGAATTAGCGGAATTCAGGCCAATGGCTTTTTTTAGCGCCTCATCATCAAACGCCTGCTTCACCAGCGCCTGACAGGCGTCGAAATCTCCGTCGATAGCGATAGTGTGAATATTGCCGCCCAGCGTACAGAACAGCTTCTCCTGCAGCGGGCTGATTTTGCCCTGCGGATAGAGAATAACCACGCGCACATTTTCCATGCCGTAAAATGCATGAGCCACCGCCGCGCCGGTATCGCCAGAGGTCGCGGTCAGGATGGTGATCTCCTCATCCGCGCCGCTGATATAAGAGAGCATCTGGGCCATAAAGCGGCCGCCGAAGTCTTTAAACGCTAACGTCGGACCGTGAAACAGTTCCAGGCAGGCGATATCTTCCGTGACCGGCGCAACCGGCGCAGGAAACGCGAAAGCGGCCTTAACGCGCTCCGCCAGCTGTTGCGGCGCAACCTCATCACCGATATAAGCGGAGAGGATTTTGCTGCTGCGGGTGACGAAGTCCATCTCCAGCATGGCATCAATATCGCTCAGATCAAACTCAGGCAGCTCCAGCGGAAAGAACAGCCCCTGCTGTGAGCCCAGCCCCTGCTTCACCGCCTGCGCAAAGCTTACCTGTTCGTTGTGGTCCTTCAGATTGTAGAGTTTCATACGTTATCCCAGTTTTCGTGCGCCCGCCGTATCGGCACGGCAAATATGGACGAAGCCTTCATCATTTTGCAGATAGTTTTGCTGCAGCCAGTCCGCCATGCGCTGCGCCGTATCCTGATTATCACAAACGGCGAACAGCGTCGGGCCAGATCCGGAAATACCACAGGCCAGCGCGCCAATATCCTGCGCGGCCTGACGCGCCGCGGCAAAGCCGGGCAGAAGTTTCGTACGGTAAGGTTCGGCGATAACATCGCGCATCAGCTTCGCCGCCAGCTGTGGCTGAGCGGTATGACAGGCGTGAATAAAGCCAGCCAGATAGCGCCCGTGCTTAATACAATCTTCTTTACGGTACTGCGCCGGCAGGATCGCCCGCGCCTCGGCGGTAGACACCTTAATTCCCGGATAGGCCATCACCCACAGCCAGTCATCAAAACAGGGCACCGCCTGACTAATAATCCCGTTCTCTTCCAGCATCAGCTGCAGGCCGCCCAGAAAACAAGGCGCGACGTTATCGTAATGTACGCTGCCGGAGATGCGCCCTTCCAGCTCGCCCATCAGCGTCAGCAGCTGCGTGTCGTCCAGCGGTCTGCCGCAGAATTCATTCATCGCCATCAGCCCCGCCACGACGGAACAGGCGCTGGAGCCAAGCCCGGAGCCGATGGGCATGTTTTTCTCCAGCGTCATGCGCACCGGGACGGTTTTCCCTGTCGCTTCGCAAAAGCGTTGCCAGCACTGATAAACGATATTCTCCTGCGGATCGGCAGGCAGTTTGCTGACAAAGCGCCCCTGATTAATCAGGCTGAACGCATCGGCTGCCTCAACGGTAACGCAGTCGCCCAGCAGGGAACCATCCACCGGCGATACCGCCGCGCCCAGCACATCGAAGCCGACGCTGACGTTGCCAATTGAGGCCGGGGCATAAATTTTTACCATGTTTAAACTCCTAACTTCCATGACAGGGTGCGCAGCAAGTCAGCAAATACGCCCGCGGCGGTGACATCGTTACCGGCCCCGTAGCCGCGCAGCACCAGCGGAATCGGCTGGTAGTAGCGGCTGTAAAACGCCAGCGCATTCTCACCGTTTTTCACTTTATACAACGGATCGTTGCCATCTACCGCGTCGAGCTTCACGCAACAGCGGCCGCCCTCTTCAATCGCGCCGACAAAGCGCAGCACCTTACCGGCCTCGCGCGCCTGCGCAACCCGATCGGCAAAGGTCTTATCCAGCTCAGGCAGACGCTGCATAAAGGTCTCAACGTCAGCCAGCGCCGTGAATTCCGCAGGCAGCACCGTTTCAATGGCAATATCACTCAGCTCCAGCTGATAACCAGCCTCACGCGCCAGAATCAGCAGCTTACGCGCCACATCCATCCCGGAAAGATCGTCACGCGGATCCGGCTCGGTAAAGCCCATTTCACGCGCCAGCTTCGTGGCTTCGGAAAGCGGCATCCCCTCATCCAGCTTGCCGAAAATAAAGGAGAGCGATCCGGACAGGATGCCAGAGAAGCTGATTAACTCATCGCCCGCGTTCAGTAGGTTTTGCAGGTTTTCAATCACCGGCAGGCCTGCGCCAACGTTGGTATCGTAAAGGAACTTGCGGCGCGATTTGGCGGCTGCCGTGCGCAGCTGCTGATAATAATTCCAGGAAGAGGTGTTGGCCTTTTTATTCGGCGTCACCACATGGAAACCATCCGCCAGAAAATCAGCATACTGATCGGCAACCGCCTGGCTTGAGGTACAGTCAACAATTACCGGGTTCAGCAGGTGATACTCTTTTACCAGACGCAGCAGGCGGTCCAGCTTAAACGGCTCGTTTGCCTCAGACAGCGCGCTTTTCCAGTTGCTCAGATCGATACCATGCACGTTGGTCAACAACGCTTTGGAATTAGCGATCCCGCATACGCGCAGGTCGATATGCTTGTTTTTCAGCCACGCCTGCTGACGATGCAGCTGCTCCAGCAACGCGCTGCCGACGCCGCCGACGCCAACAACAAACACTTCAATCACCTGATCGGTATTGAACAGCATTTGATGAACCACGCGCACCGCAGTGGTCACCTCATCGTTATTGACCACCACGGAGATTGAGCGTTCCGACGAGCCCTGAGCAATCGCAACGATATTGATATTGGCCCGCGCCAGCGCCGCAAAGAACTTCGCTGAAATACCGCGCTGGGTACGCATGTTGTCACCAACAACGGAGACAATCGCCAGCTGCTCCATCACATCCAGCGGCTCAAGCAGGCCATCTTTCAATTCCAGATAGAATTCATCCTCCAGAACTCGTCGGGCCCGCGCCTGTTCGCCCTGCGGCACGCAGAAACTGATGCTGTATTCAGAAGAGGATTGGGTAATCAGTACTACGGAGATGCCCGCTCGCGACATGGCGGCAAATACGCGGGCCGCCATCCCGACCATGCCTTTCATTCCCGGCCCGGAGACGTTAAACATCGCCATATTATTCAGGTTAGTGATGCCTTTAACCGGGTTAGCATCATCGCTGGCGTCGCCGCCGATCAACGTGCCTGGCGCCTGTGGGTTAGCGGTATTTTTAATCAGACAGGGGATCTGGAACTGGGCGATGGGAGCGATGGTGCGGGGATGAAGCACCTTGGCGCCGAAGTAAGAAAGCTCCATCGCTTCCTGATAAGACATCGATTTTAGCAGGCGGGCATCCGGCACCTGACGCGGATCGCAGGTATAAACGCCATCGACATCCGTCCAGATCTCACAACAGTCGGCACGCAGGCACGCGGCCAGCACCGCCGCGGAGTAGTCGGAGCCATTGCGGCCCAGCACCACCAGCTCGCCGCGCTCATTACCGGCGGTAAAGCCGGCCATTAAAATTATGTTATCGGCAGGAATATGGCTGGCGGCTATGCGGCGCGTAGACTCAGCAATATCAACCGTGGATTCCAGATAATGACCATGCGCCAGCAGCATGCTGACCGGATCGATAACGCTGACGCGATGCCCGCGCGCCTGCAGCAGCGCCTCCATCATGGCGATGGAAAGCTTTTCTCCCCGGCAGATAATCGCAGCGTTAACGCTGTCCGGACACTGCCCCAGCAGACTGATGCCGTGCAGCATCTGCTTCAGCTGGGCAAATTCGTTATCAACCAGCGCCTGCAGCCGATCCCAGGCAAAGCCAGGCTGCGCAGCCTGCAGTCCCTGCAGCAGCGCGGCAAAAATCTGTTCTGCATCGCTGATATTCGGCAAGGCATCCTGACCGCTGATGGTTTTTTCAATCATCGCCACCAGGTGGTTAGTGATTTTGGCCGGGGCGGAAAGCACGGTTGCAACCTGTCCCTGCTTCGCGTTGCTTTCAAGTATATCGGCAACCCGCAGAAAACGTTCCGCATTTGCCACTGATGTTCCGCCGAATTTCAGCACTCGCATGGTTAAGAATCTCCTGAATTTAAGCCGAAAAAAAAGCCCGCACTTATCAGGTGCGGGCTTTTTTTCTTTTTCCTGTATGCGTCAGCCCGCACCGTTACCTGTGGTAATGGTGGTAGTAATAATGGTGGTGTTCAGGCTGTTTGTACGCATGTCGATTTTGTCTGTCTGTTTCCGTGTCTGTCTGCTTTTCAGAAGTAAAGCAATCGCCTGATGAAGTCAACGGTTTTATCGCCGCTGAAAAACAGCCGCAACCACAGCGGAAACGTCAAAAGCCGCCGCCGCCCGGAGAAATCTGTTACGCCCTTTCCGCTGGCTGGGATCATTAACCAGATTCGCGCACGCAATCCAAATTTTTCTCTAGAGATTTTTTTCAATGTCATGCAGCAGTCGATGCAGCATGGCGCTGTCACGCTGTTCCAGCAGGCCGATACGCTGTTGTAACCAGTCCGCCAGCTTTTCATCATCGGCGACATTCAGCCGTTCCAGCAGCGCCGACAAACGCTGACGCAGCGCATCAAGCTGCTGGCTATCCGCCGCTACGGCCGCCGTCGCGGCCACCTCTCTTAACGAAGCCAGCTGATAGCAATAGACCATCACCGCCTGCCCCAGATTCAACGAAGGATAATCGTTGGCCATAGGAATGCCGGTCAGTAAGTCTACCTGCTCTAATTCTTCATTAGTCAAACCGCTATCTTCCCGGCCGAAAACCAGCGCCATACTGCTTACCCATTGCTGCTTCTCGCGCAAAATCGTTTCTACCTGTTGCGGCGTCGCGTAATAACGAAACCTGGCCCGGCTGCGTGCGGTAGTCGCTACCGAAAAATCAATATCCGCCAGCGCAGCGGAAAGAGAGGGATAATGTTGAATATTATCAATGATGTCCCCCGCCCCGTGCGCCACGATACGCGTTGCCGGATCTCGCCAGGCTTCGCTTTGAACAATACGCAATTCAGAAAACCCCATAGTTTTCATAGCGCGCGCGGCCGCACCGATATTTTCCGGGCGGGCAGGAGAAACAAGAATAAGCGGAAAACGCATATAAATCCTGAAGATAAATTTACGAACGGCCATACTGTGACACGACGGCATGTTAAATAATAGTATCAATTACATAACAAGTTACTAACCTAAAAATTTTTGACGGCAAAAACTGAGATTTAACGTCTTTAAACTGTTTAATTAATCCAAACATTAATAACAAAGAAATATCATAAATAAGATCTTATAAATCAAAATTGTATTTTAATAATTAACTTAGTAAACTTTTATCCACTATCAGTTGGCTAAGACGCGGGTTAAGACCCGATTATTGTGAGCTAAGCTGGCATTCTGATGAGCATTTTTCACAAAAGTGTTAACGTGCTACACTTGATTTGATATAAGTCAACGAAGCGTTGTTTTAATGCTTATCGGTTGTAGTCTGCGCTGTTATGTTGCTGTTAATGCAGCTAGGATGACGGCCATTTGGCACTGCCGAGGCATGCAGGATTCATCCTTATGGCTGAGCTGACAATGTTGTTGACGTTGATGGATGGTGCATCAAGAACATAATTCTGTACTTCAGTTATTCGGGCAAACACTATTTGCTTTGCGGCGTTAACGGCAGTACATCCTGTTTCCGATTTTGTTGGCAAATTTTAGGTAGCGAACTCATGCAGATCCCGCATATTCTTATCGTTGAAGATGAACTAGTCACGCGTAACACTCTAAAGAGCATTTTTGAAGCCGAAGGCTATGAAGTGTTCGAAGCGACGGATGGCGCAGAGATGCATCAGGTATTGACCGATAACGATATTAATCTGGTGATTATGGATATTAATCTGCCAGGTAAAAATGGTCTGTTACTGGCGCGTGAGCTACGCGAGCAGGCAAACGTTGCCCTGATGTTTTTAACCGGGCGCGACAATGAAGTTGATAAAATTCTGGGTCTGGAAATTGGCGCTGATGATTACATCACCAAGCCCTTCAATCCGCGTGAATTAACCATTCGCGCGCGCAATCTGCTGTCACGCACCATGAATCTCTCCGCGATCAGCGAAGAGCGTAAGCAGGTTGAAAGCTATAAATTCAACGGCTGGGAACTGGATATTAACAGCCGCTCGCTGATCAGCCCGAATGGTGAACAGTATAAGTTGCCGCGCAGTGAGTTCCGCGCCATGCTGCACTTCTGCGAAAACCCAGGCAAGATTCAAACCCGTGGCGATTTGCTGAAAAAAATGACCGGTCGTGAGTTAAAACCGCACGACCGTACGGTTGACGTCACGATTCGTCGTATTCGTAAGCACTTCGAATCAACGCCGGATACCCCAGAAATCATCGCCACCATCCACGGCGAAGGTTACCGTTTCTGCGGCGACCTGCAGGAATAATCCTTTAAAAACGGCGAGGCGACTCGCCGTTTTTTCATTTAGCGCCCCACGGCATAATGGGTACCGCACTCAGCGCATTTTTAGGCGATCCTTCCACGATTTTATCTGAATAAGAAAGATAAATTAGCGCGTTCCGTTTTTGATCGTAGAAACGCACAACCTGCAGCTTCTTAAATAATAATGAGGTGCGCTTGCGGAAAACCATTTCGCCCTGCGCTTTCCCCTGCGCAATGCGATCGCTTAAGGTCACCGGCCCGACCTGCTGACAGGAAATAGCCGAGTCAGACGTATCTTCCGCCAGTCCCAGGCCTCCTTTAATCCCTCCGGTTTTAGCGCGACTAAGATAACAGGTCACATTTTCCACTTCCGGATCGTCAAAAGCCTCAACCACGATTTTATGGTCAGGCCCAAACATTTTGAACACGGTATCCACCGAGCCGATCTCTTCGGCGGCCACGCCGGCAGAGAATAAGGTTGCCATTGTAATTATTAACAAATTTTTTATTATCATCTCGTTACCAATAGATATTATTAAGTTTATTAGCTGTTGCGACCCGCTAAGGATAAGCCCGACTCATTTTATCGCTCTCCATTTGTCATGGGTATAGCACAATCTAATAAGTAAAACCTTCAGCGTTTTGTGCGCATTCAGTGCTATGATCCCGCGACCTTGCGTTGCCTGCGCCAATCTAAGTATAAGAGGATGTTTTATGGACCAAGCTGGTATCATTCGCGATTTGCTTGTTTGGCTGGAGAGCCATCTCGATCAGCCCCTGTCACTGGACAATGTGGCGGCAAAAGCAGGTTACTCCAAATGGCATCTGCAAAGAATGTTTAAAGAGGTAACCAGCCATGCGATTGGTGCCTATATTCGCGCCCGACGTCTGTCAAAAGCAGCGGTAGCGCTACGTCTTACCAGCCGTCCGATTCTGGATATCGCCCTGCAGTACCGTTTCGACTCACAGCAGACCTTTACCCGCGCCTTTAAAAAACAGTTTAATCAAACGCCGGCATACTATCGTCGTGCGTCAGAATGGAACGCTTATGGGCTGCGTCCGCCGATTAGCCTGGATAATTCGACGCTGCCGGAAGCGCGCTTTGTCACGCTGCCGGAAACCGTGCTGGTGGGGCAAACGCAGAGCTATAGCTGTACGCTGGAACAAATCTCTCGCTATCGCGATGAGATGCGAAACCATTTCTGGCAGCTGTTCCTGCAGGAAACGGATACGATCCCGCCGGTGCTTTATGGGCTGCATCAGGTACGTCCAAGCCAGGAAAAGGATGACGAACAGGAGATACTGTATACCACTGCAGTACCGTCCGATCAGTTGCCCAAAACGATGCAGTCGACGCAAACCGTACTGCTGGAAGGCGGCGATTATGTCCAGTTTAATTATGAAGGCCCGCGCAGCCAGCTACAGGAGTTTATCCTGATGCTTTACGGCACCTGCATGCCGACGCTGCAGCTGACGCGCCGTCAGGGGCAAGATATTGAACGTTTTTATACGCCCGGCGGCAAGAAACGCTCCGAGCCACCAAAAGAGATCCGCTGCGAATATTTGATTCCGATCCTCCGCACCGACAGCTGATAATTTTTTGGGCCCGCATTGCGGGCCTGTTTGTTTAGCGCTGCAGTTCATCCAGCGCAGGCAGATCGAGATGCGAAATATCGCCTGCGGTTTCCACTACCCAGCCGGTTGCCAGCCAGGCGCTTTGCTGATGATCGACCCGCGACAGCGAACAGTTACGCAGCCGCAGCCGCCGCTCTGCATGGGCAGGTAGCCCCAGCAGCGTGCTAATCAGCACGCCCAGCGCCATACCATGACTGATCAACAGCGGTCGGCTTCCCGCCGGGAGATCAAGGCAGGCATTTAGCGCCTGATGCATACGCTCCGCCAGTTCCGCCATGCTTTCGCCTTCCGGAATGCGGCCATTTTCCGTACCGTTAACTAACGTACGCCGCCAGCCCTCTTCCTCTGCGCTCAGCGTATCGATCGGACGCTGTTCCAGCACGCCCATATTCAGCTCACGTAGCCGTGCGTCGAGCGTAACGCTGCAGCCACAGGCGTCTGCGATAATTTCCGCAGTACGACGCGTACGGCCTAAATCACTGCTGATAACGTGCGTAATTCCCAGCGGTCTCACCCGCTCGCCGACCTGCCGAGCCTGCTGCTCACCTTTTTTAGTCAGCGCGCTATCCGACTGCCCCTGAATGCGCCTGGCCGCGTTCCAAACCGTTTCCCCGTGGCGAACAAGATAGACCTGTAACATGCTTTTTTCCGTTATACTGCGTCAAAATTGCGTAGAAGGTTCAGGTAATTATGTACCATGTTGTTGCTGCTACCACCAATCCGGCCAAAGTTAGTGCCATCTCTCAGGCCTTTCATGATGTCTTCGGCGAAGGATCCTGCCACATTGAGGGCGTCGAGGTCGACAGCGGCGTGGCCGCTCAGCCGCTAACGAATGCAGAAACGCGAACTGGCGCACGCCAGCGGGTAATGAATGCACGTCAGGTCAGACCTGAAGCAGATTTTTGGGTAGCGATTGAAGCGGGCATTGAAGGCGACGACGCTTTTGCGTGGATGGTGGTGGAAGATCATAAGCAGCGCGGCGAATCCCGCTCGGCCAGTTTCACCTTACCTGCGCCCGTCATGGCGGGCATCCATGCCGGTCACGAACTGGGTGAAGAGATGGCGCGCCTTACCGGTATTGATAATATCAAACATAAAGGCGGAGCGATTGGCGTATTTACGCAGGGTTTGCTGACGCGTACCAGCGTCTATTATCAGGCGTTAGTCCTGGCGCTTTGCCCTTTCCATAACGCTATTTATCAGCAGCCGGTCGCACCGCAATAAGCGATATCATTTAATCAACAGCTGCGCATCCAGCCACGCTTTTAACGCGGGCGGCGCGGCGCGCAGGCTATTAGAACCGCGCGTAATCGTCGCAATTCCTACGCCAAGATCGTTTTTTAGTTCGCGTTGGCTCATCTCGCCACGCAGCAGTTCTTCAATGATGCGCAGACGAGTGCCAAAGGCTTCACGCTCGTCCGGGGTCATCATCAGCTGCAGCAGCGGCAGCTGTAAACCCTGCCGGAACGCCTCCTCCAGCAGGCTAACAAAACGTAGCCAGTTTTCATCCTGCGGATCTTCAGTCATCGGGATCGGGGAATGTGGACTCATGAAATTCTTCCGTACTCATTGGCGAGTACGGAAGAATAACATATTCAGTAGCGACGCTGCCACTCGCCGTTAGACAGTAGATTATCCGGTTGACCGAGGAAATGACGATAATAAGCGTCATAAGCCAGCACGTTTTTCACATAGCCGCGCGTTTCCGAAAAAGGAATGGTTTCAATAAAAGCAACCGCATCCAGCTGGCCGTTACTGACGCGCTGCCAGGTGCGTACCCTTCCCGGCCCGGCGTTGTACGCCGCAGAAGAGAAGATCCGATTCTGATCAAACTGCTGATAAACATATTCCAGATACTGAGTGCCGATCTGAATATTGGTTTGCGGATCCAGCAGCTGGCTGCTGTTTACGTAGCCCGGAATACTGTACATCTTCACCGTATGGCTGGCGGTAGCGGGCATCACCTGCATTAATCCGGCGGCGCCCACCGGCGAACGCGCTTTAGGATTCCATGCGCTTTCCTGCCGGGCGATCGCCATAGCGTAGCTTGGCGGGATGGCTTTATCGCGCGTATATTGGGTGAACTGTTCCTGCCACGCCAGCGGGAAGCGCTCGGCGAGATTATTCCACAGCTTGCCGGTTATCGTGGCCTGCACGCTCAGATCCCACCAGCCGTGATTCAGCGCGTAACGCGCCAGCATCTGCTGTTGCGAGGCGGTTTTGCTGGCAACCAGCCGGCTCCACTCCGTACGCGCGAGGTTATCCATTCCCCAATACATCAGCTCACGCACGCGAGCGATTTCCGGCCCGTTATCAAGGCTGCTATCCGGACGCGGCGCTTCATCCACCCGCAGCGGGTATGGCATCCCCAGACGCTGCGCCGCCGCCATCGGATAGAAGCCGCGCTCCTGCATAAGCTTATGCAGGATCTCTTCCGCTTCCTCTTTGCGCCCGCGCTCCAGCAATAGATCGGCCTGCCAGTATTGCCACTCGTCTTTCTGCTTCGCGTCAGGGTCCAGCCGCGCAATCCAAGTATTTAAGCCACGCCGATCGTTATTGCTTAAGGCCAGACGTATGCGCCGCTCAAGCAGCGACGTCGAGGCGCTATTCATAACCACGCTATCGCGCCAGCGCGCCTGTTCGGTCGTTACATCCCGGCTCATTAGCTGCCAGGCAACGGCTTCTTTCAGTTCCTGGATTTGCTGCTCGCTCATCTGCTGTAAGCGTGCCAGCGTGGGGATCATAGCGCGCGCATTTTCCATATCCTCACGCGCCAGCCGCGCCAGCGCTAATGAGGTCGCCTGCCGGGTAAAGTTAGTCGGCCCAACGCCACGGGCGAATGCTTCCACCGTGGCGGGATCGTTTTGCAGCGCGACGATGGCATCAGCCATAGTTTGATAATTGGACGGCAGCTGTTTAGCGAGGAAATTAACCAGGCTGGTATTGCCCGCAACCATCGCCAGACGGATACGCTCCAGCGTGGTAATCGGCGTCTGTTCGCCCGCCGCCTGCCAGGCAGAAAAGAGTTTGTCGCAGCCGTTCGGCAGCGAACTCCCACGTAGCCAGATGGTCTTCGCCCCTTCCCAGGCGACCTGTTGCTGGCCGGTAGCCCATTTGGCGTAATACCAGTTACAGCGGGCGGCGACCGGCTGCGGCTCCTGCGGGCTAAACACCAGCAGACCGCGCCAGTCCTCGCGCCGCGCCAGCTCATTCACAAAGCGTGACGACAGCGTGCGCACCGGCGGCAAAGTCGGATAACGTTTAATAAAAGCGTTGACCGCCAGGCCGGTTTCCTGATCAAGCTGCTGCGACAGCTGGCGATATTCCAGATAAGGATAAAGCGGATAATCTTTCAGGGTCGGCATCAGCTGCGCCACCACATCCATCTGATTATTATCCCATGCCTGTTTAATTTGCTGGTAGCGGCTGCGCTGTTCATCCAGCGAATCCGCCAATACGCTGCCACTGGCGGCAAGCAGACAGAAACCAGCCAGCCAGTAACGCCATCTCTCCTTCCCGTGGGTCACCATACGCTCTCCTCTTCCTGTTATCCGATCCGGCCGTATGGCCTGGCTCCCTTTATGCTAACCAGGCGGCTGGCGTCGTGCCACGTTCTTCACAAAATTTACTTTTTGGCAGGCGATCACAGACGCCGCCCGGCAGCGGCTGACGATCCACTTTTTTAGCGTTAACATAGAGGAAACAGGCAAAAGGGAACGCGATAATGGAAACCCGACGCGACGAGCGCATCAACAAACTGGCGCAGGCGATCAAGCGCATTGATAAAATTCATCTGAAAGAGGCGGCGCGGCTGTTAAGCGTTTCAGAAATGACCATTCGTCGCGATCTTAACGAGCAGCCCTCCTGCCTGGTTTTGCTCGGCGGCTATATCGTTAGCGATCCCAAAAGCGCGCACGGACACTATTTTGTCTCCGATCAGCAGTCGCATAACGTTAATAAAAAACGCCAGCTGGCGCAGCTGGCAGCTGGCCTGATTAAACCCAACGATACGGTATTTTTTGACTGCGGCACCACTATGCCGTGGGTGATCGATGCGATTGATGAGAGTTTACCCTTTACCGCCGTCTGCTGCGCCATCAATACTTTCCTGGCGCTTAAAGAAAAAAGCGCCTGTCGCGTTATCCTCAGCGGCGGTGAATTTCATCCTGACAATGCGGTATTTTCTCCGCCCGGCAGCCAGTCTATTCTTGATGAGATCTGTCCTGGGCTGGCCTTTATTTCCGCCGCCGGCGTTGACTTACACCAGGGCGCGACCTGCTATAACTTCAATGAACTGCCGATAAAGCTTCGCGCTATGGCGCGGGCGCAGCGTAAGGTGCTGCTGGCTGACAGCAGCAAATTTAATAAGGTTCTGCCCGCGCGCATTGGCGAACTGGATCGGTTTGATGCGCTTATTAGCGACAGCGCGCCACCGGAAGCGCTGGCTCAGCATCTGCAGCAACAGGCGGTTACGCTGCTGCTGCCCTGAAAAGACTTACCGCCCGGCAGGCAAACAATCGGCCTGGATGATGGCTGTGATTAAGCAGGGAAAACCGCTAAACTTGCAGTTCTGAGCGGGCGATGTGCCCCGATTACCACCCAGACCATAAGAGGCTCATTTCACGTGGCTCAATTCGTCTACAGTATGCATCGCGTCGGAAAAGTCGTTCCGCCGAAGCGTCACATTCTTAAGAACATCTCCCTTAGCTTTTTTCCGGGCGCAAAAATTGGCGTACTGGGTTTAAACGGCGCGGGTAAATCTACGCTGCTGCGCATTATGGCGGGCATCGATAAAGATATTGAAGGCGAGGCGCGTCCGCAGCCTGGCATTAAAATCGGCTATCTGCCGCAGGAGCCGCAGCTCAATCCGGAACACACCGTACGTGAATCGGTAGAAGAAGCGGTGGCTGAAGTGGTCGGCGCGCTGAAGCGTCTTGACGAGGTTTACGCGCTGTATGCCGAACCGGAAGCCGATTTCGACAAGCTGGCCGCTGAACAGGGCAAGCTGGAGGAGATCATTCAGGCGCACGATGGTCATAACCTGAACGTGCAGCTGGAGCGCGCCGCTGATGCGCTGCGCCTGCCGGACTGGGAAGCGAAAATCGCCAATCTCTCCGGGGGTGAACGCCGCCGCGTCGCGCTGTGCCGTCTGCTGCTGGAAAAGCCGGACATGCTGCTGCTCGACGAACCGACCAACCACCTGGATGCCGAATCCGTCGCCTGGCTGGAACGTTTCCTGCACGATTTCGAAGGCACCGTAGTGGCCATTACCCACGACCGTTATTTCCTTGATAACGTCGCAGGATGGATCCTGGAGCTGGACCGTGGCGAAGGTATCCCGTGGGAAGGCAACTACTCTTCCTGGCTGGAGCAGAAAGATCAGCGTCTGGCGCAGGAAGCTTCTCAGGAAGCGGCTCGCCGTAAATCTATTGAGAAAGAGCTGGAATGGGTGCGTCAGGGCGCGAAAGGCCGTCAGTCGAAGGGCAAAGCTCGTCTGGCGCGCTTTGAAGAGCTGAACAGCACGGAATACCAGAAACGTAACGAAACCAACGAACTGTTTATTCCACCGGGCCCGCGCCTCGGCGATAAAGTCGTGGAAGTTAACAACCTGCGTAAATCCTACGGCGATCGTCTGCTGATTGACGATCTTACCTTCTCGGTGCCGAAAGGCGCTATTGTCGGGATTATCGGCCCGAACGGCGCCGGTAAATCCACGCTGTTTCGTATGATGTCCGGCCAGGAACAGCCGGACAGCGGTAGCATCACGCTCGGCGACACGGTGAAGCTGGCGTCAGTCGATCAGTTCCGTGACAGCATGGATAATTCAAAAACCGTCTGGGAAGAAGTTTCTGGCGGGCTGGATATTATGAAGATCGGCAACACCGAGATGCCAAGCCGCGCCTACGTGGGCCGCTTTAACTTCAAAGGCGTCGATCAGGGTAAACGCGTTGGCGAGCTGTCCGGCGGTGAACGTGGCCGTCTGCATCTGGCGAAGCTGCTGCAGGTTGGCGGCAACATGCTGCTGCTCGATGAGCCGACCAACGACCTGGACATCGAAACCCTGCGCGCGCTGGAAAACGCCCTGCTGGAGTTCCCTGGCTGTGCGATGGTGATCTCGCATGACCGTTGGTTCCTCGACCGTATCGCCACCCATATCCTTGACTATCAGGGCGAAGGTAAGGTGGAGTTCTTCGAAGGTAACTTTACCGAATACGAAGAGTACAAGAAGCGTACCCTCGGTGCGGAAGCGCTGGAGCCGAAACGCATCAAATATAAGCGTATGGCGAAATAAGCCAGGAAGCGGCCTGCGCTTCCCCGTGCAGAGACTTTCCTCAAGAAGCGGCCCACGGGCCGCTTTATTATTGGTACTGTTATCACCCGACTGCGCCCTTCTATACTGACCCATCTGCTAAGGAGAAATCACATGAATATGCGTGCTGTTGCCGTTAATCCACAAAACCCGAAACAGTTTATTGAGATCCAGCCGGAAAAACCGACGCCTGGCGAATACGATCTGCTGGTAGAGGTTAAAGCCGTATCGATTAATCCGGTCGATACCAAAGTACATAAAGGCGTCCAGAAAAGCGGTTTGCAGCAGCCACGTATTCTGGGCTGGGATGCCAGCGCAGTGGTGATCGAAACCGGCAGTCGGGTCACTCAGTTTACGCCTGGGGACGAAGTTTACTACGCGGGCGATATTACGCGTCCGGGCAGCAACAGCACTTACCAGCTGGTGGATGCGCGCATTGTTGGCCGTAAACCGCACAGTCTTGACTGGAGCGCTGCGGCAGCGATTCCGTTAACGGCATTAACCGCGTGGGAAGGCCTGTTTGAGCGCCTGCGCATTCAGGAGGCGACGGCCGAACAAACCCTGCTGATTATTGGTGGTGCTGGCGGCGTGGGATCGCTGGCGATTCCCTTCACCAAACTGCACAGCAAGGCCCGCGTGATCGCTACCGCCTCACGCCCTGACTCGGTGCAATGGTGCAAAGATCGCGGCGCGGATTTAGTGATTAACTATAAAAATATGCCGGAGGAGCTGGCGCAGCACGGCATCAAACAGGTGGATTATATTTTCTGTCTCAACGACACCGATGGCCACTGGGATACCATCGGTAAGCTGATTGCGCCACAGGGCCAAATTTGTACCATCGTTGAGAATGCGCATCCGCTGAATATGGAACAGTTAAAGTTAAAAAGCGCGGCGCTGCATTGGGAGTTTATGTTTACCCGCAGCATGTATCAAACGCCGGATATGGCGCGTCAGGGCGAGATCCTTAACGAAGTGGCTCAGCTGCTGGATGCGGGCAAATTAAATACCACGCTGAACGAAACGTTAAACGGATTAAGTATAGAAACCTTAGCCCAGGCGCATTCGCGCGTGCTGGAAGGCCATATGCGGGGCAAAGTGGTTATTATTTACTGATTGCGCCGATGCGCTGCGCCTGTGACATCAGATCGTTAAGCGCCGTAGTGTAAAACCAGGCCTGCCGTGGCAGTAATTAACGCCCCTTTATTGGGGCGTTAATTTCCTGGCGTTATATAACCGCTATTTTTAAGCGATACCGCTAACCTGTTCCCTCACTTTATTCCTGTCCAATCCGCTGTACTCATACTGCAATATCCAGTGTTTAAATAACGATAACGGATAATAGCTTTATTACTTTTGATTAAAGATAAACGCTATTATTCCTGTTCAGCGTTGCGCCGTAGATAATTCTTGATGAAAATAAAGAGGCTATCCGTGCACGCTTATTGTTTTAATAAAACCCAGCCGGTCGATTTAACTTAAAAATCCAGCAGATCTTTCGAAATATCACGCAGCCATTTATGAGAAGAACAATTATGATAACGCGGGTGCCAGGCCTGAATGATACGCACTTTCGGCAGCTCGAAATCTGGCTTAAAGAAATCTACCTCGATGTTCATTCTCTGTAAGACATCAACAACGTACATTGGAACGATGCCCAGGCTGCCGGTCTGAATAATATTTTCAATAATAGGCAGATAGCCCGCGCTAATACCATGGATTTTACGTTTATAGCCACGCTCGCGGTACAGGCTTTCCATCTCTTCCTTCAGCTTGTTCCTGGGAACGATGAGAACAAACTCTTTAAGGTTTTTCAGGGACTTTTCCATCAGAAAAACAGGGTGGTCTTTATTGGCAATAAATACGCATTCGCTGTAGCCGATGGTGCGTATTTTGACCTCCGGGCTGAGGCTTTTATCCTCCCCGATATAGAGATCGATATCTTCACTGCGTAAGACGCAGGATGCCGCATTATCATAGTTAAAATTGAAGATATGATTGGTGTTCTCCTGGATGCTTTTTTTCATTAGCTTATAGCTGAGCTTAGACATCAGGATATCGTTGGTCACGATGTTAAAAGAACGCGGCAGCTCTTTGCCGTTAAGCTCAATATTTTGGTGCAGAACGGTCTGGATATTATCCAGCAGCTCTCTAAGCTGGGGTTTAAGGCGTACTGCTAACGGCGTTAACTCCAGGCTCATGCCGGAACGAACCAAAAGCTGGTCCTGAAAGGTATCTCTGATCTTATTTAACGATTTACTGATTGCGGGCGGTGTCACATTAAGTTTGTCCGCCGTTTTGCTCACGCTTTTTTCGTTAAGCAAAGTATCCAGGATGGGCAGCAGGTTTAAATCCATTCTTACCAAATGATTAATGTCTTTATGCATATTTTACACTCCCTTGATTCTTCCCGATTATCACTGCGCCACAATATAAAAATTGTAGGTCGATTCTACCTTGAAGGTAATGTACATGATGCCGTCTCACATAAAATGGCTTCAGAAAAAACCATAAAATTATAGCGTTATTAACAACTCCCATTAAAGCAAGCCAAATACAGCAGCGCATTTTGCCACACGCAGAGAAAGCCAAAGCATAGTTAACAATACCTTTACTGCGATTTCATATAAGGAAAAGAAAAATTAATATATACAGGCAACCTTAGTTAATGAAACCCTGACAATATATAAGCTATGTCTCAAGTTAACGTTGCAAACTTACCTCCTGCTTCAAAAAAAACCTCACGTTAGTCAATAATCTAAATAAATTCATTGAGACTCATTGAGACTAACCAGGAAAAATAACCTATATAAATCAATATCTTAAATCAATAATCTCAAAAAAAATTTTATATGGAACGTGTCAACCCACGGCTTCTTTAAAGAAACCATTAAATTAAAATTCCAAAAAAATTGGTTAGATTATTAAATAACTAAGCTGAGTCACGCAAGGCAAAATAGCAATGAGAACATTCCGAATAAAAAGGCTGATGACATAATATAACCATCAGCCGGCAAGCCTTTTTACTTTCCGTTTTCCAGCATATTTCTTACCAGTTCAACACAGCGCAGAAAACGTTGGTCGTAGCTGTCTTCGGTAACATGCTCATATTTTACCTGGTTTTTATTTAGCAATTTTATTAACAGCTCTTGAAACTCGCGTCGATCGACGGAGCTACCCAGGCTGCGCAGGCCATCGGCTACCCAGGGAACATTGTTTTCCAACAGAATCACTAAATCGAAGCGGTATTCGTCAATTAACGCCTGTACGAACGGATGTTCACGCCCTTCGTATTTTTTGCAAAAGGCCTGGGTAGTGATAAAATCCGTATCGATAAAGGCCACCTTATTGGCATATTTCACCGCAAAATCGATATACTGCGCCTGCCCCAACGCAATTTTGTCATAATCGGAATACTGCAACGCCATTTCATCGCCGCCGAGATGAGAGAAGACGTAATCTCGCCCATATTCCCAGGCGCTGGAGGTATTAAAAATATTAGCCAGCTTATTAACTAATACCGATTTTCCGCTTGATTCACCGCCCAGTATCGCTACGGTACGCACAAAGAACGGCTTCACTTCGGTGGGGATATATTCCCAGTAACGAAAAGGATTTTGGCGGATCTGCGCACCGCTGATATTCATAAAAGAACGCTGCGGATCGATAACGATGGTCTCAATCCCCAGATGTTCCCGATACTGCGGCGCATCCAGCTCCTCGCTGGTATACACACAGCCGGGCTCAATCCCCTTTTCCGCCATAAAAGCCGTCATGCCTCGACTCCAGACATCCCAGCCGTGCGGATAAGGCTCCATGCCCTGTTCATTAAAAGCATGGATGCGGATATTTTTCTGATATTTGAAGGTCTGCAATAGCCAGCGCAGGCGATCGCTAACGGTAGGCTGTTGCGACATGGCGCTGTTTTCAAACAGCTGGCGATCGCGCGGCTCATCGTGGCCCATAATGATATGCAGCTCATCAACCTGGCTGCAGGCGCGCTGAATCAGATAAATATGGCCGGTGTGTAGAGGGTAGAACTTGCCGAATACCACGCCGACGGTTTTCTTGCGGCGGGGGAAGTCCAGCCCCAGAAAGCGATGCAGCGCCTCCAGCTTTTGCGCGCTGGGGCTTTTAATTTTGGCGTTAAGCAGCTGGCTCAGATAGCCTTTCGTCATTCCGCTGGCGTCCGCGACCTGCTGCAACGTATGTCCCTGCTGGCGAATGGCGGTTTTCAGATATTCAAATGTTGACATAATGCCTCCTGCAAAAAGGGGTGGGCACTGGCCCACCCCAACGACAGGTTAACCTGCGCTAAAAATTATAACTCATCCAGAATCGCCAGCGCGTCAGCCAGTTTTTTCACCGGGTAAACTTTCATATTTTCCGGCGCTTTTTTCGGCGCGTTGGCCGCAGGGACAATGGCGCGCCGGAAGCCATGCTTGGCCGCTTCGGAAATACGCTCCTGGCCGCTCGGCACCGGCCGAATTTCACCTGCCAGCCCGACCTCGCCGAAAATCACCAGATCGTTGGGCAACGGACGATCGCGCAGGCTGGAGACTATCGCCAGCATTAACGCCAGATCCGCACTGGTTTCCGTGACTTTCACCCCGCCCACGACGTTGACGAACACATCCTGATCCGCCATCTGTAATCCGCCGTGACGATGCAGCACCGCCAGCAGGATCGCCAGGCGATTCTGCTCCAGACCCACCGCAACGCGGCGTGGATTAGCCATCATTGAGTGATCCACCAGCGCCTGGATTTCCACCAGCAGCGGACGCGTGCCTTCCCATACCACCATGACCGAACTACCGGCGGTAATTTCATCGCCACGCGACAGGAAAATAGCGGAAGGATTGCTCACTTCGCGCATACCCTGCTCGGTCATGGCAAATACGCCCAGTTCGTTAACCGCGCCAAAGCGATTTTTATGACTGCGCAACGTGCGGAAACGGGAATCGGCATCGCCATCCAGCAGCACGGAACAGTCGATGCAGTGCTCCAGCACTTTCGGACCGGCCAGCGAGCCATCTTTGGTCACGTGGCCCACCATCACAATCGCCACGCCGCGCGTTTTGGCGAAGCGCGTTAACCAGGCGGCGGTTTCACGCACCTGCGCCACGCTCCCTGGCGAAGACTGAATATCCGCCATGTGCATCACCTGAATGGAGTCGATCACCATCAGCTTCGGCTGTTCCTGCTCGGCAATTATACAGATCTGCTCAATGCTGGTTTCCGACAGCATATTCAGGTTTTCGGTAGGCAAACCAAGACGATGCGCGCGCATTGCCACCTGCTGCAGCGACTCTTCACCGGTGACATACAGCGTTTTCATCTCTGCCGACAGCTTGCACAAGGTTTGCAGCAGCAGCGTACTTTTCCCGGCGCCGGGATTGCCGCCAATCAGGATGGCGCTGCCGGGAACAACGCCGCCGCCCAGCACGCGATCGA
This sequence comes from Mixta theicola, assembly GCF_002895925.1. Lineage (GTDB taxonomy): Bacteria > Pseudomonadota > Gammaproteobacteria > Enterobacterales > Enterobacteriaceae > Mixta > Mixta theicola. The sequence goes on along the minus strand of NZ_NWUO01000007.1, from coordinate 20,164 downwards.
ACTCTTTAAAGCCGGTTGAGAAGCGCGGCAACGCTTCCAGGCTAATTTCCGACAGCTTCTGGACGCGGCTGGCGCCGGCGGTGCCGGAGTAGCCAGACAGGCGCTCATTGCGCGCCGCAGCCGGCGAGGCCGCCAGCCGCACTTCAGTAATGGTATTCCAGGCGTGACAGGCGCTACATTGCCCCTGCCAACGCGGATAGTCTGCGCCACATTCGTTGCAGACAAAGGCACGTTTTACCGCTTTGGCCAACTCAGTTCCTCAATTATCGCGTCTCGTGATGCAGGCTGCCGCTGAGGATGCAAAATACGCCCATCAGATCGGCATGCCGAATCGTCACTTCAGTTTGTTCATTAACTTTCGGCTTGGCGTGATAGGCAATGCCTAACCCGGAAGCCTTAATCATCAGCAGATCGTTAGCGCCATCGCCAATCGCTACCGTTTGCTCAGCAGGAATATTGAAGCGCTGCGCCAGCTTTACCAGCGTATCCGCTTTATATTGCGCATCAACCACCAGGCCAACCAGCTCGCCGGTAAACTTACCGTCACGGATTTCCAGCTCGTTGGCGACAATAGCGGTAAGATGTAGCTGGTCGCGCAGATATTCGGCAAAGTAAGTAAAGCCGCCGGAGGCGATGGCTACCTGCCAGCCTAACGCCTGCAGCTTATGCACCAGCGTACTTAAACCCGGCATCAGCGGCAGCGTATCGCGTACCTGCTTCAGAATATTGGCGTCGGCCCCTTTCAGCGTAGCGACGCGCTGGCGCAGGCTGGCGGTAAAGTCCAGCTCGCCGCGCATGGCGCGTTCGGTCACTTCAGCCACCTGCTCGCCGCATCCCGCCAGACGCGCGATCTCATCGATACATTCGATCTGAATCGCGGTGGAGTCCATATCCATTACCAGCAGGCCCGGCGCTTTCAGATAGGGAATTTTACCCAGCGGCGCGACGTCCAGACCCATGTCATGAGCCAGACGCGCCGCACGCGGCGTCAGCGATCCCGCCAGACGAAGCACCTGATAATCATCCACGCTCCAGGCGCTGACAATCACCATGGCGGCGCCCAGCTGATGCTGATACGCCGTCAGCGAATCTTTATTCAGCTGGTGCCCGTAAAGCAGCCAGCCGGTACGCCCGGCACGATAATCCAGCGGCATTACTTCGTCACCGCTCAGTGAAAGAGGCAGTCCTGGCCAAAGAGAAACATCGGAAGGCAGGTCGCACCAGGTCAAACGATTAGGCATTACAGCTCCTGTCGGAAAGATGATCGGCTGCCGCCATTAAAGGACGTTCTGTTTGACATCCGTGCCGGGCCACAGCCTGTAGAGAAAACCTCGCAAGAGGCTACCCTGTCAGCCGCGCTTCTGGCAACATAAAGTCGCAAAAACAGACGACCGTTTGTTGATTACGTTTTAAGGTTGCCAATGGCTAAATCCAGGCTCAAATTTCGTCTGCACCGCACGGTGATCGTGCTGATCTGTCTGACGCTGCTGGTCATACTGATGCAGGGCGCTTCATGGTTCAGTCTGGGCCATCAGATGGCGCGTTCCGAACAGGTTGAAGATCTGGCGCGGACCCTGACGCGTCAGGTCGCTTTTACGCTCACGCCGTTAATGGACAGCCAGGACGATAACCGCACGCAAATCACCGCCATTCTCAACGTAATGACGGATAACAGCCGTATCCTCGACGCGTCGGTTTATGACAGCGAAGGTTCGCTGGTCGCGCGCAGCGGTGAAAACATCAGCATGCGCGATCGTCTGGCGCTGGACGGCAAACGCGCGGGCAGCTACTTCAATCATCAGCTGGTGCAGCCGCTGGAAAACAGCAATGGCCCACAGGGTTTTTTACGCGTCACGCTGGATACGCATGTGCTGGTGACCGAAGCGAAGCAGGTGGATAACACCACCAATATTCTGCGCCTGATGATGCTGCTGGCGCTGGCCATCGGCATTATCCTTACCCGTACGCTGCTACGCGATCGCCGTACCCGCTGGCAACAGTCCCCTTTCCTGCTTACCGCCAGCACGCCGGTTAAAGAAGATAACGACGAACCTGATGAAGCGTCAGCGGAAGTTAAAAAAAGCTGATGCGCGTTTTCGTCAGCGGTTGGCGAGGCGCTAAAAAAAGGAAAGCGTAATACGAAAGGCGCAGGCGGGCAGAACAGTATAACCGGACGAGGCTGGCCCGTCCGGTAAATGAATCAGGCTTTGTCGCCCAGCAGCACGGATTCCAGCGCGATTTTCACCATATCGCTGAAGGTGGTCTGACGTTCTGCCGCCGAGGTTTGTTCATGCGTACGGATATGGTCAGAAACGGTACAGATGGTCAGCGCTTTCGCCCCAAACTCTGCCGCCACGCCATAAATGCCCGCCGCTTCCATTTCCACGCCGAGAATGCCATATTTTCCATGACGTCGAACATCTGCGGGTCCGGCGTATAGAACAGGTCGGCAGAGAAAATATTGCCGACGCGCGCGTCAATCCCCAGCGCTTTCGCCGCGTCTGCCGCGTTACGCACCATGTCAAAATCGGCAATCGCTGCAAAATCGTGATCTTTAAAGCGCAGACGGTTCACTTTGGAATCGGTGCAGGCGCCCATACCGATAACAACGTCACGCAGTTTCACGTCGGCACGTACCGCGCCGCAGGAGCCCACACGAATGATTTTTTTCACGCCGAAGTCCGTGATCAGCTCTTTCGTGTAGATGGAGCAGGATGGAATGCCCATGCCGTGTCCCATAACGGAAATGCGGCGGCCTTTATAGGTTCCGGTATAGCCCAGCATACCGCGCACGTTGTTAACTTCTACCGCGTCTTCCAGAAAGGTTTCCGCAATATGTTTAGCGCGCAGCGGATCGCCCGGCATCAGCACCACGTCCGCGAAATCACCCATCTCAGCATTAATATGAGGCGTAGCCATTGTCGTTATTCCTTGAAAAATGAATTACGCCAGCGCAGCGGCTGGCGCTAAATTAAAGCCGCGTGTTACAGCATGCTTTTGCCGTATTCCATATCGGAAAGGCCGAAGTATTTCGCTACCGTCTGCCCAATATCGGCAAAGGTATCACGCGCGCCGAGGAAGCCCGGCTTAACGCCTGGGCCATAGATCAGAACCGGAATATGCTCGCGGGTATGATCGGTGCCATGCCAGGTCGGATCGCAGCCATGATCGGCGGTGAGGAGCAGAATATCGCCCTCTTTCACCAACGCCATCAGCTCCGGCAGACGGCGGTCAAACAGCTCCAGGCCGCCAGCATAGCCAGCAACGTCGCGACGATGTCCCCAGGCGGAGTCAAAATCGACAAAGTTAGTGAAGACGATGGAATTATCCGGCGCCTGCGCCATCTCTTTTACCGTGGCATCGAACAGCGCATCGAGGCCGGTCGCTTTCACCTTTTTGGTGATGCCGACGTGAGCGTAAATATCGGCAATTTTACCCACCGAAATCACTTCGCCCTGCTTCTCTTCCACCAGCTTTTTCAGGATGGTCGGCGATGGCGGCTCGACTGCCAAATCGTGACGGTTGCCGGTACGTTCAAAGTTTCCAGCTTTATCGCCTACGAACGGACGCGCAATTACGCGGCCAATGTTGTAATCGCCCTTATCCAGCTCTTCACGGGCGATTTCACACAGATCGTACAGGCGCTGCAGGCCGAACGTCTCTTCATGGCAGGCGATCTGGAATACCGAGTCAGCAGAGGTATAGAAAATCGGCTTGCCGGTTTTCATATGCTCTTCACCCAGCTTATCCAGAATTACCGTACCGGAAGAGTGACAGTTGCCAAGATAGCCCGGCAGCCCGGCGCGCTCCACCAGTTTGTCCAGCAGCGCCTGCGGGAAGCTGTTTTCCGTGTCGCTAAAATAACCCCAGTCAAACAGCACCGGGACGCCGGCGATTTCCCAGTGGCCTGACGGCGTATCTTTACCGGAAGAAAGCTCCTGCGCCCAGGCATAAGCGCCGATAATTTCCGCCTGCGGATCCAGGCCCGGCGGGAAGGTGCCGGTAGAGGCTTCCGCCGCTTTCCCCAGCCCCAATGCGGTCAGGTTTGGCAGATGCAGCGGCCCCTGACGACCTTTATCAGCCTCGCCGTTAAAGCAGGCCTGCGCAATATGGCCCAGCGTGTCAGAGCCTTTATCACCATATTTCTCAGCGTCTTTACTGGCACCGATCCCGAAGGAGTCCAGCACCATGATAAATACCCGTTTCATGTCACTCTCCTGCGCTTACGCGCGATGAGAAAAATAAAAAAGCGATCAGAGTAGTATGACGTTTATTGACTAATTCTGCGATAGATAACTGGCGTTGCGGCCGGTTTACCGTCGCCGGATTTAATCGCTGCCTTCACCGCCTGCGCCGCTTCCTGCCAGCTTTCTTCGCTGGCGGCATGGATAATCGCCAGCGGACGTTCAGCGTCGACATGGTCGCCCAGCTGCACCATTTCATTAAGGCCTACGCTGTAATCGATGCTGTCGCTGGCGCGCCGACGTCCGCCACCCAACGCCACCACCGCCATACCGAGCGCGCGCGTATCCATCTCATTAACAATGCCGGGCGCATCGGCGTAAACCGCCTTGCTCAGCATCGGCGCCGGCAGGTAGCTGTCCATTTTTTCAATAAAATCAGCCGGGCCTTTTTGCGCCGCAACCATGCGCGCAAACACGTCGGCAGCGCTGCCGTTATCCAGCACTTTTTGCAGCTGCTGACGGGCCGCAGCGTCATCCTGTGCCAGACCGCCGGAAATCAACATTTCACTGCACAGCGCCAGCGTAACCTCCAGCAGCCGCGGATTACGGTAGCTGCCGGTCAGGAACTGAACCGCTTCGCGTACTTCCAGCGCATTGCCGGCGCTGGAGGCCAGTACCTGATTCATATCGGTCAGCAGCGCGGTCGTTTTGCAGCCCGCGCCGTTGGCCACGCCAACAATCGCCTGCGCCAGCTGCTCCGACAGTTCAAACGTCGGCATAAAGGCGCCGGATCCGACCTTCACATCCATCACCAGCGCGTCCAGCCCTTCGGCTAGCTTTTTCGCCAGAATCGAGGCGGTGATCAGCGGAATAGAATCGACCGTGGCGGTAATGTCGCGCGTGGCGTAAAAACGCTTATCGGCCGGCGCCAGCGAATTGGTTTGGCCAATAATAGCGACGCCGGTCTGTTTAATGATTTCCCGAAAACGGGTATCGCTGGGGAAAATATCAAAGCCGGGGATCGCCTCCAGCTTATCCAGCGTGCCGCCGGTATGGCCCAGTCCGCGCCCGGAGATCATTGGCACATAGCCGCCGCAGGCGGCGACCATCGGCCCCAGCATCAGCGAGGTGACGTCACCCACGCCGCCGGTAGAGTGCTTATCCACCAGCGGACCGTTTAAATTTAAGGACTTCCATGACAGCACCGTACCGGAGTCGCGCATCGCCATAGTCAGCGCCACGCGTTCCGGCAGCGTCATATCATGGAAAAAAATCGTCATCGCCAGCGCGGCGATCTGCCCTTCTGATACGCTGTTATCACGCACGCCGTTAATAAAGAAGCGGATCTCTTCTTCACTCAGCGCGTGGCCGTCACGTTTTTTTCGAATAATTTCTTGTGGTAGAAACAAGGTAACCCCCTGTTTAGCGGATCAATAAATCAGGCCCGGTGTCCCGATCCAACGGTGCGGAAGCGTTATTTTTAGCGGACGGCAGGCGTCCGCTATGGTGAAAGGAAAATTAGTAGCTGCTGGTGCTGCGCGCGCTGTCATAGCCCGCCGCGTTCAGCAGGCTTGCCAGCAGGCTGGAAGCACCGAAGCGGAAATGACGCGCATCCGCCCAGCCGCTGCCCAGAATGTCATCGGCAAGCTGCAGATACAGCGCCGCGTCATCCGCGGTACGCACGCCACCCGCAGGCTTAAAGCCAACGCGATCCTTCACGCCTTTATCACGGATCGCTTCCATCATGATTTTCGCCACGTCCGGCGTGGCGTTTACCGGCACTTTACCGGTTGAAGTTTTGATAAAATCTGCGCCCGCATCGATAGCAATTTCAGAAGCCTGACGGATTAGCGCTTCCTCTTTCAGCTCGCCGGTTTCAATAATCACTTTCAGCAGTACATTGGCCGCCGCGCAGGCTTCTTTGCACGCTTTGACCAGCTTAAAGCCGGTTTCGGTATCGCCAGCCATCAGCGTGCGGTACGGGAAGACGACATCCACTTCATCCGCGCCGTAGGCAATAGCCGCGCGGGTTTCCGCCAGTGCGATATCAATATCATCATTACCGTGCGGGAAATTGGTCACGGTAGCGATACGAATATCGGGCGTGCCCTGTTCGCGCAGCGTTTTACGTGCGATGGGAATAAAACGTGGGTAGATGCAGATAGCGGCAGTATTGCCTGCCGGGGATTTAGCCTGCTGACACAGCGCAATAACTTTTGCATCGGTGTCATCATCGTTAAGGGTGGTTAAATCCATAAGTTTCAGCGCACGCAGCGCGGCAGCGGTTACATCAGTCATAATGCTCTCCAGAAAGATTCAGTGAGCTTCCGCCAGCGGAAGACTCAACACGAGGTCTTGGTTCCTTGAAGAGGGTTGAAATCCATCTCACCTTGCCAGCGATGCTGATTCGCTTTGATGTTACGATCTTAACATCGCGGGCAGACTCTTTGTTGTGCGTAAGCTCACATTTAATTAAGAAACGCCATCATCAAGTTTACATTTAATGTGACGCTCATCGCATTAAAAGCGCCACAGCCGCAGCCGGATCCGCTTTATGCGGCCTATCATAACGCAGAAGGGCAAATGTGAGAATTGTCACATTTGCCCTTTACCTGTTCTTAACATCGCCAGCCGCGCCAGCCGGTTTTTAACGTAGCTGAAACAGTCGTTCACTGTTGGCGACAAGCGCTGCGGCGATCTCTTCCGGCGCTTCCTGACGCAGCTCGCACAGCGTTTGCCACACCTTCACTACCTGTTCTGGCCGATTGGGCTGGCCCTGAAAGCCATTTAACGGCATATCAGGGGCATCGGTTTCCAGCAGCAGCGCGCTGAGAGGAAGCTGCGCAATGGTATTACGCGTTTTGCTGGCGCGGGGATAAGTAATGGTGCCGCCCACGCCGATAGCATAACCGGCGGCGATAAATGCCCGCGCCTGCTGCAAGCTCCCGGCAAAACCATGCACCACGCCACGGCGCGGCACCTCGATACGACGCAGATGCAGCATCAGCTTGTCATGCGTGCGCCGTGAATGCAGGATCGCCGGAAGATCGTACTCCCGCGCCAGCCGCAGCTGCGCATCCAAAAAATGCTGCTGCCGATCGAACTGAGGATCATCCATATAAAGATCGAGCCCGATCTCGCCGATCGCCACCAGCTTAGCGGGCCGCTGACGCAAAAGCTGCTCCAGCTGTTCCAGCGCTGCATCGCTGTGCTGATGAATCATAATGGGATGCAGCCCCAGCGCGGCATACAGCGGCGCATGCTGTTGTGCCAGCTGTAAAACCGAGGCAAAGCGTGCGGCATCCACCGCCGGCACGATAATTTTCTCAACGCCTGCCTGAGCGGCGCGTGCCACGCTTTCCTCCTCGCTACCGCTAAAGGGAGGAAAATCGAAGTGACAGTGGGTATCAATAAATCTCACGCCAGCGCTCCTTAATTATAACAGGCATTATTCTGCGCTATTTTATCCGCCGCTGCAGCGGAAGGTAGCGTAACGCCGCCTCTTGTTCTGGAACGATAAAATAATCAAGAACGGAGTGACGTTAGCGGAGATGAAGAAAGAGAGGGTTTGCCGCGCCTCTTAAAGACGAGGACAAGAAAGGATGAAGCGGATTAAAAGCAACCGGCTGGCGCAGCGCCATACAGCGCAGGCGGACCAGCCTATAACAGATCAGCGCCGGCGTTTATCGGCAGTGGCATCGTCCTGCTCCCTGCCGTAATCTTCCTGCAAAATACCGGAGAGCCAGTCATTGTTTCCTGACATCCAGGCGTCGTCGTTATCAAACCACTCCGCCCACATTAGCGCCATCTGGCCTTTCCATTGTTTCCATTTGCCTGCAACGATGTCGCCATTCATGACTGGCCTCCGCTAAATTCACTGAATCTGTCTGTTCAGCGGCATACCTAGGGTCGACGACGACCGGTAAACAGGCTGACGAGGAACAGAATAATACCCACCACGAAGACAATCTTAGCTGCCCATGCGGCTGTACCAGCCAGACCGCCGAAGCCCAATGCCGCCGCGATCAATGCGATTACCAGAAAGATAATACCCCAACGAAACATAAGCCTCTCCTTTACCATAGTGAAAATCGAACTGCTTAGCTCAGCGTATTCATGGACAGTAAAGCCATGAACTTTCTTTTTAACGGGTTAACTGCAGCATGGCCGCTACGCTGGCCGTGCTGCCAGGACATTAAGGTTTAACCGTCAGGTCATTCTTAACGCTTTTCACGCCTTCAATAGCTTTGGCGATACTTTCCGCACGTTCTGACTGTGCTTCTTTTTCTACCGTACCGGAAAGCTGGACCACGCCGTTGGTGGTTTCAACTTTGATTTTACGGGACGGCACAATGTCATCCGCTAATAGCTTAGCTTTGATTTCGCTGGTGGTAGCGGCATCGCCCGCATAACCGCTAACAGACTGTTTTTCGCTGTCTTTAACGTGTAGTTTGTCGCTGACGGATTTTACGCCCTCAACTTTCTTCACCAGAGCCACGGCTTTTTCAGACTGATCCTGAGAAGAAACGAAACCGCTCAGGGTAACTACGCCCTTCTGCGTCTCTACTGAGATATCCGTACTTTTAATCGTTTCGTCATCTACCAGAGCAGCTTTCGCTTTGGCGGTGATGGCGCTGTCATCCATAAAACCATCGACTTTTTTCATAGAACTATCGATTTTGGACCCTGCGCTATCCGCGGTATTCTGCGTTTTCTGCGAGATGGATTCATCTGCCAGGGCAGAGCCGCTCAGCAGCGCAGAACCCACCATTACAGCCATCAGAGTCTTAGCGATCTTAGTCTTGTTCATCGATATTTTCCTTCTTATACGTTATTCCACTTACAACCGTAAGCGTAGCGACAACAACCACGGTGTCGCTTAAATGGATGCCGGGAAGCTCTCGCCACCGCTTTTTGCATCCGACAAACTAAGCATAGACAAGGATCGGCATTCGGCTCGCTTTTCTGGTTAAAAAACAGGTAAGAAGGTGTTTTTACGCTTTTTTTAAGAGGAGTCTGTAGCGGGGAAAGGACAATTTGCGGTGGTACTATAAAAACGCATCGCGAAGGAGAATGCCGCCTCCGCGATGCCTGAACGAAGCCGATTAGTGTTCGCGCGTTTTGCGGAACACAACTTCAGGATAACGCTCCTGCGTCAGGTTGAGGTTAACCATGGTCGGCGCGATATAAGTCAGGTTATCACCGCCGTCCAGCGCCAGGTTAACTTCATTCTTACGCTGGAACTCGTCGAACTTTTTCACATCGCTGCATTCAACCCAGCGCGCGGTCGAGACGTTAACCGATTCGTAAATCGCTTCCACGTTGTACTCGCTTTTCAGTCGCGCTACGACCACATCAAACTGCAGCACGCCAACGGCTCCTACGATCAGATCGTTATTGAATACCGGACGGAATACCTGCACCGCGCCCTCTTCTGACAGCTGTACCAGCCCTTTTAGCAGCTGCTTCTGCTTCAGCGGATCGCGCAGGCGAATACGACGGAACAGCTCTGGCGCGAAGTTCGGAATACCGGTGAACTTCATGTTTTCGCCCTGCGTGAAGGTATCGCCAATCTGAATGGTGCCGTGGTTGTGCAGGCCGATAATGTCGCCGGGAAAGGCTTCTTCAACGTGCGCACGATCGCCCGCCATAAAGGTAAGCGCATCGGAAATCACCACATCTTTACCGATACGAACCTGGCGCAGCTTCATGCCCTTTTCATATTTACCGGAGACAACGCGCATAAAAGCGACGCGGTCGCGGTGTTTCGGGTCCATGTTGGCCTGGATTTTAAACACGAAGCCGGAGAACTTCTCTTCGCTGGCTTCAACGCTGCGCGTATCGCTCTGGCGCGGCATCGGCGCGGGCGCCCAGGAAACCAGGCCATCCAGCATATGATCAACGCCGAAGTTGCCCAATGCGGTACCGAAGAAGACCGGCGTCAGCTCGCCCTGCAGGAAAGCTTCCTGTTCAAACTCGTGCGAAGCGCCTTTTACCAGTTCCAGCTCGTCACGCAGCTGTGCCGCGAGATCTTCGCCGACCGCGCTGTCCAGCTCCGGGTTATTCAGGCCCTTAACGACGCGCACTTCCTGAATGGTATGGCCTTTACCGGTCTGATACAGATACGTTTCATCGTTATAAAGATGGTAAACGCCTTTGAACAGCTTACCGCAGCCGATCGGCCAGGTAATCGGAGCGCAGGCGATTCTCAGCTCGCTCTCGACTTCATCCAGCAGCTCCATCGGATCGCGAATATCGCGGTCCAGCTTGTTCATAAAGGTCAGGATCGGCGTATCGCGCAGGCGCGTAACTTCCATCAGTTTACGGGTACGATCCTCAACGCCTTTCGCCGCATCGATCACCATCAGGCAGCAGTCAACGGCGGTCAGGGTACGATAGGTATCTTCAGAGAAGTCTTCATGCCCTGGGGTATCCAGCAGGTTAACCAGGCTATCGCGGTAAGGGAACTGCATTACCGAGGTGGTGATAGAGATCCCGCGCTGTTTCTCCATTTCCATCCAGTCCGATTTCGCGTGCTGGTTAGAGCCACGGCCTTTTACCGTACCGGCGGTTTGGATCGCCTGTCCGAACAGCAGGACTTTTTCGGTGATGGTGGTCTTACCGGCATCGGGGTGAGAGATAATGGCAAAGGTGCGACGGCGCGACACTTCTTGCAAAAATGCAGCATTAGACATCGATGAGTTCTTCTGTTAATGCCGTGACGCGGCGTTATTACAGGCGTCACAGCCGTTAATTCATGAGGGCCTGCGACATTGCCAGGCCCGGAACCGGAACCATGCAGCGCACCTGAGGCATACGCCATGTAAGCCGCGGAAATGCTGCAAAAAGAGATGATGATCTACATCGGATCCAGCCCCGTATAACAATGTTGAAAAGTCAGGCAATGAGGCCGCATAGCTTACCTTAAGTACATAAAAAAAGCAGGCCGAAATCGCGCGTTTTCCGCGGCGGCGCGCAAAGCAGCCGGTTTATTCCGCGGCATCCCTGTCAGGCTGCAAATTGCTTAGCCTGATGAGCGTTACCAGGCCATTGCTGATACGCACCGAGAGCACGTTGTCGTCCTGCTGCCAGCTAAGCCAGCTTTCACCATTGCGCTCATCCGCCTCGCCGGGACCATACCTGCGCTCAACCTCATCTGGCGTCATGCCAACGTGCACGCCGCGATGCGTCGCCAGCGTTGGGTTCACCAGGGTGATTTCTCCCAGATAGTTGTCATCCGGGCTGTGCTGCTTTTGCTGCCAGTTTTCATTGCTTGCTGTCAGCGTTAACGCATCATAGCGGTGCTGAAAGTAACGCCAGGCGGACTTCGCGTTTGGCTTATCCTGCTGCTGCGCACGCTCCGGCGGCAGGCTCATCATAACATCCTCATTCCACACCTGCCCCAGCGTCAGGGTGACGCCATTGACCTGCACGGAAAAATCTTCTGCCGTCAGGGCGGCAACGTCGGGCTGTTCACTGTTTTCCAGCGGATAGAAATCATCAGGCTCGACGCCAGCATCGGTCTGTAACGCCCCGTCCGCCTTACTGGCCTTCAGGAAAAACAGGTGCGGCGCGGTTTCCGGATCGCCGCCGCAGGCCGGAGAGTTACGGTTTTCACGAACGTCGATCAGGTAGTTTTCCGGGTCGTCGCTGTTATCAACAAAACTCATGCTCAGGCAGTCAGTGGCAAGCGGCGTGAGCTGATGCTGACGGATTGCCTGCAGCGCCGCGCGGATAACGGCATCCTGTTTTACCTCTTCGCTCTCTGCTGGCGCAGGCAAAGCTGAAGGCGGCGCAACCGCATCGGTACCCGTCTCTGGCGATGTAACCTCATCGGAGCCCGACTCTGGCGGCTGCGCCGCAGGGGCTTCCGCTCGTGTCTCAGCTGCGGATGCGGTGGGCAGCATAGAGAACTGTTCCGCAGGCGGCGTAAGGATCGCACCGTTAATATCAGGCAGATCGGCGGCAACCGCATAGCTACCGGTCACCACCGTGGTTATCAGCAGTCGTGTTAAAAAGGAAAGAAACATAGCTGTGCTCGTCAGAATCAAGGCGCAACCCGCGCAGGAAGATCGTTATCTTTGTTATCGGCCCGCCTGGAGCCAGCTGGAATTTAACACCGGCTTGCCGGAAAGAGTCAAAGAAGATTGACGGTATTAGCAGGTTTTTACTTTAGTTACCTTCCCGGCGCATAGAGTCATTGTTCTCAGGTCAGGCATCCTCTATCTTGTTCAGTTAGTTCACTCTCAGGAACAAGCCCTATGAACGATAAAAAAATGATTTCCATCGATCGGTTTAATACTAATGAACGAGCAGTTATAGATGAAACGTTCAGGGGACTGGTGCAGAAATATAAACTTCGTACCGGTAAAGAGCCCGACGGTAAAAAAGAGAAAGAATTTACCGCCGAAGCCAGACAAATGGTCATGACTATCAAGCAGAATAATGAGAAGGAAAAAGAGCTGGCGGCCAAAAAGCCGGTCCGTAAAAAGAAACCTTCTTCGCTGGCAGAAAGTGAAGTCAATGATTTTAACTGGTCAGCATCAATAACCCGCGGCAAACGATAAAAATTTTAGCATCGCGGCTGCGTAATATTATCTTTCGTGGCCGGGATTTATGGGTAAAGAGTAAAAGTAGTCAGGCACGCGATCCTCTGCTTTGTATATCAGCTTCACCTCCACCACTTTTCAACTTTCCAGACAAAACTGATTGGGCGAACCAGGTAATATTTGATTTAAAGATGAAATGATCAGTGAATTTTAATAAATGCCAGGGAAAAACAGGCAAACAAAGAAGCGAATTAATATTAACCTAATAATTTTAAATGGTTAATAACAAATAGCGCTATTTGTGTTGATAAGGAAAAACATGTTTAGCCGGATAACCATACAGCCGCCATCAGGAGCAGAATCTCTGCGTTTCTGGGCTCTGAAGGGAAAAGAAGCTGTCTCCACGCCTTTTCGATTCTCACTTGATCTGCTTAGTCAGGACCCGGCAGTGGATCGTCAGAAATTATTGGGTCAGTCCCTGACCGTTATTTTACCTGGACGTTTAGCCAACCAGGAGCGATACCTGACGGGAAAAATTACCGCTATTTCCATCCGTGAGGATGAAATTGAAGATAATCGTTATACGGTTTATCAGATCACGCTGGAGCCTGATTTCTGGCCGATGACTCGCGACAAGAATTTTCGTATTTTTCAGCAACAGCGGGTGCCGGATATTGTTAAATCCCTGTTTGCAGAAAATAACGTCAGGATTGAAGATCGGCTGAGTGGCAGCTATCGCCAGTGGGACTACTGCGTACAATATGGCGAAAGCACCTTTGACTTCATCAGTCGTCTGCTGGAGCTGGAGGGAATAAGCTATTATTTCCGCCACGAAAAGGACGGGCATACTCTAATCCTGAGCGACGATACCACCGCAACCGGCACCTTTCCTGGTTATGAAACAATCCCCTGGCATGCCCAGGCTGGCGGCGGCGCTATTGATGAAGAAGGCGTCAGTCAGTTGAAAGCGCGCTATGTCGTGACGCCCGGCTTATACAGCATTGACGATTACGATTTCCGTAAACCCCACGCCTGGTTGCTACAGGCCCTGCAAAATCCTGTCTCGCCCGATCCCGGCAAAATTGATGTCTACGACTGGCCGGGTCACTTTATCGAACATACTGATGGCGAAAGCTATGCCCGTATTCGTCAGCAAAGCTGGCAGGCCGGGCAGCAGCAAATTCGGGGAACCGGTACAGCAACCGGTATTGCACCGGGTTATCAGTTTACCCTGACGGGCGCGCCTAACGATACAGATAACAGAGCGCTACTGGTAATCAGCGCCCGGTATAATTTTGAAGAGAATCAGTACGCGTCAGGCAGCAATGGTAGCGCGAAGCACCACATCAATTTCACGGTTATCCCCGCCAGCACCCCTTTCCGACCAAAAGCGCGTACCTCATGGCCGCGCACCTATGGCCCGCAAACGGCACGGGTAGTAGGCCCCAGCGGAGAATCGATCTGGACTGATAAATATGGTCGGGTAAAAGTGAAATTTCACTGGGATCGCGCCAGTAATGGCGACGAAAACAGCTCCTGCTGGGTGAGGGTTTCCAGCGCCTGGGCAGGTCAGGGCTACGGCGGCATTCAGATCCCTCGCGTTGGCGATGAAGTGGTCGTGGACTTTATCAACGGCGAGCCGGATCGCCCAATCATTATCGGCCGGGTTTACAACGAAGCCAGTATGCCGCCCTGGTCGCTCCCCGCCGCTGCCACGCAAATGGGCTTTATGAGCCGGACAAAAGACGGCTCGCCGGATAACGCAAATGCGCTCCGTTTTGAAGATAAGTCAGGTGAAGAGCAACTCTGGCTGCAAGCCGAACGCAACATGGATATCGAAGTGAAACAGGATGAATCCCATTCTGTCGGCAGCAATCGAAACAAAACCGTCGGTAAAGATGAAACCAGCCATATCAAACAGAACCGCACGCGTACCGTTGACGGCAATGAAACCGTCACAATCGGCCAGGATCGAACCAAAACCGTTACCGGAAACGAAAATATCACCGTGCAGCAGAACCATAGCCAGGAGGTTAAAGGCAACGCTTCACTGAGCGTCACGCAGAATCGGGATGAAAATATTACGGGTAACCATACCGCCACGGTAAAAAGCAATCACACCAGTAATGTTGAAGGCAATCAAACGCTAACGGTGAATCAAGATCGCAGCCGCACGGTGTCTGGCAATGAAAAGGTGCAGGTGCAGCAGAATCGCTCGATGGCCGTTACTGGCAACCAGACGCTGAATGTTACAGGCGACCGCAACGTGACCGTCTGCAGTAATGAGATCCGCACGGTGGCGCAAAAGCAGTCGGTTCAGATCGGCGCCGGGCGCACGCTGAGTATTACGGGTGGCGATACCCGTTTTACCGAAGGAAATGTGTCCGACAGCGCCACCGGCAGCTTTACTATCAATGTGGGTGAAAGCGGGATAACGCTGAATTCAGGCAGCATCGAAATTATGGCTGGCGGGGCCAGTATCACCATCAACGCCGCCGGCGTCATGGTGAATGGCAAAAAGATCGATCTGAACGCCTGACGGGAAGCTACCATGATCTCTTCTGAACAAAACCCAAGCGAAAAAGCGGTTAGCCAGTTGGAAATGAGCTGGCTGGAAGCGACAAAACAGAGCCAGGCGCCGCTATTCATCTGGCAGGTGCCTGCCGCCGGAGAACCCTTACTGAATGCGCTATTTGCCATGCAGCAACATCCGGAAGGTCGCACGCTGCCCGATTTGTTTGTCACCTTTACCACACAGTTTGATACCGGATATGGCTACAGTGAGTCGCTGTCCCGAGAGTTTATCGAACTTTGCGAGGCCACGCCTGAAGCAGCGCACTGGCGCGGTGAAGCGCGACTGCCCTGCTACAGTGCCGCCCGTTTTCGCGATCTTGCAGAAGATTTCACCCGAACTTTCGCAAAAGATATGCGTTATCTGGTGCTGGTGCTGCAACCTTCTGACGTCAGTGATATGCAAGCGTTACAGCGCTGGTTAACACACTGGTTGTCCCAAACATCAAAGACCGTGCGCCTGTTGCTGATTGAAACGGCTGAATACCCGCTCTGGCAGGCACTGGAGCAGTCACATCCGCAACAAATCCAGCGCATCATTGATGATGCCGATGTTATGCAGGTCATGCACCAGACCGCACGGCAGCAAAGCGATCCCGATCCCGATCGGCTGCAGCTGCGGCGCTATCTGGCTGATGCCATGTTGCTGCTTGAAAAAGGGAGCGCCTCACAGGTGGTCAGTCGGGCTGAGCTGGCATTACCGGTTGTACAGCGCCGCGGCTGGGCCGATCAGGAAACGGTGCTGTACAACATTATGGCTGGCGCATGGCTCAAAGAAAAAAACTGTCTTAACGCGATTACGCAGTATCAACAGGCGAAGCGCAGCGCCATTCAGGTGCCCGATCCCCTGACTCGCGGCCAGTTAATGACCCAGAGCGCCTTTGGTGAAGCGGGCGCCTGGTTTGCTGATAAGCAGTACCATGAAGCGGCAAAACAGTATCGCGAGGCGGCCCGGCAGGCAAAAGCAATCCCTCATCCGCTTTTTGAAACGGAGGCCTGGCGCATGGCGGGGTTCTCACTGCTGCAGGCAGGCCGTCCAACTGAGGCCATGTCAGATTATGCCCACGCCATCCATGCCGCTGAGGCCGTTCCCTACGAAGAACGTGAGCAGACCTCGTTGCCACTCGTTTTCCAGGACCTGTTACGTATTCAGGACAAAAAGCGTGTCAGCGCCCTGGAGGCATGTGCGGAACGCTGGCAACAGGAAAAAAAACGGCTGGTGCTGGAGGCTGACGCGGCCGTCAGCCAGCTACAAAAGCCGGAGACCAGGGCGGTAAGCCGCATTGATAACCATTTTCAGCTACGGCTGGAAAAAGCCTTTTTATCCATCCGTCAGGCGCGTGAGGCGCTCATCCAGCATGGCAGTAGAGAATTCCGCCAGGTGATAGATCTGGCGCGCGAGAAGCTGCATCCGCACTGGAATGGTTTACCTGGCATAGCGCACCCTTTTGATGCCCCTCCCGGCGAATGGCAGAGCCTGCCAGCCTGGGGGAAAAATACCGCTGAAGCGGCCCCCTCTCTGACCCACAGTTCACCGGACCAAACATGAAAAATCCTATCATTTTCATAAGCGTAATCACCGTGGTTGCCCTTATTTATCTCAGCATCTCCAACGGCGAGCTGGCGACGGAATTTCGTACCTTTTTACGCTCGCTATTGCGGGCGCTTTTCTAAAGGAGTGAATGATGCACTCCAGTTCACACTTTGATCCGCAGCTTGGTCTGGATATTCATCTCTACCCCTGGCCACTGCCTACGCCCCATATTGGGCTGGTGTTCGATGTTTTCGACTATCTGCCCCTGCTGGGCACTACGGTGAATGTCAACAGCATTAAACGTTCCAGCGCAGGAACGGGCGGAATTGCAGTACATATTCCGGTTGGTGGCGTCTGGGTGCCCCCCTTCCGTGCTCCGGGCGGACCTCAGCTAGACAATGAACTGTTTATGGGCAGTAAAACGGTTTCCGTTGATGGCGAACCCTTTTCCCGCATCGGAATGCCCGTACTCGGCTGCAATATAGTGGGTATGATCCCGCCGTTGCGTCTGAAACGTACAACTAAGCCGAAGCAGCTCTCACTGACGCTACCGCTGACCTTTAATCTGGCCCTGCCTAATAATGTGAACGTTGGCGGCCCGCCCACGATCAATCTTATGGCATTGCTGATGAAAGCCGGTCTAAGCGGGCTGGGCAAAGGCATTAAGAAACTGAAAAAAACGCCAAAGTGGCAACAGTTTATGGAACGGTTTAAGAAGCTACGCAAAAAACTGTTCAAAAACATGGATTCCGGTTTTCTTAAATGCAATATGCTGCGCGCAGAGCCTGTCGATATTCGGGATGGCAGCGTGCATCTTGAACAGCAGGATTTTGTGGTGCGGGGCCGTCTGCCTCTGAGCTGGGTACGTTATTACTCCTCTGCAGATATTGATGAAGAGGGCTGGTGCGGCTACGGCTGGAGCACACCGGCAGATATCACGCTGGAAATCATGCCTGAAGAGCAGGCTGCGATGCTGCATCAGCCGGAAGGCGTAATGCTGTTCCCGGCTCTGCCAGATAGCGATGGCATTGAACATGCGGTAAACGGATTGCCGGAAGGCGCGCGTCTCTGGCGCGAACAGGGCAGCGATGCCACTTGCTGGCGGGTGGCGCTTGAAAACAATACTGAACTGCATTTTTTGGGTCAGACAGGCCAGCTGCCGCTGGAAAAAGTAGCTGATTTCAACGGCAACGCCTGGCTGTTCTCTCGTCAGCATGGCGAACTGAAGGCTATTCGGGAGTTCTGTCTGCTGGGGCCGACCGGACGGGAAATCATCGTCACCAGTGAACATGGGCGGCTGCTCGCCCTGCGCCTGCTCGACACCCGTACGGGGGATCTTTCTCCACTAATCCGCTATGAATATAACCAGGCAGGCGAGCTTATAGCCCAACTGGACGCCTTTTCGCATGCGAATACTTTTCGCTACCGACAGCGGCGCATGGTAAGCCATATCGATCGTCTTGGGCAGGGATTTCACTATGCCTTCGATGACGCATGGCGGGTAGTGCACGCCTGGGGCGATGGTGGCGTGTGGGATTACCATTTTGACTATCATCCCCTGCTCAACGAAGTGGTGGTCACTGATTCACTGGGACATACTTCGCGCATCACGTTTGATGAAAATGGCCTGCCTGTTTCTGAAATCGATCCGGAAGGCGGCAATACCATTTTGGGCTATGACACGCTGGGCCGCACCGTTTCTCTCATCGATCCTGAGGGACGCCATTATCGCTGGGAATATGATGAACAGGGCCGGATAGTCGCTGAACATCTTCCCGGCGGTGGTGTGATCCACGCTCGCTACAACGCGGCGGGACAGCCCCTTTCGCATATCGATGAAAACGGGGAAGAATGGCAATTACAATACGATGAACGCGGTAACCTGACTGCGCAGTCCGATCCGACCGGGGTAACGCGCCGTTATCGCTACGACTCGCTCGGACAGCTGTCTGAAGCTGATGAACCGGGGACCGGCATCACCCGTTACCAATATGACGATTTGGGTTTTCCCTGCGCCATTACTGAAAGCGGGGCGGCCTCCCTGCTGCTGCGCCACTCCGTACGGGGCAACCCGGAGCAGAAAACCGACGGCAACGGGGCCGTAACACATTATTTCTGGGATCGGAAAGATCGGCTGACAGCCATATGCGAACCAGACGGCCGCGAAATCCGTTTTGAATATGACCGGGAAGACAGGCCAGTCTGCTGTACCGATGAAGCCGGGCGGATTACGCGCCTGTCCTATACCCCCACGGGGATGCTGTCTGGCTGCGAAACCGCAGACGGGGCCCGCACCCTGTACCACTATGATCCGGAAGACAGGCTGCTGGCGGTGATTAATCAGACCGGTCAGCGCTGGCAGCTTACCCGCGATGCGCTGGGGCGGGTGGTGACTGAAACGGACTATTATGGCCAGTCCACCCATTATCGCTGGGATAAAAGCGAGAATCTGATCGCCCGCCGGGATCCGCTGGGAAGAGAGGTGCGGTATCGTTACAACGCCGCCGGTCAGCTCAGTGAACGCCGCTGCGGAGACAATCCGGACACGCGATACCAGTATGATGCCTGTGGACGGCTGGTACTGTGCGAAAACCCGTGGCGCAGGCTGACCTGGCGTTACGATGCGGCAGGCAGGATTCTCTGTGAAGAGCAGGATGATTTCCAGCTACGCTATCGCTGGAATGAACGCGGTCTGCTGCTGTCGCGCGAAAGCGATGCCGGACATCAGGTATCTTACGCATGGGACGGGCACGACCGGCTGCTTGGCGTACAGCTTAACAGCGATAAGCCCGTGAGATTTAGCTACAATGCGCATGGTCAGCGAAGCCACGAGCAACTTTCGGACGAAGTCACCCGCCTGCTGAGCTACGATCCCCAGGGAAGGCTGAACGCGCAACAGGTGGTGCGTGGCGAGCAGCCGCTGTTCAGCACCGGCTTCAGCTACGATCGCGACGGCAACCTGACGCTGAAACAGGACAGCCTGTGGGGTGACGATCGATACCGTTATGATCCGACAGGCCGTCTGCTGGCACACTGCGATCCGCAGGGCGTTATCCGGCGCTTCGTGCAGGACGCGGCGGGCAATCCGTTCACCTCCGTCCTTAATGAGAGCGAAAACCAGCCTGAACGCTGGTCGCGGACCGGCAGCCTGAACGGCGTTCGCTACTGTTTTGACCGGGCAGGCGAGCTCCGGCAGCGACAGTCCGGGCAAAGCGATGCTGAAGCGGAGCATTTCGTGTGGGATGAACACCGTCAGCTGACTGCGGTTCGCCGGGGAACCCGTCAGGTACGCTATGGCTATGACGGCCTGGGTCGCCGGGTCTTTA